>NZ_NPIH01000209.1:2443-46123 GCF_012275575.1 Paraburkholderia sp. SG-MS1 | reverse complement strand
GGATTGCCCGTGTGAAAGTAGGTAATCGTCAGGCTCCCCAGCAGCAACAGAAACCCCACCCCAAAAAGGTGGGGTTTCTGCGTTTACGGGCCTTATTCTGGCTTGAGCGAATAAGCCGGCTCTATCGCGAAGCTCGAAGAGCCTCATATCGCTGACTTGTACTTCGATACCCATACCAAAGTCCTTCAGCGACTCTCATCACCGCACATCCGGTCCCACCCATTCGACCTGGCGCCTCAGGCGAAAGCAAGCCCGAATAAGCGCATCCCCTCGGGGGTGTGTGAAAATGCCCCTGCAACTCGCGAACGCTCCGTGGCGCGGCATCGCTTTACCGGGCTAGGACCGAATCCGTCCATTTACCAGGTAAGCCCACATCGTCCGTGCTCTTGTTCTTTGGCAAAACGCCTGGAACCGCAAGCAGCGATCCGTCGTGTAAGCCGAAAGTGAAGACGGACAGGGAAGCCGTCCGCCAGTGGTTCTTTGCATGAATGCGCGTCATGACAAAAGGAACAGCAAGATGACTCCTTACACTGCGGGAATGGACCCCAACAGCCTGAATCTCGTGCAGATCTTCGGACTGTTGATCGGAGGCCTCGCTCTTTTCCTTCTCGGTCTCGAGTTCATGACCGGCGGCCTGAAGGCGATTGCCGGCTCGAGACTGCAGGCGCTACTCGGCATGCTGACCGCGAGCCGCATTCGCGGCGTGCTGGCCGGCGCCGTCGTCACCGCGCTGCTGAATTCGTCGACCATCACCACGGTCCTCATGGTCGGCTTCGTTTCTTCCGGCCTGATGACGCTGACCCAATCGGTGCCCATGATCATGGGCGCCAATATCGGCTCGACAGTCACCGCGCAGATCATCGCTTTCGACGTATCGAAGCTAACGTCGTTCATGCTCGCGATAGGCTTTGTCCTGCATGCATTCGGCCAGCGCGAACTGCTGCGCCAGATCGGCCGCGTGGTCCTCGGACTGGGCCTGCTTTTCCTCGGGATCCAGTTGATGGGTGACGCGACGCGTCCGCTACGCACGTTCCAGCCATTCATCGACGCGATGCAGGACATGGAGAACCCGCTGGTCGGCATTCTGGTGGGCGCGATCTTTACCGCGATCGTGCAAAGCTCCGCAGCAACCCTCGCCATCGTGATCGCTCTCGGAGCCCAAGGGCTGATGCCCCTCGAAGTTGGCATCGCAGTGATTCTGGGCGCAAAAGTGGGCACATGCGGAACGGCGCTGCTCGCATCGATCGGAAAAAATCCCGAGGCGGTCCAGGTGGGCATGGTGCATCTGATCTTCAATATTCTGGGCGTGCTGTTCTGGGTTTTCTTCATCCCGCAGATGGCGGACATGGTGCGGCACGTGTCGCCGTCCTATCCGGAGTTGCAGGGCGTGGCGAGACTGGCGGCTGAGACGCCGCGCCAGGTGGCCAACGCCCACACGATATTCAGCGTGGCAAGCACGTTGATCCTGATCTGGTTCACCGGTCCGATTGCGCGGCTTGCCGAGTTCCTCGTGCCGAGGCGGGCGCAGGAGGTCAAACGGACAGGGGACCCGCTCTATCTCGACAAATCGTCGCTGACGGTGCCGTCGGTCGGCTTGCAGCGGGTGCGCATCGAATTGACGCGGTTGGGGCAGGAGGTGCTCGACATCGTTAGACGCGGCACCCAGGTCGTCTCGAACGGGACGATCGAAGAGATCAACCTGCTGCTGGACCGGGACAAGGAAGCCGACCGGTTGGCAGCGGAGATTCTTCACTATATTGGCCACCTGTCGCAGGTGGAGCACTCGGAGGACGAAGGTCAGCGGATGGTCGCATTCACGCAAATCGTGTCCACCCTGGAAAGCATCAGTGGGATTGTCGGGACCAATCTGGTGTCGGTCAGCCAGCAAAGGCTGACGCATCAGATCGACCTCACGCGTTTGCGCGATCCAGCCACGACGCAATTTACAGACACCGTCATGCGCAATCTCGTCCAGGCGGTCCGCTCGATCGACGAGTCCTACACGAACGAAGCAGCGGAAGTCATCGCGGCGAGGGCAGAGGTCGAACAGATGGCGGCAGCGGCGCGCCAGGTCGTGCTTGCCAAGCTGCAACTGGCGGACAAAACCGATGTGCTGGCGTTCCGGCTAGCGATGGATCTGATCGAGCACGGCAGACAGATTGCGCAGTTCGCGAGGGCGTTGGCGAAGAGTGCGGAGGAGTGCAGATAGCGTATCGGGAAATAGAGTCGCGCCCACTTGGAGCACGACTTCTTGCCAAGCGGTCTGTGGCGGCTAAGCGAGAGCCGATTGTGATACAGAAACAACACCGCTGTCGCTGCGGTAAAGAGCATCCCGGCTTGAAGTCAAAATTCATTCGGGATCCTCTTGATTGCTCGCTCTGTGTCGACTGTCCGCGATTGAATTGCGCGCCCGTCAGCGTCGGCGCGTCGCGTGTGCTTCACAGGCGATCGCGCGCAAAACAGCGGAAAAGCCCACCGGATCTTCCGCGCAGGACGTACGCCCTGTGTCCAATACGTGCAGCGTGGCATCGGAAATGCCGCGAACCTGGAACGCTCGGCATCATCCTATTCCTCAAGACTATGAAGATCGCGCGGACTGCGTGCATAACGCCGCGGCGCCATTCCCGACCAGCGATGAAACGCGCGCGAAAATGCCTTCTCCGACGAATAGCCGACCCGTTCGGCAATCTCGATCAGCTTGCGTTTGCCCTCGGTCAATTCGCCGCTCGCGAGGTACATGCGATACGCGGTCAAGTGACCGATCGGCGTATCGCCGACCAGTTCGACGAAACGCGCGCTGAATCGCGAGCGCGACATGCCGGCCGCCGTCGCGAGACTAGCGACGCTCCATTCACGACGCGGATCGCGATGGATCAGCGCCATGGCCCGACCGATCTGTGGGTCGGCGAGGCCGCGTAACCAGCCCGTATGATTCGCCGTCGATTGCAGATGCGCGCGCAGCAGTTGCACGAACAGCACGTCCGCGAGGCGAGCGGCGGCGATTGCCCAGCCGGGTTGGCAGGTCATCGATTCCTGAATGAAGCTTTGCAGCGTGCTTGCCAGCCACGGCGCGACGGCAGGATCATTCGCGCGAACATGGATCAACGGCGGCAACACCGAAAACAACGGACTACGCATGATGTCGCGGTACACGACGATGCCGGTGTAGAGATCGCTGGTCTCGCCACCGCCGCCGGCGGTGAATTCGAGCGGCGTGTCGAAGCGCGGATGGATGCCCTTGTCGGCCATCAGGGAATCGAACGGCACCGGCTGCTCATCGAGCGACGAAGCCATCACATGCTCATGCCCGTGCGGCAACAGGACGAAGTCGCCCGGTTCGACATACACGGCGGGCGCCCCCGCGACGCACAGGTAGAACGGGCTGCCCGAGCCCATCCGGAAGGGCGCGCCGGACACGGCGGGTTTGCGGATCGCCCACGGCGCGCTCAACGTGAAACGGCCGGTAACGACCGCGTCCGCGCGTAAGTCGGCCAGGATGTCGCTGAGAAGATCGGTCGCCATCGTGTGACTCCGTGAATCGTGGGGTGGATTGATTGGCGAACCGCAGTCTCGCGTCTGGCACTGCGCCGCGTTAGAAACGCTGCTGGATGCCGGCCATCACGCCAAGCTGGTTTTGTCCGACGCCGACCGATCCGCCGGCCGCAACCGCCGCGGCGCCGCGTGAACTGTTTTCCATGAATCCGACCGACGTATACACCGTCGTGCGTTTCGACAGCAGGTAATTCACGCGGCCGACGAACAGCGTCGAGCTCGACGTCTCGCGCAGCAAATAGCGCAGCACCTGTGTATCGAATGATAGCGCCGGACTCGCGTGATACGTCGCGCCGACAAAATAGATGTCCGACTGGCTATGCACCGCGGCCGAGGTATTGCGGCGAATCCAGCCGCCGCCGATTTTCGCGGGACCGAAGATCGCGTACGCGTCGACGATGGTGCGCGTGTCGGTGTACCCTGGATTCGACAGCGGCGCCGACGCGCCGACACCGCCGCGCATTACGTCGTACGAAGCGGCCACGCCGAATTGCGACGCGTCGTACGCGAGCATCATCGTGTACTGACGGCATGCGACCGGATCGCCCGCGACGTTGCCGCCGCAGTTGGTCGCCGACGGCCCGGCCGGGCCCGCCGCGTCGCGTCCGGTGCTATACGTGCCGCCGACCGTGACCCCGTTGAACTTGCCGAGATAGCCCGCCGCATTATCGCTGCGCGCATTCGGCAGATAGCCGTCAAAACTCGCCATGGAGTGGATCGACGGGCCGATCACGTCAGCGTTGAGCAGCACGTACATCGACATGTTCATCTGCCGCCCGAGCGTGAGCGACCCGTACGGTGAACTTACGCCGACATTCGCCTGACGGCCGAACAGACGTCCACCGTAGTTAAGCGCACCGCTATTCATCGCAAACCCGTTCTCGAGGACGAAGAACGTCTTGAAGCCGCCGCCGAGATCTTCGCTGCCACGCAGCCCGAAACGCGACGGCACTTCGCCGGTCAGCGTCGGCATGCCGACCACGGAGCCGCCACCCGCCGCGTTGTTGTAGTACTGCACGCCCGTATCGACGATGCCGTATAGCGTCACGCTGCTCTGTGCGCGTGCGTCGGCGGTGGCGAGCGCCGTCGTGGCGCCGATCGCGGCGAAAAGCGCGGTGTAGGCAGCCGTTCGTTTGACGTTCCGTTTGACCTTCATGTTTCTCCAAGCCTTGTATGCAGCCCTGCTTTTTTTGTGGGTCCGGAGTCGGTCATGGCGACCGGTCTCCCCAGGCGGCGTGCGGCGAACGGTTCAGATGCCGTCTCGCACGGGGCGCATCGCCCCTCGAAATTCAGCGAATTCAGCGGAATGGAGTGGGCGAATGGGGAGATTCTTGGTGACGCAAAAAACGCCGCCAAGGACCTTAGGTCTCTGAAAAGTAGCCGATCGTCCCGTTCTCGCGCGGCGCGAGCCACCGGCGAAACAACGGCAAAATAGCGGCGATTTTGCGGAAGGAAAGGTCTACCGCCAGGAAACTGGCGGGCGAGATCTACAGGCTGGAACGCGAAAGTTCCCGAGCGGCCGCTGTGACACTGGCTTCGACAGTCGCGCGCAGCGTGCCGTCGTTCGTGAACGCGGTATTCGGCCCGGCCACGCTCAATGCCGCGAGCACGTTGCCGCGGCTATCGATGACAGCGGCCGCGCACGAATCGATGCCTGCTTCGAGGCCCGAAAAGCTCCACGCGCAACCGTTCGCGCGCACGGTATCGAGCGCGGCTTGCAACGTGTCCCAATCCGGCTGGTCGTCGTTCGCGCCGGCGTTCGGCTGGTTTGCGTTTGCGTAGAGCGTGGCCAGTTCCGACGCGTCGAGATGGGCCAGCATCGCGAGTCCTGGTGTCGCGCGATGCGCGGGAATGCGGCTGCCGACGCGAATCCGGCTGACGAGCGGCGTGTCCGGTGTCTCGCATAGCAGATAGATCAGCTCGGTTCCTTCGCGCACCGCCAGATACGCGGACAAGCCGGTTCGACTGGCCAGTCCCGGCAACACCTGACGCGCGCGCGAGGTCAGATCGGACGAGCCGAGCGCGCTTGCGGCCAGCGTCAGAAACGGCATGCCTAGCCGATGCGAGCCGCCTGGCGCAATGACTTCGATCAGCCCAACGGATTTCAGCGATTCGAGCAGGCGCATGACCGTCACGCGATTCACGTTGATCTGTCGCGCGACGTCGCTAAGGTTCGCCGTCGAGCCACCTTCCGCGATAAAACGCAGCAGGCGGAACGCACGTTCCACCGGTGACGCCGACGCGTCGGTGGCCTTCGAATTGTCGGGTGTGTCGGTCATCTTCAAGGTGTTCCGGTTAAACGAGGATCACGCCAGCGGCACCGTCCACGCATCGTAACCGTAGACCCAGTCGGCATTGCCGCCGGTTTTCAGCCAGTTGTTGCCACGCGAGCCGATCTGTATTTTGGCGGTGCGTTCCTGCCGCGCGCGTTCGTATTGCGCCAGCGCCGCGCCGAGCGTGTCCGCTTCGACGCCGGTCAGCGCGCGCGACAGCACGATCGCATCTTCGATGGCCATGCCCGCGCCTTGCGCCATGAACGGCATCATCGGATGGCAGGCGTCGCCGAGCAGCGCCATGCGCGCGCCAGTCCACTTCGGCAACGGATCGCGAATATACAACGCCGACGCGAGCACGGTATCGCACGCATCGAGCAACTTGCGCGCTTCCGGATGGAAGCTCGCATACGCGCGGCGCAAGGCGTCCGGATCGCCGGGCGTGGTCCAGGATTCATGCGTCCAGTCGCTTTGCGACGTGGTCGCGAAGATGAACACATCACGGCCACGATTGAGCGGGAACGTGACGATCTGCAGGTCGTCGGTCGGCCCCCACCATTTGACAAACGCACCGAGATCACCACCGCTCAGCCGCTCGGCCGGCACCACCGCGCGATACGACACGATGCCGGTGAACTGCGGCCGCTCGTCGCCGAACAGATATTGGCGCACGCCCGAGTGAATGCCGTCCGCGCCGAGCAGCAGATCGAACGCGTGCGTCGAACCGTCGGCCAGGGTGAGTGTCGCCTGATCGTCCGTTTGACGGAATTCGACGGTGCGTTTGCCGAGTTGCAGTTCGCCTGGGCGAAGCGCCTGTTCCAGCGCGGTCATCACGTCCGCGCGGTGCATCGTCAACTGCGGTGCGCCGTATCTGCGCTCTGCCTCGTCCGACATGGCGAGGCGTGAGGTTTCTTCGCCGGTGTCCCACATCCGGCTGATGCGGGCATTCGGGCGAGCCGCCGTTTCACGCAACTGCGCGCCGACGCCGAGGCCGTCGAGCGCGCGAACCGCGTTCGGCGTCAGGTTGATATCCGCGCCCACCCGCCCGAAGCGCTCCGCCTGCTCGAACACGGTGACACGATGCCCTGCCTCGCGCAGCGCAATCGCTGCCGCCAACCCGCCGATCCCACCACCGACAATCCCGATTTCCATGCTTCCCTCGCGTTGAATCTTTGCCGTAACGTTCAAAAATGAACGCATAGAACATATATGAACAGTCATTTTGAAGTGGATTATTTTTGACGGCAAGGAAAAACGGCTTCGGTTAAACCCTTGCTCGCGCGTTCGCAACGATATGAGCCATGGACGAACGGCAACCTTTCTGGATTTTGGAGAGGTTGTGCAGCCCTGCCGCGTCGCCAAGAATTCGCTCATCGCTCGCGGTACGCGCTGGTCGCGGCGGGCGGCGTTTCCATTATTCGAGGACACAAAACATGCTGAGTCAGGAAAAGAACCGGCTGCTCACCGAAGTGGGTCCGGGCACGCCGATGGGCAACTATCTCCGCCGCTACTGGCATCCGGTGGCCGGCGTCGCCGAGTTTGACCAGAAGTCCGTGCGCCCCATCCGCCTGTTCGGTGAGGACCTCGTGCTGTTCAAGGATCTGGGCGGCAAGTTCGGGCTCGTGCAGCGTCGTTGTCCGCATCGGAACGCGGACCTCGCGTTCGGTTTCGTCGAGCAATGCGGTTTGCGCTGCGCATATCACGGGTGGGAATTCGATGCGAGTGGGCAGTGCACGCATCAGCCGTTTGAAGAGATCGTGGATACGGAAGCACGCCTGCGTCAGAAGACAAAAATCACCGCATATGAAGTACGCGCGAAGGCCGGCATGGTCTGGGCGTATATGGGACCGTCGCCCGCGCCGGAATTGCCCGACTGGGAACCGTTCAACTACACGAACGGTTTCGCGCAGGTCGTGATGGCCGAGATTCCTTGCAACTGGTTTCAATGCCAGGAAAACTCGATCGATCCGATCCATTTCGAGTGGACGCATAACAACTGGACAGAACGTCAACAGGACAGCCAATCTGAACACGTGCCGACGCATCTGAGCGCGAAGTATGAAGAGTTCGATTTCGGCTTCGTCTACAAGCGATTGCGGGCGCACGAAACCGAGCAGAACCCGATGTGGACGACGGGCCGCGTGACGCTGTGGCCGAACGGCTTTTATCTCGGGCATCACTTCGAATGGCGCGTTCCTATCGACGATGAAAACACACTGAGCCTGCTGTGGGTGTTCAACAAGGTGCCCAAGGAACAGGAGCCGTACGTGCAGGAGCACATTCCCGCCTGGTACGGTCCGCTGCGCGATGAAAACGGCGACTGGATCACCACTCACGTTGCCAATCAGGACTTCGCCGCGTGGGTCGGGCAAGGTGCGATCACTGATCGCACGCGCGAAACCCTCGGGGCAAGCGATCGCGGCATCGTGATGCTGCGCCGGCGCTTTTTCGAGGAACTCGACGCGCTGGCCGCCGGCGCTCAACCGAAAGGCCTGATGACGGATAGCGCCCGCAATCACAACGTATTTCTGCCATCGGCATGCCGTGACGAAATGCTGAACGGCATGACGCGCGCCGAACTGGCCGCGCATCCCTTGCTCGGTGCGTACCTGCGCGATTTCATCGGTCAGTACGGACAGCCCGACAGCGTGCGCGACGCTTATGAAGCGGCAATCGGCCAGAAGGTGAATCGGGCGCGTTTCTTCTCGGTGCACGGCGCGCGTCAAACGGACGCGGAAGTGGCCGAGTCGTCGTAAGCGCGCGTGTCGTCAGTGCGTCGTCAATTCATGGAGAGTCGGGAAACATGCAAGAGCAAACAGGCGGCGAAGTCGTGAACCGCGCACAGACACGCATCCGCGCGCGGGTCCGGACGATTCGCCACGAAGCGGAGCGCGTGCTGAGCGTGGAACTCATTCCGGCGGACAGTGACGGGTTTCCGCGTTTCACGCCGGGCGCGCATATCGACTTGCATCTTCCGAACGGCATCACGCGCAGCTATTCGCTGGTGAATTCGCCGGACGACGCGGGCCGCTATGTGGTCGCCATTCTCGACGACGTCAACAGCCGTGGCGGCTCGCGCTTCGTGCACGAGCAGCTTCGTTGTGGCGCGGTTCTGCCGATCGGCGCACCGCGGAACAATTTCGCACTCGACGAAGACGCGATGTCGACGGTGCTGATTGCCGGTGGCATCGGCATTACGCCGATGTTGTGCATGTACCGCCGATTGCGCGAAAAAGGCCGCGACGTGCGTCTGATTTACTGCGCGCGCGATCGCTCGCAAGCCGCGTTTCTCGACGAACTCGGCGCTCTCGGAGGCGGTGTGCATCTGCATTTCGACGCCGAGAACGACGGTCGTCCGCTCGATCTCGCTGCGGTGCTCGCCCGACAACCTGCTGACGTTCACGCATACTGCTGCGGCCCGAACGCGATGCTGAGCGCGTTCGAAGCCGCCTGTGAAAAAGCGGGCATCGGCAACATGCATATCGAACGATTCGCCGCCGAGGCGACAACAGTCGATGCGCAAGCGAGCAGCTACATCGTGGAACTCGCGAAGAGCGGCCGCCGTCTCGCCGTTCAAGCCGGCGCGAGGTTGCTCGATGTGCTGCTCGAAGCCGGTGTCGATGTCGACTACAGCTGTCGCGAAGGCCTGTGCGGCGCGTGCGAGACGCGCGTGCTCGGCGGCTGTCCGGATCACCGCGACGCCGTGCTGAGCCAGTCCGACAAGGCCGCCAACAACGTGATGATGATCTGCGTATCCGGCGCAAAGAGCGGGACGCTGGTGCTCGATCTCGCGTGACGCCGGTGTTCAGGCATTGAAGCTGCTCGCCTTCGAAGCAGCGCATTTCCCCTTCCGGACGGCCAGTTTTTTGCGTCCCCGCAATCACCCTTTGAGGACATGATGGATCTCTCGAGCACAGTAAAACCGCACGACGCCCGCGCCATCGCGCCCGCAGGCAATCTGCACGACGCGGCGACGATTTCCGCTCGCATCGAGCGCTTGCCGTTCACGCGCTGGCACGCGCGCGTATTGAGCGTGGTCGGCGTCGTTCATATGACCGACGCTTTCGACGCGTTGACGATTGCCTACGTGCTGCCGGTGCTGATCGGCTTATGGCACCTGTCACCGGGCGAAGCGGGCTTGCTGGTGTCGGGCGGCTACGTTGGGCAGACGATCGGCGCATTGCTCTTCAGCGCGGCCGCCGAACGTTTCGGACGACTACGCGTGTTGCGCTGGCTTCTCGTGATTCTGGCGCTGGGTAGTCTCGCTTCGGCCTATGCGCCGAGCTATGTGGTGTTTATCGCGTTGCGCCTGTTTCAGGGTATTGGTCTTGGCGGTGAATCGCCGGTGTCGGCCACCTACATGAACGAACTGTGTCCCGCGAAGATTCGCGGCCGGCTGATTTTCGTGCTGCAATCGACCTTCGCGGTCGGCAACCTGATTGCCGCCGTTGCCGCGATGTGGCTGATTCCCACGTACGGCTGGCAGGTGATGTTCCTGGTGGGCGCGCTGCCGATCGTGCTCGCCGCGATCTTGCCACGTGCCGCGCCGGAGTCGCCGCGCTGGTTGGCGATTAATGGCCGCGCCGCCGAAGCGAACCGGATCGTCGAGAAGATCGAGCAATCGGTGCCGCGCGATCAATACGCGCAGTTGCCCGCGCCGCGCGTCGTCGAGACGCCTGCGGATCACAAGAAGGAATCGTTTCGTGCGCTATTTCAGCGGGGTTTCGCTGCGCGCACGCTGGTGGTCTGGTTGATGGCCTGTTGCGGCAGTCTGACCACGTACGGCATTCTGGTGTGGCTGCCCTCTCTCTATCGGACCGTGTATCACTTGCCGTTGAACGTCGCACTGCGTTACGGCATGCTGAGCATGATCGCGACGCTGATCGGCACGCTCGTGGGCATCTTCGTGATCGACCGGCTCGGCCGCAAGAAGACCTTTGCGATTGCGTTTCTGGGCGCCGCGATTCCGATGCTGTATCTCGCGTTCGCCGGCACGCGCGTGCCGGCCGAACAGGTGTCGGTGCTGGCGTCGATCAGCGTCGCGCTGATCGCCATCGTGCAATGCGGGATCTATGTCTATGCGCCCGAGGTCTATCCGACCCGGATCCGCGCCCGGGGAGCCGGTGCGGCTTCGGCGGTGACGCGGGTGTCGTCGGTGATCGGGCCGATGATCATCGGTGCGCTGCTGACGTATCTGAGCGTCGAGGCGGTGTTCGGTTACTTCGCTTTCGTCTCGCTGGCCGGCTCGATAGTGATCGGCGCATTCGCGATGGAAACGGGCGGCAGAACGCTCGACGAGATTGCGACCGGGACGACGGCAACCGCCGACACGTGAGCTGCGATGCGCGCGGTACGTCACCACCGCTACCGCGCCAACCCCGTCCCGAACCCCGTACTCGCGAAATAAAGCACGAGAAAATACCCAAGCACATAGAGCGCGTAAGTCTGCCCGTTGCCGGTATAGACGCGCCGTATCCTTCCCGCTGCGGCGAGTGCGACATGCGAGACGCCGCGCCAGAACATCAGCGCGAACGGCGGCACCGTGCGTGCGAGTATCGGCCGATAGAACCGGAAGAACCCAGGGACGTTGTCGTCCGTCCGCCGCCGGCTGCGATAGAACAGCACGAAAAGCGCGAACAGCACGGCGGCCACCGCGAGCACCACGAGGACGACGGGCGTCGGGTTCCAGAAGCCGTAGATGCTCTCCAGCGACATGCCTTCCCACACCAGCGTCGAGGCGAACTGCGGATCGATCGCCGCCGACACCGGTTCGATCAGGAGCTTCGGAAAGAAGGACAGCACCACGATGCCGATCACCAGAACGAACTGCGGCACGAGCAGCATGGGCGGCGCTTCGCTGACGTTCGCCTGCTCTGCCCGTCGCGGCCCGAGGAACAGGCCGCTGACGAAGCGGATCATGTAGAGAAAGCCGACGAACGTCGCCAGCAGCCCGCAGATGGCCAGTCCGTACCAGCCTTTGTCCGTCATCGCGCTCAGCAGCAGCCATTTGCCGCCGAAGCCCATCAGCGGCGGCAAGCCCGACATCGAGACCAGTGCGATCAGCACCATCGTGAACGTGAACGGCATCGCGCGGGCGAGACCGCCCGCCTCGGCGAAGTTGTGCGTGTCGATGCGCAGGATGACGCCCGCCAGCGCGAGGAACAGAATGCCCTTCACCAGCATGTGGTTGGCGACCAGATAGAGCGCCGTGACCCAGCCGAGGTGGCTCATCAACGCAATCGCGGTGACGATATAGCCGAGCTGGCTCATGCTGGAAAACGCGAGCAGGCGCTTGAAGTCGTTCTGCCGCAGCGCCATCAGCGCGCCGGCGAGCGTGGTCAGCATGCCGATCCACGCCATCACGTGCGCGAGTTCCAGTCCGACCTCAGAGCGTATCGTCAGATAGGTGCCGATCAGCAGGCCGAACATCGCCACCTTGCTGACGACGGCCGACAGCATCGCGGTGACGTCGTCCTCGGCTTCCGTGTATGCGCCGGGCAGCCACACGTGCACGCCGATCGCGCCCGCCTTGATGAGGAAGCCGGCCGCCAGCAGCACGAACGCGCGGCTTGCGTCCGGGCCCGATCTGACCAGCGCGGCGAGTTCGATACTGCCGTCGAGCGCGGCAACGGCGGCAAAACCGGCCAGCAGGAAGAACGCCGACAGCAACGAAAACAGCAGGAAGGCCAGCACATGCGGCCCGGCGCTGCGGCATTTCGCGATCAGGAAGCAGGACGACAGCGTCACGATCTCCCAGCTATAGAAGAATTCGAGCGTCGTCGTGGCGCGCAGCAGCGCCGGAATCGACAGCAGCAGCACTACCAGCATCGGATAGAAGCCGGCGCGGACATCGCTGCGATAGAGGCTCGCCGCCGCGATGACCAGACTGCCGCCCAGCAGCAGCCATGCAAACAGCGCCGCAATGCCGTGCGCGTCTTCGGCGAGCCACGAGCCCACCAGCGCAACGGCAATCAGCGTCAGCACGCCCTTGAACCGGCCCGGCAGACGATCGGCGGCATAGAACAGTGCGCCCGCAAGCAACGGCGAGAACAGCCATGCCGATCCCGCGCCCGCGAACGAAGCGCCGGCGTAACCCGCGCCAATCAGCAGAACGGCAACGCCGAACAGCGGCAGCAGCGCGACCAGCTCGGGGCGGTCCGCGGTCTCTTCCTCGGGCGGACGCAACGCACGCACGAACCAGTGGAACATGTAGGCCGCTTCGAGCAGCGAGCCGGTCAGGATCAGCACGATCCAGTAGGGCTTGCCGGCGATGGTCAACTGCATGACCAGTTCCCATTTCGCCCAGAAGCCGGGAAACGGCGGCAGGCCAGCGATAGCCACCATGAACAGGCCGAGCAGACCGATCAGCAGTGGACTGCGCGACAGGATCGCGCGTGCGTCGGTGCCGTGCCGCCGGAGAATGCCGATGAGCCAGAACAGTCCCGCCTTGGCGAACAGATGGTTGACGAACAGGCCGCCGACCACCAGCGGGATCGACCTGTCGGCGCCGACCTGGTGCAGCAGCGCGAGCGCCAGCATCAGCAATCCCATCTGTCCGATCGACGAATAGCCGAGCACCCGCTGCGGCTTCTTCTGTCTGAGCGCGAGCAGATTGGAAAACAGGAACGTGACGCCGCCGGACACGGCAATCAGGCCGAGCTGGTTTTCGAAGAGCGGCAATAACTTGAGCAGCGCAAAGAACACGCCGGCCGAGACGCCGACCGAAATCATCGCGGCGATGCCGCTTGGTGCGGTCTCGTAGACGTCGAGCCCCCAACCGTTCGCCGGAAACGGCTTGAGTTCAATGATGAGGCAGGCGAACACGAGCAGCAACGCCGTGACGGCGATCGGGCCGTTGAGATCGGCGCGGAGCGCGATCAGGTCGTCGATGTTCAGCGTGCCTGCGACGTAGTAGAGCAGCACCGTGCCGAGCAGGAAGAAGGTCGATGCGATGACCGTCGCGATGATGTACTTGAACGCGGCGGCGAGTGCGGCGGGCGTACGATCGAGTCCGAGCAGCCCGTAGGTGGCGATGGAAACGATCTCGAGAAACACAAAGAGATTGAACAGGTCGCGGGTCATCACCATGCCGTCGATGCCCATCACGAGGATCAGATACAGCAGCAGCGCCGCGTAGTTGCCGCGCAGGCGATCCCACAACTGCAGCGCGCCGAGCAGTGCCACCACGTTGACGCTGAGCGTGAAGAAGCCTTCCCATACACCGAAGCGCAGGTTGATCGATACCGGCGGCAATGCGCCCGCCGTGAGCACGTTGATTGTCTGGCCACCGTCGAGCAGGCTGAAGAACGACACGCCGCTCACTAGCACGATACCGCCGAGCGCGACGAAGAAGCCGCCGGTCAACCACGGCTTGCCGAGCCGGTAGAGCAACGGAATGACGAAGCCGCCGCCCAGGCCAAGAATGAAGATGTGCAGCGGATGAAACAGCGCGGCTACCATTTCGACTCGGTGAAGGCGTCGATGGAGAGCGTCTTTTTGGCGGCGTAAAGGCGGATCGCGAACGCCAGCATGATGGCCGTGACCGACAGGCCGATCACGATCGCGGTGACCACGAGCGCCGACGGAATCGGATCGATCGCGCGCCGCGCGGCGTTGGCCTTGCTCAACGCCGCGTCGATGATCGGCGCGGTGCCGCCCGTGACATAGCCGGTCGCGACCATCACGATGTGCAGCCCCGTGTCGATCAGCGCGAAGCCGATGATGATGCGCAGAATGTTGCGCTGGGTCAGCATTCCCCACAAGCCGATCAGCGAGAGACAGAATCCCGTGATCAGCAGGATGGTCGAAACCGGTAGGCCCGTGGTCATGCGCTGTTCTCCTTGCTCAGCTTCTGAACCGGTCGATGATGACGCTCAGCTCCGCGCCGACCTTGACGCCGAGCAATGCGGAGATCAACGGAATGGCGCCGGCGCTGAAGAAGGCGCCGAACTCGCCGCGCGGCAGGAAGCGGGGGTCGAGAAAACCGCCCGCCAGCACCAGACCCAGAATACCGATGAACACGTAGACCACGCCCGCAAACGACTCGACGACGCTCAGCAGCGCGACATTCAGCGCGGCGCCCGGCCGCGCGAGCAGCATGAGCATGACGCCGGACGCGACGATGGCGCCGCCCTGAAAGCCGCCGCCGGCGGAAAGGTGGCCATTGACGATGACATAGGCGCCGAAGGTGAGGATCATCGGCAAGAGGACCTGGGTGCCGGTGCGCACGATCTCGCCGGCTGGCCGGCGCGGGGTATCGTGCTCTTCATCGGATGCGGGTCCGGGTTCTGCGGTGGCTTGCGCAGTTGCGCTTTCGCCTTTCAGAAGCAGGCCGACGCTTGCCGCGACCATGAACAGTACGGCCACTTCGCCGAGCGTATCGAAACCGCGGTACGTGATCAGAATGCCAGTCACGATGTTCGGCGCGCCGAGTTCGATCGGCCCCTGCACGACATAGTGTTCGGCCAGCGGCCGAAGCGCCTGCAACTCGCTATAGCCGCCGACGATGCGCCAGAAGATCAGCGCGAACAGTGCGACCGTCAGCAGGGTGAACACGCGGCGCATCACGCTTCCTTTTCCCCGCCGTCGCGCTGTCCATCTGCGGCGAGCGCGTCGGTCATCGTGGACGAACTCATCGGCGTGCGAATCAGCCATGCCGCGCGCGACAACGCGTGCGAAGACACCGGGTTGGTCACCAGCACGAAATAGCCGACGAGTATCAGCCTGAAGGTCCAGCCCGGGTGATAGAAGGCGAGCCCGAGCAGCACCAGCATGTTACCGAGCGTCGATGCCTTGGTGCCGGCCTGGATGCGGGTGTAGGCATCCGGCATGCGCAGCAGGCCCAGACCGGCGGAGAACAGGAAGACGGCGCCCGCCAGAATGAGCGTGCTGCCGATCAGTTCGATCATGCGCTAGCCCTTCTCATAGCCGGTTTTGCGAATCGCGTAGAGGAAGATGAACGTTGCGAGCCCCGAGCCGATCGCGGCTTCGGCCATCGCGACGTCGGGCGCGGCGAGCAGCAGGAAAGCCACTGCGGCGAACAGGCTCGCCAGTCCCGAGCTCACCATCGCGGCCATGAGATTTTTCAGGCAGACGGCCAGCACGCCGCTTACGAGAATACTCGCGCATACCAGCAGGACGAGCAGTTCGAGCACGGCTTACAGCCCCCTTTCCAGAAACCGAGCAATCGCGAGAACGGCCAGAAAGCTCAGCAATCCGTAGACGAGCGCGACATCGATATAGACGAAACGGCCGGACACCTGGGCATACAGCGCGATCAGCGAGATCGAGATGACTGTGAGCATGTCGATGGCGACGACCCGGTCGACGAGCGTCTTGCCGAGCACGAGGCGAATCACGCCGAACAGGATCGCGAAGAAGATCAGTACGGTGGCGATCTGGAGCATGATCTCAGCCAAAGACTTTCTCCAGATGCTTTTCGAAAGGTGTGACCAGTGCCTGAGTGGCCTCGTCAATGTCGGTGGTCTTGACGTCGAGCCAGTGGATAAACAGTATGTCGTCCCGAATATCCATGACGAGCGAACCTGGCGTGAGCGCGATCGAATTGGTCAGCGCGAGGCGGCCCAACGGCGTTTGCAGACGGGTGCGGACCTTGACGATGCCGGGCTTGATGTCGATACGCGGGGAGTACACATACGCCATCATGTTGAGATTGGCGCGCACCAGTTCGAGGAGGAAGGTGCCGCTATAGGCGAGAAAGTGATAGAGCGCGCGAGGTGTCAGGCGCAGCCGGCGCCAGGCTTCGCTGGATGAGGCAAAGGCGTGGGCCAATACGAAGGTGATCGCGGCACCGACGACTGCCGGCTCGACGGCAAGCGACGCATTGGCGATCATCCAGATGACGAACAGGACGACCCACAGGCCGACCATGCCCTGAGGAACAAACGACGACACCGGTTTTCCGCTGTTCGAAGCCACGTCTTCAGGTTCCAAAAGAGGGCGCTAGCAAAAATTCTAGGTGACAACCTGGGGCAAAGCAACTGGGGCGCGCGCCGCGCCTGGGTTTTCGGCCTGCTGGCGTGGCTTCGATGTCGGATGGGCAAGCCTGGCGCTCCAAAAAGACGGTTTGACGTCTCAAAGGGCGCGCCCACGGAAGCAGGTGAGCGCTTTCACGCCGTCGATGAAAAAGCGCGCGGGCGGGCGCTTAATGCCAGCGTGGCCGCGGGTGAACGCCACGGTCAGCCAGAGGTCGGGGCCCGGCTGGCCGATCGCGTGCGAGATCCTTGCGATGTCGCGTTGCCTGGGGCACCTGTCCGGTTTGCGGGCAGTCCATTAGCCCTCAGTCCCGATTCAATCGCCCCTTAAGCATATCGAGCCGCGTCCGCCCATCAGGCGTAAAGTGCGTACCAAACCTGACCAACCCTTCCCGATGCAGATAACAAACCATCGTGAAACTCAACAGCATGCCCGGCTCCGTATCCCTGATGTCGATCTCGATTCTGGTCACGCGCGGCTCGTATTTCAGCACCGTCGCCTCGATCGCATGCCTGAGCCTGTGCGACGACGATGGCAGATGCCGATAGATTTCCGACAGGTCATCCAGCCCATAGTCGGGCAGATGGGCGAGTCCGTTGCGGCGGCTGTTCAGGATGCGCTGGATGTTGTCCTGCACCGAGAGGAACGTCTGCGTCGCCGCGTCGTAATCGTTGATTCGCGCGCCGTTTGCAAAGTGGCCCGTCACCGCCTCGAACAGTCCCGGCCCGCCGCGTGTCATGCGGCCACCTCGGGCGCGTCGTCGACATCGACGGTGATGCCGTCTTCTTCCGAAAACGCGAGCACGATTCGCGAAGGCAGCCGTTGCTTTGCAATACGCTCGAGCAGTGCACGCGAAAGCACCGGCAGTATCTGTTGATCGAGCAGGCTGTCGATGTTGCGCGCACCGGAGTCGGGCAGCAGGCACGCCCTCACGAGTTCGGCGACGAGCGCGTCGTCACACGCGAGCGGCACGCCGAAGCGGCGTCCGATACGGTGCGCGACTTTGTCGAGTTTCATCCGGACGATGGCGTCCAATGCGCCGGACGTCAACTGCCGGTACACCACGGTCTGAAAGCGGGCAAGCAAAGCCGGCTGGAAATGCTCGACCAGTATCGGCCGGATCGCTTCCATCAGCATGGCGGTGGTCACTTCGCCGCCGGCTTCGGCGGCCGCTTCCGTGGCGGCCACGATCTGCTCGCCGCCGAGATTGGACGTCATCACGATCACGGTGTTGCGGAAGTCGATCACACGCCCTTCGCCATCGCGCATGAAGCCGCGGTCGAACACCTGATAAAACAGGTTCAGCACATCGCGGTGCGCTTTTTCAAGTTCGTCGAGCAGGATCACGCTGTAGGGGCGCTGACGCACCGCTTCGGTCAGCACGCCGCCCCGGCCATAGCCGACATAGCCTGGCGGCGAGCCCTTCAATTGCGACACCGTGTGCGCTTCCTGGTACTCCGACAGATTGATCGTGATGAGTGAGCGCTCGCCGCCGAACATGAGGTCGGCCAGCGCCCGGGCCGTTTCCGTCTTGCCGACGCCCGAAGGACCGGCGAGCAGGAACACGCCGAGCGGCGCGTCGTCGGACCTCAGTCCGGCCTTCGCTGCCCGCAGGCTCTTTCCCACCGCTGCGAGCGCGTCGTCCTGGCCTATCACGACGCATCCGAGTCGCGCTTCCAGATCGAGCAGAGCGGCGAGTTCGTCTTCGAGCAGGCCGCCCACCGGCACGCCGGTCCAGTCGGCGATCACGTGCGCAATCGCCGCTTCGTCGACTTCTGCCTCGATCAGCGTCTCGGTGCGATATCCGACGAGTCTGTCGTGTGCAGCCCTGATTTCGTGCTGAAGATCGCGCCGTCGGGATTCGTCCATGGCGGCGTGCCATTGCTCCCGCAGCGCGACGAGCGCAGTGACGGCCGCTTTCTGGTCAGCATAAGCCTCATCCAGTGAGTGAATTTCGTGCGCAAGTGTGGTCAGGCGCGCGCCGATGGCAGCCAGCCGCTCGCCGACATCAGCCGACGTCGCAACCTGATCCTCCGTCAGCGCGACGCGTTCGACGTCGAGCGCAGCGCGCTCCGCGTGACAGGCGGCGATCGCGATCGGCGTGGCGTCGCTGCTCATGCGCACGCGCGCGGCTGCCGTGTCGAGAAGGTCGACGGCCTTGTCGGGCAACTGGCGTCCCGTCAGATAGCGGCGCGACAGCCGCACCGCCGCGCTGACGGCGGCGTCGGTGATGTGCACGCCGTGATGCTGCGCGTAGCGTTCCTTCAGGCCGCGCAGCATCAGGCAGGCGTTGTCGTCGTCGGGTTCGTCGACCTTGACCATCTGGAAGCGGCGCTCCAGTGCCGCGTCGCGCTCGAAGTACTGTTTGTATTCGGACCAGGTCGTCGCGGCGATCGTGCGCAACTCGCCGCGCGCCAGCGCGGGTTTCAGCAGATTCGCCGCGTCGGCGCCGCCTGCGGTGTTGCCCGCACCGATCAGCGTATGAGCTTCGTCGATGAACAGGAGGACCGGCGTCGGCGCTTGCTGGACCGCTTCGATGACGTTCTTCAGACGCTGCTCGAACTCGCCTTTGACGCCTGCGCCGGCTTGCAGCAGACCCAGATCGAGCGCGAGCACGCTGACCTCGCGGATCACCGCCGGCACGTCGCCTTCGGCGATCTTCAGGGCGAGCCCTTCGACCAGCGCAGTCTTGCCGACGCCAGGTTCGCCCACGAGGATCGGATTGTTCTTGCGCCGGCGCGCGAGGACGTCGACCATCTGCCGGATCTCGACATCACGCCCGAACACCGGATCGATCCTGCCTTCGCGCGCTTTCTGGGTAACGTCGATAGTGAAACGTTTGAGCGCTTCCGAGACGGGGTGAGCGAGCCCATTCCCGCGCACGCACGGCGCCGGCTGCGTTTCGCCGCCCGCAGCGTGTCCGGCGATGCGCGCGGTCATGCCATCGTGCGCATTGCTTGTAGCGATCGGCGCTTCAACGGAGGCCCGGTTGAGTTCTTGCGCGAGCCGCTCGATCTGCGTCGCGGACACCGACAGCAGCGCCCACGCATCGGGCGCACGCAGCAGATGCGGCGCGTCCGCGAGTGCGGCCAGCAGATGGGCCGAACGGATCGACGGCGAACCCTCTTCGAGCGAGGCGCGCATCCACGCGGCTTCGAGCAACTTGCCGAGCCGTCGAGACAGTGCCGGCTTGCCACGCAGTTCATGCGGCAGACGGTCGATGGCGTGCAGCAGCCCGTTCCAGATGCCGTTCACGTCGAGTTCATAGCGGCGCATGATGGAAACGATATCGCCTTCACCCAGTTCGAGCAGCTTGATCAGCCAGTGCTCGACCTCGATGTCACGATGGGCGCGTGTCTCACACAGGCTCGCCGCATCGGTAAGCGCGCGGGCGCAATGATCGTTGAGACGGCGCAGGAACGCAGAGAAGTCGCGATGGGTCATGGCGGCAAGCGGCTAGAGAAAGCGGCGAAGAAAAGAGCCAGCCTGCGCGGAGCGGACTGGCAAAAAAGCTGGTGCCCGATCCATTCGGGGGATCAGAACGGGCAAAGCCAGCTTTGGAGAGTGCGGTTCAGGAGCGCTCGTTCCACGTGTCGCTGTGGATGATGTTGCCGTCCTTGTACGACCAGGTGATCTTCTCGTAGCGCAGTTGCACTTCTTCGAGGTGGTTGTGCTTTTCGAACGCCGGGTCCTTGATGTCGTGCATCTTCGGGTTGACCGCCACGACCTTCACATTGTCGAGCTTCGTGTTGAAGTATTCCTTTTCCTTGCCCGCGTCGTCGATCTTGTACCACTTGATTTCGATCGACTTCAGCGTCTGGCCGCTCGTCACCGCCTTGTACAGGTACGGCGTGGATGAGTCGGTTTCCTTCGTGAACCTGATCGGCAGATGCAGGCGCGTGCCGGTCAGCTTGCCGGTGTTCGAGTCGGTCGGAATGCTGACACCGTGATCGAGCGCCACGACTTCGACACTGCCTTGACGGCCCTGAACGGTGACCGAGCCTTTGATGTCGGCGCCGCCATCGTCCTTGATCCACATGTATGCCGGAATTGCCATGTTGTTGTTCTCCTTTTACTCGAATAAACAGGCCGGTTGGCCTTGGGGGGCAGAACCATTCTTGCTGCTGTCATTGCCGTTCGTGCTGGCGAGCTGCGGCTTGCGGCAATCGGGAACGAGCGTGATCTCGACTCGGCGATTCGCCGCGCGTCCCGCGTCAGTGTCGTTGGCGGCTTTGGGACGCGTGTCGCCGTAGCCCTGAATCGCCAAACGCGTGGGCGCGATACCCGGGGCGTCCGCGAGCCAGTCGCGCACGCTGGCGGCGCGCGCTTCGGAGAGCTTCAGATTGCTTGCCGGATTGCCGATCGAATCGGTATGGCCGGCAATCAGCACGCGCTTGTCCGGGTGGGCCTTGATCATCTGCAGGGCGCCGACCAGCACGCGGTTGGAGCCGGAACTGAGGACCGCACTGCCGGAGCGGAACAACGACATGCTGTCCAGCTCGATGGTGGGCGGCGGCACCGGCGGCTGATAGCCTGCAATCAACGCGTTGATGGGCGCGAGCCACGGGGTGCCCCGGTACAGGCCCAATCCGAGCCGAGGCGGCACGCCGGACCGCGCATAACGCTCCAGTTCATCGCGATCGCGGTGGATCGCCTTCAGTGCATCGACGCGCGCCGCGGCCTGCGCGGGCGCGATACTCGTGTAGCGGGCCATATCGCCGACGACCCGTTCGACCAGCGCGCGATTCTGCCAGGCCGCCGCGGCGGCCGCCGCGCAGAAGCCGGCGGCTAAACACACGAACGCATGCGCGAGCGCACGCGGCAGCGCGCGCCTGACGGGCTGAGGCTGGATTCCGCGAATCAGCGGTTCGGGCAGCCGGCAGCGCCCCCCAGGCGACATGCGTGACGGTTCGGACAGCGCCGCGCCGTCCGCAGCGCAGAGCGGCAGTTCGGTAATGCCGGTCACGAACCGACCATATGGCGAGTCCGAAGCGGGACGTCCATTGATGCCGGTTACGCCTAGTGCCGCAAGCTGCACCGTGCCACGCTGCGTGCCGGCGAACGCGGGCAGAATCGCCTGAGCGGCCCAGCGCACTAGGCTGTCGAGCAGGGCGGTGCGGTGCGCTCGCGCCTGGCGCTCCTCCGCGATCTCCGGACTGGCCATGTGTGTGTACTGCGCGAGCCGCGCGGCAATGAGATTCGTCAGCCGGCCCGGCTGCATCCCGCCGATGCCGGACACGCCGAACCACGGACATTCGTCCGCGGTTCCCCTGGTCTCCCGTGCGTATAACGCGACGCACACCGGCAATGGATAGCCGACTGCCCGGCTGGCCTCGCCGATCGCCGAACACCAGCGCTTCAGTCCCGCGTGCAAGGTGACGGACCCCATGGCCTGGTCGGCGGCAAGCAGATACGCGACGGCGTCGGGCCCCTGGCCGTCACGCCAGCGCTTGAGGGCGTCAGCCACGTGCATCAACCGCGCCGGATCGTCGTGGCGCACCCACACGGCGGAGTCGGTCATGCGCACAGGATCGGCGCCGAACGCCTGCGCCAGTTCATCACCGGTATGGCCGACGGCGATCACCAGCGGCGTATTGCGCTTGACGTCGGCGGGCAGCGAACTCAGTGCCGCGTCGACCGCATGCAGCGCGCGGCGCGTCGCCTCGCGCCGGACTCGCATCCGTCTGGTCGTGACCACGATGGCGACGAGCGTGACAAAGACCACGAGCATCAGGCAAACCATGTTCCATCCCGCCGGCCAGGGCGAGCACAGC
The DNA here is from genome assembly GCF_012275575.1 of Paraburkholderia sp. SG-MS1. Taxonomy (GTDB): domain Bacteria; phylum Pseudomonadota; class Gammaproteobacteria; order Burkholderiales; family Burkholderiaceae; genus Paraburkholderia. The sequence goes on along the minus strand of NZ_NPIH01000209.1, from coordinate 23,529 downwards.
TTGATCCAGCTCAACGCCAGCAGCGCGACCCAGACGAACAGTGTGCGATACGGGTAGCCACTCGGGTAACCAGTCAAATGCGGCCCCATCAATGTGCGATCCCGGCAATAGAGGCGCTGAGCCATTGATCGAGCACCACGTACACGGCGGCCGCGACCACGCAGGCGATCACGACCGAGGCCAGCGGCGAAAGCCGCCATGTCCAGCGGCTCGTGGCGCGCGGCCGGATCACGACGGGGCCAGCCGTACCGTGATCGTGGCCGAGACGTGCGCCGATCGCCTTGACGAGTGCCACGCGTGCATCGCGCCCGGCCAGCGCGAACTTGCCGGCGAAGCCGAGATCGAGCACCGCGCCGAAGATCGCCAGCAGCGGCAGTACCGGTTGCGGCTCAGCGAGACGGCGCTCGATACGCGCGATCAGTTCGTGTCCGGCGTCGTTGCTCTGGAACTCTTCGACCTGCAGCGGCACGCGCTCCCATGCGTCGCGATCGAGGCCCTTCAGATTGCTGAGCGCCTTTTCGTCGAGGAGCGCGCATTGCGCATAGACGGCATCTTCGACCACGTCATGCGGATGCCCCGCCGATTGCATTTCCTCGCGCAGCCGTTGAACCTGCTGCTTGCATTGATGGCGGAACAAATCGAAGGCGGGCGGCGCGGGATGGGTGGCAAGACTCGCGACGGTTAGCGCCGTATCGCGCAGCGCGACCGGCAGCAGCGTGTGGATGGGGCGTGTCGAGGTGGACTTCATGTCGGCAGCACCGCGTAGAGTTCGAGCGAGACGTCCGGCATCGACGCGGGGATATAGAACTGACATGCGCGTGCATTCACCATGCGCTTGAATGCGGGGTGAGCGCTATCGAGCGCGAAATACTGGTTCTCGATGCGCACCGGAATCGCCGCAGGAACCCGTGGCATCGTGCGCAACGGAATGCCGGACAGTGCGGAATTGACGATCTGCTCGACCTCATCGGGCGCGCCCGCCTTGCACAGACGCGGTAGCTGATCCAGTAGCGCATGAGCCGGCAAACCGGCTTGGACCGACAGGTAATAGTCGGCGCCCGCGACCAGCCGCTCGTCGTTGATTTTGCCGATCCAGGCCGTACCGCGAATCCGCTCAAGCACGATCGGCACCACGCGCGACGGGATCACCGTATCGAGCAGTGTCCGGATCAGCGACTCCAGTTCCGCAAACACCGGCTCCGGCGCGTCGTGCGCATACGCCGGGATAGCCTGCAGCGTTTCGGTGGTCGAGAACGTGAGCAGCGAGCCGGCCAAACGCGCGAGCACCCCGTACAGCCGCTCGGGGTGCTGATCGGGCCTCTGACACAGCCGCGCGAGATCCGGCCACGTGCTGTTCACGCTGTGCAGCAGCCAGAACAGCGACACGTCGGCGACCGCATAGTCGGCGATCTGATCGGAACGCTCGCGCCGGCGTACGGCGAGGCTGGCGCTTTTGGCGCTGAGGATTTCCGACAGGCGGTTCATGCGGCTCGTCAGTTGCGCGCTCGCAGACAGCACGAGGCAGGGCGGCACGAATGCGGGATCGGGTTCGAAGCGGCCCTGCGCATTGCGCACGAAGCGACCGACCGGGCAGCTCACGTAGTCGCCCGCTTCCTCGAAGTCGAACAGCAGCACCAGCGTATGCCGCTCGACGCTGATTTCTTCGCGGCCGGCGCCGTTGATATCGGCGACCTGCAGATATTCCCGCGTGAAGCGGCGCGGACGCGCCGGCCTGTCGCCCGCTTCGATACAGTTGCCGCCTTGCGGGTCGATCAGCGGCAGCGCCGCCAGCACGACGACCGACTCGGTCTGCGCGGGTACATCGGCCAGATCGCGCGTAGGCGGCAGGCGGTCGGCGGATTCGGTGTCGATGAAGGTGCCGTCGGGTAGCCGCAGATCGAGCGCCGTCAGTTGCAGACGGTTGATCGTCAACGCCTGCGTGTCGAACGCGACGCGGCTGACTCCCCACGGATCGGGACTGCCGATGCGCGCGATTCGTTCATCGGCGTACCGGTCCCACAGCGCCTGTTGCTGAAAATGCTGGGGTGTCATGAAAATCCCCTGAGCCCACAGCGGTCTTGTTATCTTCATCGTTGTTTGATGCCCTGGACGCCCATAGGAAGTCCGTAGAGGGACACGGTTTCGCATTGAAATGCACACCGCGCGGCGCCTCGCAGGCCGCCGCGCAGGAACTACCGGCCAAGCCGGATAAGGCTCGGTTAGTTCTTCGCCTTTGGCATCTGCGAGACGAGCGACAGATTGATATCCATCCCTTCGATCTGGAAGTGCGGCACGATGAAGAGCTTTACGCGGAAGAAGCCGGGGTTGTCCTCGATGTCCTCGACGATCACCTTGGCTTCGCGCAACGGGTGGGATGCCTGCAAATCGTCCCCCGGGTCCGTCATTTCGGTGACGAGCGACTTGACCCACGTGTTCAGTTCGAGCTCGAGCAGACGGCGATCTTTCGTCGTCCCGATGTTCTCGCGCTGGATCAGCTTCAGGTAATGCGCGATGCGCGAGAGCAGGAAGATGTACGGCAGACGGGCGTTGACGCGGCTATTCGCGGTGGCTTCCTTCGTATCGTACGGCGCGGGTTTCTGCGCCGAGTGCGCCGAGAAGAAGCACGCGAAGTCGTGGTTCTTGTAGTACGACAGTGGAATGAAGCCGAGATTGGCGAATTCGAACTCGCGCGTTTCGGGAATCAGCACTTCGCTCGGGATCTTCGCCTGATTGCCGGTGCCCAGGTCGTACAGATGGATCGGCAGGTCTTCGACGAGACCGCCCGCCTGCGGGCCGCGGATTTGCACGCACCAGCCGTTCCTGATGAAGCTCTTCACCATGTTGGCGGCAAATGCGAACGAAGCATTCGCCCACAGATAGCGCGTGTGGTCCGGGCCTTTGACCGCTTCCTCATAGTTGAATGCGCGCACCGGCGTCGTATCGGGGCCGTACGGCAGACGCGCGAGGAAGCGCGGCAGCGTGAGACCGATATAGCGTGCGTCGTCCGAGTCGCGAAAGCTCTTCCACTTCAGATATTCGGCGCGATCGAAGTAATTGCCGATGTCGCGGATGCTCGCGACTTCATCCATCGAATCCTTGCCGAAGAATTTCGGCGACACCGACCCGATGAACGGCATATGCGCCGCCGCCGACACCTTCGAGATATTGCGCAGCAGGGCGATGTCCTGCGCGCTGCGGTCGAACTCGTAGTTCGAGATGATCGAGCCGATCGGCTCGCCGCCTGGTGTATCGTATTCCTGAATGTAGGCGTGCAGGTACAGACCGCTCTGAATGACTTCAGGCGCGTCTTCGAAATCCTGACGCAGCAGGTCTTTCGACACGTCCAGCACTTCGATGCGCACGTTCTTGCGGAAATCGGTGCGGTCGACAAGGAACTTCAGGCCGCGCCATGCCGATTCGATTTGCTGGAACGCTTCGTTGTGCATGATTGCGTCGAGCTGACGGCTGATCTGCTGATCCAGGTGGGCGATGTGGAAGTCGAGCAGGCTCTTGTCGAGACGATCAACCTGTTGCGACGAGTCCTTGATCATTTTCAGGAACACGCTCATCGCCTGCGCGACGCGCTCATCGAGCGATGATTCCGAGAGCGAGTCGGCGTTCTGGAAGGAGTGGAATGGACGTGTTTCCTTGACCGGCGTCAGGTTGATCTTTTCGCACAGGAATTCGTAGACACTTTTATCAGGCGCGTCCAGCACGACCGTATCCGCTGCCGCCGAGCCCTGAAACCCCGTTTCGTTTTTTGGCATGGTTGATATTCCTCAATGAGCGCCGTTATTGTTGTCCTGCCGGTGCGGATTCACCAATTTTCTGCAAATCGGACTGTAGGCGATCCGACAAAGCCGGGTTTTTGAGGATTTTCTCAAGCTCGCGACGGAACATGGCGTTATCAAGCAGATTCGATTTAAGGTCGCGCAGCAGATTGCGCGCGGCCATCAGTGCGCGCAATTCGGGAACCTTGCCTGCGACGACATCCGGTTTGAAATCATCCATCGATTTAAAGTCGAGATTGACCGGCAATTCGGAATCGTCTCCAGCCAGCGTATTCTCGACGGAGATTCTCGCTTTCGGGTTGTAGTCCGCGAGTACCGAATCGAAGTTGTTCTTGTTGATATCGACCTTGGTGCGTTCCGCGAGTGCCCGCGTGTCCTGGCCGTTGCTGTAGTCGCCCATGACCAGCAGCTTCAGCGGCAGCTCGACTTTCTTCTGTGCGCCGCCGGTGTGCAGGTCCAATCTGATATTAATCCGGGCTTTAGGTACCTCATTCTGGAAGCTCTCTGCCATTTTATTCCCTTTATTTATTGAGATAACAATTGGAGTGGCTAGTGTTAGGGCGAATTGATAGCATAAATTTCATCTCAAAATAATTGAATTGGGAAATTTTGCCAAGTCATGAGAAAAGGCCGATGTGCTATTCACAATGGAGTTCAAAGCGTTTATCTTTGCTCGCGAACATTCATGCCAGTTGTCGTAAAAAGCCGTTTTATAGATGTGGGTGCTGATTCTATGCCAAGGGAATAAAAAAAGTGACCGATTTGTCCGTAAGCGTGAAAGAGTTCGCAAATAGCCTGAAAGCGCTGGCGAGTCGGCAGCCGTATTTTCTGGGCGTCACGGGGCCGGCCAACGGCCGTGAATTGTCGGTGGTGTCATTCGTTGCAGTCGAACGCATGGGCGACCCGTACCGGATTACCGTCGAGCTGACGCATCCGGATGTGCTTTCCCGGGGCGATTATCTTGGCCGCGACGCGACCTTTACGATCGACCCGTCGGACGGCACCGAGCCGCGCGTGTTTGCGGGCTGCATCACGCGCTTCAGCAGGACAAAAACCACGAAGGACTTCAGCGGCTACAGGATCGTGGTCGAGCCGCACATCGCGCGCCTGAGACTCACGCGCGCGAGCCGCATCTACCAGCAGCAGAGTGGGCCGCAGATTATCGAGGCGATCCTGCGCCGTCATGGTTTTACAGGCAATCAGTTCGTTTTCAGGCTGCGGCGTCAGCACCCGCAGTATCCGTTCCGTTTCCAGTACCAGATATCCGATCTGTCGTATATCCAGATCCTGATGCAGAAGGAAGGGATCTACAGCTACTTCGTATCCGGCGAGCATGGAGATGTACTGGTTTTCGCGGACGACGTGGACCACTACATCTATACGCCCGAGCTGAGCGTGCCATACCGTGAGAAGGCGGGACTGGAATCAGGCATCGAGTCGGTCTTCGCGCTGGAGATGCACGCCGAGACGGTGCCGCAATCGGTTCTGGTGGCTGATTACAACCCTGATCAGGCGTGGGAGCGGTTCAGGGCCGGCGCGAACGTCGCGAAGAACGACACGACCACTTACGGGCAGTCGTACATCTTCGGTACGCATCACCTTGACGAGGAAGGTGCGCAGTGGGAAGCACAGCTACGCCATGAGGCGGAGATTGCGTGGCAGATCGTCTACGAAGGTGAAAGCAACGTCCCGGACCTGCGTCCGGCACGTGTGCTGCGCCTCGATGAAGACCTGCCCGATGCGCCAGGCGGCCAGGTGATCATCGAGGTGACGCATACTGGGGCGCGCGATCAGGCGTATCGCAACCTGTACAGGGCAATTCCGGCCGACCGGCGTTTCCGGCTGAAGCTCGAACAGGATACCTGGCCGAAGATCACGGGCACGCTGAGCGCGCGGGTGACTTCGCCAGGCAACTACGAGTACGCGTACCTGACACAGCAGGGTCATTACACGGTGCGCTTCGACCTGGACTTCGACGAATGGAATCCAGGCGGCGAATGCGTGCCGCTGCGCCTGGCCAAACCGTTTGCGGGCAAGTTGCAGACCGGATTCCACTTCCCCGCGCGGGACGGTGACGAAGCGGTGCTGGAGTTCCGCGACGGCAATCCGGACAAACCGTATATCTCGCAGTTCCATCACCACAGCCAGGCGGTGGACCTGATCACGAATCAGGACCGGTGGCTCTCACGCAATGTGATCCGCACGCAGGCGAACAACAAGCTTCGCATGGAGGACTGGAAGGGCTACGAGAGTATCAAGCTGTCGACCGAGCACTCCGGCAAGTCGCAGCTGAATCTCGGTTATCTGGTCGATTCGAAGAAGCAGCGGCGCGGCGAAGGTTTCGAGTTGCGCACGTCGGGGCGGGGCGCGATCCGCGGTGGCAAGGGCATGTTCATTTCGGCAGACGACCAGCCGAATGCCGGTGGCCAGCAGCTAGATATGCAAGCCGCCCTGAAGGAGTTGCAGTCGGCTCTGAGCCGGGTGACGGCATTGGTGAATGCGACCACGCAGGCCAAGGGAACGCCGGCCGACAAGGCGACGCAATCCAGCCTGCTGGATGCGCTCGATCAGCTTGGAAGCGCCGGCCTGATCGCCAGCGCACCGGCCGGCATCGCGCTGGTGACGCCGCGCTCAATCCAGCAGGCCGCCAGTGAAAACATGATGGTTAGCGCCGGCAAACATATCGACCTTAGCGCGGTGAAGCGCGTCACGATGGCGGCGGGCGATCTGATCTCGATGTGTGCGCACAAGCTCGGGATAAAGCTGTTTGCGGCGAAGGGCAAGGTCGAAATCCAGGCGCAGAACGATGCACTGGATCTATTCGCGCACAGACAGCTGCGCGTCGCGAGTGAAAGCGCGGATGTACAGGTGTCGGCGAAGTCGAAGATCACGCTTAACAGCGGCGGAGCTTCGTTGGTGATCGAGAGCGGCAACATGACCTTCCACTGCCCGGGCGTGTTTGTCATCAAGGCCGCATCGTTCACCTTCCAGGGGCCGGATAACGTCGCGTCCCCGCTACCCGTCTTACCGCAAAGCGATCTCAAAGTAAGCGAACAGTACTGCCATACGCGCTAGAAGCCCATGATCATCAGCCCTCCCTTCCTGCCTGCGTCCGGCCTGACGTCGACCGACGCCTCGAAGCCGGATCCCATGATGGACGCCGTCGACCAGTTCGAACTTGCTCACGGCATCTATCCGGTTGCGTTCGACCGGCGCTGGCATTGCGGGGTGCACCTGGCACCTGAGATGCACAGCCCGGTGTATGCCATTGCGGATGGCGAGGTGGTAGCGCATCGGGTTTGCCAGCATGCAATAGATTCCGGCAACAGCCATGCGGGGTTCGTGCTGCTCAAGCACACGACCGATACAGGCGAAGGTCGCACGCTGACGTTCTATTCCCTCTATATGCACCTGCTGCCGCTCGCCGAGTATCAATCGTTTGGACATGATGCAATGCAGATGCCAGCATTCCTGCGCATGCCTTCCGGCCCTGATGTCCAGGGAGCGGTGACGCCCGCCGTATCGGGCGGAGGGAAGAAGGTTAAGCGCAAGGACATAGTGGGTTTCCTCGGGGCCTACCAGGGTCTTAAATACCTGCACTTCGAGATCTTCATGACGCCGGGGGATTTCGATGCGTATTTCGGCCATACCCAGCTCGGCAATACCGCGCCGCCCACAGCGACCACTTCGGACTGCTGGGGGCACACCTACTACCTGATCCCTGCCGGACAGCAGCTCCATGGGTTGCCGCCAGGAACGGACGAGCATCACAAACTGCACGGCATCCAGTTCGAGCCGGGGCAGGCACATACGAACTCTGTGTCCTTGGCCGTGGAGTCGTATTTCAACAAGGGGACGAAATACACCAACGTATGGAGTGTCGCGGACGATGGCACCCGCACGCTGCTCACGCCCCAGCCGGTACCCGAAGCCGACTATGAATACGATCTTTACAGACGCGCGATGGCGCTCTATTCCGCATGTCCGAGTGACGGATACGAGCTGCTGCGCTTCGGGCGCGTCCTCTCCACGACCACAACACAGCCGACATGGGTGCAGGTGCCCTACGCCGCCGGGAAGCAAGGCTACATCGACGTCAGCCGCGCGGCGATCAAAAAACTGTCCGATGCAGATTTCCCGTTTTTTATGGGCTGGCAGAAGATCAGCGACGGTAGTACGCCATTCGGCAGCGACGGGCTGTGCGACGCAGATGCGTTGAAGAAACTGCTGATGGATGCCGTGGGTCACGAATCGCTCCAGGAACAGTCGCAAGTCACGGAAGCCGCGAGGGCCGATGTGCTTTCAGCATATGTGAGGAACGACGCGCACGTGCGCCCGCAATTGCGCGGTTTCATCTGCAACGCTCCCAGCGAATGGGACAGCACGCACAACGAGGAGCGCTTCGTGAAACTGCTCGATGATGGCGGGTTCTATCACGGCAATGACCAGGGCTACAACGACTTCCTCAAGTACCTGAAGGAGATCCAGTTTTGGGACAAGACGGGACTGCCTGCCGGACAGAAGGTCTGGTTCTTTCATCCGCTCGCGTTTATCCGGCATTTCAGGAAATGCGGGTGGTTAAGTCAAAGTGAATTTAAGCAGATCTATTCAGATAACCGCTACAGCAGGCATCAGCAGCCACCGCCGCATCAACTACGTGAAACATATTTGAAGCCGCTAAATGTAGCGACCCGAAAGTATGGCCTGACATCGCCAACGAGGCTTGCCCATTTCCTTGGGCAAGGTGCTGTCGAAAGCGCGTGGCTATCGTCGATGCAGGAAACCAGCATGGGCGGCCACCTCGAGAGTGACGGATTTCATGGGGTTGTCACCAACCCGGCGTCCACAGTTTTGGAGTCCAGTTTGGGGCATTGGTACGGTCAGATGCCTTCGGAGGACGATGCCTGGTTTCGATCGGTAAAGTTCAATAGCCACGGAGTGCGAATTACGGGTTCCTATGACTGGAAGAACGGTAACTGCGATCGTGAGGACGCCCAAAAATTTCGGGGGAGAGGATTTAAGCAACTGACCGGACGAAGCAACTATACGGACTACTGGGTATTTAAATCATGGATTTCCAGGGCGTCATTCACCGCATCATGGTGGTTGGACGCGGCGTTTGCGGCACGTCATCGAAGTGGCATGACAAGAATTCCTGCGGTGATTGATTCTCCCGAGAAAGTAAGCCTTCCAGAAAATTGTCTGGATAGCGGAGGGTTTTATTTGCGATTTTCCAGGCCAAATGTCGCCAGACGTATTGATCAGGACTTTGCGCAAATGGCTATTTCTGATGCAGACAGGGCGAACGAGAGGCGAATCTCGCGCGATGTTACCTATGCGATTAATGGTGGGTATATGGATGAAGCCAGGCGGCTTCAATATGTCAGGTTGGCCAAGAACATAATCTCGTGAGCAAATTGAAATGTACAAATTTTGTCTGATTTTTTTCTTTATATTTTTCGGCGGAGAGGCGTTCGCCGATGAATTCGAAGTGATCGGTTCTTCGCTGAGATTTAATAATGGACGAGTTTGCTTGCTCGACAAGATTCCGCGATATGCGATTGAAAGTTACGACAAGGGGGCGGTCATGGTGTCCGAGACCGGATATGTTATGAAGCAGGAGCTGCTCCATTGTCAGACAGGGCGCGCAGTCCATGTTCTTTCTATCCCATCGAATGTGGGTGTGTTATCCGACATAAATATTTCAAAAGGAATTTATGTCGCCCTTGACTTTGTTGCTGTTGAGCCATTTTTATATCTGGCTACGGTTGCCCACATTGGATCGTCGCGAAACCTTGTGTCAATAAAGGGGGCATACGTCAAGGGCAAAAAACCAGGCGAACTGAGGAAATTCGCCTTTGGTGGTAGTGGCGACGCCGGCACGTCGATCATATCGCCTGATGGACGCTTTGTTGCTCCAGATGGGCAAATGGACTGCTCGACAGATGCCTATCCGGGGGTATGGGACATTCAGAAAGGTCGACGCGTCATGGCAACAGATGACGCATGTACTGTGCTTTTTAAATAAAGTGGTTTACTTATTGGTGTGCTGTTCTTACCTCTGTTGGCGCGGGAAAAATCATTCGATCTTTCGTCGTCGCGCTCTTTTTTATTTATTGTCGTGCTTTGGCATCGAATGCGGTAATAACCCATCTATCCAAAATCAACCCTGTGGTTCGCAGAGGTAGCTGTTAATGATGAAATCTCCCATACGCAAAGGCGACAAACTGGAAAACGGCGGTGAGGTAACCACTGCCTCGTCGGAAATGACGTTCATGGGCGAGCCTCTCGCGTGCAAAGGTGATGAGGCGCTCTGTGTGAAGCATGGCAAGACGACGATTGCCGAAGGCCGCGAGGGGTTTCCCGGCAAGGGCGATAAGTGGATTGCGATGCACCACCATGGCTGTGTATGTGGCTGCCGGCTGATCTCCTCGCTGCTCAACGTGAATATCGCCTGACGATGCCGGTCGATTTGTCTGCTGTGGGCCTGTCGAGCACTTACCCCACCAATAAGCCGCGTCTCGTGCGGTGGCTCATCATCTGGGGCTTGTGCTGCGGGATCGGTGCGCCGGTGGCGTTGCTGCTGTGGCCAGTGGGTGAGCCCGCGCGCGGCGCGTGGTTCTGGCTCTGCGTCGCGGGTGCCCCAAACGGACTGTTTCTTCTCCTGCTCGGCATTGCTCGCGCCGGCTACGACGCGTTTTATGTGCAGGCGCTTTACCGCAACCGGCACCGGCAGGCATGGCTGCACAGGCGGGTGAGTTACGCACAGCGGCCACTGCAGATCCTGGGTGCCGCGTATTGCCTGCCGCTCGGCGGCAAGGGTCTCGCAGAAGTGATCATTGCAGGCACGCCGCAAGTGAAGGCGCAGGCCTTGCGTCGTGGATCTGGTCGGCTAATGCATGGCCGTTTTTCAGATGATGATCCTCTCCCGAAATTTGACGTCTCTAATGAAAAATATACGGGGGTAAGAGCGGATGACGCCGTGATTGACGATACAGGGCAAGACAACGCCCCGAAACTTTGGTCCTCTACCAAGGAGGTTTCGCCCTATGTTGCGATGTTTGCCCAGACTCTCGATCCGCTCGCCGGCCGTCTGCGCGCACTATCGCAATACGGTCCGACGTATGCACCCGCCGTGCGGGTGCTTGCTTCTGCCGATGCGGCAGAACTGCGCGTACGGGATGTGCGTCATGCCTTGGGGATCGCCGGATTGCCCGCGCTCGATTGCTCGGCCGTCCCTGTCACAGACGGCCTGCTGGTGGCCGACGCGTGGCTCGACGCGGGCGAGCATCGCCCGCTGCTGGTAATCGCCGCCGGATGGCACGACGAGCGCAATCCGCCGTCTGCCGGTAGCACCGAAGGCAGTGTCGCAGTGCTGTTCGGCTCTGGCGTATTGCGGCTGCCCGAACCAGTCACGGTTCTCGGGACCTTGCACCGCCCAGTGGCGTACGACTTTGCCGGGCTCAGCGACATACTCGGCAACGCCGTGCTGTGGGGTAACGTCGACGCCCAGGCAATCCATACCGCCTGGCTTAGCGGCCTTGACGCCACCCACGATACGGCGTTGCTCGCCGCGCTCGCCAAGGCGTCGCTCACTACTGTCTCGAAACAGGACGCGCAGCGCCGCGTCGATCGCATCATCGGTCGCGCGGGTGCCGCCGACGGCTGGCTGTCGATTGCCGCCGCTGTCGAGTCCGGGCTGGTGGGTCCACACCTGATTCTGCATAACGCGCAACGCGCCCAGGCAGCGATCCTCTACGTGAATTCTCCTCCCTCGCATGACGAATCCGACAAATAACCTGGCCGCGGCCGCCTCAACGGAACCGCCCTCTACCGCAACCTCGACGCTTGCTATCTGGGGCTTGGTCGTGGTCGCGATCGTGCTGGCCGCGCTTGCGCTAGTGCTGGTCTGGTTCCAGGGCGGGATGTTCAACGTCCCGACGTCAGACGCAAAAAAGACCGCTTCGATATGGATTCTGGTCGCCCTCGCGGCGATCCTGATCCTGCATCTCGGTGCCATGGGTGTAGGCGCGTACAGCATGGCAGGGCGGATTTTCCGCCGGGACACCGGCCTTGAAACCATCACGGTCGCGCCGGCGCTCGTGCGCGATGCGCGATTGCAATATTTGTGCGACGAACTGCGTGCCTGGCACGGTTGGCGTTGGCGCTACCGGAGGCCGTGGCTGATGGTCAATGGCAGCGACGAACGGCTCGACGAAGTCGCGCCAGGGCTGAAGCAGGCCGGCATCATGCAGGTCGCCGATGGGATTCTTGTGCATGCAGCACCGGAGGGCATCGAGGCTGCGCTGTGGCGCAAGCAGATCAGGCAACTGCGACGCAAGCGTCCGGTCGACAGCCTGGTGCAGGTCATGCGCCCAGGAGAGGGAAACCAGCCCGACGGTGACCTGCCGCGCACGCTCGCGAAGATCGCCACAGACCTGGGTTGGGCCGCACCGGTGACGTTCCTGCACGCAGTCCAGACAACGGGGCGGCAGCCCGAGGCATTCCAGGCAGTCGGCGTCTTTCTGTCAGATTCGGTGACGCGCGCAGCGCAGGGCTCTGCCAGCGAACTCAGCGATCGTTTGACGACGCTTGAATACCGCACAGGGACGATCGGTGTCCAGCTATGCTGCGAGCCGATGCCCATAACGTATTTCGGTCAGGTCTCGGCCTATATTGGCAAACAGCACAAATACATTGTGACGGGCTGGGAGGCGCTTATTGCGTCGAAGTGGCTGCGTGCGCCGCTAGACGGTCTCATGTTCGCACCGGTGTTTGCGCCGCGCCAGCCGATGGCAGCACCGCTTCCCGTTACCGATGCGGCCAACGTCAGCACTCAACCCGGCATTCCCGGCGCAGTGCCGTACGAGCAGCCGGCCGCGTTGCTGCCCGTATGGCAGGAGATCGGCCGCGGCCTGCGCGTCCATCGCGGTAAGCACGTGGGCTTTTACTGGCCAAGGGCGCTGGCCATGACACTCATCGGGGGGACGATCGCTTGGTGTCTGACGATGGCGATCTCGTTCGCCGGCAACCTGCATCTGATCAGGAGCGCGCACGCAAGCGCCGATGCGGCGCGTGTAGCGGCAGCGGGTGCGCCTGCGGCGTTGCGCATATCGCTCGCATTGCAGCAGCAGATCGAGACGCTCGAATACCGGCAACGGCATGGTGCTCCGTGGCATCTGCGCTCGGGTCTGAATCACGACCGCGAAGTCCTCGCCGCACTGTGGCATCCCTATGCCCGGGCGAGCCGCACCATCCTCGTCACCCCTATCCAGCGAAACCTCGAAGCCTCGCTCGTCGAACTGAGCCAGATGCAAACCGGACAGCTCGACGACCAGACCAGCCGCCTCGCGCTAGACGGCCACAAGGCGCTCAAGACCTACCTGATGCTGGCCGAGCCAGGCCGTGCCGACGCAGCGTTCATCGGCCCGCAACTCGCACGCTACTGGAGCGCGAACGCAGACCTGCCCACCAGCGAGAAGCACGACCTGTCCGGGCGGCTGCTCGGCTTCTACGCGCGGCACCTGAAAGCGCATGAAGACTGGCGCATCCAGTCGCGCCAGGAACTGGTCAACGCATCGCGCCAGACACTGCTCGCGATAATCGGCGTGAAGAACTCGGAAGACACGATCTACCAGCGCGTGCTCGAAACGGCAGGCAGCCGCTACCCGGACCAGACACTCGCCTCGCTGACAGCCGGCACCGACACGCGTGGACTGATGCGCACATCATCGTCGGTCGCGGGCGTTTTCACCCGCCAGGCTTGGGAGGGCACCATTGCAGCATCGATCGACGAAGCCGCGAAGCGCAACGAAGTGGCAAGCGATTGGGTGCTGGCCACGGATGCACAACGCACAGCACCGGAACAGTCCGCCGACGACATGAAAGCGTCGCTGACCAGCCGCTACTTCGCCGACTACGCGGATCACTGGCAGGGTTTCATGAACACGCTGCAGTGGGAGCCATCGCCGACGCTGCCGTCCGCGATCCAGCAGTTGAAACTGATGGCCGATGCACGGCAGTCGCCCGTGCTCGCGCTGTTGAAGACGCTCGAATACCAGGGCGGCGCGGGGGCGTTGAAGACGTCGCTATCCGACACGCTGGTCGACAAGGCGCAGCGCGTCTTCGGCGGCAAGGTCGAGGGGCCGGAGACGGCGAGACCCGATCCCGCCGGGCCGCTGGGCGCGTTGTTCGGGCCGGTGCTACGCCTCGTCGCGCAGGGTAGGGCGACGGGCGGCGCGAGCGGCGACCTGAGCCTGCTGCGCTTCATGGATCGCGTGACGGCCTTGCGGCTGAAACTGCAGCAGATCAGCGACAGCCCCGACTCCGACGCCCAGGCAAGACAGGTCGCCCAGTCGCTCTTCCAGGGCAAAAGTTCGGAGCTGGCCGATACCTACGCCTATGCGCAACTGATCGCCGCGAGTCTCGGCGCGCAGTGGGCAGGCATGGGCGATGCCCTCTTCGTGCGACCGGTCGCCCAGGCGACGCAGGCGGTGCTGCAACCGGCGCAGGCAAGCCTGAACGACGCCTGGCGCCAGACGGTCCTCGCGACCTGGAACCGTTCGTTCGCGGGACGTTATCCGTTCGCCAATACGGACAACGATGCGTCGCTGCCCGAACTCGCGCGTTTCCTGCGTCCGCAGGGCGGGCTGATCGGTGCCTTCCTTGATTCGCAGCTCGCGGGTGTGCTCGAACTGCAGGGCGACCAATGGGTGCCGGCGCCTGCCGGCAATACGACGCTGAGGTTCGATCCGGCCTTCCTGACAGCCTTGAATACGCTGCAGCGCATTGCCGCGCACCTGCTCGCGCAGGGCGAGCCGCACTACGGCTTCGACTTCAAGCCGGTGCCGACGGCGGGTGTGACCGACATGGTGCTCACGCTCGACGCTCAGAGCCTGCACTACTACAACCAGCAGGAGACGTGGCAGGCGCTGACGTGGCCATCCAACGATCCGCAACGGTTGGGCACGCGTTTGCAATGGCAGACGGAGAAGGCCGGGACGAACAAAAGCTTCGAGTTCAGCGGGCGCTGGGGGTTCATACGCATGCTCGAACGGGCACGGGTGCAGCCTATCGATGGCGCGACATTCGAGCTCACGTGGCAGGCCGCCACGGAGGCTGGCGCAACGAAAGCCGCGCAGGCGGCGTCGGCGGCGAGCGGAGCCGCCGACGCGATCGCCGATGACGAAGACGAGTACGAAATCGGTATGACGCCGCTCGGCGCGAAGCGTCTCGACAGTCTGACGACACAGGGTCCGCTCACGCCCGCCTCGCAGGAACGCTCTTATCCGTTGAGTTTCGTGATGCGCACGGACGTCGGCAAGGGTCCGCTGGAAATGCTGGCGCTGCGCAACTTCGTGCTGCCTGCGCGAATCTTCTCGGCTATGGGACCTCAAGCGCCCGTCGCCGCAACGGGCGCAAAAAAAATCGCGCAGACCGACGGTCCGCCGCCGTTGCCGCAGGCGATGCGCGTTGCCGCGAAGCACGCTGAAACGCCACTGCCCGGCGGAATGGAGCCGCTATGAAACCTGACCCCACCGCGTCGCCGGGATACCTGTAGTCATGCTTACGAATCTTCTGAGTGCGCTGTTCGGCTCACGCGCACCGTCCGATCTGGCCCGCTCGACGCAGGGGCGTTGGGACGACTGGCTGCGTCCCATTGGCGATGGCGTGCCCGTCGGCGCCGACCCCGGCTACGACGACGACTTCCTCGCGATCAAGGACGAAGTCGCCAAGCTCTCGAACATCGACGACACGCTGATCGTCGAGACCGCCGAGCGCCTGCTCAAGCAGCGCGCAAAAGATGTGCGTCTCGCGGTCTATTACGTGTATGGACGTATGCGTCGCGATGGCGCGGAAGGCGTGGCATCCGGCTTCGAACTGCTGTCGGCGCTCATCGATCGTTTCGGCGACATGCTGTTGCCGGCCCGCGCCGGGGCCCGCAAGACCGCGCTCGAATGGCTTTCGGGCAGCACCTTCGCGGACCGGCTTGATCGTGTGCAAGGTCTCTCCGACACGCTGCTCGAACGCACGCTGTCGGCGCTCGCACTGATCACCGAACGCTCTGCGCAATGGCCCGAAGCCGCACGACCCGAGCTGGCCGCGTTGTTTCGCCGCTTCGAAGGCCGGGTGGGAACGCCGCTATCTGCGCCAAGCGACAGCAGCGACCCACCGTTCGGTTCAGCTTCGTCCGCGGCACTGCCGGCGGCGACCGAGGTTTCGTCCACCTTCGAACTGCTCGATCACGCCCGGCAGATGGCGCAGTTTCTGCGCGACCAGCCGCAAGGCTATCTGGCGTCCTACCGCCTGATGCGCTGCGTACGCTGGGACACGCTTACCGAAGTGCCGCCGCACGAAGTCAGCGGCAGGACGCGGCTCATCGCGCCGCGCACGGAATTGCGCTCGCATCTGAAGCGCCTGCTGCTGCAGAAGCAGTGGCCGGAGCTGCTCGATCGGGTCGAGGCGGCGTTTGCCGAAGGCGCGAATCACTTCTGGCTGGATCTGCAGTACTACGCGTTTAGCGCGCAGGAGCAGACGGGCGGCGAGTACGCGCAGATCTGCGATCGGGTGGCGGCCGACTGCGCATTGATGCTGGAGCGTCTGCCAGGTCTCGACCAGTTGACGTTCTCCGATGGCTCACCTTTCGCCGACGATGCGACACTCGAATGGATCGCGCGCTGCGCCACCGTGCGCGACGTCGAGCGCGGCGAGGCCGTGGCGCCAGTGGCCGTCTCGTCGGCCGATACCGACTGGGCGGAAACCGAAGCGCAGGCCACCGATCTTGCCGTCCAGCAAGGGCTGGACGCGGCGTTCGCCTGGCTGCAGTGCCTGCCCGCGCAGGACGGCGAACGCGAGCGCTTCGTGCGGCAACTGGTGATGGCGCGCGTGGCCGAGCGCGCCGATCGCGCGGACACGGCATTGCATCTGCTGTCCACGCTCGATCCGGTCGCGCAACGCTTCCAGCTGGCCGCCTGGGAGCCGTCGCTGGCCTTCGAAACCAAGCACCGCCTGCTGCGCCTGTTGAAGATCCGCATCAACCGCAAGGGCGCGGACAAGTCCGCCCTGAGCGCGCGAATCGACGCGCTGACCGGCGAGCTGACCGCGATCGATCCGGCGCGCGCCGTGACGCTGGCGTGAGCTCCCACCACGACATCGAATTTGCGAGACCGCGCTCATGAACCGCGCCACCAAGGACAACGAAATTCTCCGCTACTACGAAGCGGAAATGCGCTACCTGCGCGAGGCCGGCAAGGAATTCGCCCGGGCGTTTCCGGATCGCGCGCGGATGCTCAACATCGACCGCATCGGCGAGCGCGACCCGCACGTCGAGCGCCTGTTCGAAGGCTTCGCGTTCCTGATGGGACGCCTACGTCACAAGCTGGACGACGAGTTTCCCGAACTCACCGAAGGGCTCGTCAGCATGTTGTGGCCGCACTATCTGCGCATGATTCCGTCGCTATCGATTCTCGAGCTGAGTCCGACCGACGGCGCGTTGCAGAAGCACGAGACGCTCGCCGCGGGACTGGAGGTCATCTCCGATCCGATTCCCGTGGGATCGTCTTCGGGTACGGGCGACGAACGCGTCGAGTGCATCTACCGGACCACGCAGGAAGTCGACCTGTATCCGTTGTATCTGAGTGAAGCCAACGCCTACGCGCGCGAGGACGGCCGCTCGGTGCTGCGTTTGCGCCTCGAAGTGCAACCGCAGGCGCGGCGCGAGCAACTGGACGTGCCGCGCCTGCGCCTGTTCCTGAACGCCGAGCGGCCCGTCGCGCTCGCGCTCTATGCGGCGCTCACCGCGAGGCCCGTGACGATCAACGTGCGCGTGCCCGGCTACCCCGCCGGCCGCCCCGGCATGCCGCGAGCAATGCCGGGCCTGCGCATCGAAGCGGCCGGCTTTGCGGCCGGCGAGCGCCTGTGGCCGAAGGCCGACAACGCGTTCAGCGGCTATCAGTTGCTGCTCGAGTACTTCACGTTCCCCGAGAAATTCATGTTTGTGGACGTGCTCGGTCTGGACATGCGGGCCATTGCGCAGGACGCGCCGTATTTCGACATCGAGGTCGTGCTGGAGAAGAACTATCCGGACGATATGCGCTTCTGCGCCGACAACGTGCGTCTCTTCTGCACACCGATCATCAACCTGTTTCAATTGGAAGCGAACCCGGTCGTCGCCACGCAGTTCGACACCGAATACCGCGTCCGTGCGATCGAGCAGTACGGCGAGCACGTCGACGTGTATTCGGTCGATACCGTGCAGGGCTTCGAGGCTGGCGCGGGGCGGCGTTTCGAGTACGCGCCGTTCGCGTCGTTTCGTCATCGCGGCGGCATGCTGCGGCATGAAATGCCGGAGCGCTATTTCCATACCCGCGTGCGGCGCGGGCCATCGGGCCGGTTCGACACGTGGGTCGTGCTCGGCGGTCATGCGTGGGAGCAGCAGGCAACACTGCCGAGGGAAACGCTGTCGTTATCCGTGACCGGCACCAACGGGATGCTGCCGAGCAAGGGATTACGCGAAGCGGGTATCACGAGGATGCGCAGCGGCTTCACCAACATCGGCTCGGTGCGCAACCTGAGCGCGCCAACGCTGCCGGTTTATCCGCCGACCGGCGACCGTTTCCAGTGGCGTGTGCTGTCGCACCTTGCGCCGAACTATCTGTCGCTGTTGAACCCGGAGATTTTGCGCGGCTCGCTCGCGCTATACGACTGGACTGACGGCGAGTTGAACCGGCGCCGCGTCGAGGCGATCACCGACGTGAAGCACCGGCTGTTGCAGAAGCTCGTGACGGGCGGCTTGCAGCGCGGCGTCGAGATCGAGGTGACGCTCGACAGCCATCAGTTCGCCGGCGACGGCGACGTCGAATTGTTTGGCGGGATGCTGAACCGCTTCCTTGGGCTGTACGCGACGTTAAATCTGTTCACGAAGCTCGTCATCGTGTCGCAGCCGACCGGCCGCCGCATCGAATGGCCCGATACGAAGGGCGAAGGAGCACCGTTTTGAACGCGCCGGGCAGGGAGTTCGCATCGTGTGCGGACCGGCCGCTGCTGCCGGCCTTGCTCGAAGATGCCGTGTGGATGAATTTCTTCCGCTTTTGCGAGTTGATCGAGCTGGCCGCGCCGGACAAGCCGCCGCTGGGCACGACCGATTCGCCATCCTCGGAGCCGGTTCGTTTCCGCTCGCGGGTGCAGCTCGGGTTTCCCAACCGCGAGATTGATGCGATCGAATACGACCCGGACAATGCATCGGCGCCGCCGACGGTGCGAACGACGTTTCTGGGCCTGTACGGCGTCGATGCGCGCATGCCGTCGTACTTCGTCGACGAGATCGCGCAGAACCGCGACGGCGCGGAGCCGATGGCGGCCTTTCTCGACTTGTTCCATCACCGCGTGGTCACGCAGTACTACCGGATCTGGCGCAAGTATTACTATCCGGCGGGTTTCCTCAACGGCGGGACCGACGAGATGTCGCGCTACCTGCTGAGCTTCGCGGGGCTCGGCTTCGGCGCGCCGGAGGTCGCGCGGGCGGTCGGCTCGCGCAAGCTGCTGTCGATGCTCGGGCTCGCCGGCCAGAAAACGCGCACGGCGCAAGGACTGGCGGGCGTGCTTCAGCACGCGGTGCCGGACGCATGGGTCGCGGTCGAGGAGTTCCATCCGGTCTGGATCACTGCGGACGGCTGCACGCCGGGCGCGCTAGGCGAAGGCTGCCTGTTGGGCCGCGGTTTCTACGATCGGGCGAACACGGTGCGCGTCGTGATTACGCCGCACACGCGTGAAGCGGTGCTCGGGCTGATGCCGGGGCGCGGCAATCATCGCGAACTGATGGCGTTGCTGCGCTTTTACCTCGGCTACGAAGCGCGCGCGCATCTGGTCATGCACGTCAGCCCGGACCTGATGCCGGCGCAGCAATTGAATTCCGCTCACGTCAGTCTGGGTTTCACGACGCAGTTGCCGGCGTCACGCACAGGCGCCGCTGCGGCCACGGTCACACGCGTGCAACTGGGGGACTGGGCGGGCGGTAGCGAGCGAGACACTCGTCAGGTGCCCGAGGCGCGCCGACACAAGCACTGGCCCGCGCATCAGGACAGCGATCAATGAACGCGCAAGAGGACCAACAGGAAGGATCAACAGGATGATGATGCGACAGCTTCGAACCGGCGTCTCGGTGTGCGCCCTCGTGACCATCACAGCGTGCGGAGTGGGACAGGCAGTGACGGACAGCACGGTGAACGCCGCAAAATGGGCGTTCATGACGCAGGTGAAAACCATGAACGTGGACCTCGTCAGCCGGGCCTCGTTGAATGCGAACGGCGCGGGACAATCATTGTCGACGGTGGTGCGGATCTATCAACTGAAGGCGCCACAGACGTTTCAGCAACTCGACTATCGGCAGTTGCAGACGAACGATCTCGACACCCTGAAGGCCGATCTGCTGGCGACAAAAGATATCGTGTTGCGTCCCGATGCAAGCGCGAGCATCAGCGAGCCGATGAACGGCGACGCGGAATATGTCGGCGTGGTCGCGTTTTTTCGCGACGCGGGGAAAGACGCGACGTGGAAGCTCGTCATTCCGAAGAAGCAATGGAAGAGGACCGATCCGGTGAAGATCGAGGCGAGCGACAACACGTTGACGCTCGTCGGCGCGACGGGTGACACGATCAGGCGCAACGCGCCAGTGCAAAGCGTGCCGAACCCGCGGCAGCGGAAGCCCGCGGCGGTCAAGGAGTATGGGACGCAGGCGGGGTGAGCAGAGCGGGTCGCTCGAGGGCAAATTGCGCAACGGACCATAACGTGGCGCCCTGTCTTGCGGCGCCACAGCCCTGCACGCGCCCGCCTTTCGCTCAATGCGGCTTGATAGCCACCTTCAGCACCCCATCCCGCTGATTCGCAAACAGATCGTACGCGGCGACGATATCGTCCAGCTTGTAGTGGTGGGTGACCAGCGGGCCAAGCTCGACACGTCCGGACTCCACCACGTTCATCAGACGTCTCATGCGCTCTTTGCCGCCAGGGCAAAGCGCGGTGTTGATCTTGTGGTCGCCGAGACCGGCCGCGAAGGCACCGAGCGGAATCGTCAGGTCGGATGAGTACACGCCGAGACTCGACAGCGTACCGCCCGGTTTGAGAATACGCAGCGAAGATTCGAACGTGCCCTGCGTCCCGAGTGCCTCGATCGACGAATCGACGCCGCGTCCGCCCGTGAGCTTCATGATCTCGTCCACCACATCGCAATTCCTGAAGTTCAGCGTGACGTCGGCGCCCATCCTGCGGGCCATGTCGAGGCGGTGATCGTTGCCGTCC
>NZ_NPIH01000209.1:0-2395 GCF_012275575.1 Paraburkholderia sp. SG-MS1 | reverse complement strand
CCGCGATGATGGTGGTGCCGCCGAGCAGGCGCGCGCCCGCCGTGGCGCACAGGCCGATGGGACCTTGCGCGAATACGGCCACCGTATCGCCGATCCGGATGTTGGCGTTTTCCGCGCCCTTGAAGCCCGTGGACATGATGTCCGGACACATCAACACCTGCTCGTCGGTCAAGCCGTCGGGGATCGGCGCGAGGTTGGCTTGCGCGTCGGGCACGAGCACGTATTCGGCCTGGGTGCCGTCGATCATGTTGCCGAAACGCCAGCCCGCCGTCGCCTTATAACCGTGGCAACCGC
The DNA here is from genome assembly GCF_012275575.1 of Paraburkholderia sp. SG-MS1. Classification (GTDB taxonomy): domain Bacteria; phylum Pseudomonadota; class Gammaproteobacteria; order Burkholderiales; family Burkholderiaceae; genus Paraburkholderia. The sequence goes on along the minus strand of NZ_NPIH01000209.1, from coordinate 2,101 downwards.
ACAGGCCCGCGGCAATCAGATAGCTGCCGTCTTGCGACGCGACGCCGTCTTGCGCCGCGTATGAGTTGAAGTTGGGGCAAATGGCCCCGGCAATCACGCGCTGGCCTTCCTGATACCCGCGCACCGCACTGCCGAGTTTTTCGATCACGCCGACTGGCTCGTGACCGACCGTCAGTCCCTTGGCGACCGGATATTCACCCTTGAGGATGTGCACGTCGGTGCCGCAGATGGTGGTGGTGGTGATGCGCACGAGCGCGTCGTTGGCGCCCACGTCGGGCAAGGGTTTGTCGGCGAGTTCGATACGGCCCGGCTCGACGAATACGGCGGCTTTCATCATGGCGGTCATGAATGGCTCCTTCCGGTTGAGGGCAACAGCATCTCGAGGGCGCTCGCACTGTGGCACTTGCTTGAACGCATGAGTGCGACTTGCGAACACGGCGCAGCTATTCGCCATTTTCCACCGACGTAGCCGCGATTGCATCTTACCCCGCCAGGAATAGTGCCTGCTTTGCGAGGCGAAGAGCAGGGCGAAGGGTGAAATGCTTGCGCCAGATCAAGGCACGCGTGAGCGCATTGTCTGGCGCTTCTATCATTCGCGGGTGTGCTGATCGAGCGTCGGCGGCGGATGTCGATACTTGGTTGGAGAAACACGAATCCACATGGCATGGTCATTCATTGACGTCGGGTAAAGCCTGACTGGTGACCTCGATTCTTTTCCCTATCCTCCGGCGACGCGCCCGTACACCTATGAGCGCAATGATTACGGATGGGTTCATGACAATAGCGGGATTCATAATTTCGCCGCTTATAAGCTCACGACCGCCAGCGCGAATGCAAAGTACCTGTTGACGCCCGCGCAGCTTGCCGCGATTTTCTATATCTCGCTGACTGTGCATCTGTCGCGTATCTCCCAGTTCGCGGATAGTCGCAGAGCGGTTGTGCAGGTGACACGGTCGCTGTTTCGCAAGGGCAGCGCGGCGGCGCGCGCACAGAAGGTGAAAGCGGTCGAGAAGGGGTTTCTAACGGCGGGAATCGTTTGACCGGCTAGGCTGGGAGCGTCATTGCGGGACAGGAATCGGCTGTAGCTGACGTCGGCTCATCTATGTGCCCATGGCAGTAGTTCGTCCCCCGCACGCGCCCCGCAATCCTCCACTGGCCACCCATCCTCACCGACCAGCGGCACGAACCTGACTTCGCCGAGCCAGCTTCTTTCATAGTCCTCTTCACCGCGCCGCACGACCTTGATCAGCCGCTGACAATGCGGATCGCGCCCCACGGGCATGACGATCCGTCCGCCGACCGTAAGTTGCCCGCACCACGCCTGAGGCACATGCGGGCCGCCCGCCGCCGCAATGATCGCGTCATACGGCGCATAGTCGGCGAGACCCATCGTTCCGTCGCCGTGATGCACCGTCACATTCGAAATCCCCAGTCTGCGCAGGATTTCCCGAGCCGATTCGACCAGTCCGGCATGCCGTTCGATCGAGTACACCTGGCCCGCGATGACCGCGGCGACCGCGGCGGCATAGCCCGATCCGGTGCCGACGTCGAGAACCCGCTCGCCGGGGCTCAGGTCCACGGCTTCGATCATTGCCGCGACGATGGCCGGCTGCGAGATGGTCTGCTCGTTGCCGATGGGCAGCGGCGTGTCTTCGTACGCGAATTCCCGCAGCCCGGCGGCGACGAATTCCTCGCGAGGCACACGCCGCATCGCCGCGAGGACACGGGGATTGCAAATGCCGCGGCGGACGATCTGCCATTCGACCATCCGTTCGCGGGCCTCGTTGAAGTCGGTCATAGCCACCTCCGTATTGCAGCAGGCGCGCATCGCATGCCAGCACCTCATCGAATCCAGACAAATGGCGCGTGGCGGGCAACGGGATTGCCTAGAATCAGTTTACGCGCAGAACGGCACGACAAAAACCGAACATGGCGTGTGCGGTGCCGCTCGCGCGTCCGAGTCCCAACACGTGTCAATCGTAAGGGGAATCATCATGCTGAAATATGTAGTTCTGGCGCAGTTTACGGATCAGGGTATCCGCACGGTCAAGAACAGCCCGCAGCGGGCCGCGCAGGTGGCGGAAATGGCGAAAAGCTTTGG
>NZ_NPIH01000208.1 GCF_012275575.1 Paraburkholderia sp. SG-MS1 | reverse complement strand
GGTCATGCAGTGGCCACCGCCACGACCGCGCCCGAGTTCCGCGCCGACGATCGTGATCACCTCGATGCCCTGCTTGCGCAGCAGCGTGTTGGTGTAAGTGTTGCGGTCGTACGCATAGACCACCCCCGGCGACGCGCACACGAGGTTCGCACCGCTGTCCCATTGCGTGCGTTCGCGCTGATAGTCGCTGCCGCCCGCCTCCACCACGCGCAGTTTCTTGAGCCCCAGGGCTTCAGCCACCACGTCGACGAACGGCTTGTCCTCACGATGCAGTTCCACGCCGCTCGGATGGCTGCTCGGGCGGTACGAGAACGTGCGCGTCTTGTTCATGAAGTCTGGCGCGAGCAATACGCAGTCACGGTCGGCGAACGTGAACACCGTATCGAGGTGCATGGCCGCGCGAATCTTCGGCATGGCCGCCACGATAACGCGCTCGGCCGCACCCTTCTGGAACAGCGTCGCCGCCAACTGGCTGATTGCCTGACGCGAGGTGCGCTCGCTCATGCCGATCAGCACGACGCCTTTGCCAATCGGCATCACGTCGCCGCCTTCGAGCGTCGCGAGACCATGGTCCTGAGTCGGGTCGCCCCACCACACGTTGACCTTGCCCGCGAAGTCAGGGTGGAACTTGTAGATCGACGTCGTGAGGATCGTTTCCTCATGACGCGCCGGCCAGTACAACGGATTCAACGTCACCCCGCCGTAAATCCAGCAGGTCGTGTCGCGCGTGTAAAGTGTGTTCGGCAGAGGCGGCAGCAGGTACTCGGTGGTCCCCGCCGCTTCGCGCGCGATTTCCAGCGCCTTGCCGCCGTGCGCTTCCGGGAAATCGTGAGTCGACAGCCCCCCGATCAGCGTCTCGGCGAGCTTGCGATTGTCGAGGCCTTCCAGATAGCTGCGCAACTCGTCGATGAAACCGAGTCCCACCTGATTAGGGACGACCTGGTTATCGAGAATCCATTTCTTGCCCTCCGGCACCGCCACGGTTTCCGCCAGCAGGTTGTGCATTTCCAGCACTTCTACACCGCGGTCCCGCATCTTGGTGACGAAGTCGAAGTGATCGCGCTTGGCGTTCTCGACCCATAGCACGTCGTCGAACAGCAGTTCATCGCAGTTGCTCGGGGTGAGCCGCTGATGGGCCATCCCTGGCGCGCACACCATCACCTTGCGCAGCTGTCCGACTTCCGAGTGCACACCAAATCCAGCATCTTTCACATCTGTATTCGCCATGACGAACTCCATTCGTTAAATGGTGATGTAACCTGTCGCGATCCAGTAAATACCGACGACTGCGCCAATAACCGCGAGAACGAAAATGATCCAGTCGGACGCTTTGGTGAATACGGGCACGTTCTGCTCGCGTCGACACCAGAAGTAGAGCGCCGTTCCCGGCGCATAGAGAACCGCTGACAGGACAATAAATTTGATGCCCCCGGCGTAGAGCAGGAAGGCCGTATAAACCGTGGCGATGATGGCGATGATGAAATCGCGATTGCGTTCCTCTGGCCGGACGTCATAGGTTTCCCTGCGTTTCGTCAATTGCAGCCCATACCCCGCCACGAACAGGAACGGAATCAGAGCCATCGCACTGGTCAGATTCAGCATCAGCGAAAACGCGTCCCGCGACCAGTACGTGGTGATGACAATCAACTGCACGACGATATTGGTCGCCCACAGCGCGACCACGGGAACCTTGTTCTTGTTTTCTTTCGCGAAGGCAGAGGGCATGTCCTTCGTCTTGGCAGCAGTAAACAGCACCTCGGCGCAGATCAGCGACCACGCTAGGTAGGCGCCCAACACCGAGACGAGCAGCCCGATACTGACGAAGACCGCACCCCATGGTCCCACTACTGCCTCGAGAACGGTCGCCATCGACGGCTGACGCATGACTGCAACGTCGGGACGCATCAGCACGGCATAGGGAAGCAAAGTCACAAGCACCATCAACGTAGTGACGATGATGAAGCCGGTGATTGTCGCCGCCCCCACGTCGGAGCGCTTTTTCGCGTACCGCGAATACACGCTCGCGCCCTCGATGCCGAGGAAGACGAACACCGTGACCAGCATGGTCGCCCGCACCTGTTCGAAAATGCCTCCTTCCAGCCCTGCGCCATAGAAATTGACACGGAACAGCTCCATTCTGAACCCGAAGATCAGGATCAGGATGAAAACCAGGATCGGGATGACCTTCGCGACCGTGACCACGGTGTTGATAAAGGCGGCCTGCTGCACGCCCTTCAGGATCATGAAGTGGAAGAGCCATATGCCTATCGAGGCGACGACGATCGCCACGACCGTATTGCCCTCGCCAAATACCGGGAAGAAGGCCCCCAGCGTCGACTTGATCAGCACCCAGTAGGAAACGTTGCCGATACAGCTACCAATCCAGTAGCCGAAGGCGGAAAGAAAGCCGGGGTAGTCGCCGAAGCCCTCTTTGGCGTAGGCGAACACGCCGGCGTCGAGTTCAGGCTTTCGTTCAGCGAGAGACTGGAACACCCGCGCCAGCATATACATCCCGGTGCCGGCAATCAGCCACGCAATGACGGCGCCCAGCGGGCCGGTGGCATTTGCAAAAGTTCGAGGTAAGGAGAAAATCCCCGCTCCGACCATTCCGCCCACCACCATGGCAGTGAGCTGCATTTTTGACATTTTCTGCGCTGTGGACGCCATTCGGATTCCTTTTTAGTTACCTTGCTAACTAGGGTGGTATTAGCTTCGAACGTAACGTATATTTCACAGCTTCATCATGCCCAGCACGGCCGCACTACTCTGCATCCGCCACATGAAAAGAATGGTACGTCGGCACGATTTTGTCAATTGATCGGGAGTCAATATTACGGCCGCCTCCGCGCAGTGGACGAGATTACCCCGCTATCCACCTTGGCATAGAACCCACGCGTATCGACATGCGTGACGCTTATATGCGGCCCGTTTCAATGCTGGTTAATTCGACAAATCCGGCTGGGCTGTTTGTGAGCTCGCTCGACTTGTTCGCCCAGGGAAAATCAGAAAGACAGTCGCTGAAGGGCCGATCTCGACATCAACATGTTGATCATCGACAATCAATATGAGGTTTCGATAGGGAGAGGAGTTATAGCGTACCGTCGCTTTGCTGCAGTGTGAACGCGTCCTCGCGTACTCGATGATCATATCGGCGTCGAACGGTAAGCTGAAGTTGGCGTCTCAAGCGTGGCGACCGCACATGGCGACACTTGCTCCGTTCCAGGCGGACGTCGTGGCCGTGTAACCGCACGAACATCAGCACGGCGTCTCTTTTCGCCGATGCGCAGCGGCCTGCAGGGATGCCGGCCGCGATCTCTACCATTGCTTTTATGCGGTGCGAATTTACCGGAGCCTTTTCTGTTTTTATCAGCGGCGATGACTGGGAAGACGTAAATCGGGCAATACCGGGCCAAAATCCATCACGCGACGTTGTTGCGCCGACAAACCGCCTGCGCTTGATCGCGCCGCACCATTCCACTGAACGGCGCGCGCCTAAAGCAGCTTCCTCAGCGTCAGACGCGCCTCCAGCCCCCCCCCCGCGCGGTTCTGCAACGTCAACGTCGCATCCATCGCCAGCGCGAGTTGCCGTGCAATGGCAAGACCGAGCCCCGTGCCGCCCGTATGGCGATTGCGCGAAGTCTCCACCCGGTAGAACGGCTCGAATACCGCCTCCAGCGCCTGCGCCGGAATGCCGGGCCCACGGTCGAGCACACTGATCGTTGTCTGCCCATCGTGCACCGCTGTGATCCTGATCTCGGCTGCGCCGCCAAACTTCAATGCATTGTCGACGAGGTTGCCGACGATGCGGCGCAGTGCCTGCGGACGGGTTGTCACCGACATGCCGAAGCGGCCTTCCAGAGATACGTCCTGACCAGCATCGAGGTAATCGAAGACGAGGCTGTCGAATAGCGCATCCGGATCGATGCGGCACGGCACCTCGGTCGTGCCGTGCATGGTCCGGGCGTATGTCACGCCTTCTTTGACCAGCGTCTCCATCTCCTGCAAATCCTGCCTGAGCTTCGCGCCCTGTGCGTCGTCGTCCATCACGTCGACGCGCAAGCGCATGCGCGTAATTGGCGTTTGCAGGTCGTGTGAGATCGCCGCGAGAATCTGCATGCGTTCGGTCATGTACGTCGCGATCCGGTCCTGCATCGCGTTGAACGCGCGCGCGGCACGTGCCACTTCCGAAGGTCCGTCTTCCGGCAGACGGTCCGCTTTCAGATCCGGGCCGAGCGTGTCGGCCGCCAGCGCCAGCTGATGCAGCGGGCGCGTCGCGAGCCGCACCGCGAGCCAGCAGCACGCGGCGAGCACCACCAGTTGCAATAGCAGCACCAGCAGCAGCCAGCGCGACAATGGCGCGCCTGACATCGGACGCATATCGATCGTCAGCGGCGTGCCGTCGCTCAACTTCAGATGCACCTGCAGGCGTTCGCGGTCGCCGGGGACCGCGTTCACCGTCAGCGGATAACGGTTGCCGATGCCGACATCGATCGAGCGCGCGACCCGCTCCGAGAGACTCGCATCGACTGGCTCGCCGCTCACGCCGGGCCCGAGAACGAACTCGTAGCTGCGCCGTGCGAGACGCGGCAACCACTGGGCCCGCTCATCAGGCGGCAAATGATCGAGCAGGGCCACCGAACTCGCCACCTCGCGTTCGATGTAGCCCATCATCACGTTGGTCATCGTCTGGTCGCGTTCGGTCATCGTGAGCCAGAACGACAGCGTCTGCGCGAGCGCCAGTCCGACGAACAGGATCACGGCGAGTCGCGCGAACAGCGTGCGGGGCCAGCGCGGCCATGACGCTGCAATCATTCCGGATCCCCGATGGTGGTCACGGCGGCGGAGAATACGTAGCCTTCGCTGCGCAGCGTCTTGATGTAGCGCGGCTCGCGGGCAACGTCCCTTAAACGTTGACGCAGACGGCTCACCATCAGATCGATCGAACGGTCGAACTGATCGGCCTGGCGGCCCTGAGTCAGATTGAGCAGTTGATCGCGCGTCAACACCCGCTGCGGATGATCGAGGAATACGCGCAGCAAGCGATATTCGGCGCCGCTCAACGCGACCATCGTGCCTTCGGCATCGAGCAGATGGCGCGCGGTGGTATCGAGCCGCCAGTCGCCGAAGCGCAGCATTTGCGCCGATTCCGTCACCTCCATGCCAGGCGGCAGCATCCGCGCGCGGCGCAGCACCGAGCGAATCCGCGCGAGCAGTTCGCGCACGGCGAATGGCTTGGGCAGATAGTCGTCGGCGCCCATTTCCAGACCCACGATCCGGTCCGCTTCCTCGTTGCGCGCCGTGAGCATCAGCACGGGCACGGCGCGGAATTTGCCGGCACGCAGTTCGCGGCACAGCACGAGACCGTCCTCGCCCGGCAGCATCAGGTCGAGCACGATCAGATCGGGCGCGCCGTGCTCGAGCACGGCGCGCATCTGATGACCGTTGGCCGCGAGCGACACGCGCATGCCGTTCTTCTCAAGGTAAGTCGCCAGCAATTCGCGGATACCGCGGTCGTCGTCGACGATCAATACATGGTCGGCCGTTTCCATCGAGGCACTATCTCTTACGGCGTTTGAACTGCAGCCCGCTCGCCTGGACCAGCGTGCATTGCAGCGGATGCGCCAGCTCGGTCGCGAAACCGCCGGCGATGAACAGGACGATCGCCAGTAACCGCTTCACGCGTCCTCCAGCACGGAGAGGCTGGCGCCGTCGGCAACGCCGGCTTCCAGCGTATAGGGGTCGACACCTTCGAGGCAACCGATATTGACGCGCCATTGCTGTGGGTCTTTGCGCGTTTGATGAAATGGATAAATGCCGCAGTGCTTGCAGAAGTAGTGCTTCGCCACCTTCGTGTTGAACTGGTAAAGCGTCAGCGCATCCTCGCCACTCACGATTTTCAGTTGGCTCGCGGGGAACAGCGGCGTCATCAGCGCGCCCTTGCGCCGGCACAGGCTGCAGTTGCATCGTCCGGCGGGAACGACCGCGGTGCGAACTTCGAATTGGACGGCCCCGCAATGGCAGGAGCCTTGCAGCGAATCGGCGCTCATGGTGGTCTCGGTAATTGGCAACGATTGCTTTATAGCCTGGATCACCGCACCGATTGTATCGCAGTGTATCTACCGGTCCGCCCGATACATAACATTGCAATAAGCGCTGTTTCTGACCGCGAAACCGTTGTCTGAAGCAGCATCAAGCGGCATCGATCGACCGATGAGGCGAGCACGCGCACACGAAAAGAGGGACGCGGCGCTAGCTATCCTGCGCCGTGCTCGACACGCCAGCGACGCCGCTTTGAATCGACGAACCACGAGGCCGCGTCGGCCCGCCGTCACTCATGACGGGTTGAAGATGCGCGGCGCATGCGAGATCCGCAGCGGCGTTTATCCGCCCAGCAGCCAGCTTCCGCCGCAGCGGCAACTGGCGACCGAACCCGGTATCAACGTGTTGACGGTGTCGCGGGCGTATAAGGAAATGCAGTTGCACGGCCTCGTGATCGGCAGTAAGCGGCGCGCAGCACCGTCTGTATGCGGTGATCAACAGTCTGATCGGCACCGACGGCGTCATCCTCGCCGATCAACTCACCTATTACGGCCTCAAAGCGTGGGCACCGGCTTTCCAGTTCGAGATCGTTGGCATCCCTAGTTATCTCGACGGCCGGTTGACCGACGACGTCGAGGCCGTGTGCCCACGCCATCGCGTGAAGGCGATCTTCAAGGTGCCCAATCTGCAGAATCCGGCTGTCATCACGATGAGCCTCGAACGCCGCATGGCGCTCGTCGATATTGCGCGGCGGCACTGCATGCCGGTCATCGAAAACGACGCCTTTGGGCCACTCGTTTCGCAACTCTGCCGACGGTCGCAAGCCTGTGTCCCGAGCTGACGTTCCACATTGCGGCGACCTCGAAGATCCTCGCGCCCGGGTTGCTGCCCTCTGATCAGATGCAAACTAACTCGGCCTGCATGTTGTGTGGCTCAAGTTGCCGTCGCGCTTTACGTGCTGATCTGTCAATGAAGATGTAAGCTTCCGCGTCATTCCTCACGAGTTTGCTACACCCTTTTTTTGACCGCGTCGTGACTGCGCTCGCGCCTGTGTCCTCCCTTTCTCTCGCGTCACTGAGCACAATCAATATCGGCTCGCAAGCGAACAAAATATCGCCTCGATGCGGGCAACCTGCCATGCGCGCGCATCCTGGGCGAATACCCTTGACTTTTGAGCAGCCGGCCCTTCCAATACGAAACGTATGCCAGTTCGTTTTGCCGCGTATTGCTCTTTAACTAATACGCACATCCATTCAAAATTCAGACGTTCCTAACAGCGCGGTCTCTTTACCAAGCGGTTTATTCGTTCACCGTTTGCATTGAATAGCCGCCCGCCACTCCCAGTTTTTGCTGTCGTTTCTGCCCCACCGGTTTTCTTTGTCCGCCGTGTATTCGGCTTCAGCTCGCGACATGGAGCACTCCTCACAACGGAGTTGTCTTGGCTGCCTCGAAAGATCAACCAGTGCGTCACGCGCCCGCCCGTATCGACCTCGCCTTGCAAGGCGGAGGTTCACATGGCGCCTTCACATGGGGTGTCCTCGACCGTCTGCTCGAAGAATCCTGGATACAGATTGAAGGGATTTCCGGCACATCGGCAGGCGCAATGAACGCGGCCGTGCTCGTGAGCGGCTATCAATTGGACGGTGCGACCGGCGCGCGCGCCGCGCTCGAAGCTTTCTGGCGACGCGTGTCCGATGCGGCGGTCTTCAGTCCGTTCCGGCGCAGCCCGTTCGACGCACTGATGGGTCGCTGGACGCTCGACAATTCACCGCTGTTCATCGCGATGGATCTCGCGGCGCGCGTGTTCTCGCCTTACGACATGAATCCGCGCGGCGTCAATCCACTGCAAAAAATCCTCGATGAGTCGATCGACTTCGCCCATTTACGCGACGCGCCGATCAAGCTCTTCATCACGGCGACCCGGGTGCGCACCGGCCAGGCGCGCGTGTTTCGCAACGCCGACCTGTCGGCCGACGTGCTGCTCGCGTCGGCCTGTCTGCCGACGCTCTTCCAGGCGGTCAACATCGACGGTGACGACTACTGGGACGGCGGCTACGCCGGTAATCCGACCATCACGCCGCTCGTTCGCGAATGCACGTCGAGCGATACGCTGCTGATCCAGGTCAATCCGGTCGAACGGGATGAAACGCCCCGCACCGCGCGTGACATCATCAGCCGTCTCAATGAAGTCGCGTTCAACGCGCCGCTGCTCAAGGAACTGCGGATGATCGCGCTGCTGCGCCGCGCGGCGGACGCGGGTAGTGACGAAGGACGTCACTGGGCCGAAATGCGCATCCACCGAATCGCCAGCGAAGCAATGACGAAGCTCGGCTACTCGTCGAAGCTCAATGCCGAGTGGGCATTTTTGACGATGCTGCGCGACGAAGGTCGCCGGGCCGCCGACGCCTTTCTCACCGAACACGCCGAGTCGATCGGCGTGCGCTCTTCGCTCGATCTCGACGCATTGCTCGACGGAGTTTGATCATGGACGTCATCACCCTGTCACCGCTCGCGGTGGGCCTCGGCCTGTTCGGCATGCTCGCGAGTCTCGCACTGTTGATCGGCTTCGCGTATCGCGGCTGGAGCGTGCTGCTGCTCGCACCGTTTGCCGCGATGCTCGCCGCGGCGATTTCCGGTGAGCCCGTGCTCGCCCATTGGACCCAGACCTTCATGAACAGCGCCGCGCGCTTTCTCGCGCAGTTCTTTCCGCTGTTCCTGCTCGGCGCGCTGTTCGGCAAGCTGATGGAGGACAGCGGTTCGGTCAAGGCGATCGCGAGTTTCATGACGGAAAAGCTCGGCGCGCACCGGGCGATTCTCGCGGTCGTGATCGGCGGTGCGCTCGTGACCTACGGCGGCGTCAGTCTGTTCGTGGCGTTTTTCGTGATCGCGCCGATGGCGNTTGTTCCAGGCCGCCAATATTCCGCGTCGTCTGATGCCGGCGGCGATTGCGCTCGGCACGTCGACCTTCACGATGTCCGCGCTGCCGGGCACGCCCGCGATCCAGAACGCGATTCCGATGCCGTTCTTCGGCACGACACCGTTCGCCGCGCCCGGATTGGGCGTGATCGCGAGCATCGTGATGGTGGGCTTCGGGTTGTGGTGGCTGTCGCTGCAACAGTCCCGCGCGCGCGCCGCGAACGAGGGTTTCGACGGCTTCGGCGGGGCCACCGCGGCGCCGGCGGCGAAGCCCGCGCCCGATGCAAAGCTCGTGCGTGAGCGCGCCACCGTATCGCAGAGCTTCGACCCTGAAGAGATCGAGCACGGGCACATCAGCGGCGATCTGCCTTCGTTCGGCGTCGCGATGACACCACTCGTGCTGGTGGTGTGCGTAAACTTCGTGATGAGCGTGATCGTGCTGCCGCGCATCGACGCCGACTATCTCGCGGATATCCGTTGGGGCGAGACGTCGCTAGCGGCGGTCGGCGGCGTGTGGGGCGTGTGCGTGGCGCTCGCGGTGGCGATCGTCGCGCTGATCGTGCTCAACCGGCGTCGCCTGCCGGCGTTGCGCGATACCGTCGATGCGGGTGCGAATGCGTCGGTGTTGCCGGTGCTGAGCGTCGGCAGCCTCGTCGGCTATGGCGCGGTGATCGCCGCCTTGCCCGCGTTTGCGCTGGTGCGCGAATGGGTGCTTGGTGTGGGCGGTGGTCCGCTCGTGTCGCTGGCGGTCGCGACGAATCTGCTTGCGGCGCTGACGGGCTCGGCATCCGGCGGCCTGACTATTGCTCTCGATGCGCTTGGCAGCACCTATCTGCAACTGGCCGCGCAACACGGTATCGACCCTGCCCTGCTGCATCGGGTCGCGGTGATTTCGTCGGGTACGCTCGATAGCCTGCCGCATAACGGCGCGGTAGTGACATTGCTGGCGGTGTGCGGGTCGACGCACCGGGAGAGCTATCGCGACATTGTGATCGTCGGCATTCTCGGCGCGTTGCTGGCGCTGGTCGTCGTGATTGTACTGGGGTCGATTGTTGGATCGTTTTAGGGCGATGCCCGCGGCGTTGGGTGTCACTCGGGTGAGGTGAGGTTGGTTGTGCGATTGGAAGACCCCGGCGCTTTTTCCGCACCTCGCGACACAACAAACAAACTGAAACCAGGCGCGACGTCAGCCTGTGAAGCCTGCCGACGCGTCAGGCCGCAGCGCGTGCCGAATTCATCCGCCCGAAAACAAACTGCCCGAGGTACCAGACCAGCTCGGTGTTCGACAGGATCGCGTCCTCCGTCACCGTCGACGGTTCGAGCTTCATTCGTCGCAGCATGAGCTTGCCTTCCCGCGATGCCACCCACGCGTGCATCAGTTCCTTGCGCGTTTTCGCGTCGGCCGCGTGGAAGTGGTCACGGCCCTTGCGCGAGTCCTCGTTCATCCGGGCGCGCACTTCCTCTTCGCGCGAGGCAACGCTGAACGCCACCGACTTTCTCGCCTCGGATTTGGCCACCTGTTCCTGCGTTTCGTCGGCGAGAAGCTTGGCCTGAACGTCGACCATCGTCCGTTCGGCTTCGGACATCTTCCAGTTGTCGCGCAGCGCTCGCATCAGGTAACCCGCCGGGCTCTTCTTGACCTGCCCGCGTTGGACCCTGAATCGCGTGTATTCGACCGCCTGCTGGATGCGTTCGTCGGTCCATACATCGCGGTTCTCGGAAATTTCGCTGAACTGCTTGGTGGACAGCGCGAATTCGTCGGTGAGAATCTTGTACAGGTGACTCGCATCCGCGAGGCTGGCCAGCACGGCGTCGGCGGTGTCCTTGCGTTTAAGCAGGAAACGGATGCGGTCGATTTTCTTCGATGACGTTGAGGCCGTTCGGGTCTCGTACGACAGCTCGATGTCCGATACGTCGTTGATTTCACGGACCGCCGGCTCGAGCCAGTCGCGCTTGAAGTATTTGAAGATGGCCGCGTTCGCGCCCATTCTGCCGGGCCAGTTGCGCATCTCATCGAGCTGAATCCAGTCCGTCCGCCCAGCCGGAACGTGCGGCAGCACTTTGTCATAGATCGCGCGCGCGAGGCTGCGCGTGAACGCAGTCGAAATGCGCAGGCTCAGCCAGTGCGATTTTTGCGGATCGCGGATGTGGGGGACCAGGCGTGGATGCACGTCAAAACGCATCCGCCCGCGGTGAAAACCGACCATCCCGATTAGTTGCACCTGGACCCATAGATCGTTCTCGTTAGGGTCGCGGTCCATGGGCGTGTTGGTCACCCGGACCTTCGCGTTCTGCGCTTCATCGGCGATGGTACGCAAGTGCTTGAGGTTGCGGCTGTCATAGCGCATCAACCACTTGAAGTAGTTCAGCTCGACGTCGTATTGATCGCGCTCGTCAGTCTCCTGCGCAACGATGAAATACGCGGCGTCGAGAAAGCGCCGCGCCGGCAAGCCCATGTTGACGATTTCAGTGAAGAAGTCATTGCGCTGATAGCCAATTTCACGATTGGCTTCATTGATTCGCAATCCCTGATCGAACATGTCCTCGAACAACGCGAGCGCCATCTGGCGAGACGTTGCCTTAGATTTGCCCTCTTCCGGATTGTCCGACGCCATGTTCTTCATCCACTTTTTTCGCTCCCGGGACTGTAGCACGCAGTGGTGAGCTGTCAACACACAGGACCTCACCTTCGATGAGGCGTCACAGGATGAATTGGAGGTTCTCGCCGATTACGCACATAGAACCTCACCAACCACACAACCAACCTCACCAGGACGGCGTGTCTTTCCCTCTCGACTCCCTGTTCCACAGGGCCGAGCGTGGAGCCATGCAGCCTATGCACAACCTACCTCACCTTCTGAGCAGGGCGCTGGGTGAAGCACATCTAACCTCACCTTGATGTGGAAAAAATCTCACTTTGTTGCACAATCGACCACACCTTTTCGCACAGCCTACCTCACCTTTGACACAGCGGACCTCACCTTTTTGAGCTTAAGTGATTGAATCGAATGAGGATCAAAATTCTTCGTGGGTTTGTTGGCTTGTTGATGTTTTAAAAAAACAAACAAACCGGCAGTCAGAAATGACGTGTTGCGCTGTCGTGAGATGGTGAGGTTGATTGTGCTGTTGCTACCTTTGCCAGACGCGCGCCACCGCGATGGTGAGGTTCGTTGTGTTTGACGTCCGTGCGATCGCTTGTCGTTTGGGGGCCGAACGGGAACTCCGCCCTTTTTCGTGGGGAAATGGCAGGGTGAGGTGAATTGTGCGTTGCAAAAATTAGCGTCTGCGGCCGCACCCGTGGCTCACCGACACCGTCGCTGGCATCCCTCAAGGTGAGGTTGATTGTGCTGACGGGCCCGCGTGCTCCCTGCTCGAAGGGGAAAACTGCACAACTGACCTCACCCTCTGCTGGTATTTTGAGCAAGCGGAATCCTTGAAGTCTCCATTTGTGTCTTGAAGGTGAGGTCATTTGTGCATATTCGTTTTTTTAAATAGCGGCCTGTCCTCCGAAGACGAGCCTAATTTGATGTGAAATCGTCCATCGCGGCTCTCAAAGAGGCTCCATTTCCAAAGAATTCTAAAAAGTAGACGTAAAAACAGCGATTTAAAGAGCTAACTTCAAGTATTTCCTGTATTCTGAGCTTTCTGGAATTTTATGGAAAAACCTCAGAATGGTCAGAACGAGCCAACTTCCTGCCGTAGACCGAACGGTTCACTTTGAACAGATCAGCCAGTTTGCGGAAAAGGTCACGATTTTCACGAACGAACTCCGTGACACGATCCTGGCGCCGCGTCCGCGAAAGACGGCTCCAGTTTTCAAGACCGGCGAGATTGCCGAGATGTGTAACATCTCCCACTCCCAGGTTCAATATCTCGCCACCAAAGGCGACGGCGAGTTGCCGCCCGGCACTGCGGCCGGCACCGGCCGAACTCGCACTTTTACGCTGGAAGAAGCGCGCATCTGGGTTCAGAAGGTTTCCGACATTTATCAGACGCCTCTCGTAACGCGGTTAAAAGAGCCGGATGGGAAAATTATCATCACCGCGCAGCTCAAGGGCGGGTCAGCCAAGACCACCACGACCATGTGTCTGGCGCAAGGGCTGTCCCTTCGCGGGCGTAAGGTCCTGGTGGTTGATCTGGATCCGCAGGCGTCTCTTTCTGAACTCTGCGGACTCTACGCCGAAAAAGACGTGACGCCGGAAGACACAGTTCTGCCGTACGTCTACGATCAGGAGATCGAGGGCGGTTTGGAGGCCCGAGTGCAGTCGACATATTGGGACGGGATTGATGTGATTCCCGCGCATACTGAACTGATTGGCGCCGAATTTCATCTACCGGCGATGCAGAAGATGCGGCCGGGATTTCGCTTCTGGACTGTGCTACGCCAAGGGCTCGAACCGCTGCGCAAAAAGTATGACTACATACTCATGGACACGTCCCCGTCGCTGTCGTACCTCAATCTGAATGCACTGATGGCAGCAGACGCAATGGTGATGCCGATGGTGCCGGAGAATCTGGATTTCATCAGTTCGCTGTCGTTCTGGCGACTTTTCTCGGACGTCTCCAAGAGCTTTATTAAATACGAGAAGGACAAGAAGTACGACTTTGTATCGTTGATGCTATCGCGTGTCGACTATGGGCGAAATTCGTCAGCACCGATCGTGCGCGCATGGGCGCAAAGCGCATACGAAAATTGGTTGCATTCGATCGAGGTGCCGGCAAGCTCCGTAATGAGCACGGGAGCACTGGCGTTTTCGACGGTGTTTGACATCAGCAGCACCCACAGTGCGTCCAAATCGCTGCAACGTGTACGGCAGCCGCTTGTCGATTATTGCCGATGGGTGGACGAAATCTATTCGGAAAAATGGAGGAACGCGCAATGAGCAATATGCGTGAACAATTGCTGGCGAAGACGTCCGGCATCCGTAAGACCTCGTCGATTAATGAAGACGAGGTTAAGCGCAGCAACCGGACGCAAACGGCGCCCGGACTCGCGGGCGCGTTAGCGGTTGCGCAACTTCGGGTACAGGAGCTTGAGTCGACGGGCGTTGCGTCCCAATTGCCGGTAGCAGGAATTTTGCCGAACCCTTGGCAACCGCGCCGGGTATTCAACGAGGCCAAACTGACGGAACTCGCCGAGTCTATCCGCGAGGTTGGACTCATGCAGCCGATCGTAGTTCGGCGCGTTGAAAACGACTATCAGATCGTGGCGGGGGAGCGTCGGTGGCGGGCGCATAAAATGTTGGGGAGCGAGACGATCAAGGCAGTCGTCGCGGATTGCTCCGATTCAGATATGGCTGTACTGGCGATGGTGGAAAACATCAGCCGCGATGATCTCGCCGATTACGAAATCGGCGTCGCTATTCGCCGGTCGGAGACGGAATTCCCTAATCGCAAACGGCTGGCCGAAGCGATGGGCTTATCGCGTGCGGGGCTTTATCAGTTCCTGGCATTCGATAATTTGCCGGATTTCATCAAGAAGGATCTGGACATTCAGCCGCGCCTGCTGGGGGGAACCGCGGCTCAGGCAATTGCCGCAGCAGTTAAGAAGCATGGCGAAGACGGTATGAAAGCCGCCGTGGAGATCTGGCCTCTCGTTCTGAAAGGTGAGATGGATCAGGGTAAGGCCGCTTCGGCGATTACTGCCCTGGCAACTCGCCGGGCGACGTCGGAAGGAACTAGTGGGCGCAGCATTGATAAGTTCTTTGCTGGAAAGGAACACGCGGGCAGTATTACCAAAGACATCAGTAATTTCACGGTGAAAATTAAAGCCGGCGTGATTACCGAGGCGCAAGAAACACAGATTCGGGAGTTGATCGGCCAGATGTTTCAGGCGCAGCCTAAGGCTGGCTGATAGAGGATTGCGTTGTGAAAAAAGCCCGCGGATTGCGGGCTTTTTTCTTTGAAGGGGCTTTCCTGCTGCGAGAGGGACTGTCTAGAGTCTAGACACTTTTTACATGGCTCAGATCGGGTAGAGCATCGACTCACGCCGTTGACGGAAGGGAGCATGCATAGCAGGTCAAGGCTGTACAGGGAACGGTTCCTGCGGCGGCCTGCCGTCCGCCAGACTGTTCCGCGAGATTCGCTATCGTGGAAAGGTCATCGTGGCGCGCGCCCATCTTATCTCTTTGGGGAAAGAGATGCCGCAAGAGCGAGGTACCGGAACCGATTTCGGTGTCCAACGGGTGTCATCGAACGACTCGCGGAAATTTTCGTCCTCGAGCCCTAGGCGGTCACTGAAAGCCTTGTCCAGTGGGCGCTCCTTAATCGATGCGCGTGTGTAATCTGTGCGCGAAACGCGCTCAAACGACCCATTGCACTGTCCGTTAAAGGCTAGTACTGGTCGATTTCTCAAGCGCTCTTATATGAGTCTGGTCAGCCGGGCCTATCTACTGCGATCAACATCAGTCGCGGTTGAAACATCGGGTCTGTCAGTCGCATTTTCCCGGGTACAAAAGCAGCTCTGGGAAAGTTCTGATTCCAGTGCGGGCCTCGTGCCCAAAGTTGATTATTCACGGCTCGACTACTTGTTTCACATCTTGGTCATTCTAGGTTGGATAGGGCTGGCTTTATTGCATCTCTGCTTCATGCGAGTCAAGGCGATAATGAGAACGCTCCGAGCGCAGCGAATCGAAACGCAACTCCGGCGCGTTGCACTTCCATTGGCACTGATCGCATCGGATGTGGGGTGAGGGAAGGCAGGCAGTTTCAACGACAGATATCGCGAATGACGACGACTCTCTTTCCTTGCCAGACGCGAGCAGGAGGGCGTCCTATCGAATCTGCGCTCCCGACGATGGGGTTGTTAGCCTGCAGCGCTGGTTCCGGGAGTAGCTCTATCTGAGAATGGCCTGAAATAGGCGGCCATTTCAAACCCGAATGACTTTTCCCGAGCATCGGTCATTAGCAGATCGACGTCCTGTGATTTGCCAGCTGCGCCCGCAAATACGATACAAGGGCATCGTGGGCGGACGCCGTAATTTCGTTTGCGTGCCTAGGAGAGGTGCCGGTTAGCAAGGGGCCGGTGCGGAACTTGTCTTTACATCGAACGGGACCCGCCGATTGTGTAGCCCGCATCCTGTTTTGAAGAGTGCACTAGCGCGCGGGATGCGCCTCCCCTCCGGCCGCACTACAAGTGATGATGCGGCGAAGGTCGTTCAACAGGGCTGCATGACGTCTTGACGGACCTTCACGCGAAACGACCTGCTGATAGCGGAGCGAAAAGTTTTTGTCCCGGGCAGGGAAGTCAGTCGCGGCGAGACTTTATGTAGTAGCCACCGTGTCTATTGGTGCGCCACCCAACTCGATTTCATTAAATCGAGCGGCGGAGTAAGTCAGATTGGTCGAGCCGCATTTGAACATTCAACTCCACATGTTGGCTGGTCAATCGTCGCATGGTGCGACCGCCCAACATCACTCCTCCTCGCAAATGCTGCTCGATGGAGCCGACCGCGATCGCGCTCGTGGAGGAAATGCTGCAAACTGCAGTCCGCCTAGAACAGAGATATCAACTTCTGAAGAGCGTCGTCACAGTCAGATCCTTGGATGGCTATTACCGCGCTGGAACGGGGCGCCTCGTAGTTGATTACCGCTTGTTGCAAGCACCGGATACCCTAGCGTCCAGACCAAATAGTCCACCCTCGGTGCTTACAACAGAGGAAAGATTTTGCGCTGCTAAAGGTGCGTTGAGCGCGAATTCGTTGCATGGAGGCTCCCATCCAACTCAGAGAGAATTGGATTCGAGTTAATCATAATTATTGGGGCCATAACATTTAGGTCTGAGAGCATCTGCAAAAACTTGGGAGGAAGAGCCGTGTCGATTCGTTCTTCCGCGCCTTTATTCATCACCAAGCAGCGCCGGGGCTAAACGAGGCCTTTGCCGAGGCGAGGCGCGCGTCGGCTCACTCAAATGGCGGTCATTTGGCGTTCACCAAATGCAATCCGTCGTGAAACATCCTTGAACAGGAGGCGAATCTAATAACTTGATGTTTAATATACAGATTCACTCAATTCCACCAATATGTTCCACGCAGGAGGAGCGCGTAGGCGTGCGATTGCATATGAGTAGATACCTACTTCGATTTGGCTTCGAGACGCCCGCCAAATTCCGCAAAATGTAGTATTCGATACGTGATATGTAGTGGTGCCTTACGACAGTGCTATTCGTGCTTAGCCTTGGCCGTATCCTGCTTATGTAGCACAACTGCCGGAGCGCCGGTCTCAAAGGCTGGAAAGACGAGCCTTCGCCCGCGGCGCGTAGCTAAAAGTCTCATAATTGGTCGTCTTTACATATCTCAAAATTGGCTATCGCCAAGCGCTTCGATAATGCTTCCGCTGCTGGCGCTGCGAAACGCATGATCGGCTACGGGCTCTGTTGGATTTTCGAACAGGGCTTGTTCTCAGGTGAAACATTCACATCTGACGCCGCGGGCAAATCAACTTGCCGCCTGACCCCCGCGGTTCATACGCTTTCTCCGGACGTTCCATCAAGCGAAAACAAACCGCTCGCTGCGCGCTTCCCCTGACCAGGCGCCTCAATCCTTTCCCGAAAAGGTGTCAGATTTTCGCTGAGCCGCACCGGGCGAAATCGGTGTGTGAATGAAAATAGAAGCGCTGCCACATCGTGCATGCGGGAACAGGGCATTGTCTGCGATGGTAGTCGGCCTTGAGGCTTCCTTGGCGTAATGCTGAATACGCCGCCTGTGTGTGCGGCTGAACGTCCATGGCCGATTCGTTCACCGTCCAACATGCTCCAAGGCGCTCCACTGAGTGCGTCTGAAGCAGCTTTCGGCCCGTAACACGTAAGCGTCGCGCGAGCACCGTCTAGACCGATGACGCCGAAGCGGACACAGTAGGCCCCACTAAACGAGTGGTGCAGACTACTTTGTCACCTGAGATAGCGACAGCAGCGAGACGGACGCATAAGGGCACGCCAATCATCCATAGAGTTTCGGCGAGAACCCGCAAAGCTGGCGTGTAAAGCCGGTGTCTCGGTCGCGCGACCGGCTCTGGAACACGGGCTCAAATGCGAATCTGTTGCTTAAATGGCGCCGGGCCTATCAGGCTGTGCAGTATGAGCCGCCGACATTATTGACGGCGGAAGTAGTGCACGATGAATGCACTATCGAATGCGCCGCTGCATCGCCCGTTCAGTCGCAGATCAGGCCCAGTCGGTCGTCGCGGGAGTGATTGAGATCAGCGTCGGCATTGCACGCGTGCGAAGGCGTGCACGATGCAGCAACGCTGTGTGGTGTATTGCGTACTCTGCGTGTCGCTGCGGAGGCTGAGGCGTGATCGGGATTCCTCGCGGCACGCGTTATGGCTGGCTGCCGGCGCCACGCTTACCGTAAAACTGAAGGTCGGTGAGATGCACCTTTACATCATCAACGAAAGCGTCGCGCGAGTACTGTCTAGACCAATGACGCCAAAGTGGACACCGTAAGCCCCGCCAAACGAGTGTGGAGACTACTTTGTTACCCGCGAGATCTGAAATAGCGGGCAGCGTCAAACATTCCCAGTGCATGCGACCCGTCAGTGCCGATGAGACCCGTCCCTGTGCCGGATGTTATTGGGCCGCTACCTTACCCGGTCACCACACGACTGTCTGTCTGTAGAAATAACATGCCGTCACGCGTCAACCGACAGGGGTACCGAAATGGGAATTTCCTCGCTTTCGTCTGGCTTGGGTTATTTAATTCTTCCCCACTATGATCCATCGCGCGCCGTAGCCACACTGCCTGGTCGTGCCCGATTGCAACCCCCGCTTACTGGCCCTGGCCCCCGCAAGCAGGCGGATCCGCAGAACCGTCCCAGCCACTTTCGGGATTCGAATGCCGCTGGACAATTGCCATCAGCAGGATCTGCCGTGGGCTCTGGCCGCATTGGCGCCGACAACCGTCCGCCCCCGGTTCCCAGTATCGCAACAGCTGTCGACCGAAAGGAAGGAATCGATAAGAATTTGCCAACCGAGCCTGCTCCGAGCGACGGTGAAGAAAAGCCACGTTTTCGTCGCGCTTTACTTGAACCGCAGTATCAGCCGAGCAACGAACATTGGGAAGACTACCAATACAGACATTACGACTGGAGCCAAGGCCTACCATCCGGCACTTCCAGGAAAAGCGGCAACAAGCCACCAGAGGACGAAGGAGGATCGCCACCACTAACAGTTGCAGAAACTCTCAGCGAATTCGCTGTCGGGTTTCTGTTTGGTGGGCCGTCACTGGATCTGCTGCCGGCCAGAAAATGGGGACCGGCCGGCTTGCCTAAGTCCTTCAACCCCGACCTATTCACTACTAACGGGCAACGTCAGATTGATGTGGTTCCTGGTCGTAATTTCCCAGAAGTGCCACCTCCTTCGTCGGCAGGCAATATCAGTTCTAATGCCGTGCCGCAGGGAGAATGGCTCGCGCAGGGTAAAGCCCCGCCTGAAACAAACCGGCCGGAGTTTTCCGGGAAGACAGAGAAAGCCGTGATTCAAGACGTTGGACAAACAAAACCCAATACCCCTCCCAAAAGGGTTGCAGTATTAGAATCCAGTGGTTCCGCAGAGCAACTAAATGGCCGTCCCCTGGGGCCGCCAAGCCGACTTGTTAGCAAGGCGTCGAATCGAAACTACGACCCTCCTGCAGAATTCGCGATATTTCTGGACAGATATAATGGCAAAAGGAGATTAAATATATTGGCACATAGTCAGCTTCAATCCGATGGCGAGCTAAAAATTATGGGAGGAAACGGGCCTAAGTCAGCAGATCAGGTGGCGGCAGACATTAATTCAATCAGGCATAAATTTCATTTCGACAACGTCAGGATAATTTCCTGCAAATCAGCGGATGGAGGGGTGCAATCCTTGGGGCAGAAAGTGGCTGACCTAACGGGTCTTCCGGTGAAGGCATATCAGGGTGCAGTACACACTGTAAGTGATTCTTTGAAACCGCAGTGGAGTAACAATTCGCGTGTTTACGTACTGAAAACACGAGACGACGTGCAAAAATATGCCTCCGGGATTATTGAGAGTTTTCCGCCGGGGAGAGGAACGGAACACGTGAATAGACTTTTGGAGACGATTGAGTACGCACCAGTAAAATTTACTCCGATTCAAGATGCGCCCCTCAATTTATCAAAAAAAGCTTTTGGAAATTAGGAATTCTACGCCGGGAATTCCAGAAAATTGCGTCGGTCCACATTGAGCGTCAATGGACGTCTGGCCTGACATGACGGGCGGGTAAGTCGATCGGCAAATGCCCGCCCGAACTGCCGTGCCCGCTTTGCTTCCAGCAGCATCGATAGTGCGCCGGGCTCAGGCAGATAACGCCACCGTCGGCTTGAGGCCATACGAAGCGTCCCTTCTCGAGTCGCTTCACCAGCAGGCACATGCCATGGCTGCTCCACCACAGCACTTTGAGCAGATCGCCGCGTTTGTCCCGAAACACGAAGACGTGCCCGCAGAACGGATCCCGTTCAAGCACGATTTGCACTTTGGCGGCGAGGCATGTTGAATGCAGCCCGCATGCCGGTCACACCGGCAGCCCGCCAGACACGCGTCCCTGATGGCAGGCCAGGCACGCGACGACCGCAACGTTGCCAGTAGCGTCCCAAGCGCGTTCAGGGTAAGTGGTCCATCGAAGCGAACTCGCACGGCGCCAACTCGACGACGATACCCGACCTCAGTGGCGTCGGCACGGGCCAATGCACAGGAATGAACGTCTCAGCGGGCTGAGCTTGCATAGTCGATTGATCGCGCTCATGAGCACGACGCCAGCGCGCGATCATGTTGGCGTTCAAACCGTGCTCCTGTACTGCATCGGCGATGGAACGAGCCGGATCGTTTGAGGCGCGACGACCATCGCCCGGAATGCCTTCGAGTAGTTCCTAAAACCCCTTCGTCGGCCTACTGCCTTCGTTTCCATCGTTGTGATTCCCACGTGATCTGGTGACAACCAGGTTGCGCGCTTGCGCGCACCTTTGAACAGACGGTGGTGAAGCAATGCTGACTCATCAACTGGCACGACGGCTGCAGCTCTCGATCGATCCTGCGTCGTGGAGGGGAGGGCGCGATATGAGCGTGAGTCGCAGCCCACGCTATTGCAAGCCTCGCCGAAAGGCCACGTCGCGTGCGGTCTTATGATAAGGGATCCGAAATAAAAATAAATTTTGCCAATTCTATCTGCTAGTCCGCCCTAGCTCCCGCTAGATCGTGATTCGCAGAGTCAGCATTTGCCGATCGTCCGGTTTGCAAATTCTTCCCAACGTCAATGTGGCGCTTTCCCACAGCCGACATTTGCCTAGCCCTACGAGCCTCGACAAGGCCTTGCGCAACGAGCCCGCGTCCCGCCCGCACCATGGCGCAACAAGTCAGCACGCTCAACTCTTACACGCACGCCGCTCTCTATTGAACAGCCATCCCCGGCTCACAGCCCACGAAGAATCCAGACTCACCACTTCTCGCCACGTCTGCAATATCCTCGTGCAGAATCCGCCGGATTTCAAAAATGGCTTCGGGCGTTTCCTGAACGCTGTGCCCGGAAACGATCACCTTCTCGGAGACCGCCCCCGCCAGATGCGCACTGCGATAAGGCACGACGCCGTCGTTCGACTCCTCGAGCAGACCCGTCGCCCGGCGTCTGGCGATAATTGAATGGAAGCACACGTGCGGGCTGATCGGCAGCTTCGCGGTGGCACGGATGAGCGGATCGGTTTCGCGCAACTGTTCAATACTGTTTGGAACGTGGAAGGTCTGGCCTTCGAGCGCTCCGCCGCCGTTGTTGGTGGCCGTCTGCATCACGTCTTCGAATTCGTGCAGAAGGGCGAGCGGCAAGCGCACCAGGTTCGACGCCCACCGGGCAATGCGATTGCTGGCGAAAGGCGTGCCCCGGTGCGGAGCGGCGATGAAAATTGCTCTTTCGACTTGCGGCATCGGCGTAAAGCGCAGCAAGCGATCAAGCCGCTCGTCCTCGCGGTAGAGCTCGGCGCCCTCGGGCACATACTTGTTTTCGAAGGTGGTCCACAGTTCTTCGTCGGAGGTCGAGACGAGCAGCCTCGCCAGAACGCCGCCCATGCTATGTCCGATCAGCACCATGCCCTGCGAAGCCGGCAACGTGCCGGTTGGATCGAAATGCTCGAGCGTGAGTCGCGCCGCTCTGCGAATTCGCGCGAGGCTGACGAGAATGGGGACATTGGTCGGGTAGTAAACCTGCCACACCTGAAAGTGCTGGCGGAGTATTTCATCACCCTGAATGTCGTTCGCGACATTGACCCACGCTTCGGGACTGCTGGCCAGGCCGTGCAGCATCAGAACGATGCGCCGCTCCGGATCGAACGGCTGCATCATGTAGATACGGGGACTATCAATGCCGCGCGCCCGGCCAAACAATGTGCGCAGGGATTGTCCGGCAAAGCCCGAGCGCGCGAGCCAGATGCCGTAACCCGCGCTGAAATTGGCCGCCAACGGCACGGTCTGGTCATGCCGTACCACGCTTTTCTCACGATAAGGATCGTAAACGGATAAGACCACATCATGTGCTTCGCGCAGTTGGTCGAGATTCTCGGCGCTGAAGCCAAGAAGCACGGTGACGTTCGGCGACGGCATTTCGCTAAACGGGCGCGACGGTAGCGTCGACCAGGTCGACGGCCGTGACGCAGTGTCTGCGTTGGGATCCGAGGCGGGCGAAGCTTTCACGTCCGGCGCGGGGATGTTCATGACGGCGACAAGTTCGGCGCCCAGACCGTCGCGGCGATAGATGCTGCGCAGCCCTGCGAAGGAGAGTCTGGACGCCGGGATCACCTCGCGCAGTTCGCGCACGCCTTCGGGAAGCCGGACCCGGCTCAGGTCGATATGAATGGTCCAGCCCGCGATGAACTGCGTTGAGCGATCGCCCTTGCCCGAATCTATTTCGAGGGCGCCGCGCCGGAATAGCGCGCCGGCCAGTTCCTGGACGGCAAAGTTGTAATAGTCGCGAACCTGCGTTTGACGATCCTCGAAGGCGCGTTCACCCGGTGTGCGTTGACCGAGGAAGAGAAACGCGTACGCGTAGCGAGCTGTTCTCAGCCATAAGTCGAATTGCGCATCGCTCCACGCCGTGCTGTTGTCAGGCGAGGTTTGGGCAATCGCCATCTCCAAAGAAAGCTCGGCCAGACTGGCGAGACGGCGATCGACGTTGATTCCTGGAACGGTCGTAATGGAATCGATGCACTCCTGCGGCGCTTGCTGGCAACGCGCCTCGTCGAGAGCCGCGACGCGCAGGGTGTCACGTGTGGCCGCGCTAAGTCGGCCGGTTGAAAGAATATCGCCGCGCCGCATGGCGATGTATTGCTGTGGGCCGAGCGAACTGACGCGCACCATGGCGCAGCCGGAGAGCAGAACGGTAACGAGCAGGCTGAACGTAAAGCAACGCGGCATCCATCGTGAGAGAGTGTGCGTCATTGCGCGCTCGCCCTCGCGAGGCGTCGGACTGGTTTCGGACTGCAGGCGCCTTTGTTCGAGCAGACGATCTGGTATGCGGATCGCCGGGCGGGCGGCGAGCGTCGCGCTTGCAATCCGGCAGAGGTCCGCTTGGTCGGTTGCCAGAATGAGAAGAGGCGCGGTGCCGACATCGACTGGTCAAGGCCTGCATATCTGAGCACTGCGCAGTACGGCGCACATCCGCGTGGTGACGCGCAGTCAGTAGTCTTGCTGTGGACCGTTGCCATGGCTGCATCACCGACAGGACTTTCCAATTTCTCAGGCCATGAAGTGCTTGGCCAATGAAACCGGCGAAATGATGGAGGGTCTATCAGCTATAAGCCGCCGCTTTATGCGCAGGACCGATAAGATCTCATGCATATTATTCGTCGCAGAGTACTGTACGCTTGGCAAATGCCCGACGCAAGAAGCGACAGTCAGCGGGCGCTTAGTAACGCCGGCCATTGAGCGCTATAAGAATGACGACTGCCCGGATGCCTATGCTACGTTCGCTTCTTCTTCGGAGATCGAAACGCTGCGGCTCACGTTGTCGCGTGTGCGTGGCTGATGCGTATAGCGTGTCCCGGTTGAACGCACTGCATGCGCTTATTAATCTCCACGGTTGGCATCGAAAGTAGGCGTGCTCATCTTTTCGGTTTGACAATCGCCAAAGCTCGGCGTCGGCCACATGTGTATATATTCTCGATGTCCATCTCGAACCAATTGACGCCGCCGGCTTCGACCAGCCATCATGCGCTAAAGCGCGCGACGCTCCTTCATTCAGCCTGGTGGTCTGAGCATGCGTTCGACAACCAGGCACTTTGGCGGCAGACGGTGACATGCTCATGACATCCCCATCCGTGGATGGGCGCAACACGAGCGCGCCAGTTTTCCGAGTAGCAATACCGATGGTGCACTTACCGCTGACAAAAGCAAAAACAATCTGGTTGAGGGTTCAGAACGTCGAGTTTTATTTCGACACGACAAGGCAGTGGCAGGGAAATTCTTGACAAGGATTTGTTTGGGAACTTAAATACTTTTCAGGCAGCCTCGTCTCAATGAACCGGCGTCTCTTGCTATGACAACCGATACGCAAAAGCTTCTGTTGTTAAATCTAGCCGGCTTGGTGGTGTTTCCCATACTGAAGATGGGACAGCGTTGTCTCCCGCGATCTTCCGTCAGCGTGGCGAGGTCGTACCGCGCATCAACAAGAATATCGACATGTCAGTCATTGTCTCCCACGCCGAATGGGTAACTCCGCGTTTGCCGTGATCGGAGCGTTGCCGGCCACTTTCCTTGCGGCGACAGGCAGGAAACTTTGAACCCGAGGAACGGACATGAAGAATATAAAGCAGGGTGGAGCAAGCCTCGATAGTCCGAATCCGACGCATAGAGCCAACTGTTGTAGAGGACGTCGCCGACGCTATGGCGATCGTCGACACAGACCCGGAGCGCGGACGCGGTAGCGGCCATTGCATGACCTGTCGTATCGTGCGCGGCATGTCGGACCAGTCGCGTTCACGAGTATCGGCGGGCGCGCAGGCGCCACTCATTCCTGTACGTCGCATCTCCTGTCTGAGTCGGTGGGCCTGACATCGCCCGAAGAAGGGCGCCGCTGTCCGCATGGACGAGGTTGTCGGCGAGGCTTCGATCGGAGCATCGCGGCAGGTGGCAAGTGTCTTCATATCGCGCGCACACGCGACATTGAATCAACCATACCGAGAGGCCTGAATGTCCGCTCACGAAAGCCACCCTGCAGTCGGGTCCTGCGAGCTGCACGAGGTAAAGCGGCCGGCGTACCGGTCGCGGATAGTTATCGTTCTGGCATTCGGACTCCTGAGTGCATGTGGGCGGCAGCAGGAGGCCGCGACCGACACCGGGCCGCGCATGGTGCAACTGGTGCCTGTCACGCAGGAAGGGGCGAACGAACTTCGCGAGTTCACCGGCCGCGTCGAGCAGACAAGCATTTCGTCCCTCGCCTTCGAGGTGTCCGGGCGTGTCGTTCAGATCGCCGTGCTCGATGGCGCACGCGTGCGCAAGGGGCAACTGATCGCGAGAATCGATCCCGAGCCTTTTCAACTGGTGGCGCGCCGCGCCGACGCGCAGTACGCCCAGCTTGCCGACGACCTCAAACGCAAGTCAGTGCTGCACGACGAAAACATTCTGTCGGCGGGCGCGTTCGAGCAGTTGAAAACCACGCTGGAAGTCGCCGGAGTGCAACGCGATCTCGCGCACAGGGACTTGCGCAATACCAGTCTCATCGCACCGTTCGACGGACGGATTGCGCGCCGTACGATCGAAACCCAGCAGATGGTCCAGGCCGGTGCGCCCGTGTTCAATCTGGAAAACGCGGAGCGCATCGAGATCGGCGTGGAGTTGCCGCAAAGCATCGCCGAAAGTCTGCCGCTCAACAGTGGTCTGCGCGCCGAGGCATGGACGCCGGATCGTCCGGACAACGTGCTGCAGCTTGTCTATCGCGAACATGCCACGCAAAGCTCGGTCGCCGCGAGTTCGTACCGGCTGCTGTTCAGCGTCAAACAGCCGAGGAATCTGACGCTGCTGCCGGGCATGGCTGTGCGCGTACGCATCGGCGCAAACCAGGCGCCGGCCGCGAACCTCGCGCTCTCAGTGCCGATCGCCGCGCTTGCTGTCACGCCTGATGGCAAGCACAGGGTATGGCGCTATGACACCGCGTCGAGCAAGGTGCATGCGGTGCCGGTCGATCTACGTGAGATCCGCAATAGCGTGGCTATCGTGGCGGGCGATCTGCATGCGGGGGACAAGGTCGTAGGGGGCGGCTCGCAGTTCGTTGCCGAGGGGCAGGCGGTGCGGCCACTGGATGTGAATCAATGAACCTCGCGCGCCCCCTTATCGAAAAGCCGTTGATCGCATGGGTCATCACGCTCGTCTCGCTGTTCGGCGGACTCTTTGCGTACATCAACATCGGGCGGCTCGAAGATCCGAAATTCACCATCAAGACCGCGGTCGTCGTCACGCTCTATCCGGGCGCCAGCGCGAAGGAGGTGGAGAACGAGGTGACTGACCGGCTCGAAAGCTCGATCCAGCAGATGGAGCAGGTCGACTTTCTGCGCTCGCGGTCGATGCCCGGTTATTCGGAAGTCCGCGTCCAGATTCGCGACAGGTATACGTCCGCCGATCTGCCTCAGGTGTGGGACGAGTTGCGCCGCCAGGTGAGCGACGTGCAGCCGCGACTGCCGCCGGGTGCAGGCCCGACCGTCGTGTTCGACAGGTTCGGCGATGTCTACGGGATGTTCTACGCGATCACGGGCAAGGGCTACTCTCCGGCGCAGCTCTACGAATACGCCCGCGAGTTGCGCAAGCAATTACTGACGTTACCGGACGTCGCCGATATCGTGATCGCGGGCAACCAGCAGGAGCAGGTCACGGTCGAGGCCGACCAGGCCAAACTGGCGGCCAACAATCTCTCGACCGACGATCTCGCGCAGACGCTCGCCCTGCAAAACGAAATCCGCTCAGCCGGCCGTGAGCGGGTGGGGGATCTGCTGATGCGGATCGCGCCCACGGGCACGCTCGATTCGCTTGACGCAGTCCGCGCGCTACCGGTGGGCACGACCGCCGGGCCCGTTCTGCTCGGCGATCTCGGGACCGTGAACTACGGCTACGCGAAGATTCCGAACGCGTTGATCCGGTATAACGGCGAACCCGCGCTCACGATCGGCATCAGCGCACGCGCTCGGGTGAACGTCGTGAACGTCGGTGCGCAAGTCAAGGCGAAAATGCAGGAGCTGGAGCGCAGCCGGCCGCTCGGGATGGAACTGCATGTGCTTTACGATCAGCCCGAAGCCGTCGACGGCGCGGTCAAGGGCTTCGTGTTCGACGTGATGCTGGCGGTGGCCATCGTCGGCGTGGCGTTGGGCATCGGCCTCGGTTGGCGTGCGGGCGTGGTGCTCGGCGTCGAACTGTTCCTGACGATTCTCGGCACACTGTTCGTGATGTATGCGGCGGGTATCGAGTTGCAGCGAATTTCGTTAGGCGCCTTGATCATCGTCATGGGGATGCTGACCGACAACACGATCGTGGTGTGCGAGGGCATGCTCGTGCGAGTGCAGAAGGGCATGTCGCATATCGACGCGGCAAACGAAGTGCTGCAGCAGGGCCAGTGGATTCTGCTCGCTTCTACCATCGTGGGGATTCTCGCGTTTTCAGGCATCGGTCTTTCGCCCGACGCCGTCGGCGAGTTCTGCGCGTCGCTGTTTGCGGTGGCGGCCATCTCGCTGCTATTCAGTTGGGTGATCGCGATCGGACTGACACCGCTCTTTGGCTTCTACCTGTTCAAAGCCGACGAGGGCGAGCAGGCCAATCCGTTCGACTCGCGGTTGTATCGTCAATATCGGGGGTTGTTGGCCTGGGTGGCGACCCGTCGGGTGCCAGTGATCGTTTCTCTGGCGGTGCTGACCGGCGTGTGCATGTGGGGATTTCGTTTCGTTGAGCAGAGTTTCTTTCCGAACTCGACGACGCCGATCTTCTATGTCGACATGCGTTTGCCGCTTGGGTCCGATATTCGTGCGGTCGCTGAAAAGACCCGTGGCGCGGAGAAGCTCCTGCTCGCGCAGAATGGCGTGGCGAATGTGGGCACGTATATCGGCGGCGGAGCGACGCGCTTTTTCCTCGTCTACGATCCGGAAACCCGCGACCCGAGATACGCGCAATTCATCGTCACGG
The DNA here is from genome assembly GCF_012275575.1 of Paraburkholderia sp. SG-MS1. Lineage (GTDB taxonomy): Bacteria > Pseudomonadota > Gammaproteobacteria > Burkholderiales > Burkholderiaceae > Paraburkholderia. Next base: position 6,071 of record NZ_NPIH01000208.1, on the reverse strand, counting down.
TCAAGGATCAGCGCGATATTGACGGGATGATCCCGCCCATTACGGCGGAACTCGAGAAGCGCTTCCCCGACGCGAGCTGGACGGTGATCCGGCCGAGCTTCGGTCCGGGCGGCGGCACGCCGATCCAGGCCCGCTTCATGGGCCCGGACCCAGGCGTGCTGCGCACGTTGAGCCGTCAGGCGCAGGCAATTCTGCATAAAGACGGCGGCATGGTCTCGATCCGCGACGACTGGGAAAATCCGGTCAACGTGGTGCGGCCGATATTCGACGACTCGCGCGCCCGCTCCGCCGGCGTGACTCGACGCCAGGTGAACGACGTGCTCGCGTATGCCACCGAGGGCATCACCACCGGTATTTTCCGCGAGCACGACCAATTGTTGCCTATCGTCCTGCGCGCTCCGGAGAGCGAACAGGGTATGGAGCGCCTGCTCACGATGCAGGTGTTCAGTGCGGGACAGCGGCGCTACGTGCCGCTGGGGGACGTGCTGGACGGCGTCTCGCCACAAACGGAAGAGAGCATCGTTTCGCGCAACGACCGGATTCGCACGCTGACCGTCTCGGCCGGCGTCACGTACGGCAGTAACAGCGTGGCGGCGTTCGAGCGCGTGCGGCATTCGATCGAGTCGATTCCGTTGCCGCCCGGTTATACCTTCGAGTGGGGCGGTGAACACGAGTCGTCGACGATTGCCCAGGAGAGTCTGTTCCGTCAGTTGCCGATGGGTTTCCTTGGGATGATTCTGCTTGTGCTGTTCATGTTCGGCCGCCTCAAGCCCGCGCTCGTAGTGCTGCTGGTGGTGCCGATGTCGATCTGCGGCGTGACGATCGGCCTGTTGATGTTCCGCGGCGCGTTCGGTTTCATGGCGCTGCTCGGGCTGCTCAGCCTCATCGGCATGATGATCAAGAACGGCGTGGTTTTGGTGGAGGAGATCGATGGTCAGATATCCGCGGGCGTGCCACGTATGCAGGCGGTGATCTTCGGCTCGATGAGCCGCCTGCGGCCGGTGGCGCTGGCCGCGGGCACGACGATCCTCGGCATGGTGCCGCTGCTATGGGACCCATTCTTCAAGGACATGGCGATCACGATGATGGCGGGGCTGGCGTTCGCAACGGTCCTGACGATGGTCGCAGTGCCCGCGCTCTACGTGCTGCTCTTCTCGATCAAAGGTACGGAGTGGGAAGAAGGCCAGCAACCCGGGGCTCAACATGGAAAGACCTGATAACCGGAACCGCGCGATGTCGCCGCTCGCTTTACTCGTTGCGCGACATTTGCCGCTGGCGTCGCTCGTCGTGGCGATCGCTTCGGGCTGCACGGGCACGCTGAAACTCGACTCGCCGAAGACGCTTCCCCAGCACTTCAACGAAGCGTCGCCGGCGCTCGCCGATGCGCATGTCGCGCCCGACGACGCACAGCTGGCGACGTGGTGGACGCAGTTCAACGACCCGGCGCTGACCCAGTTGATCGAGACGGCGATCGCGCACAACTACGATATTTCGATTGCGGCCGCGCGCGTCGATCAGGCGCGCGCCGGTGTGCGCCTCGCGCGCTCGCAACTGCTGCCCTCGGTGGGCGTGAGCACACAGGCTGCGAGTTACCACGGTTCGGAAACCTCCCTGGAGTTTCAGGAATTTCTTGGGATCAACGATCTCGACGCGTCATTCTGGCGCGTCGGACTTCAGACCCAATGGGAAATCGACGTATTCGGCCGCGGCCGCGCGCGTCTTGCCGCGGCGCGTGCATCGACGCTAGCCGCGGCGGGCGATGCCGAGGCGGTGCGGCTGAGCGTCATCGGCGGGGTCGCTGATCTGTATATGACTTACCGTGGCTTGTTGCAGCAGCGCGAGTTGCTTGCGCAAAGCCACCAGATCGCCGCGGACTTCGTTGGGATTGCAGAGAAAACCTTCACGGCCGGCGTCGGGTTGAGCACGAATGTCGACGTGGCTCGTGCCGGGCTCGCGCAGGTCGAGGCGCGACAACAGGATGTCGAGACGGCCATCGCCGCTTCGCAACTGGCGCTTGAGAATCTGTGCGCGGTCCAGCCGGGCGAACTTACGGCCACGCTGAGTACCGTCAGCGGTTTGCCGAAGCCACTGCCGGAGATCACGCCGGGGCAACCTGTCGATCTGTTGATGCGACGGCCCGATCTGATCGCTGCGCGTGACCGCCTGTTCGCGAGCGTGAAGCAGTCGGACGCCGCCCGCCTGAACTACTGGCCGACGTTCTCACTGAGCGCGGTGCTTGCGCGCAACGGTTGGAACATTGCGGGTCAGGCTCTCGGGCCCAGCACGTTCTGGTTGTTCGGCGCGGCCGCGGCCTTGCCGTTGATCGATTTCGGAGCGCGTGAATCGCTGGTGGAGTCGTCGGATGCGCAGGCACAACAGGCGTTTCACGCTTATGAAAAAGCCGCATCGGGTGCGCTGTTCGATGTCGAGCAGGCGCTGTCGAGGTTGAAGCGGCAGGAACAGCTGCAACTCGCGCGTAACGAAGAAGTCAAACAGCGCACCGAGGTGCTCAGGAAGACGACACGCCAGTTCACGATCGGCGATATCGGCGTGATGGATGTCGATCAGGCTCGTCTCGCGCTGCTCGAAAGCCAGGCGACGCTAGTGCGGGAAAGGGTCGGGCAGTTGCAAGCTCAGGTCGCGTTGTTTCGCGCGATGGGGGGCGGATGGCAACCGGCGGGTTCCGCGGTTAGCGTGTCGCCGCCGTACCCGGTGCCATCGACGCGTCAGTAGTGACAATTCATGTAAAAACGCCGTTACCGTCATGTCGCGATAGCGGCGTTTTCTCCGGGCGGTCGAATCAACCGAGGGCGGGCTGACGTTGCCCGCAGCGGTTGGCGCGCCCTTATTGCGGTGCCGATGCGGATATGGCAGCCGTGGCGCGGTCACGCGATTGCTGCACGGACTGGTTGCGCTCGGCTCTGGCCTGGGCTTGCTGCTGTTGGGCCTGCTTCCTCGTCTTGGCATTCGCCTCGCGTTGCTTGCGGTTGGCTTCGCGAACCTCCATCCGCTTCTGGACGATCGGGTCGCTGTGAGTCGCGCTCGCCGCGACTCCTTCGGCTGGCGCGGCAGGTTGTTGGGCGATTGCCGATCCAGAAGTGACGACACCGAATACGATCAATGCAGTGGCGAACCTGAGGGTAGTACGTGCCATAATTTCAACTCCACTAGTTAATATGACTAATTGATGCATACAGCGTGATGAACTCGCGGCTTTTCTGTGTTTCTGGCGCTTCCTCGTTGGTCAACCTTTGCTTGTGGTCTACTCCTTTCGAAATACTTTCTATTTGTTTTGGTTTAATTCTTGAGCGATTAGTATCAAGACAGGATACCGAAATGTACCAGGGATAACCCTTCGCCAATTCTGCAGCGTGATCAACGGTGAATGGCAGGCTCGAATGGAGCCACGGAATTGAGCGGAATCCATGCTTGCTGGCAAGGCATTTCTGTCGTCATCCGGTTGACTTCATTCGTTCATACGGCGCCAGTCTCGCACGGAATCGCTTGTTGAATCCACACGGTAATTGAGATTCTTCAATACGTAAAGAAGGATCCAACGTTGAGCATAGGAGGTTTAATTCGCTTGTCAAATGCGATACGGATTAATTGCTAAATGAAGGAAATGTCAAATAGGCGTTGCATATCGCAAGGTATGCGCTGGAGCAGAAGGTGCAGGAAGTCCGTCATCTCAAAATAGTTCATTATTTGTCGATGCATCGTACCGATGATTCCGCTAGCGGATTCGCAAAGACTTGCCGTGTCGTGTGGTTGTCACGTGAAGTGATGCAGGAGGACTTACGACTTCAATGTGCGCTCGCGATAAGAACAGCTCTTGCTTTTCCCCGCGACATTTGCGGAGCATGAGTACAAACCACCTGACCATATCGCCCTGGATATCCTATGATGCCTACAGAGGCGCGGCGCTGAAGAAGAGACACTTCACGCGTGTGCAAACGGGCCTCGCTGAAGCGGCTCTTCAACCACGACGACGAGGACATTCCCGACTACAACAAACACCGCCTGGTCGAGAAAGAGCCGGTTTGACCTTGCACGCCGGCTGGCCAGCACGGATGCGATGAACCGATTCACCTCTTGCGGCGCAATAGAAAACGCAGGTCGGGAGCACTAGCGAAGTAGCGCTCAGAGAGGGGCGCAGTGCCTACCCGCGTTGGTCCACTTCTAAAAGAACCCCAGCTCCTTGAATGGTGAACAATGGCGTCACAGGTCGAGCCGAAACTGTCGTTGCCCGCATTGACCGCGATGGTCGTCGGATCAATGGTGGGCGCAGGAATCTTTTCGTTGCCGCGTAACTTCGCGCGTGCGACCGGGCCGGTTGGTGCGATCATCGCGTGGTGCATCGCGGGCATCGGCATGTATGCGTTGGCGCGCGTTTTCCAGGCGTTGGCCCAACGGCGGCCCAAACTCGACGCCGGCGTGTTCGCGTATGCGAGAGCGGGCTTCGGCGACTATGCGGGCTTTCTCTCTGCATTCGGCTACTGGATGGCGGGGTGTTTCGGCAATGTCTCGTACTGGGTGCTGATCAAATCGACGCTGGGCGCATTCGTCCCGGCATTCGGCGACGGCAATACGGCGACTGCGATCGCGGTGTCGTCGGTCGGCATATGGCTGTTTCACTTCGTGATGTTGCGAGGCGTGCAGCAGGCCACCATGATCAACACCATCGTGACGGTGGCGAAGGTCATTCCGATTATCCTGTTCATCGGCATCTTGATCGTCCTGTTCCGCGTCGACATGTTCCACGCGAACTTCTGGGAAAGCGGCGATGCGCTCTCGGCAGGACTGTTCTCGCAAGTTCGCGCGACCATGCTCGTCACCGTGTTCGTGTTCGTCGGCATCGAGGGTGCAAGCGTGTATTCACGTTATGCCAGGCAACGTTCGCATGTCGGCGCCGCGACGCTCTACGGCTTCGCGGCCGTCCTGTGTCTGCTGGTTCTGGTGACGCTGCTGCCCTATGCGACCTTGCCGCGCGCGGACATCGCCGTGATGCGGCAGCCGTCGATGGCGGCGGTGCTGGGCGCACTGCTGGGTCCGTTCGGCGCGGTCTTTATCGGCGCGGGGCTGATCATTTCGATTCTCGGCGCGTACCTCGCGTGGTCGCTCATTTGCGCCGAAGTGCTGTTTGCCGCGGCACGCATGGGCGCGATGCCGAGCATCTTCGCCAGGCAGAACGAGCGCAAGTTGCCGGTCGCCGCGATCTGGCTGACCAGCACCGTGGTGCAGCTATTCGTGATCAGCACGTATTGGTCGACGGATGCGTTTTCGCTGATGATCAACCTCACCAGTTCGATGGCGCTGATTCCGTATTTTCTGGTCGCGGCTTTTGGCATCAAGGCCGCGCGTCACGATATCGAACAGGGCGGCGAGCCGCGCGGCGTATTGCGCCGGGAATACTTCATTGCCGCTTTCGCCACACTCTATACGGCATTCCTGTTATTCGCGGGCGGCGCCAAATTCCTGATGATGTCGGCGATGCTCTACGCGCCTGGCACCGTGCTGTTCATCCTCGCCAGACGGGAGCGCGGTGTGCCGGTGTTCACCAGAACCGAGTGGATCATTTTCGCGGTTGCTGTGTGTGGCGGTATCGCCGCGCTGGTCGGTTTGATAACCGGGGCGATCGTCATCTGAGCTACCGGTTTGTCGTATTCGTGCCGCACGGCACGCCATGTCCGGCAATCGATCGTCGGCTCGAGCTTGCCGATCTCCCCGCTATGCGGGAGCGACGATCTCTCGCGCACCAATCAGGCAGCTTGCCTCGTGCGGATGAGTGATTATCCGCACGCCACACGGTTTCGCGCTTCTTTCTCGCCCTCACTCGGAACGCATCGTACTTCATCGTCTCCATTCGTTTTCGCGACGACAATCGCGAGCTATTCGCTGCCCATGCTCATGATGATCAGGAGTCGGGCAATCGCAAGTATGAGAGTTCGTTGATCGAGGGCATGGGCTTCGAACGGCGGCATCTGCATGCTCGCTTCGCTGGCGAACACGCATCGAAAGGGGATAAGTGCGCTTCTCCACGAGCGTAGGCCGGTGTTGAGACATCGTTGATT
>NZ_NPIH01000207.1 GCF_012275575.1 Paraburkholderia sp. SG-MS1 | reverse complement strand
AAGCCGGGCGGCTGGGGCGGCTCGCCCGCCGGCGCCGGGCAGCCGCTCGCCACGGGCGGCGCGCAGCGCGTCTTTGCGCCGGGCTGGATGGCGGCGCTCGCCGTCGCGCTGTGCGCGGTGGCGGTGGTCGTCACGCTGAACGGGCGGCGCCCGGCCGATTTCACGCCGTTTGCAGACGAACTCGTTGAAAGTCACGTGCGGGCGCAGGTCTCGGGACGCGACATCGACGTGATATCGACGGACCGGCATACGGTCAAGCCATGGTTCAACGGCCGGCTCGACTATTCGCCGCCGGTCGAGGATCTCGCGGCCAGCGGTTTCGCGCTGGAGGGCGGCCGGCTCGACTACATCGCGCATCAGCGGGTCGCCGTACTGGTGTATCGCTATCGCAAGCACGTGATCGACGTGTATGTGTTCCCGCAGGCCGGCGCGGGCGGGGCGGGGGCACGCCGTGGTGCGGATGGCGCGGCGCCCGCCGCGCTCGGGCACGAAGGCTATTCGATCGCTCACTGGGACGCGCAAGGCATGACCTGGTGGGCGATCACCGACGCCGCGCCGGACGCGTTGAGCGGTCTCGAAGCGGCGCTCAGGGCGCGCTTGCAAGGCGGCAGTGAGCGAACAGAAGGCGGTTGAGGGTTGGGGAAGCGGGCGGCAGGTGGCCGTGTAGCGGTGACGGAGCTGGCGCGAGCGGCGCAGCGGCGGAAAGCCGGTCTGCGGGCCCGCCGGGCAGCTGACAGCATGCTGACCGGCAGGCACACGTCCAAAGCCACTCCAGCCTTCCTCACTCCCTTTCCTCGTCCGCCCGTAAACCTTTGAAAACACACCCGATTCGTGCGTTGCGCTAACGAGATATCTTGCAACCCGGCCCCATTCGGGTTACACTCTTTGGCTTCTCACTTGCCGCACCGGTTCCGACGCCCGGGTGGCTTTTATCCATAAGTCAGCACAAGGAGTGAATATGCGTCATTACGAAATCGTATTTATCGTGCACCCGGATCAGAGCGAGCAAGTGCCCGCCATGATCGAGCGTTACAAGTCCACGATCACCTCGCACGGTGGCCAGATCCACCGTATCGAAGACTGGGGCCGTCGCCAACTGGCCTACATGATCGAGAAACTCGCGAAGGCTCACTACGTCTGCATGAACATCGAATGCGACCAAACCACGCTCGACGAGCTGGAACACGCATTCAAGTTCAACGACGCTGTTCTGCGTCACCTGATCGTCAAGATGAAGAAGGCCGAAACCGGCCCGTCGCCGATGATGAAGGAAGTGCAGCGCGAAGAAGCCAAGAAGTCGGCTGCTACGCAACCGTCCGAAGCGCAGGCTTAAGACACACTATTTAAGCTACCAGACCCAAGCGTCGCTTTCGCCAAAGGCTTCATGAACCGGCTGCAACTCACGGCCAGCGTCGTCGAACGCGAACCGGTGCGGTACACCCCCGCCGGCGTTCCGATCGCAGGATGCACGTTGCAGCATCGCACGGAAGTCGTCGAAGCAGGTATTGCCCGCCAGGTCGAACTGACCATGCAGGCAGTCGCAGCAGGCGAAGCGAGCGGCAGGCTGGAAAACTGTCCGATGGGCGTGGAAACGCTCTTCACAGGCTTTCTGGCAAAAAAGCACCGCAACGCAAGAACTCTGGTATTTCACATCACAGCATTGCAGGACATTGGAAAGGACTGAACATGCCCCGCCCGACTGGTAAGAAATTCGACAAGCGTCGTCAGCAACAAAATCCGCTCTTCAAGCGCAAGAAGTTCTGCCGTTTCACGGCCGCCGGCGTCGATCACATCGACTACAAGGACCTCGAAACGCTAAAGGACTTCATCGGCGAAAACGGCAAGATCACGCCGGCGCGTCTCACGGGTACGAAGTCGCACTATCAACGCCAGCTGGATACGGCAATCAAGCGCGCACGTTTCCTCGCGCTGGTGCCGTACACCGACCAGCACAAGGCCTAACCCGACGACGCGATAAGGAGCATCCGAATGCAAATCATTCTTCTGGAAAAAGTCGTCAATCTGGGCAACCTGGGCGATATCGTGAAGGTCAAGGACGGTTACGCTCGTAACTTCCTGATCCCGAACAAGCAAGCTCGCCGTGCAACGAAGGAAGCCCTGGCTGAATTCGAAGTGCGCCGCGCAGAACTCGAAAAGATCGCCGCTGAAAAGCTGGCGGCCGCTTCGGCTCAAGGCGAAAAACTGGCAGGTTCGACGGTTCAGATCGGCCAGAAGGCTGGCGTCGACGGTCGTCTGTTCGGCTCGGTGACGAACGCCGACATCGCTGACGCACTGGTCAAGCAAGGCTTCGCAGTGGAAAAGGCGCAAGTGCGTCTGCCGGAAGGCCCGCTGAAGACGGTCGGCGACCACGCAGTTCAAGTTTCGCTGCACACCGACGTTCTGGTCGATGTGACGGTGGCTGTGATCGGCGAACACGTCTAAGCATCAGCTAGTACCTGCCAGGACGTTGCTGGCGAAGGGCAGGGGCCGAGTAACCGGCCCCTGCTTTTTTTTGTGCCCGTTTTTTTCGTTTTTGCGCTCGCCCCGGCCGCCCGATTACCCGATAATTCCACTCCATGAACGCACCGTCCAAAGATCCCCAACTCGAGTCGCTGAAAGTCCCGCCGCATTCGATCGAGGCCGAGCAATCGGTGCTGGGCGGCCTGCTGCTCGACAACGCGGCATGGGACCGCATCGCCGACTTCCTGTCGCAGAGCGATTTTTACCGCTACGACCACCGCATCATCTTCGAGCACATCGGCAAGCTGATCGCGGCGACGCGTCCGGCCGACGTCATCACCGTGTACGAGGCGCTCGGAACCTCGGGCAAGGCGGAAGAGGTCGGCGGTCTCGCCTACCTGAACGCACTGGCGCAGAACACACCGAGCGCGGCCAATATCCGGCGCTACGCGGAAATCGTGCGCGATCGCGCGGTGTTGCGCCGGCTGGTGTCGGTCGCCGATGAAATCTCGGCCGATGCGTTCAATCCGCAAGGCAAGGAAGTCCGGCAGTTGCTGGACGAAGCCGAATCGAAGGTGTTTTCGATTGCCGAAGACGGCGCGCGCGGCACTCAGGGTTTCCTGGAAATCGGGCCGCTGCTGACCGAAGTGGTCGAGCGGATCGACACCCTGTATCACACCGCGAATCCGAGCGACGTGACCGGCACGCCGACCGGCTTCGTCGACCTGGATCGCATGACGTCAGGCATGCACGGCGGCGAGCTGATCATCGTCGCCGGGCGTCCGTCGATGGGTAAAACCGCGTTCTCGATGAACATCGGCGAATATGTGGCGGTCGAGTACGGTCTGCCGGTCGCCGTGTTCTCGATGGAAATGCCGGGGTCGCAGCTCACGATGCGTATGCTCGGCTCCGTCGGCCGGCTGGATCAGCACCGTATGCGAACCGGCCGTCTGACCGACGAGGATTGGCCGAAGCTCACGCACGCGGTGCAGAAAATGAGCGAAGCGCAAATCTTCATCGACGAAACCGGCGGGTTGAATCCGATGGAATTGCGCTCGCGCGCACGCCGGCTGTCGCGCCAGTGCGGCAAGCTGGGTTTGATCATCATCGACTACCTGCAGCTGATGAGCGGGTCGTCGTCCGGCGAAAACCGCGCGACGGAAATTTCGGAAATCTCCCGTTCGCTAAAGAGTCTTGCCAAGGAACTGGACGTGCCGGTGATTGCGTTGTCGCAGCTCAACCGGGGTCTGGAACAGCGCCCGAACAAGCGACCCATCATGTCGGACCTGCGTGAATCCGGCGCTATCGAGCAGGATGCGGACGTGATCCTGTTCATTTACCGCGACGAAGTCTATAACCCGGACAGCCCGGACAAGGGCACGGCTGAAATCATCATCGGTAAGCAGCGGAATGGCCCGATTGGACCCGTACGGCTAACGTTCCATGGGCAATTCACGAAGTTCGACAATTTTGCCGGTGCGCAGAATTTTTACAGCGAGTAAAGATACAAACAGGCGCCTGTTGTAACGGCGCTTTCAAAAGTGCGACAAGAGCCCCGCAACGGTACAATATGGCGGTTTTATGTCAGCCATTACGTGACCAATTTTCGGGATCCCAATGTTCGGTCGATTCATGCCCACCGAGGGCAAGTTCTTTGAAATTTTCAATGCACACGCAGCATGCATCGTCTCGGCGAGCCGCGAACTCGAGCTGCTGATCGACAACCTGCAAGACGCGGAAACCCATAAGCAAAACGTGCAAAAAGCCGAGAAGGCCGCTGACAAGCTCACGCACGAAACCATCGACCTGTTGCACAAGACCTTCATCACGCCGCTCGACCGCGACGAGATCCACAAGCTGATCACCACAATGGACGACATTCTCGATCTGATGGAGGACGTCGCCACCGCTATCTCGCTGTACGACGTGCAGGCGGTGACCTCGGAAGCCAGCCAGCTCGCCCATATCTGCACGGCCACTTCGGAGCGCGTGCAGTTCGCCGTCAGCCTGCTGTCGGACATGAAGCAGGCCAGCCAGATCCTCAAGGCGTGCGAAGACATCGACCGCCTGGAATCGGAAGCCGACCGTGTGCTGCGCTCGGCAATGTCCAAGCTCTTCCGCGAGGAAGACAACGTCAAGACCCTGATCAAGCTGAAAGCAATCTACGAATTGCTCGAGACGATCACGGACAAATGTGAAGACGTAGCGAACATCATCGAAGGCATCGTGCTGGAAAACGCATAATGCAATCGATACAACTCGCCATCTGGGTCGTTGCCGGCCTGGTCGCCGTCGCGCTGATTTTCGACTTCATGAACGGCTTTCACGACGCGGCGAATTCGATCGCCACGGTCGTTTCCACTGGTGTGCTGAAGCCGCAGCAGGCGGTAGCCTTCGCGGCGGCGTTCAACGTCATCGCGTATTTCGTGTTTCACCTGAAAGTGGCCGCAACCGTCGGCCGAGGCACGATCGATCCCAACATCGTCGATCACTACGTGATCTTCGGCGCGCTGGTCGGCGCGATCGGCTGGAACGTCATCACCTGGATTTACGGCATCCCGTCCAGTTCGTCGCATGCGCTGATCGGCGGGCTGGTGGGCGCCGCGCTCGCCAAGTCGGGCTGGGGCTCGCTCAACATGGACGGCCTGCTGAAGACGGTCGCGTTCATTTTCATCTCGCCGCTGCTGGGCTTCGTGCTCGGCTCGTTTTTCATGCTGGCGGTGTCGTGGATGTATTTCCGTACGCCGCCAAGCAAGGTCGACCGTCGTTTCCGGCGTCTGCAGCTGGTGTCCGCAGGTTTGTATAGCCTCGGCCACGGCGGCAACGATGCGCAGAAAACCATCGGCATTATCTGGATGCTGCTGATCGCAACCGGCATCGCGTCGGCGTCCGCGGACGCGCCGCCGCTGTGGGTAATCGGCGGCTGTTATCTGTCGATGGGCCTCGGCACGCTGTTCGGCGGCTGGCGGATCGTCCGCACGATGGGCCAGAAAATTACCAAGCTCAAGCCGGTCGGCGGTTTCTGCGCGGAATCGGGCGGGGCGATCACGCTGTTTACCGCGTCGTGGCTCGGCATTCCGGTGTCCACCACGCATACGATTACCGGCGCGATCGTCGGTGTCGGCGCGACGCAAAAGCTCAGCGCGGTGCGTTGGGGTGTGGCCGGCAACATCGTCTGGGCCTGGATTCTGACGATTCCGGCCTCTGCGGTGCTGTCCGCGGCGGCCTGGTGGTTTGGCCACCATTTTCTGTAATTCCTTGAGCGACTGCGACTGCGTGGGCCTACGCGAGACGTGGCGGGTGCGGCGCTGACGACGCGCCGCGGCTCCAATGCAAGAGCGGCGCTCGCATCCTCGGTACGCCATCGTCCCTATACGTTGTATCGGACGCAGCCAGCCTTATCCGGGCGTCGCTCAGATGAGCGGCGCGCTGCCCCCATCCATCGGGACAATCGCGCCCGTCACATAGCTCGCGCGGCGGCTCGCCAGGAACAGCGCGACGTCGGCAATCTCCTCCGGTTTTGCATAGCGTCCGAGCGGCACCCTGGCTTGTCCGCGCGCCAGCGCGTCCGCGTTCTCGATGCCTTGTTGCGCCGCCTCCAGTTTGACCGCTTCCTCGACGCGCTCGGTCAGCGTCGCCCCCGGGTTGATCGCGTTGATGCGGATGCCGTAGCGCGCATAGTAGTGGGCGAGGCCGACGGTGGCGAGCATCAGCGCTGCATTCGCGGCGCCGCCGGCGATATGGATGTCGCTTGCTATCTTGCCGCCCATGCCGATGATGTTGACGATCGTGCCCGGCTCCGCGCCGCCGCCCGCTTTCGCACGCTCGGCCATGCGGCGCAGCACTTCCTGCTGCGGATAGATGTAGGGGAAGTACTTGGCTTCCATCGTCGCCCTGAACGCGTCGGCATCGAGCGTTTCCGGGTCATAGCGGCGCGCCGCGCCCGCGCTGTTGATCAGAACATCGATCGGGCCCACTGCGGTGCTGACTTCCTCGACGATATCGACGGCGCTGTGCGGTTCATGCAGATCGGCGCGAGTCCGGTGCACGTGCAGGCCTTCCTGCTTCAATTGCTCGTAGGCGCGCGCGAGGTTGGCGGGGTCGCGTGACACGATCGCGACTTTGGCGCCTTCCTGAGCGAACGCTCGGGCGCAGGCGAAGCCGATTCCCTTGCTGCCGCCCGTGACCAACACCACCTTGTCTTTCAGCCCGAGATCCATCGTCACCACCCGCTGTCGGAAGAATATCGATGACGATAGCAGATCGGCGGCGTTGCTGTGACCCCTTGGCTCTGTGATACGGCGTGGGACCGCCCGATGGTGCGGCTACAACTGCGAGTCAGAAGTTGCCGTTGGCGAAGCGGGCGATCGGATCGTCGTTGGTCTGGGTTGGGGCCGGTACGCTACGCGAAGATGTAGACGCTCGCATGATCTGCACGCTGCCATTGTCATCGGCTTGCTGTGCCTGCCGGGCCTGACGCGTGGCCACCGAAGCGGGTGGCGGGGGCTCGAACGCATCGGCGGCGGCGTCGATGGCGTCCGGCGCGTGAGCGGCCCTGGTTGGCGGGACCATTGGCGAGGCTGTCACCGGTTGAACTGCTGAGCCGACCGGGGCATCGTACGCGCTCGCCTCGGCGGCCGGAATCGCCGTCGGTGCCACGGCGCCCGCCGCGCGGGCCTGGATCTGTGCCGCGCTCATGCGCGCCGGCGGCGGCTCGAACGGGTCGGCTTGCACGGTGGCCGCCGTTGCGGCTGTGGATGTTGTGACGACAGGCTGCGTCGACGGCGCGGGCGACGTCACCGCAACGCGGGCCGTTTGCTGCGGCTCGCCCGCTGATTGCGTTGCCGGCGACGCGGCAGCATAGCCCGATTTCGCAACCGCGGCTCCGGCTCCCGCGCCCGGCGCCGTTGCCGCCGTGGAGCCCGCATACGCCGGCGCGACCTGCGTCACCGGCGCGACAATTCCCGGCTGCGGCGTCGCAGCCTGATAATTCGGCGTATCGAACGGCGCGGGCGCCGCAGCCGGGGCGGCCACCCGGCGAATGCCGTCGAAGCGCTTGGCCCAATAAGGATTGGTCAAATAGTCGAGCCGTACCGTGCCGCCAGTCGAGGGCGCATTGACGAAGCGCAGCTTCCCCACATAAATGCCGACATGCGAATGGGCACGGCCGGTCGTGTTGAAGAAGATCAGATCGCCAGGCGCAATCTCGTCGGGTTCGATCGGTTCGCCACGCCCGCTCATGTCCGCCGTGGTGCGCGGCAGATTCACCGACGCGGCGCGCAGCACCACATAGCGAACCAGCCCGCTGCAATCGAAGCCACTATCGGGCGTATTGCCGCCCCAGCGGTACGGCACGCCCACCAGACTCATCGCCTGAATCGAGATTTCTTCGCGGCCGATGCTGTGATCGACGAAATGTGGAAAGCCGGGCGGCGGCGCATGATACGCGCCGTTCGCCACCACGACCGAGCTGCCGGACCCGCGCGAGCTCTTCTGCGGCGCGCCGGCACAGGCGGCGAGCAGCAGGACGGTCAGCAGCGAAAAGGCGAGACGGCGCATGAAAAGCGAGGCGGGCGTTAAACGCTCGTTGATGAACGGATAATGTTCGGATGGTAGCCCGCCGCACATGGGGTGGGCAAGAATTGTTGATAAATTACTTGAAGATCGTGCGCTAAGTGTTGCCAGTTCAGCACGAGCAAGTAAAAAAACCGCGTCCGGAATCTTCCGGACGCGGCTTCGAGGCAGAGCGAACTAACTGAAACTTAAAGGATTTCCGACGCGTAGTCGGCGAGGCGCGAGCGCTCGCCGCGCGCCAGCGTCACGTGTCCGCTGTGCGCCCAACCCTTGAAGCGATCGACCACGTAAGTCAACCCCGAACTGCCTTCGGTGAGGTAAGGCGTATCGATCTGCGCGATATTGCCCAGACAGATGATCTTCGTGCCCGGCCCCGCTCGCGTGACCAGCGTCTTCATCTGCTTCGGCGTGAGGTTCTGCGCCTCGTCGATGATCAGATACTTGTCCACGAACGTACGGCCGCGCATGAAGTTCATGCTCTTGACCTTCAGGCGCGAGCGGATCAGCTCCTGCGTTGCGGCGCGGCCCCATTCGCCGGCGGCGTCGTCGGTTTTCTGCAGGACTTCGAGGTTGTCGTCGAATGCGCCCATCCACGGCTGCATCTTTTCCTCTTCCGTACCCGGCAGGAAGCCGATGTCTTCGCCGACCGGCACCGTCGCGCGCGTCACGATGATCTCGTTGTAGCGCTTGTCGTCGAGCACCTGCGCGAGGCCGGCCGCAAGCGCGACCAGCGTCTTGCCGGTGCCGGCCTGGCCGAGCAGCGTGACGAAGTCGATTTCCGGATTCATCAGCAGGTTCAGCGCGAAATTCTGCTCGCGATTGCGCGCCGTGATGCCCCACACATTGTTCTTGTGGTGGCCATAGTCACGCAGCGTTTGCAGCAGTGCCGTCTTGCCGTTCAGCTCGCGCACCAGTGCATGGAACGCGGGTTCGCCGTTTTGCGGCTCCAGATAGACGAACTCGTTGACCAGCATCGACGCGCACAGCGGACCCGTCACCCGGTAATACGTCGTGCCGGTCTTGGTGTCCTGCCAGCTCTCCATGCCCTTTGCGTGCTTCGTCCAGAAGTCCTGTGGCAGCGCGCGGATGCCCGAGTACAGCAGGTCGCTGTCCTCGAGCACCTGGTCGTTGAAGTAGTCTTCGGCCGGCAGTCCGAGCGCATGCGCCTTGATGCGCATGTTGATGTCTTTCGACACCAGCACGACCTGGCGATCCGCGCGGTCGCGCTGCAGCGCGCGCACCACGCCGAGAATCTGGTTGTCCGCCTTGCCCTCGGGCAGGCCTTCGACCGGCTCGATCGCGGTGAGCTTGGTCTGGAAGTACAGGCGCCCGGACGCCTCGCGGCTGCCCAGACGGGCGAGCGAAATACCATCGGACATGTTGCCCGCGTTCGCCACCAGCGCGTCCAGCGTGCGGCTCACCTGGCGAGCGTTGCGCGCGACTTCCGACATGCCCTTCTTGTGATTGTCCAGCTCTTCCAACGTCATCATCGGCAGATAGACGTCGTGTTCCTCGAAACGGAACAGGCAACTCGGATCGTGCATCAGCACGTTGGTGTCGAGCACGAAAAGTTTCTGGACTTCGAGCGGTTCGGCGCCCGCGCCGCGTTTCTTGCTCGTGCCACGCGTGCTCGGCGCGGCAGCCGGCGTGTCGGCCGCGGGTTGTTTCGCGCTCGGCGCGCGCGCGACGACCGGCTGCGGATGAGCTGCGGGCGTGGCCGGTTCGGCTTGCGGACGGGTGGCCGGCACCGGCTGCAACAGCGCAGCGGTCTGCTTCGATTTGCGGCTGCGCGCCGGCGCGGCGGCTTCGGCCGCGGCAGGCGACGCGGATGCCGCGGGCACAGGCCGCAGTGTCGTTGCGGCGTTGGCCGCCTGTGCCATCGGTGCGGCGACGTTCGCGCGGCCGTAGTCGGCCGACTCTGCGGCTTCCCCGGCGCCGGCCTGTTTCTTCGCGGCGGAGCGCGCCGGCGTGGCGGCTTTGGCCTTGTATTCGTCAGGCGGCAGGAGATTGCCGAGCTTGCTGGGGGGAGTAGGCAAAGGCATGGTTTCCCTCGAATTAATCGGGTCACATATCGTGCGCCGCCTGTCGCATTCTGCCGGTGCCAGTGGATGCGCACGCAGTTTGCGCCCGGAGGCGCGCATTCGGTCTAGAGATGCCGGTTCGCCTGGTCTTCGATCGGCTCCTTGATGCAAGCGCGCCGCCGAGTGAAAGAACGGTTGCGCGCAATTAAAAAAGCCGCCGCCCCGGCGTACGGGGCAAGCGGCTCGCCTACGGTGCTCGCGTTGCGCCTCACGACTTCGACGGTCCCGGCGGAGGGGCCGTCAAGTCGGGTGCAGCGCAGGAAAAGGTGGGGTGGACAGGCACTCATTGCAACCCAATATAACGCGCCTCAAAGCGCTTGTACAGCCACCAGAATATCGTCGACATGGCCGGGCACTTTCACGCCGCGCCACTCATTGCGCAGCACCCCTTCGGCGTCGATGAGGAAGGTGGAGCGCTCGATTCCCCTTACTTCTTTGCCATACATTTTCTTCATCTTGATGACATTGAAGAGTGCGCACAGGTTTTCTTCCGGATCAGAGATCAGCGGGAAGGGCAGTTCGAGCTTGGCCTTGAAATTGTCATGCGAGCGCAGGCTGTCGCGCGACACGCCGATGATTTCCGCGCCGGCCTTCCTGAACTTCGGATACAGATCGCGGAATTGCAGACCTTCCGTTGTGCAGCCCGGTGTGTTGTCCTTCGGATAAAAATACAGCACCACCTTCTTGCCCCGCAGCTTGGACAGCGTGATCTCGCCACCGGTAGCGGGGGCGGTGAAGTCGGGGATGGGTTGGTCGACTGCGATGGACACGAGGTTCTCCGGTTTGTTATGGCTGGCGCCGTTCTGCTGCGGTGGCGTCGGCCTGGCATCGAGGCTTGGGGGGAGGTGGGCGCCGGCGCGCGCGGTGGTGGTTCCGGTTGCGGTTCCGTCTCGCGCGGCGGCAGGGCGGTGAGGCTTGGCCGCCGATCGGTCGCTCAGGGCTGGACGATCAGCTCGCCGGAACGCCCTGGAATTTCGCCCCACGTAACAGGGTACGATGGCAGCGTGCTGCGGTCTAGCGCGGCGTGGTAATCACCCATCGTCGCGAAGGTATGGCCTTGCGCGCGCCAGCCTTCCAGCAGCTGTACGAAAATCGGCGCGAGCTTTTGCCCTTCGAGTTCCGCGTGCAACGTGAACACCTGGTCGTGCGGATTGCTGGCCGTGTGCTTCAACATCCATTGCGCGACGTTGTGCTCATCGACCCCGTCCACGCCGAGCACTTCGTCGAGCGTGGGCAGCGTGGTGGGCATCTGCACGTGGCTGAGCATCCTGCCGCCGACCACCGGCAGATACGGCGAATGGCCGCGCCCGTCGGACGCATATTGCATGCCCCAGGCGTCGATCTGCTCGAACGCATGGCCGTTCATCTGCCAGCCGGCCGCGCCGTGCGTGGCCGGTGGGGCGCCGAACACCTCGACAAAACGGTCATGGCTTTTCTGCATCTGCGCGCTGGTCCACGCGCGGTCTTTCGAGCGCACGTTGTCCTGCCAGTACACGTGGTCCCACGTGTGGATACCGCATTCGAAACCGGCTTCGTGGATCGCGCGCATCTCGGCGGCTGCCCTGGCGCCAATGTCCGGACCGGGCAGCAGCACACCGTACATCAATTGCTTGACACCGTAGTGTTCCACTACCGAAGTGCGCGACACCTTCTTCAGAAAGCCCGGCCGCAGCACGCGACGCATCGCCCAACCGGTGTGGTCGGGGCCGAGGCTGAAGAGGAAGGTGGCGCGCGCCTTGAAACGATCAAAGATGCGCGCGAGATTCGGCACGCCTTCGCGGGTGCCGCGCAGCGTGTCGACGTCGATCTTCAGGACGATACGAGCCAAGGCGATCCGCCCTTATTGCTGTTCGACGAGCGCGCGGGCTTCGCCGACATGGCCGCGATACGCTTCGAAAATCTTGCGCAGCGCTTCGTCGAAGGTCGACTTGGGCGCCCAGCCGAGTTCCTGCATCGTGTTGTCGATTTTCGGTACGCGGTTCTGCACATCCTGGTAGCCGGCGCCGTAGTACGCGCCCGACGACGTTTCGATCAGTTGCACCTGTCCGGCCGTGTCGGCGTATTCGGGGAATTCGGCGGCGAGCGTCAGCATCTTGTGCGCGAGTTCGCGCACCGAGAAATTGTTGGTCGGGTTGCCGATGTTGTAGATCTTGCCGGTGGCGACGCCGTCCTTGTTTTCGATGATCTTCATCAGCGCGCCGATGCCGTCGTCGATGTCCGTGAATGCGCGTTTTTGCGCACCGCCGTCGACGAGGCTGATGTTCTCGCCGCGCACGATGTGGCCGAGGAACTGCGTGACCACGCGCGAGCTGCCTTCCTTGGGCGTGTAGATCGAGTCGAGGCCCGGGCCGATCCAGTTGAACGGACGGAACAGCGTGAAGTTCAGGCCTTCCATGCCGTAACCCCAGATCACGCGGTCCATCAACTGCTTCGAGCACGCGTAGATCCAGCGCGGCTTGTTGATCGGGCCATACGACAGTTGCGATTCTTCCGGATCGAACTGCTCGTCCGTACACATGCCGTAGACCTCGGAGGTCGACGGAAATACGAGGTGCTTGCCGTACTTGACGGCCGAACGCACGATCGGCAGGTTCGCCTCGAAGTCCAGCTCGAACACGCGCAGCGGCTGCTTCACGTAGGTGGCGGGCGTGGCGATCGCGACCAGCGGCAAAATCACATCGCACTTCTTGATGTGATACTCGACCCATTCCTTGTTGATCGTGATGTCGCCTTCGAAGAAATGCATCCGCTCGTGATTGACGAGATCGCCCAGACGTTCGGTCTGCATGTCCATCCCGAAGACTTCCCAATCGGTCGTTTCGAGAATGCGTTTGGACAGGTGATGGCCAATGAAGCCGTTCACACCCAGAATCAGGACTTTTTTCATGAAGGTCGGGGAGTTTGGATGAGCTGGG
The DNA here is from genome assembly GCF_012275575.1 of Paraburkholderia sp. SG-MS1. Classification (GTDB taxonomy): domain Bacteria; phylum Pseudomonadota; class Gammaproteobacteria; order Burkholderiales; family Burkholderiaceae; genus Paraburkholderia. The sequence continues at coordinate 19,677 of NZ_NPIH01000207.1, read as the reverse complement.
CGAATTCCGCCGGACTGACGACAGTTTCGCCGCCGTCGTGCTGGTGCCGCAATTCGTGGATGGTGATCGCGCGGCCGTCGCCGCAGATCGCAAAAAAGGCATTATCGCTTACGTGCAGGCCCGGCGGCAAATCCGGACGGAGCGCGCCGGGCGCGGCCAGCCGTGCGCGGGCGACGATGAAGCGGTGGCCGCACAGATCGGTGAACGCGCCGGGATAGGGCGGCGCGACCGCGCGAATCAGGTTGTAGACCTGCTGCGCGGGCTGGCTCCAGTCGATCCGGCCGTCTTCCGGTTTGCGTCCGCCGTAGTAGCTGCCGTGCGCGAGATCGTTCGGCAGATGCGGCGCTTCGCCCGCCAGCAGTGCCGGCAGCACGCGCCACAGGGTTTGCTCGGCGGCGACNGCGGCCATTTCGTGCAGCGTCGCGCCGGTTTCGGTCTCGCCGTGGATCACCGCCCAGTTGGTCGGCACGCGACCGCGGTATTTCGGCAGCAGCGAGCCATGCATGTTGTAAGCGCCCCGTGCGGCGAGCGCGAGCAGCTCGACCGGCAACATGTGGCGGTAATAGAACGAAAAGATGAAGTCCGGGCGCGCGGCGCTCACCGCGGCGCGCAACTGCGCGCTCTTCGGATCGGCCGGCGTGACGACCGGAATGCCGTGCTCGGCCGCGACCGAGGCCACGCTGCCGAACCAGATGTTTTCGCTCGGGTTGTCTTCGTGGGTGACGACCAGCGCCACGTCGACACCGCGCGCGAGCAGCACCTGCAGGCAGCGCACGCCGACATTGTGGTAAGCGAATACGACGGCGCGCGGCTTCATGGCGTCGGCCCCTGATCGGTCAGCGGCGCGGCTTGCACCGCCTGCACGATGGCCTGGCGTGGCACTTCGGCGACGGCCGCGCCGTCGCGCTGCTCAAGTATGGTTTGCACCAGATAACGCGGTCGCGCGCGTACCTGCTGGTAGATCCGGCCGATGTACTCGCCAAGCAGGCCGAGCGCGAAGATGATCACCCCGAGCAGGAAGAAGGTGATAGCAAACAGCGTGAACACACCTTGCACTTCCGCGCCGATGATGAAGCGGCGAATCAGCAGCAGCACGAACAGCGCGGCGGAGCCAAGCGACAGGATCACGCCGATGAACGACAGCCATTGCAGCGGCACCACCGAGAAGCCGGTAACGAGGTCGAAATTCAGGCGGATCAGCGAGTACAGCGAATACTTCGATTCGCCGGCAAAGCGCTCTTCGTGCGCGACTTCGATTTCGACCGGATTCTGCGCGAACGTGTACGCGAGCGCCGGAATGAACGTGTTGATTTCGCCGCAGCGATTGATCGTGTCGATGATGTGCCGGCTGTACGCGCGCAGCATGCAGCCCTGGTCGGTCATCTTGATGCGGGTGATGCGCTCGCGCAACCGGTTCATCGCGCGTGACGCCTTGCGACGCCACAGGCTGTCCTGGCGTTGCAGACGGATCGTGCCGACGTAGTCGAAGCCTTCGCGCATCTTCGACACCAGCTTGCCGATTTCCTCCGGTGGATTCTGCAGGTCGGCGTCGAGCGTGATGACGATCTCGCCGCGCGACTGCTCGAAGCCCGCGAGAATCGCCATGTGCTGGCCGTAATTGCCGTTCAGCAAAATCACGCGGGTCGTGTCGGGCCGCGCGCGGAATTGCTCTGCGAGCAGGGCGGCGGATTTGTCGCGGCTGCCGTCGTTGATGAAGATCACTTCGTAACCGGTGCCGAGCGCGTCGAGCGCCGGGTAGAGGCGCGCGAACAGCGCGGCCAGCCCGGCTTCCTCGTTGTACACCGGGATGATGATCGACACTTCCGGTGCGGCGGCGCGATGTTCCGAATAAATCATTTCGGCTTATTTTCCGTATTGTTCGCAAATTTCATTGACCGCGCGGCAGACGCGCGCCACGTCGCTTTCGTTCATCAACGTGAAGAGCGGCAGCGTGACGGTGCTTGCGCCGAAGCGCTCCGCATGCGGGAACATGCCTTCCTTGAAGCCGAGCGCGCGATACAGCGTGAACAGATGGATCGCCGGGTAATGCATGCCCGACCCGATGCCACGTTCCTTCAGTTGCGCCATGAAGCCGGCGCGGTCCAGCGAGAATTTTTCCAGCGGCAGCGTGATCTGGAACATGTGCCAGTTGCTGTTCTCGAAGTCGGCAAACGGCAGGCCGACGCCCAGTTTCACGGCCGCGCCGCCTTCGAAGCCCGCGAAATACGCGCGCACGAGTTTTTTGCGCTGTTCGAGAAAGCGCGCGAGATGCGGCAGCTGGCCGAGGCCGACGCGCGCGGCGACGTCCGTCAGGTTGTATTTGCCGCCGAGCACGTCACAGTCCATGCCGTCGAAGCCCGTGCGCGTGATGCCTTGCAGCCGGTATTTCTGGGCCAGCACGGCTTCTTCCTCGTTGTTCAGCACCAGCGCGCCGCCTTCGATCGAGGTCAGGTTCTTGTTGGCGTGGAAGCTGAACGACACGATGTCGCCGAGCTTGCCGATGCGCTCGCCGTTCCACGTCGAGCCGAAGGCCTGCGCGGCGTCTTCGATCACACGCAGCTTGTGCGCGCGGGCGATCGCGTAGAGGCGGTCCATGTCGACCGGCAGACCGGACAGAAACACGGGCAGCAGCGCCTTGGTGCGCGGTGTGATGGCTTTTTCGAGCAGGTCGAGGTCGATGTTGCGCGTCACCGGATCGATGTCGACGAACACCGGCGTAGCACCGGTTTCCAGGATCACGTTGCTGGTCGAGACCCAGGAGGCGGGCGTCGTGATGACTTCGTCGCCCGCGCCCACGCCGGCAATGCGCAGCCCGATCTCCAGCGTCGCCGTGCCGGAGTTGAACGTTCGCACCGGACGCCCGCCGCAGAACCCGGACAGCGCCGCCTCGAACTTCTGGTTCTGCGGACCGGTGGTGATCCAGCCGGAGCGCAGCACGTCGGCGACGCCCTGAATCGTTTCTTCATCGATTTCAGGTTTGACAAACGGCAAAAACGGGACTGTTGACTGGCTCATGAATGCTTCGCTCGATTGAAAGGGGCGCGACCCGAAGGGCGCGAAGTAAACCACAAACTACGCGCAAACCCAAGGCGGCGGCGAAAAATGCGCAACCGCAGAGCTTACTGCGATCAACCTTAGGTCATGCTTAGTCCGTCCGCGGGTGCGCTTACCGTATCTTGCTCAGGCCGGCCCGCGCCAGCCCGGCGCGGACGATAGACGGTAAGAAACGTTTCCGCCAGCACGCAGCCGCGGCGTTCGCGTCTAGCTGCGCGCGACGATAACTACGCCCAACAGGATGATGCCGATCCCGACCAGCTTCTGCACCGACAACACTTCGCCGAACAGGTACCACGCCGCGAACGCGTTGACGACATAGCCGAGCGACAGCATCGGATAGGCGATCGACACGTCCACTCGGGACAGCCCTACCACCCAGACCACCAGGCTCACCACATAGCACGCGAGCCCCGCGATGAGGGGCGGCTGGGTGGCGAGCCGCCAGCCGATGGGCAGGATGTTCGCACGGGTGAATTCGAAGTGTCCAACGGCATTCGTGCCGGCTTTGAGCAGCAACTGCGCGGCGGCGTTCAACGTCACGCCGGCGAGGATGCAGAAAAGGGAAATCGGGTTCATCGAACGATTGAATCCTCAGATGGGGTCATTGTTGTGGTTTTTCCACGGCCACCGGCGCGTCGGCCGCCGCGAGCGGTTTCATCACCACCACGCGGCGCGGATCTCGTGCGATCACCTGCATCGGCAGGCCTTCCTTGAGCAGGCGCTCGTAGGTCGGCGGCGGGATCAGCGCGAGCGCGTAGCGCTCGGCCTTCCAGCGTTCGATCCACGCGTCGATGGACGGCACCCACTTCTGCGGTTCGACGGACACGCCGAACGCCAGTTCGTCGGGATGTTCGACCATGATCATCGTGTGGTCGATATAGAACGGCAGGGTGTGGTCGAGCACGCCGACCGAGTAGAACGGCGTATCCGCGGGCAGCTTCGCGAGCTGGGCCTTGATCGCGGGCGCGAGCGGCGCGCCGGAGCTGAGGCGGCCGAACACGTCGTGACCGGTGCCGGCGATCGTCCCGAGCAGGAGCCACGCCGCGCCGAAGCAGGCGATCGCGCCGAGGCTGCCGGCCCGGCTGCGGCGGTTCAGCCACAGCGCGCCGAGCGTCAGCGCGAACGCGACGCCGAGCGCGCCCAGCACCCAGCCGCGATACTCGGCGTACAGCTCGGCCGGGTTGCGCGCGCTGCCCAGACGCGCCATGAACAGCGCGGCAAATGCGGCGACGACGAGAAACAGCGCATAGCCCGCCAGATGACGGCGCCACTGGTCGCGCGTGACGAGCGGCAGATACATACCGATCAGGAGCGCGATCGGCGGGGCGATCGGCAGCGTGTAGGAGAGCAGCTTCGAATGCGACGCGCTGAAGAACAGGAAGATGAAGGCGATCCACACGAGCATCAGCGTGACCGGCGCGAAGCCGTTCGGCTGGCGCGGCTGGCGCCACGCGTGGCGCACGCTTTGCAGCGTCACCGACAGCCACGGCAGAAAGCCCACCAGCAGCACCGGCACGAAGTAGTAGAACGCGCCGGGGCGGTTCTGCTCGGGCGTCAGATAGCGCTTGAACTGCTGGACGATGAAAAAGAAGTTCAGGAATTCCGGATTGCGCTGCTGCACCAGCACGAACCACGGCGTGACGATCACGAAGAATACGATCACGCCGCCGATCAGATGCAGGCGTTTCCACAATGCCCAGTCGCGCGCGATCAGCGTGTAGAGCACCAGCACGGCGCCCGGCAGGATCACGCCGACAAGCCCCTTGGACAGCACCGCCAGCGCCATCGACGCCCAGCACACCCACATCCAGCCGCGCACGCACGAGCTCGGCAGGTTGGGGCGTTGCGCGAGCATCAGCGCACAGAGCGTGAGCGCCATCCAGAACGACAGGCCCATGTCGAGCGTGTTGAAGTGGCCCATCAGGTTCCAGTAGGGCGAGCACGCCAGCACGATCGCGGCGAATACACCGGTCGCCGTGTTGAACACGCGCGCGCCGGTGAAGCCGATCAGCAGCACGCCGGCGAAGCCCGTCAGGGCGGTGTACAGGCGCGCCTGCCATTCGCCGATGCCGAACCAGGCGAACGTGAGCGCGTTCGCCCAGGTTTGCAGCGGCGGCTTTTCGAAGTACTTGTAGGCGTTGTAGCGCGGCGTGATCCAGTCGCCGGTGACGAACATCTCGCGCGCCATTTCGGCGTAGCGGCCTTCGTCGCTAGGCAGCAAATGGCGCCAGCCGAGCGGCACGAACCAGATCACGGCGAGAGCCAGCACCAGCAGGAGGATCGTGGTGCGGTTGAGCGGTAGCCTCGACGGCGTATCGTTCATGAATTTCAACCTTTATGGCGACGCCGCGTGGGCGGCGACGCGATGTTATCTGGAAATGGCGACCGGTCGTTCGCGAGGCGGCCAGTCGCGCAGTACGGCGTGTGGAGCTGCGGCATCGCGCCGGCCTCAGTCGGCTTCGGCGGTGCGCGTTCGGGCGTCGGCTGCCGTGTCCGAGGCGGTAAGGCGCTGCGCATGACCAGGCGCGATCCGCCGGCACCACACCAATGGCGCGCAGTGTACGTGATCGGCCGTGATGCGGCGAGGGCACAGAGCGGCGCCGTGAACGTGCGTCGCGGGCGGCAAAGGGCAGCGTGCCGCCTCTGCGAAGCCGGGCCGGACAGCGCCTCGGCTACGCCGCGACCGTACCGCCGCGCGACCCCGCTCCTGTGCTACGCCTCGATCAGCAACGCGGCGGCGACCTTGCGTCCCTCGGCCATCAGGATGTTGTAGGTGCGGCAGGCGGCCTTGAAGTCCATCGTTTCGACGCCGATGCGCTTCGCGGTGAGCGCGGCCGTCAGGCGCGGGTGCGGAAAGCGCAGCCGCGCGCCGCTGCCGAAGATGACCACTTCGGGCGCGGCATCGATCAGCATCGCAAAGTGCTCGGCGCCCAACTGGTCGAAAGACGAGACGGGCCAAGGGATGACGGGCGCCTCCGGCAGCACGAGAAGGCTGCCCGAATGGCGGACCGCATTGATTTCGACATAGTCGGCGCCATACCCGGTGACGGTGTTGAGGGCGCCGCTCGAATCCTGATGTAATTTCAAATTGGTTTTCCGAAGTCGTCGTGAGACATCATGCGTGTTGGCGGCCTGGTGGGACGGAGCCAGCAGGGCGGTTCGACGCGATTGGACACAAGGGGCCAAAAAGAAGAAGGGGCCGAAAAGACCTGCCGATGCGGTTGGTGCATTGCGGAAGTCGGCCAAAATCCGCTAAATTATAGCTTTTTAGCCGCCTTACGGCGCCCCCTCGCTCATGTGCCGCCATAAGCCGCACTGAGTTCGCCGGCGCGGCCCACCGGCTACCTGCCGCGGGTTTTGCCCGTCATCACCGGTTTTCTGACCGTTTTTTGGCTGTTTGCCCGTTTTTCGTCTGATTTCTGTCCGTCTTGCGGCTATGCCGGCGCAATCCGCCGCAGCCGCGCGATCAGCGGGCGCAGGTGAAATCGCAGTCGAACGCCGAACAGCGACACGCAGGTGTGCTCAGGCAAGCAAGCCGGCTATGGTGAGCAGCGGCGGCTCGACAGAGCGGCCCAATCCGCGTTTGGAGGCCTTCGCCGGCCCGGCGCGTTCCGAATTCCCCGTACGGCGAACCTGCCAGGCCGGCGTTTTTTAGCGCGTGGTCTGTCCGCCCAAGCTATCAACCAGGATGAAGTGCCCGCCGTGAAACCGATTCTCAAATCCAACAAGTTGTTGAATGTTTGCTATGACATTCGCGGGCCCGTCCTCGAACACGCAAAGCGGCTCGAAGAAGAGGGTCACCGCATCATCAAGCTGAACATCGGCAATCTCGCGCCGTTCGGCTTCGAAGCGCCCGACGAAATCATTCAGGACATGATTCTGAATCTGCCGGGATCGTCCGGTTACTCGGACTCCAAGGGCGTGTTCGCCGCGCGCAAGGCGATCATGCATTACACGCAGCAAAAGGGCGTGCACGGCGTCGAGCTCGACGACATCTACATTGGCAACGGCGCGTCCGAGCTGATCGTGATGGCGCTGCAGGGCCTGCTGAACGACGGCGACGAAGTGCTGCTGCCCGCGCCCGACTACCCGCTGTGGACGGCTGGCGTGAGCCTCGCGGGCGGGACGCCGGTGCACTACATCTGCGACGAGTCGAACCGCTGGATGCCCGACCTCGATGACATCCGCGCGAAAATCACGCCGAACACGCGTGCGCTCGTCGTCATCAACCCGAATAACCCGACCGGCGCGCTGTACTCGGACGAACTGCTGCTCGGCCTCATCGAAATCGCCCGCCAGCACGGCCTCGTGATCTTCGCCGACGAGGTGTACGACAAGATCGTCTACGACGGCAAGACACACACGTCGATGGCCGCGCTCTCCGAAGATGTGCTCACGGTCACGTTCAACAGCCTGTCGAAGAGCTACCGCTCGTGCGGCTACCGCGCCGGCTGGATGTTCATCTCGGGCCTCACCGGCGAGAATCGCCGCAACGGCCGCGATTATTTCGAAGGTCTCGGCATCCTCGCGTCGATGCGGCTGTGCCCGAACGTGCCCGGCCAGTACGCGATCCAGACCGCGCTCGGCGGCTATCAGAGCATCAACGACCTGATCGTGCCGAGCGGGCGTCTGTACAAGCAGCGCGAACTCGCGTATGACATGCTGACGGCCATCCCCGGCGTGAGCTGCGTGAAGCCCGAAGCGGCGCTGTACATGTTCCCGCGCCTCGACCCGAAGGTGTATCCGATCAAGGACGACCAGCAGTTCATCCTCGATCTGCTGCTCGAAGAGCGCGTGCTGCTCGTGCAGGGCACCGGTTTCAACTGGAAGACGCCGGATCACTTCCGCGTCGTGTTCCTGCCGAACGTGGACGACCTCGCGGATTCGATCAACCGGATCGCGCGTTTCCTCGACGGCTACCGCAAACGTCACACGGCCTGACGCACAATGTGGCGCACGGCGCAGCAAGCACGGCTGCGCGCGTCACCGACACTCATCTCTTTTTAATCACCTACTCGAAAACACACGCTGCATGGAACCGATCAAAGTTGGACTGCTGGGCTTCGGCACGGTAGGCAGCGGCACCTTCACGGTACTGCGTCGCAATCAGGAAGAAATCAAACGCCGCGCGGGCCGCGGCATCGAGATTGCGCGCATCGCCGTGCGCAATCCCGCCAAGGCGAAAGCGGCGCTTGGCGCGCAGGCCGGCACCGTGGCGCTGACCGATGACTTCAACGCGGTGGTCGACGATCCGGCGATCGATATCGTGGCCGAAATGATCGGCGGCACCGGCGTAGCGCGTGAGCTCGTGCTGCGCGCGATCCGGAACGGCAAGCACGTGGTCACCGCCAACAAGGCGCTGCTCGCGGTGCACGGCACGGAGATTTTCGAAGCGGCGCGCGCCAACGGCGTGATGGTGTCGTTCGAAGCGGCGGTGGCGGGCGGCATTCCGATCATCAAGGCGCTGCGCGAAGGGCTGACGGCCAATCGCATCCAGTACATCGCGGGCATCATCAACGGCACCACGAACTACATCCTGTCTGAGATGCGCGACCGCGGGCTCGACTTCGCGACCGCGCTGAAGGCCGCGCAGGAACTGGGTTATGCCGAAGCCGATCCGACCTTCGACATCGAAGGCGTCGACGCCGCGCACAAGGCGACCATCATGAGCGCGATCGCGTTCGGCGTGCCGATGCAGTTCGACAAGGCTTTCGTCGAAGGCATCAGCAAGCTCGACGCGATCGACATCAAATACGCCGAGGAACTCGGCTACCGCATCAAGTTGCTCGGCATCGCGCGGCGCGCGCAGAAGGGCATCGAACTGCGCGTGCACCCCACGCTGATTCCGGAAAAGCGCCTGCTCGCGAACGTGGAAGGCGCGATGAACGCGGTCGTCGTGCACGGCGACGCGGTCGGCACGACGCTGTACTACGGCAAGGGTGCGGGCGCGGAGCCGACGGCCTCGGCGGTGGTGGCCGATCTTGTCGACGTGACGCGCCTGCATACGGCTGACCCGGAGCATCGCGTGCCGCATCTGGCATTCCAGCCGGACAGCCTGTCGAACACGCCGATCCTGCCGATCGACGAAGTGACGAGCGGCTACTACCTGCGTCTGCGGGTGGCGGACGTGACCGGCGTGCTGGCCGACATCACGCGCATTCTGGCCGACACCGGCATCTCGATCGACGCGCTGCTGCAAAAGGAATCGGAGCAGGTCGACGCGAACGGCAAGGGCGAAACCGACATCATCCTGATCACGCACGAAACGGTCGAAAAGCATGTCAACGCCGCGATCAAAACGATCGAAGCGCTGAAGACCGTCGTCTCGCAAGTCACGAAGCTGCGCATGGAAGCGCTGAACTAGGCACACTATGAACTACCTCTCCACGCGCGGCGCCGGAGCCGGCGAGCGCCACACCTTTTCGGACATCCTGCTGGGCGGTCTCGCGAAAGACGGCGGCCTGTACCTGCCGGCCGAATACCCGCGCGTCAGCGCCGACGAACTGACGCGCTGGCGTACGCTGCCTTACGCGGACCTCGCCTTCGAGATCCTGTCGAAATTCAGCGACGACATTCCCGCCGAAGATCTGCGCGCGCTCACGCGCAAGACCTACACGGCCGCGACGTACTGCAACGTGCGCGACGACGAAAGCGCCGCGCAGATCACGCCGCTCAAAACACTCGGCGTCGAGAACGGCACGCCGCTGTCGCTGCTGGAGCTGTCGAACGGTCCGACGCTCGCGTTCAAGGACATGGCGATGCAGTTGATCGGCAACCTGTTCGAGTACGCGCTGGCCAAACACGGCGAGACGCTGAACATTCTCGGCGCGACCTCGGGCGACACCGGCAGCGCCGCCGAATACGCGATGCGTGGCAAGAAGGGCATTCGCGTGTTCATGCTGTCGCCGCACAAGAAGATGAGCGCGTTCCAGACCGCGCAGATGTACAGCCTGCAAGACCCGAACATTTTCAATATCGCCGTTGAAGGCGTGTTCGACGACGCGCAGGACATCGTCAAGGCGGTGTCGAACGATCACGAGTTCAAGGCGAAGTACAAGATCGGCACGGTCAATTCGATCAACTGGGCGCGTGTCGTCGCGCAGGTCGTCTATTACTTCAAGGGCTACTTCGCGGCGACGAAGTCGAACGACGAGCGCGTGTCGTTCACGGTGCCGTCGGGCAACTTCGGCAACGTCTGCGCGGGTCATATCGCGCGGATGATGGGTCTGCCGATCGAGAAACTGGTTGTCGCGACCAACGAAAACGACGTGCTCGACGAGTTCTTCCGCACCGGCATCTATCGCGTGCGCAAGGCGGCCGAGACGTATCACACGAGCAGCCCGAGCATGGATATTTCGAAGGCGTCGAATTTCGAGCGCTTCGTGTTCGATCTGCTGGGCCGCGATCCGGCTCGCGTGTTGCAGCTGTTCCGCGACGTCGAGGAGAAGGGCGGTTTCGACCTCGCGGCGAGCGGCGATTTCGTGCGCGTGAAGGAATTCGGTTTCGTGTCGGGCCGCAGCAGCCACGATTCCCGCGTGGAGACGATCCGCGACGTGTTCGAGCGTTACGACACGATGATCGACACGCACACGGCCGACGGTCTGAAGGTGGCGCGCGAGCATCTGCAGCCGGGCATTCCGATGATCGTGCTGGAGACCGCGCAACCGATCAAGTTCGGCGAGACGATCCGTGAAGCGCTGTTGCGCGAACCGGAGCGGCCGGCTGCGTTCTCGGGGCTGGAATCGTTGCCGCAGCGCTTCGAAGTGCTGCCGGCCGATGCGCAGCGCGTGAAGGACTTCATCGTGGCGAATACGCGCGAGTAGCACGCGTGGTTGTGGTGCTGGGCGAGTCCAGGTGGCTCGTGCAGCGCACACGCCGCACCGCACAGCCCCGCATCCCACCAAGCCAGATCCCCACCTCACGCCCGGCCGCCCAGGCCTGGGGCATCGACCGCTACAATGTTCTTTTATTTGCGGCTTCGACACCAGAGATGTCCACACCAACGCCCCGCGCTCCCATGCTCGCCACCGCCGAAGCGTTGGCGACCCTGCTTGGCGCCGCGCGCCCGATCGACGGCACTGAATCCATTCCCACGCTCGAGGCGCTGAACCGCGTGCTGTCGGCCGACGTCACATCGCCGCTCGACGTGCCGCCGATGAATACCAGCGCGATGGACGGCTACGCAATCCGAACCGCGGACCTCGCACGCGAGGGCGCGAGCCGTCTGCCGGTGTCGCAGCGCATTCCCGCAGGCCACGCGCCCACGCCGTTGCAGCCCGGCACCGCGGCGCGCATCTTCACCGGCGCGACGGTGCCGCCCGGCGCGGACGCGGTCGTGATGCAGGAGCAAACCGAAGCCTCCGGCGATCACGTCACGATTCTCCACACCCCGCAAGCCGGCGAATGGATCACGGTGCAGGGCGCGGACATCCGCAGCGGCTCGGTCATTCTTCCGGCCGGCACGCGGCTCTCGCCGCAGGCGCTGGGGCTGGCGGCGTCGGTCGGCTGCGCGCGGCTCGAGGTGCGGCGGCGCGTCCAGGTCGCCGTGTTTTTCACCGGCGATGAGCTGACCATGCCGGGCGAGCCGCTCGAACCCGGGGCGATCTACAACTCGAATCGCTTCACGCTACGCGGTCTGCTGGAAAAGCTCGGCTGCGAGATAACCGACTATGGCATCGTCGCCGACAAGCTCGAAGTGACCCGCGCGACGCTGCGCGAAGCCGCCAGGACTCACGATCTGATCCTGACTTGTGGCGGCGTCTCGGTAGGCGAGGAAGATCATGTGAAGCCGGCTGTGGAGGCGGAAGGGCGTCTGTCGATGTGGCAGATCGCGATGAAGCCGGGCAAGCCGCTCGCATTCGGCGCAGTGCGCCGTGGCGTCTCGCGCGAGCGTGCGGGGGCATCGGCGTCGGCCGAAACCTTCTTCATCGGCCTGCCGGGCAATCCGGTGTCCAGCTTCGCCACCTTCCTGCTGTTCGTGCGTCCGTTCGTGCTGAGCCTTGCCGGTGCGCGAAGCGTCGCGCCGCGTGCGCTGTCGTTGCGCGCGGACTTCACCCAGAGCAAGGCCGACCGCCGCAACGAATTCCTGCGTGCGCGGATCAACGAAGCCGGTGGCCTCGATCTGTTTCCGAATCAGAGCTCGGCCGTGCTGACTTCGACGGTCTGGGGCGACGGCCTGATCGACAATCCGCCAAATCACGCGATCAGCGCCGGCGAGACCGTGCGCTTCATTCCCTTTTCCGAATTGCTGAACTGAGGCCGGCCATGCATCGCAGACCGGTGACATCCCGATGAAAATTGAACTCCGCTATTTTGCGAGCGTGCGCGAAGCGCTCAACCTGGCCGACGAAACCGTCGATCTGCCCGACGGCATCGCGACCGTCGGCGACGTGCGCGCCTGGCTGCGCGTGCGCGGCGGCATCTGGGCCGAGACGCTCGCCGAAGGCCGTGCGCTGCGCATGGCCTGCAATCACGTGATGACGGGCGCTGGCACCCGCATCACCGACGGCTGCGAAGTCGCTTTCTTCCCGCCCGTTACCGGCGGCTAGGCGAGACGCCGCTCACCTGTCTACAACTGCCCAGGAGCCGCCGATGCCCGTTCGCGTCCAGACCGAAGACTTCGACCTCAGCACCGAGGTGGCCGCGTTGCGCGCGCGCAATCCGAAGATCGGCGCGGTCGCGTGTTTCGTCGGCACCGTACGTGATCTGAATGACGGCAGCACGGTCGAGACCATGGAGCTCGAGCATTACCCCGGCATGACGGAGAAGTCGCTGGAGGCGATCGTCGTGAATGCGCGCGAGCGCTGGCCAGGCATCGAGGTGCTGATCGTGCATCGGGTCGGCAAGCTGTATCCGCTCGACCGGATCGTGCTGGTCGCGACGACGGCCGCGCATCGCGGCGACGCGTTCGCGTCGTGTGAATTCGTGATGGATTATCTGAAGACCCAGGCGCCGTTCTGGAAGAAAGAGAAGACCGCGAGTGGCGAGCGCTGGGTCGACGCTCGCGTCACCGACGACGCCGCGCTGGCGCGGTGGGACATCGACTCGGGGAATCAATCGCGGGAGTAGCCGCACGCCGGAGCACGGCTGGGCTGGTTGAGCCAAGGTGCCAACACAGGCTCGATGTGCACCGGGTGCGCCGAACGCACACGACGCCCCGAACCTCGTCATTCACTCGTCGCGCGGTTGCCCGATAATCCGCGTCGGAAACGGCTCGCCCGCCGGACGTGCGGCATGAGCGTCGCCGTCATGCGGACGACGCTTCGGCGCCACGCGTTCGAGCAGCGCCTGCTGTTCCGCGGGAATCTTGTAATCCCAACCGAAGCGGCTCAACTGCAGGCTCTGCGCGATGCGCAGCGCCGGTTCCATGAAGCGCACTGCTGCCGCCGGCTGATAGCGGGACTCCACCGTATCCAGAAACAGATACAGCCAGCGGCTGAAGTGCTGCGGTTCGACCCCGTCAAGCGGCTGATGCGCCTGCTGCACGTTGCCGCGGTACTGCTTCGCACCGAGCACGAGACTGCCCCAGAACGTGCACATCTTCGGCAGATGATCGTCCCAACGGCCCGCCAGCGTGGCGTCGAACACGGGACCGAGCAGCGGATCGGCGCGCACGCGATCGTAAAAGCCGTACACGAGTTCGCGGATGTTCGCTTCGGTCGGTTCGGCGGCGCGCTCGACCACGGGCGCGGCGGGAAAAGACGGATTCATGCTGATTCCAGAAAAAGGCGGCTTCGGATGGCGGCGCGTCCCACGGCGCCACAGGCGACCGGGCGTGGTGTGAAACCGTTGGCGAAGAAAGGAAGAGGGCGGCCAATACCCTGCTCTTACGACTGACCGAGGCGGGAAACGTTACCATTACTACCGGCACATCAGCGCCGCCTGTCGAGGCAATATCACCAAACAGGTTAATTGCCTGCATCTTAGGGTGAAGCGGCGGCCACCGGCAACCCTTGCATCGACGCGGTTATCTCCAGGATCGCGGCTTGCCCCCTTCGTGGTACCTGCCCCATGCGACTGACCGATTATACGGATTACTCACTACGCGTCTTGCTGTACCTCGCGGCTCAGGGGGACGCGTTGTCGACGATTCAGGATATTTCGCAAGCGTACGGAGTATCCCGCAACCATCTCATGAAGGTCGTGCAGCAACTCGCGGAACGCGGCTGGATCGAGACCGTGCGGGGGCGCAACGGCGGTCTGCGGTTTGTCGAACATATCCGTGATTTGACCGTCGGCGAGGTGGTGCGCGCGACGGAAAGTGACTTCGCGCTGGTGGCCTGCATGCCCGACCCGCGTGGCGAGCACCGGCCCTGTGTGATTTCGCCGCAATGCCGTCTGCGCGCAGCGCTTCAGGCCGCGCGCGATGCCTTTCTCGCCGAGCTCGACCGGCATACGATCGGCGAAGTCTCGCAGCCGCAGGGCGCACTGGCCGCGCTGCTCGGCATGAACGGTGCGATCCGGATCTTACCGGTCGCGTCGGCGGCCTGAAACGGGGCGCGGACAGTTGTTTCGTTCAAAGGTTAAATAGTTGCCGTTGGACGCAAAAAAGTGCTTGAAACCTGAATAAAACGCCTCATTTTGGTGGTAATCGAAATTGGAGGTCTCTTGATGAGAATCGACAAACTCACCACTAAATTCCAGGAAGCGCTCGCGGATGCGCAGAGTCTGGCCGTCGGCCATGACAATCAATACATCGAACCGGTTCACGTTCTGTCGGCGCTCGTCGCCCAGCAGGATGGCTCCGCGCGCTCGCTGCTCTCGCGTGCCGGCGTGCACGTGCAGGCGCTGCAAACAGCGCTTGGCGACGCCATGACGCGCTTGCCGCAGGTGCAGGGCACCGACGGCAACGTGCAGATCGGCCGCGAACTGACCGGCTTGTTGAATCAGGCGGACAAGGAAGCGCAAAAGCTCAACGACACGTTCATCGCGAGCGAGATGTTCCTGCTCGCGATCGCGGACGACAAGGGCGAAGCAGGCCGCCTCGCGCGTCAGCATGGCCTGTCGCGCAAGTCGCTGGAAAGCGCGATCGCGGCAGTGCGCGGCGGCTCGCAGGTGCATAGCCAGGACGCCGAAAGCCAGCGTGAAGCACTGAAGAAATACACGGTCGACCTGACCGAGCGCGCGCGGGCCGGCAAACTCGACCCGGTGATCGGCCGAGACGACGAAATCCGTCGCTCGATCCAGATCCTGCAACGCCGTACCAAGAACAATCCGGTGCTGATCGGCGAACCGGGCGTGGGTAAGACCGCGATCGTCGAAGGGCTCGCGCAGCGTATCGTCAACGGCGAAGTGCCGGAGACGCTCAAGGGCAAGCGCGTGCTGTCGCTCGACATGGCCGCGTTGCTGGCGGGCGCGAAGTATCGCGGCGAGTTCGAAGAGCGGCTGAAGGCCGTGCTCAGCGACATCGCGAAAGACGAAGGCCAGACCATCGTCTTCATCGACGAAATTCACACCATGGTGGGCGCGGGCAAGGCCGAAGGCGCAATGGACGCGGGCAACATGCTCAAGCCGGCGCTCTCGCGCGGCGAACTGCATTGCGTCGGCGCGACCACGCTCGACGAATACCGCAAGTACATCGAAAAGGATGCCGCGCTCGAACGCCGTTTCCAGAAGGTGCTGGTCGATGAGCCGTCGGTGGAGGCGACCATCGCGATCCTGCGTGGCTTGCAGGAGAAGTACGAACTGCATCATGGCGTCGACATCACCGACCCGGCGATCGTCGCGGCAGCGGAACTGTCGCATCGGTACATCACGGATCGTTTCCTGCCGGACAAGGCGATCGATCTGATCGACGAAGCCGCGTCGAAGATCAAGATGGAAATCGACTCCAAGCCGGAGGAGATGGACCGGCTCGACCGTCGTTTGATCCAGTTGAAGATCGAACGCGAAGCCGTGAAGAAGGAAAAGGACGAAGCGTCGCAAAAGCGCCTGCAATTGATCGAGGAAGAAATCGAGCGTTTGAATCGCGAATACTCGGACCTCGACGAAATCTGGACCGCGGAAAAAGCCGCGGTGCAGGGCAGTGCGCAACTGAAGGAAGAGATTGAGAAAACGCGTGCGGAAATCACGCGCCTACAGCGTGAAGGCAAGCTGGAGAAGGTCGCCGAGTTGCAATACGGCAAGCTGCCGGGGCTCGAAGCGCAACTGAAGGAAGTGACGCGGGCCGAGGCGGAAGAGCAGAACAGCCCGCAGCGTCGGCGGCTGTTGCGCACGCAGGTCGGTGCGGAAGAAATCGCGGAAGTCGTGTCGCGTTCCACCGGCATTCCGGTCTCGCGCATGATGCAGGGCGAGCGCGAAAAGCTGCTGCAGATCGAGGAAAAACTGCACGACCGCGTGGTTGGTCAGGACGAGGCGATCAGCGCGGTGGCCGATGCGATCCGCCGCTCGCGCGCGGGTCTGTCGGACCCGAACCGTCCGTATGGTTCGTTCCTGTTCCTCGGGCCGACCGGTGTGGGCAAGACCGAACTGTGCAAGGCGCTGGCTTCGTTTTTGTTCGATTCGGAAGATCATCTGATCCGTATCGACATGAGCGAATTCATGGAGAAGCACAGCGTCGCGCGTTTGATCGGCGCGCCGCCGGGCTACGTCGGCTACGAAGAAGGTGGTTATCTGACCGAAGCTGTGCGCCGCAAGCCATATAGCGTCATCCTGCTCGATGAAATCGAGAAGGCGCATCCGGATGTGTTCAACGTGCTGCTGCAAGTGCTCGACGACGGCCGCATGACCGATGGCCAGGGCCGTACCGTGGACTTCAAGAACACGGTGATCGTGATGACCTCGAACCTCGGTTCGCAGGTGATCCAGGCGATGGTCGGCGAGCCGCAGGAAGCGGTCAAGGACGCGGTGTGGGAAGAGGTGAAGCTGCACTTCCGGCCCGAGTTCCTGAACCGGATCGACGACGTCGTGGTGTTCCATGCGCTCGACCGCTCGAACATCCAGTCGATCGCGCGTATTCAGCTCCAGCGTCTGCATGAGCGGCTGGCCAAACTCGACATGCAGCTCGTGGTGTCCGACGAGGCGCTCGAACATGTCGGCAAGGTCGGCTACGATCCGCTGTTCGGCGCGCGGCCGTTAAAGCGTGCGATCCAGCAGGAGATCGAGAACCCGGTCGCCAAGCTGATTCTGGCTGGCAAGTTCGGTCCGAAGGATGTGATTCCGGTCGAAGTGGAAGACGGCCAACTGGTGTTCGAACGCGTCGTGCATTAAGTGGTGAAGCGCGGGTGCGGCGGTGGTCGAGCCGCACCGCCCGTATGCAAAAGCGGCAACGAAGGTGACTTCGTTGCCGCTTTTTTTTCGATCGACGAGCCGCTCAGGCGAGGCTGCCCGCCTGCCCGGGCGTGCTTTTATGCGTTCTTGTTGCCGAACAGCGCCGACAGTCCGCCGAGCGCGCCGAGCACCGTGGTCGCATTGAGCTTGCCCTCGGCCGGCACTTCGCCTTCGGGGGTCGCCGCGTTGACGACGTGCGGCAGGATTTGCGAGAGCAGCCCCGAGACCTGATCCGGTTCCACGCCGGCTTTCGCCGCGAGGTGGGTCACGGTGTCCGAGCCGAGCACGCTGTGCAGCGCATCGGGGGCGATCGGCTGGTTCTCGCCGTTGCTGACCCACGACGAGACGACGTCGCCGAGACCTTTTTCCTTGAAGCGTTCGATCAGCCCATTCAGGCCGCCCGGCTGGTTATTGACGAATTCGAGTGCGGCTGCGATCAGCGCTTGCTGGCCACCGCCGCCTTCGGGGGATTTGCCAAGCAGGGAACCGATAGTGTCGAGTAGGCTCATGACGGTCTCTCTTGAATGCCGACACGTGCGTGACGGGTCGGCGGGTGAAAACGCCGCGCGGTTGCGCGGCGCAGTGGAAAAGATGGACAGCCGGCAGCGGGACGGTTCGGTGCGCGCATGCCACAGGGATCATGCGGGTCATGCGCGCACCCGGGGAGTCGTCGAGATGCCGGCGCCCACCTCTTTGCGCGTCATTACGTTACGCGCCAGAGGCCGCCGCGGCCGAGGCGGCCTTGCTCTTCTTTGCCTTCTTCTTCGAGGCCTTGGTGCCGGACGCGTCGGCCGGCGCGGTGGCCGGTGCGGAAGCCGCTGCTGCTTCGGATGCCGCGGCCTTGCTCTTCTTCTTCGACTTCGATGCCTTCGCGCCCGACGCTTGCGCGGGAGCCGCCGGCGCCGGGGCTGCGGTCGTGGCCGGTGGCGGGGTGGTCGCTGCGGGTGCTGCTGCCGGTGCTGCCTTGGTGGTGCTGGTCGACTTCGTCGCGGGCCTGGCGCCGGTCGGCGGCGCGCCCGAGCCGTTGATCGTCAGGCCGGCCGCCTCGAGGTTGGTGACGGATTTAGCGCCGATGCCCTTGACGCGGGTGGCGAGATCGTCGGCGTCCTTGAACGGGCCATTTTTGGTGCGTTCGTCGATGATCGCCTTGGCATGAACGGGCCCGATGCCCTTGACCGATTCGAGCGCCGCCTGGTCGGCGGAATTCACTTCGACGGCCGCCGCCCATCCGGCCGACAGCGACAAAGCCACAGCAACGCAAAGCATTAAAAGCTTCTTCAGCATGGCAAGCACTCCATTGAAGGCAAACAAGTAAGCCGGGAACGGACGACGCATCCTGTCAGCAGGCGCTGCGTTCAAGCATAGAACAAATCGCGCGCCCTTATTTGTGAACGCCGCCGATTTATACCGATCGATTCGTGACAAGTAAATCGGGCTGCACAATATTTAAACCTTTTGCTTAGCCATTAAGCCGTTGTGAGTTTATCCATCCAATGCCGTCCGCCATAAAAAATCACACCGCAGACAAATGACAGCGGCGAGCGCTTGACTTAGAGTGCACTCGAAGTCCTAACCTGAGTCCATCATGTCGAAAATCTCAACCGCACTCACCATCGGTCAGGTTGCCGAAACGATCGGCGTCTCGACGCATACGCTGCGCTATTACGAACAGGCCGGGCTGATCCGCGAGGTCGGGCGCACGCAGGCGGGGCATCGCCTGTACTCGCCGGCCCATCTCGACTGGCTGCGCTTCGTGATGCGTCTGAAGGCGACCGGCATGCCGATCGCCGGCATGCAGGCGTTCGCGGCGCTGCGCGCACAAGGCCAGCCGACGATGGGCGCGCGCCGCGACCAGCTGGTGGCGCACCGGGACACGGTTTTGGCGCGGATCGCCGAACTGCAGAGCGACCTGGGCGCGATCGTCGACAAGATCGCGTACTACGAGGCAGCTGCGCGCAACGGCAGCGCGGATGATGAGCCGACACGACAGGGTGATGCAACCGCATCGCTTTCACATTCGGACAAGGACTCACCATGGACTACGCACACAACGACCGCTACACCCGGGGCTGGGACAAGCTGAAAGAGATCGACGGCTCGGCCGGTGAACAGGTGATCGCCGCGCTCGCGCCGATCGCGCCGGATTTCGGGCGGCTGCTGATCGAGTTTGGTTTCGGCGATATTTACAGCCGGCCGCAACTCGATCTGCGGGCGCGTGAAATTGCGACGATTGCGTCGCTCGCGACGCTCGGATGTGCGCAACCGCAACTCAAAGTGCATATCGAGGCGGCGCTGAACGTCGGGTGTACACGCGAGGAGATCGTCGAGGTGTTCATGCAGATGGCCCTCTAC
>NZ_NPIH01000206.1 GCF_012275575.1 Paraburkholderia sp. SG-MS1 | reverse complement strand
CTATGACGAAGCGGCGCGTGCCGGGCGGCTCGTGATCGGGGTCGGCGCGTTCACGCCGGAAATGATTGAGATCGGCGCGCGCACCATCGCCGCCAGCGCGCTGTTCGTCGACGATCCAGCCGGCGCAAAACACGAGGCCGGCGACTTTATCCAGGCCGAGGTGGATTGGGCGACCGTCGGCGGGATTGCCGCGGTGCTGGAGGGGGCGGCGCGGGGGTCGCCGGACAAGCCGGTGGTTTTCAAAAGCGTCGGCTGCGCGGCGTGGGATCTGGCGGCGTGCCGGGTCGCGCGCGAGGTGTTATCAGGCGGCTGAAGGGTCGGAGAAACGGCTGGGTCGCAAGCGAAGCTTCCACGCCAGGCCGGCAGGACGGGTCGGCGTGAGAGCTTCCTGGCGGGAGAGCCTTGTACGAAGGCCCATGAGGGGAACTTGCGGACCCGGCAATCGACCCACCTCTACCCGCACAAAAACCCTGGAAAACAGACCTCCGCCATCTCGGGTTGGCATCTTGCGCCAACCTGAGGCAGATGTTGCCGTGCAAACAATCCCAAAAAGTTGCACCATAGGCGTTTGCCGGAAAAAAGCGCCGGTTCACCGGCGCGGGCGTCTCGCCCACGCTTTCCGCCCCTTGACCGACGCCTTCTCCATCACGACGCTGCGACCGCGCTATGACGACCCAACACGCTTCAGCCACACCCGACCTGCCGCTCGACATGATCATCTTCGGCGGCACCGGCGACCTGTCGTTTCGCAAGCTGCTGCCCGCGCTGTACATGGCGCATCTGCACTGCAATCTGCCGCCGGACACCCGCATTCTCACGATCGGCCGCAAGCCCTGGTCGCGGGACGAGTACATCAACGAGTTCATGGAGCTGAAGGCCAAGCCCTTCATCGAAAAGAAGGCGTTCGACGCCGCCGCCTGGGATAAATTCCTCGCGCTGTTCGAGTACGTGCGGATGGACGTCGATTCGGCCGAGGACTATCAGCGTCTGAAAGAAGCGTCGCGCGAGGGCGTGCGCCGCGTGTTCTATCTCGCGACGTCGCCGGATCTGTTCATGCATATCTGCGATCACCTGTCGTCGGCGGGGCTCGTCGACGACAATTCGCGCGTGGTGCTCGAGAAGCCGCTCGGCCACGATCTGGCGTCCGCGCAGGAGATCAACACGGCGGTCGGCAAGCATTTCAGCGAAGCGCAGATCTACCGGATCGACCACTACCTCGGCAAGGAAACCGTGCAGAACCTGATGGTGCTGCGTTTCGGCAATGCGATCTTCGGGCCGCTGTGGCAGGCGCCGTACATCAAGAGTGTGCAGATCACAGTGGCGGAAACGGTCGGCGTGGGCAGCCGCGCGGGCTTTTATGACAAGACCGGCGCACTGCGCGACATGGTGCAGAACCACCTGCTGCAACTGCTATGCATCGTCGCGATGGAGCCGCCGGTGTCGCTCGACCCGGACGCGGTCCGCGACGAAAAACTCAAGGTGCTGCGCTCGCTGCGTCCGATGACGCCCGAGGACATCGCCCGCGATACCGTGCGCGGGCAGTACACCGCGGGCGCGGTGGACGGCGAGGCGGTCAAGGGCTATCAGGAAGAAGACAACGTGCCGGCGGGCAGCCGCGCCGAAACGTTCGTCGCGTTGCGCGCGCATATCAACAACTGGCGCTGGGCCAACGTGCCGTTTTTCCTGCGCACCGGCAAGCGGATGCAGAAAAAGGTATCGGAGATCGTCATCGAGTTCTCTGAACTGCCGTTTTCGATCATTCCGAGCGGTGGACGCAACTATGGCAACCGTCTCGTGATCCAGTTGCAGCCCGAAGAGTCGATCCAGTTGCAGATGCTCGCGAAGGAGCCGGGCAGCGGCATGCACATGCTGCCGGTGAATCTGAATCTGGATTTGCAGCAGGCCTTCACCGAGCGCCGCGCGGAAGCGTACGAGCGTTTGCTGATCGACGTGATCCGCGGGCGCCTCACGCACTTCATGCGGCGCGACGAACTGGAGGCCGCATGGGCGTGGGCCGAGCCGATTCTGGCCGGCTGGGCCAAGTCGGGCGACAAACCGCGTGCTTATACGGCGGGCACGTTCGGGCCGGCGGCATCGACGGCGCTGATGGCGCGCGAGAATGCCGTATGGGCGGAAGAGTCGCAGTAAATCGACGCTCGCATGAAGGCGGGCGCTGCAACGTTCTTTGAAGCGTCGTTGTAGCGCCTTTATGTGGTTGAGGGGCTGCCGGGTCCGGGCAAAGGCCCTGCATGTTCTTCGGGCTCATTGCCGCAGGCTCGCCAGCCGCCAATGCCATCAGGTAGTACGCGCCGCCGTTCTGGCGGCGGGTCACTTTTATCAGGCTCACGCGTGTGCAAATCCGCTAGCGCGAGTCAAAAGCCGCGACCGGTTTCGCCGTGCCGCGGCTCAATGCTCAGTCCTCGGTGCTCAATCATTAGTCATCCGTATCATTCGATGTGCATGCGCTGCACGAGGAAGTCGAGCAAGGCACGCACACGTGCTGGCAGGTGGCCGCCCTGGCCGAGATAGAGCGCGTTGACCGGTTCCGTGTCGCCAGGATTGAATGCCTCGAGCAGCACGACAAGGCGGCCTGCCGCCACGTCGTCGCGCACCTGAAACGAGGCGAGCCGCGCGAGCCCCACGCCGGCCACGGCCAGTTGACGCAGCGTCTCGCCGTCGCTGACGCGCGCATTGCCTTCGACGGGCACCTCGATTCTTCGACCGTCTTCGCCGAGTAGCGGCCAGCCGTTGACCGCTCTCGCGAAACCGAAGCCGAGCCGGTTGTGCGCGTTCAGATCCGCAGGCGTGCCTGGCGTGCCGTGACGCGCGAGATACGCGGGCGCGCCGACGATCAACATGCGAGCCTCGCCGAGCTTGCGCGCGACCAGTTGCGAATCCTTGAGCGGGCCGCTGCGAATTGCGACGTCGGTACGTTGCTCCAGCAGATCGACCACCTGATCGGTCAGCACGATGTCGAGCGTGACGTCGGGATGCGCATCGAGAAACGCGGGCGTGAGCGGCAGCAGATAGTGCCGCCCGAGCGGCACGTTCGCATGCACACGCAGACGGCCGCGCGGCGTCGCGCCGAGCGCCGCGCCGCGCTCGGTTTCGTCGAGCTCCGCCAGCACGCGCACCCCGCGTTCATAGAACACACAGCCTTCGGGCGTGAGTTGCAGATTGCGCGTGGACCGGTTGAGAAGCCGCGCGCCCAGCCGGGCTTCGAGGCGCGCCACGAGTTTGCTGACGGCCGAGGGCGTCATCCCCAACGCGCGCGCGGCCGCCGAAAAGCCGCCCAGTTCGACCGACCGCACGAACACTTCAAGTTCGCCGGAACGGTTCACGTCCAAACGTGCCATCGTGAGTTCAATTCACAGGTGATGTGCCAGCGGGCAGTCTACCGAAAGCGCGGCGGCGCCGATATCTTTCATTGACCGGACGGCATGCACGACGCGCGCCGTCGCAATGAACGAAACGATCAGGAAGCGTCGCAATGAACGCAACGAAGAAAGTGGCTTTGGTAGTGGGCGCACAAGGTGTGATCGGGCGCAATCTGGTCGAGCATCTCGCCACACTCGACGATTGGGAGGTGGTCGGCCTTGCGCGTCGCGGCGGCGAGACGAGGCCGCAGGTGCGATACATCGCGGTCGATCTGCTCGATCCGGCCGACGCACGCGCAAAACTGCGCGGCCTCGATCACGTCACGCATGTGTTCTACGCGGCCTATCAGGACCGCCCGAGCTGGGCCGAACTGGTGCCGCCGAATCTCGCGATGCTGGTCAACACGCTCGATGCGATCGAGCCGGTCGCGACGGGTTTGCAGCATGTGAGCCTGATGCAGGGCTACAAGGTGTACGGCGGCCATCTCGGTCCCTTCAAGACGCCGGCGCGCGAAGACGACGCGCACTTCATGCCGCCCGAGTTCATGTTCGATCAGCAGCGCTTTCTCGAATCGCGCCAGGCGGGCAAGCGTTGGCACTGGTCGGCGATTCGTCCGGCGGTGGTGGGCGGATTCGCGCTCGGCAATCCGATGAATCTGGCGGTGGCGATCGCCGTGTATGCATCGATGTCGAAAGAACTCGGCGTGCCGTTGCGCTTTCCCGGCAAACCGGGCGCCTACGACAAGCTACTCGAAATGACCGACGCAGGCTTGCTCGCCCGCGCGACGGTGTGGGCCGCGACCGAACCGCGCGCCGCGAATCAGGCGTTCAACATCAGCAATGGCGACCTGTTCCGCTGGAACGACATGTGGGCGAAGATCGCCCGCTATTTCGAACTCGACGTGGCGCCGCCGCTGCCGCTGTCACTGGATACTGTCATGGCCGACAAGGCGCCGTTGTGGACTGCGATGACGCACAAGCACGGCTTGCAGCCCATTGCCTATCAGGACGTATCGTCATGGCGGTTTGCCGACTTCGTTTTCTCGTGGGACTACGACATGTTCGGCGACGGTTCGAAAGCACGGCGTTTCGGCTTTCACGAATTCGTCGAGACGGAAGCGATGCTGTTCGGCCTCTTCGACGATCTGCGCCGCCGCAAGCTGATTCCATGAGAGATTCAATTAGCATGACGATTTGATTTCATCCGCTTTACGTCTATGATGGGCCTCCTTATACGCATGGCACAGCGGCACAAAAAAAGGAGACATCGATGAGGCGAGTTCTCGTGGCATTGAAGTGCATGGCAATCGTGGTGGCCGTTCTGGCCATTCCTGCATGTGGCGGCGATAATCTCACCGCCGCCAGTCCACCCAAGGTCATTATCGACAGCGACTACAATACGTTGAGCGACGATGGCCAGCTCGGCGTAATGGCGGCGCAATTGCAGGCGCAAGGCTCGCTGAAAGTACTCGGCATTACCGTGGTGTCCGGGAATCAATGGCTGAAGCAGGGTGTCGCGGACGCGTTGAAATCGGTCGAGCGCCTCGGCGTCGAGAAGCAGATCGGCGTGTATGCGGGTGCCAATTACGCCTTGTCGCACAACTTCGCGACGATTCAGGCCGAACTCGCGCAATTCCCCGGCGGCGACGGCTATCTCGGCGCGTGGAGCACACCCGAGCCCACCTCGAATAGCGACCTCGTCGCTCCACCGGACGGTTTCGCGACCCACACCCAGGTGCAGAGCAGGAGCGCGGTCGATTTCATCGTCGATTCGGTGAAGCAGTATCCCGGCGAGGTGACGATTCTCGCGATCGGCCCGCTGACCAACATCGCACTCGCCACTCGCCAGCATCCCGAGATCGTGCCGTTGATCAAGCAGATCATTTACATGGGCGGCGCGATCGACGTGCCGGGCAACACCACGCCGACCGCCGAGTTCAACTGGTGGTTCGATCCGGAAGCGGCAAAAGCCGTGCTGCATCTGCCGGTCAAACAGGTGGTGGTGCCGCTCGACGTGACGGATACCGTGAAGATGGACAAGACGCTGTACGATCGCGTCGCGCATGATCCGACGAAGCAGACCATCATCACGCAACTGTTCAAGACCTTGAACGGCTACGGTTTCGACGGCAAGAACGGCTTCGAGACGAATCCGGACTACACGACGAACATCTGGGACACGCTGACGCTCGCGTATCTGATGCATCCTGCGTTCGCGACGCAAACGGTGGACGAGTGGGTAGACGTGGATACGGGTTTCGGGGCCAATGACGGCAAGGCAACGGGTTATGCGAGTTCGCCGCCGGCGGGTTTGCAGAAGATGACGATCGTCAAACGCTTCGACAATCCGAGCTTCTTCAATTTCTATGTCGATCTGCTGACGCGGCCGGTGCCGGTTACGCTATCGAACTGAACGCGCTCATTCGCGCTGCGCGCGCCTGCCTGTCACCCGCCTCAGGCGGGATGCAGGCCGCGCAACAACTGACGCACACGCGAAAGATCCTGATCGACGTGTTCGGTCTTCTCGAACAACTCCGCGAGCCAGTCGACGAAGGCCCGCACGCGCGGCGACACGCGGCGATTCTTCATATAGGCGACCGAGACCGGCATCGGCACGGGCTTCCATTGCGGCAGGACTTCGCGCAGCAGGCCCGAGTCGAGGTAGGGCTGGGCGGCGATCCGCGCGGGCTGGATCAGGCCGAGGCCTTGCAGTCCGCACGTGAGATACGCCTGCTCGTCGCTGAGCTTGACGAAGCCGTCGACCTTGACGTTTTGCGCCTCGCCGTCCACCTCGAAATCGAAATCCACTTCGCGGCCGTTATACGGTGACATGCAATTCACGGCGACGTGTCCGCGCAGATCGTCTAGCGCGACGGGCGTGCCGTAACGGGCCAGATAGGCCGGACTCGCGCAGGTTACGTGTTCGAGCGTGCCGAGCTGGCGCGCGACCAGATTCGAGTCTGGCAATTCGCCGAGCTGGATGCTGCAGTCGATCGCTTCGGAGATCAGATCGACCGCGCGGTTGCTTACGCCGATCGCCAGATCGAGATTCGGGTAGCGGGTGTGAAAGTCGTCCAGTGCCGGCAGGACGATGGCGCTTGCCACGGCACCGGGCATTTCGATGCGCAGACGACCTGTCAGGTTGTCGGTTGCGTGGCGGATGCTGGCTTCCATTTCGTCGATGTCGGCAAGGATTTGCGCGCAGCGCTCGTAGTAGGCGGCGCCTTCTGGGGTGACGCTCAGACGCCGCGTCGTGCGGGCGAGGAGTGCTGTGCCCAGCAGCGCTTCCAGATTCTGGACGATGGTGGTCGCCGTCGCGCGGGGAAGGTTCAATGATTCCGCTGCGCGGGTGAAGCTGTTGGTGTCCACGATTCGGATGAATGTGCGCATTGCAGTTATTCTGTCAATCACGGTGCAGACTCCAGTCGAGGTTTTGGGGTGGTTTTTTTTGCCTGCTCGGCGCTTTGGGTGTGGTCGTATGGTGTTGGCCTTTCCTTGAATTCACGGTGGTCTATTAGCGTTGCCCCTGTGCGGGGCGGCACTTACTTTCTTTGTCCCCCAAGGGGACTTCCTTCGGGGCGCCGCCGCAAAGAAAGTAAGCAAAGAAAGCGGCTTCAAACCGCTAACTTTTAAGTGGGGCCCCTGGCTTGGAGGGGACAGTGGTGCATCTGGAATCGGTGCGCTCGCGCATTCCGCGTGAGTGACAAAGCCGTCATTCGCTCCCACTCCGCACTACGTGCGTCGCGGACGGGTATGCCGGGGAAACCCGTTGGTGTTCTTTAGCAGCGAAAAGGCATCGACCCGCCTCGCGAGGCGCCGAATACCTAAAGGTTTAGTGAAGTACCGCTGCGGCGCGCGTAGCGCCGCCGGAAGAATGACTGCCTTGTCACCGGGGTGGAATGTGCGAATGCACGGATTCCAGATGCACCACTGCCCCCTCCAAGCCAGGGGCCGCACTTAAGAGTTAGCGGTGTGAAGCCGCTTTCTTTGCTTACTTTCTTTGCGGCGGCGCCCCGAAGGAAGTCCCCTTGGGGGACAAAGAAAGTAAGTGCCGCCCCGCACAGGGGCAACGCTAATAGACCACCGTGAACTCAAGGAAAGGCCAACACCTTACGAGCACAACCAAAGCGCCGAGCAGGCAAAAAAACAAAACGCGTTCCAACAAAAGCCCGCGCCGCAGGCGCAAAAAAACCCAACCGCTGCGCGGGCAAAAAAAAACTTACTTCCGCAATGAATCCAGATCAATCACAAACCGATACTTAACATCACTCTTCAGCATCCGCTCATAAGCCTCATTGATCTGCTGCATCGGAATCAATTCAATATCCGAAGTAATTCCATGCTCACCACAGAAGTCCAGCATCTCCTGCGTCTCCGCAATCCCCCCAATCAACGACCCCGCCAGACGGCGGCGCTTCATGATCAGGTTGAACACCTGCGGCGACGGGTGATCGTGCTCCGGTGCGCCGACCAGCGTCATCGTCCCGTCCCGCTTGAGCAGATTCAAAAAAGGATTCAGATCGTGTTGTGCAGCCACCGTATTCACAATCAGATCGAAGCTGTTCGCATGCGCTTCCATCTCTTGCGGATTCTTCGAAATCACCACCTCGTGCGCGCCCAGCCGCTTCGCGTCTTCGATCTTCGACGGTGACGTCGTGAACAGCACGACATGTGCGCCCATCGCACGCGCCAGCTTCACGCCCATGTGGCCCAGGCCACCGAGGCCGACCACGCCGACCTTCTTGCCAGGACCGGCGCCCCACGTGCGCAGCGGCGAATACGTCGTGATGCCCGCGCACAGCAGCGGTGCGACGCCCGCCGGGTCGAGATTCTCCGGCACGCGCAGCGTGAACGCTTCGTCCACGACGAGTTGCGTGGAGTAGCCGCCGTACGTGATCTGGCCGTCGACGCGGTCCACACCGTTATACGTGCCGACAAAACCGTTTTCGCAATACTGTTCGAGACCTTCCTCGCAACTCGCGCACGTGCGGCACGAATCGACCAGACAGCCGACGCCGACCAGGTCGCCCGCTTTGTACTTCGTCACGTCCGGACCCACCGCCGTCACGCGGCCGACGATCTCGTGGCCCGGCACCACCGGAAACACCGTGTTCTGCCATTCATTGCGCGCCTGATGCAAGTCCGAGTGGCACACGCCGCAAAACAGTACTTCCATCTGCACGTCATGGGCGCGCAGTTCGCGGCGTTGGATTTCGAACGGGGCGAGCGGCGCGGTAGCGGCGGTCGCTGCATAGGCATAAGTCGTGCTCATGGGTAGCTCCAGCAAAGAGGGTGATGGCACAAGGCGCCTGCGATGGGCAACACGTGTTGCCGATGCGGCTAACCCTGACAGGAGACCGGGATCACAGCGCCCGCAGTGGCTGACGAATTCGCCGAAGCATTGAATTGGCAACCGGGCCCGGCACAGCGCGGAAAAGACGATCCGGCAGGGTTCCCATCATAGGTTCCGGGCGCGAGTGCGGGAATACCTGAATGTCTTGAAGATTTGCCTAAAACTCCTGGCGAGAAGCGCGATAGGCTGTTTGATGCTAGATTTCAAGCATTATTCTCTTGCTCGTCACTATACCGTCATGTCAACCCATTCTGCTGAACCCGTCTTTGCCGATCCCGCGCAACAGCGCGTGATCGATTTGTTCGACGTGCTCGCGCCCAATCCGGGCATCACACGTTCGAGTGTGGAAGGCGTCAACCTGATGCGCGCGAACAGCCCCATGCCGCGCATGCCGGTCATGTATGAGCCGAGCATCGTGATTGTTTGTCAGGGGCGCAAGCGCGGCTTTCTCGGCGATCAGGTGTTCCAGTATGACGCGCAGCAGTACCTCGTGCTGTCGGTGCCGCTGCCGTTCGAATGCGAGACCGAGGCGAGTGTGGAAAAGCCGTTTCTCGCGATTTCGATTCGGGTCGATCTGACCATGG
>NZ_NPIH01000205.1 GCF_012275575.1 Paraburkholderia sp. SG-MS1 | reverse complement strand
AGGCTCGAACTCGCGACCTCAACCTTGGCAAGGTTGCGCTCTACCAACTGAGCTACTCCCGCGTTGTACTTCCACTACTTGCTGCTAACTACTGCCTTATTGACTGCAATTACTCTCTTACTTCGCCCGTTGCTTCAAACTGCGTGCATCGGAGAAACGAGATTATGGAGAAACGACCGATGGGTGTCAACCCCTTTTGCGAATGCCTTTAATAAAAGTTTCGCTCATGCGCAGGCCATGTTCGCCGCGAGGTTCGAACACGCTTCGCGTGCCTGACGCCCGCCGTCGACACGCGCCTCACCTTCACGCGACGCCGCCTCTCTCACGAATCTGCGGCCATGCGAGCTTCATGTAGTAGAGCATCGACCAGATCGTCAGGAACGCGGCCAGATAGATCAGCCACAGGCCCCACACACGCGTGTCGACCGTCACGCCGCCACCGAACGGCAACGGGCCGTAGAACAGCAGCATGGGAATGGCGATCATCTGACAGGCGGTCTTGAACTTGCCGAGCGAATTCACCGCGACGCTCTTCGACGCGCCGATCTGTGCCATCCACTCGCGTAACGCCGAGATCGCGATTTCGCGTCCGACGATCACGAGAGCAATTGCCGAATCGATCCGCGCGAGTTGCACGAGCACTAGCAGTGCGGCCGTCACCATCAGTTTGTCAGCGACCGGATCAAGAAACGCGCCGAACGCCGAAGTCTGATTCCACTTGCGGGCCAGATAGCCGTCGAACCAGTCGGTGAGCGCCGCCAGAATGAAGATCGTCGCAGCGGCCAGGTTGCGGTGCGCGGGGCTCATCATCATGTCAGGCAAATAAAACACGCCGACGACAAGCGGAATCAGGACGATCCGCAGCCAGGTCAGGAATATCGGGAAATTAAACGGCATGGGCAGGCGCAGCGTCTGACGAGTGAGATGCAATTGTGCCGTGTCACAGGGCCTGCCACAAGCAAAGCGGCGCGTGGGCGTGGGGACGCGGGCCGGATGGGCGCCGCTTCCCGGGCCCGAATTGGGGCTTGACTGATCGCGGACCGGGCGCGGACTCGGGGCTAACTGGTCGTAGCCCCGTCGCTCGATGGTCGCTCGTTTGACCGCTCATCGGCCACCGGCCGACCGCGCCCCGCTCGACAAGCGGCCCGCCCGCCGCGCCAGCTTCAATGCAATTGCCGGTAAATCTGCTCGGCCAGCGCCTGCGAAATGCCTTCGACGCTCGCCAGATCTTCGACGCTCGCAGCCACCACGCCGCGCAAGCCGCCGAACCGCGCGAGCAGCCGTTGACGCCGTTTCGCGCCCACCCCTTCGAGTTCTTCGAGCCGCGAAGTCTGGCGCGTCTTGCCGCGCTTCGCGCGCATGCCGGTGATCGCAAAGCGGTGTGCTTCGTCGCGAATCTGCGCGACCAGCATCAGCGCGGCACTTTCCTTGCCGAGTTCGAGCGGCGCGCGGCCATCCGCGAAGATCAGGGTTTCAAGGCCGACCTTGCGGCCCTCGCCCTTCGCGACGCCGACCAGCATGCCGGTGTCGAGGCCCAGTTCCGTGAACACCTGGCGCGCGATCTCGACCTGCCCCTTGCCGCCGTCGATCAGCACGATGGTCGGCAGAATGCCGCCGGCCGCCGCCGGTTCCGCGGCATCCGTCGCGAGCGATGGATCGGCCGCCGCTTCGCCTTGCAGTTCAGCGGCTTCGTCGGCGGCATTCGCGGCGGCTTGCGCGACCATCTTCTCGTAGCGGCGCGTGAGCACCTGGCGCATCGCCGCGTAGTCATCGCCGGGCGTGATGCCCGTGATGTTGTAGCGGCGGTATTCGGACGACTGCATTTTGTGATGGTGATACACCACGCACGACGCCTGGGTCGCCTCGCCCATCGTATGGCTGATGTCGAAGCACTCGATACGCAAATGCGCGAGGTCGTCGCACTCCATGCCGAGCGTGTCGGTCAGCGCGCGCGTGCGGGCCTGTTGCGAGCCCTGTTCCGACAGCAGACGGGCGAGCGCGAGCCGCGCATTCTGCTCAGCCATCGCGAGCCATGCGCGCCGTTGACCTTGCGGTTGACGCAGCACGGTCACCTTGTGGCCGGCCTGCTCGATCAGCACGTCGACCAGTTCGCGCGTGGCCGGCGCGTGGCTGACCACGAGCACGGGCGGCACACGATTGCCCAGGTAGTGCTGAGCGATGAACGCTTCGAGCACTTCGGATTCGATCCCGCCGGACGCGCGGCCTTTGCGCGGCTTCGACGCTCCGGGGGCGGTGGCGTTGGCTTCTTCTTCAGCCTCTTCGTCTTCACCGGGCATGTCCTGCGCAATCGCGAGGGCATCGACATCGACATCGACATCGGCATCGGCATCGGCATCGGCATCGGCGGATTCGGCGTCGCCGTTCGCGTTCTGTTGCGCTGCCAGGGACGCAGTCAGGGACACGCTGGCCAGCGCCTCATCCTCGCCGCCCTCTTCGAGCCCGCCCTCGTCCGCCGTCAACGCACTTTCCACGTGTGCGGGGAAATACGCCTTGTCGCCCAGGTGCCGTCCTCCGCGCACCATCGCGAGATTCACGCAGACCCGGCCGCCCAGCGCGACCACCGCGAGAATGTCGACGTCGCTATCGCTGCCGACTTCGATCGCCTGCTGATGCAGCACCGTCGACAGCGAACTCATCTGGTTGCGCACCGCTGCGGCCTGCTCGAACTTGAGCTCGCTCGCGAACGCGTGCATCTTCTGTTCGAGCTCTTTCATCACTTCGCCCTGACGGCCGAGCAGGAAGCGCGACGCGTTGGCGACGTCGCGCGCGTAATCCTCTTCGCTGATGTTAGCGACGCACGGCGCCGTGCAGCGGCCGATCTGATGTAGCAGGCAAGGGCGCGTGCGGTTGTTGAACACGGAGTCTTCGCAGGTGCGCAACTGGAACACCCGCTGCAGGATCTGGATGCTCTCGCGCACCGCCCACGCACTCGGAAACGGCCCGAAGTACTGATTCTTGCGATCCACCGAACCTCGGTAATACGCCATGCGCGGAAACTTGTGGCCGGTCAGCTTGAGATACGGGTATGACTTGTCGTCTCGAAACAGGATGTTGTAGCGCGGCGCGAGCGCCTTGATCAGATTGTTTTCGAGCAGTAGCGCCTCGGCCTCGGAGCGCGTGACGGTCGTCTCGATCCGCGCGATGCGTGTGACCATCATCGCGATACGCGGCGACAGTTGCGTCTTCGTGAAGTAGCTCGACACGCGCTTCTTGAGATCGCGCGCCTTGCCCACATACAGCACCGCGCCGTGCGTATCGTAATAACGGTAGACGCCCGGCAGATGCGGCAGTTGGGCGAGCACTTTTTTCGGCTCGAAAGCGTCGGTAGCTTCGGGTTCGGTCATGCGGGATCGATTGGGTGGGACTGTCTCGCGGGGGCCTTGCATCGTGTGCCGCGCACTCGCGTGAAACGGGGGCGCGCGCAATCGTGGCCGAGGCTTTAGAATCGCCAGTTTAGAACATTCCGCGTACGTTCGAGCCCTGCCGTTGCGCCGACTCCGCCAGCGCTCCGGCACGAGCCGGGGGCGGTGTAACGCAGTGAGCAGCGTTCGCGGGATCGTCGTTCGCATCAGCCGCGCCCATCGTTCGAATCCCCTCCCAGGCCGCCATGTCCTCCGTTCCGCCCGCCTCCGAGCAGACTACCGCCGCCTCCCCCGGCGCCGCCGCCGCGATCGCCTGCGACATCTTTTGCGCGGTGATCGACAATTTCGGCGACATCGGCGTGTGCTGGCGCCTCGCGCGCCAACTTGCGAGCGAGCACGGTTGGCAGGTGCGCGTGTTCGTCGACGATCTGCTTGCGTTCCAGAAGCTGTGCCCGTCGCTGTCGCTGGATCGTGCGCGGCAGACGGTCGGCGGGATCGTCGTCGAACATTGGCACGAGCCGGCCCATGCGGGCGACACGCTCGAAGTGGCCGATGTGGTGGTCGAGGCGTTCGGCTGCGAACTGCCGCCGATTTACGTCGCCGCGATGGCAGAACGCGCGCGCGTGCCAGTCTGGTTCAACCTCGAGTATCTGAGCGCAGAAGACTGGGTCGCGGATTTTCATCTGCGCCCCTCGCCCCATCCGCGCTATGCGCTGACCAAGACGTTCTTCTTCCCGGGGCTCGGTCCCGGCACCGGCGGCGTGCTGAAAGAACGCCATCTCGACGCCGCGCGCGCGGCCTTCGAGACATCGCCGGCAGCGCGCGAAGCATGGTGGCGCAAAACCACCGGCCACGCGCCGCCGCCCGCCACGGCGACCGTCGTCTCGCTGTTCGCGTACGAAAACCCCGCCGTCGACAGTCTGCTCGAACAGTGGCGCGACAGCGCCGCGCCGGTCGTGCTACTGGTGCCGGAAGGCCGTATTTCCGGCGCGATCGCGCGCTTTTTCGGTTTGCCCTCGTTCACCGCCCGCTCGCACGCGAGCCGTGGCAACCTCACCGCGCATGCGCTCGCCTTCACCGCGCAAGCGGGCTACGACGCACTGCTGTGGGCGAGCGACGTCAATTTTGTGCGCGGCGAAGACTCGTTCGTGCGCGCGCAGTGGGCGGCGAAGCCGTTCGTCTGGCACATCTACCCGCAAGCCGACGAAGCCCATCTTCCGAAGCTCGACGCCGCGCTCGCACACTACGCGCGCACGCTGCCCGTCGATGCCCGCGACGCGCTCGCGCGCTTCTGGCACGCATGGAACGGCGCGGGCCGCCCGGACTGGGCGGAATTCCAGCGTCACCGCCCGGCACTGCAACGGCGCGCGGCCGAATGGGCCGGCGAACTTGCCCAGGTGGGTGACCTTGCCGGAAATCTGGCCTTGTTCGCAAAAACTCAGTTAAAATAAGCGGTTATCCAACGGCCGACGACGCAAGCGCGGCCCGATCGCAACAACGAACCCGGCATCGAAAGGTGTCAGACGCGCTCAACCTTTGGGTCAATGGTGCAAAAGTCAAAAAAGGGCCGTATGTTGTCGCTCGGCGCCACTCGTGTACACGCCCGCACCGGGTAAAAAGCAGGTAACGGATTGTTGGGGATGGCCGGAATCAACGGGCTGCGCGATGCGGCTGCGCCTCCGGTTCCCATGGCAAGCCGGCCCACGCTTCCCACATTGGCTTCCCCGCCGCCTTCATGCGGCGCGGCGCGCAATGAGTGAAGCGCCGAAGCCGCTTGCGCCGTATGCCGTTGAGCAAAGTTGAGCTACTTATTTCGTACAGGACAGTTTTATGAAGACCGCACAGGAACTCCGCACCGGCAACGTCGTGATGATCGGCGCAGACGCAATGGTCGTGCAAAAGGCCGAATACAACAAATCGGGCCGCAACTCCGCCGTCGTCAAGATGAAGTTCAAGAACCTGCTGACTGGCGCAGGCATGGAAAGCGTGTACAAGGCAGACGACAAGTTCGACGTCGTCGTGCTGGAACGCAAGGAAGTGACGTACTCGTACTTCGCCGATCCGATGTATGTGTTCATGGACGCCGACTACAACCAGTTCGAAGTCGAAAGCGAAATGATGGGCGACGCCCTTCATTACCTCGAAGACGGCATGGCTTGCGAAGTCGTGTTCTACAACGAGAAGGCCATCTCGGTCGAACTGCCGACCACGCTTGTCCGCGAAATCATCTACACGGAACCGGCTGTCAAGGGCGATACATCGTCGGGCAAGGTGCTGAAGAACGCGAAGCTGACCACCGGCTTTGAACTGCAAGTGCCGCTCTTCTGCAACATCGGCGACAAGATCGAAATCGACACGCGCACGCACGAATACCGCAGCCGCGCGTGAAGCGCCTGCAGGCTTGAATCCAGCGCCGGCGTCACGCCCGCGCTGCGAAAAAAATCGAAAAGAAAAAGCGCCCATTTGGGCGCTTTTTCTTTTCTGCAACGCCGTGTATGGTTGAGGGAAACTTTACCGGCAAGCTTCTCGAAATTGCCGCCGCATCTTCGCGGTCTCTCCGTCCGTTAGCGGACAAACCATTGATAAATTTAAGTAAATGTTCGTGGCACAGTCCCTGCTTATCGTGAGGTATGCCCGTACGGCTTATTTTTTCAACTTGGGAGAGCACCATGAATAACGACATTGCTGAAGGCAAGTGGAAACAGATGGTCGGCAAGGCGAAGACAGCATGGGGCGAATTGACAGACGACGAATTGACGAAGGCCGAAGGCCGCGCCGACAAGCTCGCCGGCCTGATCCAGGAACGCTACGGTAAAACCCGCGAAGAAGCGGAACTGGAAGTGCGCCGGTTTTTCGATAGCAACCGGGATTTCTGACAGATCGGATGAAAAAACTACAGATGCCTCGCCTGCGGCAGTCGCCGCGGGCCGGCGTCGCCGTGGTAAGTCAAAGGACCAGAACTTCGTGAGTCGAATCCTTGTCCGTCGCGCCCGGCCGGTTGCAGCAATGTCCTGCACGCCGGGAAACGCGCTCACACCGTTCATACCCCTGGCAGCTCCCCGACGGGTTGCACGCCAGGCTTGGTGTGCGAGCGGAACGGGCGCGACCGACCGGCATTGGCAGTATGTGCCAGCGTCGAACGACCCCGGCACCCGACCGACCCTTCATCCCGGCCAGCCATCGCTCCCCTATCGCGCGCCAATTGAAGCAGCGGCGCAACGCAGCGGGTATTCCATCCATCCAAAAAATTGCGCTCGCTATGCCACACGCCCTGATTGTTGAAGACGACCCCAATAGCCTGTCAGGCCTATCCGCTATCCTCGCCGCCGACGGCTTCTCCGTCGACACCGCGACAACCATCGCCGAGGCGCGGGCGGCGCTGACGCGCTTCATTCCCGACGTCGTGCTGGTCGACCTGAATCTGCCGGACGGCAGCGGTCTCGACCTGCTGCAGCATCTGCCCGCGCATCCGCCAGGCGGCGCATTGCCCGTAATCGTGATGACCGGCAATGCGACGGTCGAGAGCGCGATCGAGGGTCTGCGCCACGGCATTTGGGACTACCTGCTCAAGCCGGTCAATATTCCGCGTTTGCGCAGCCTGCTGGCGCGCATTCCGCGCCCGTACGAACTGACCGAAGAAGTACAGACCTTGCGTGCATCGTTGCGCCAGCTCGGACGCTTCGGCTCGATGCTCGGCCGCAGCGGCGAGATTCAGCACGCGTACGACGCGATCGAACATATCGCGCCCACCGAAGCGGCCGTGCTGATTTGCGGCGAAGCCGGCACCGGCAAGCAGGTCGCGGCGCGCACGCTGCATGATATGAGCCGGCGCCGCAAAGGTCCGTTCGTCACGCTGGACGTGCGCGGCGCGGGCGGCGGAGTGCATCGCTCGCTCGACAGCCTGCTGTTCGGTCACGAACGCGGCGCGTTCGGCGCGGCGGAGCAGCGCGAGCCGGGCCTGTTCGAGCAGGCGAGCGGCGGCACGCTGTTCATCGACGAAATCTCGGAACTGCCGCGCGCGCAACAGGAGGCGTTGCTGCGCGCGCTCGACTCGCAGACCTTCATGCGCGTCGGCGGCACCAACGAGGTCGCGACGGACTTCCGGCTCATCGCCTCGACGCGCAAGCCGCCGCGTGCGGCGGTGGCCGACGGTACGCTGCTTCAGGATCTGGCGTTGCGCCTCGAAGCCGCCGCGGTGATGCTGCCGCCTCTGCGCGAACGCGGCGGCGATCCGTCGCTGATCGCTCAGGCGGTGGTCGACGAGTTGAATCTCGAAGCGGCCGCACTTGGCACGACCGAGGTCGCCAAGCAGATCGGGCCGAATTTCCTGCGCGAGTGTCTCGCATACGAATGGCCGGGCAATGTGCGCGAATTGCAGGACCGGGTGCGCCGGGCGTATCACGCGTCAGGTGAAGTACTGGAGTCGTTGCGCGCCGACGAGGGCTCGGCGAACGGCCGCGACCTGAACGGCAGTCGCGTGCAGGTCACCGTCGGCACGCCGCTCGCGGACGTCGAGGAAATGCTGATTCGCGCGACGCTCGACGCGGTCGGCGGGACGCGTCACCGTGCGGCGTCGCTACTCGGCATCAGTCCGAAGACGCTGTACAACAAGCTGCAGCGCATGCGCTTGAACTGAGTTCGACAACCGCTCACGGCTGACCGAAGCCGATAAAAAAACGGCGCCTTGATTCGAAATCAAAGGCGCCGTTTTTTCGTCGATCCGCCGGCGGGATTCGCGTAGCCTCGACGGTTCAGGCGAATGCGCTGCGCAGCAACGCCTGCGCTTGCAGATATTGCGGCTCGGCAACCAGCTTGCTCCACGTCAGCGCCTTGCCGCGCGGCCGCATGCGCTTCAGACGTCGTCGCGATTCCTTCGACGGCGTGAAACGCAACGCGTCCAGCACCTTCTCGGCCTCGTCCGGCTGATTGCAGATCAGCACCATGTCGCAACCGGCGTTGAGCGCAGCGCTCGCGCCTTCGGTCAGCGTGCCGCCCTGGCGCGCGGCTTCCATCGACAGGTCGTCGCTGAAAATCGCGCCTTCGAAGCGCAGCTTCTTGCGCAGAATGTCCTGCAGCCAGACGCGAGAAAAACCGGCCGGCTTCGAATCGACTTGCGGATAGACCACATGCGCGGGCAGCACCGATCCCAACGACAAGCCGAGCCAATCATAGGGCGCCACGTCGTCGCGCAGGATCTCGTCAAGCGGACGATCGTCGACGGGCATCGCGACGTGCGAGTCCGCGTGCGCAAAACCATGCCCCGGAAAGTGCTTGCCGCAATTGCTCATGCCGGCCAGTGCGAGGCCATGGTTCAGACTTTTCGCGAGCAGGGCCACGACGCGCGAATCGCGATGGAACGAACGATCGCCGATCACTTGCGATTGCCCGTAGTTCAGATCGAGCACCGGCGTAAAACTCATGTCGATGCCGCACGCGCGCAATTCCGCCGCGAGGATATAGCCGACCGCGGTCGTCACTTTGGTGGCGTGCAGCACGTCGCTGTCCCACAGCGCGCCGAGCTTGCCCATCGAGGGCAGCACCGTGAAGCCGTCGGTGCGAAAGCGCTGCACACGGCCGCCTTCGTGATCGACGCCGATCAGCAAGTCCTCGCGGACCGCGCGAATCGCCCCGGTCAACGCGGTCAGTTGCGCGCGGCTTTCATAGTGGCGTGCGAACAGGATCACGCCGCCGGTCATCGGATGGGCAAGGCGGCGCTTGTCGTCGTCGTTCAGCGTTTTGCCGACCACGTCGAGCATCACCGGTCCGGGAGTGGTTTTCATCGAATTCCGCGAGAAGGAAGCATTGAGCAGGGAAAGACACGGCCGCGCGAGCCGCGCTCAGCGTATTTTTATCCGGCGGCGGGCGGCGTGGGCGGAGCATCTGCCCCACCCGCCTGCGTCGTTTCCGCGATCACGAACGACACCGCGTAATCACGCTCGTCGCTGATCGTGACGCGCGCCGTGATGCCGCGTGCGTCGAGCCATTCGGCCAGTTCGCCAGACGCCACTACCATGGGCTCGCCGCTTGGCTTGTTGAGCGTTTGCAACGCGCGCCAGGTCATCGGCCAACGCATACCGAGGCCGATCGCTTTCGAGAACGCCTCTTTCGCCGAAAACCGCGTGGCGAGAAATGCGAGACCGCGCGCCGCCGAGCGAGCATGGCGCGCGTGATAGATCCGCAGCTCGTCCGGGCCGAGCACCTTCTCCGCGAAGCGGCCGCCGGTGCGCGCCATCACCGCGGCTATGCGGCTCACCTGAACGATGTCGGTGCCGATGCCGTAGACCGCCATGTGCGAGTTCGCCCCGGGCCGCATCAGCCGCGCGCGCCGAGACGCGCGGCGACCATGATCGCCTTCATCTCGCGCACCGCGTTGTCCCAGCCGGCGAAGATCGCGTGCGCGACGATCGCATGGCCGATGTTCAGCTCGACGATTCCGTCGATCGCCGCGATCTGCTGCACGTTGGTGTAGTGCAAACCGTGGCCCGCGTTGACCTTGATGCCGAGCGTCATGCCGAATTCGACCGCACGCACCACGCGCTCGTATTCGCGCTGCTGTTCGGCGGGGTCGTGCGCTTCCGCGTAGCGGCCCGTATGCAGTTCGATCACCGGCGCACCCGCTTCATGCGCGGCGCGAATCTGCGTTTCGTCGGGATCGATGAAGAGCGATACGCGCGAGTTCGCGTCAGCGAGTTGCCTGCAGGCGGCACGCACCGCTTCGAGCTGGCCGGCGACGTCGAGGCCGCCTTCGGTCGTCAGCTCCGCGCGCTTTTCCGGCACGAGACACACGTCATGCGGTTGCACTTCGCAGGCAATGTCGAGCATCTCCTGCGTGACCGCGCATTCGAGATTCATACGCGTTTTCAGCAGCGGACGCAGCTTACGCACGTCCGCGTCGACGATATGCCGGCGGTCTTCGCGCAGATGCAGCGTGATCACATCCGCGCCGGCCTCCTCGGCCATCAGCGCCGCGCGGATCGGATCGGGGTAGGACGTGCCGCGCGCATTGCGCAGCGTGGCGACGTGATCGATGTTCACGCCCAGGTCAATCACAGTCGGCGACGTAAGAAAGAAGCTCATAAGTTCTGCAAGTCGATCAGGATCTGGCGCGTCGCGAGCGGCGTGCCGCCAAGGTAAGTGTTGAGCAGGAAGCGCATCAGCGTTTTGCTTTGCGCCACCGTCTGCGCTCGATGGTAATCGTCCTGTTCCATATCGAGCAAGGTCTGGCCGGCGACGACCGGCCATTGCGCGGGCCAGTCGTCGGACGCTTCGCGCACGCCGCGTTCCGGATCGAACACGTAGCGCCCCTCGGGCAGCACGGCTTTACGCGCGACGGTACGACCGAGCGACATCGCGTAACCGGTCTCGCGCAGCAGCACGCGTTCGAACGAGCGCAGCACCTGCACGGGCGGCTCGTCGTGAGCGAGACGCGTCATCGTGACGACGTAGTGATGGAACAGTTGGGGATGCGGGTCCTCGCGCGCGCAGAATTTGACCAGCAGCTCGTTGACGTAGAAACCGCAGAGCAACGCGTCGCCGGTCAACGGCAGCATGCCGCCGACCCATTCGGCACCGGTCAGCGTGCGCACTTCGGATTTGCCCGACCACGACAGCGCGAGCGGCTGGAAAGTCTGCAACACGCCGCGCAGCGCGGAATGCGGACGCTTTGCGCCCTTCGCGACGAGCGCGAGCCGGCCGTGATCGCGCGACAGCACGTCGATGACCAGACTGGTCTCGCGATACGGATAACTATGGAGAACGAAAGCGGGCTGCTCCGCGATCCGGTATTGGGAAGCGGAAGTGCGCGGCGCGCGGGTGGGCGCTTTGCGCGGCTCGCCTTCAGCGCCCCCGGCGCTTTGGCTGGAAGATTTTTTGGCGCTACTACGCGCCGGTTTCGACGGCTCGCGCGTCGGCGCGGCCGGTTGCGGCTCGTCCGGCGCTGCGTCGGAATTCAGCGTCATCCACGCGTCATTCGTACCCATACGCACGAAGTCCGGCTTCGTTGTCGGCCCAGCCGCTCTTCACCTTGATGAAGGTTTCCAGATAGACCGGTCCGTCGAACAGCTTTTCCATGTCGAGACGCGCTTCGGTGCTGATCTGCTTCAGCTTGGCGCCCTTCTGGCCGATGATCATCGCCTTGTGCATGTCACGGTCGACCATGATGGTCGCGAAAATGCGGCGCAGGCGGCCTTCGGTTTCAAACTTGTCGATCAGCACGGTACTCGTGTACGGCAGTTCGTCGCCGGTCCAGCGGAACACTTTTTCGCGCAGGATTTCCGCGGCGAGGAAACGCTCGCTGCGATCGGTCAGGTCGTCTTCGCCGTAGATCGGCGCGCCTTCCGGCAGGAACGGCTTGACGGTTGCCATCAAGCGCTTGATGTCGTCGGAGTGCTTGGCCGACAGCGGTACGATCTCGTTGAACTGGCGCAATGCGCTGACCTGCTGCATGAACGGGTACAGCGAATCTTTATCCGAGACGCGGTCGAGCTTGTTCGCGATCAGCAGCGTCGGCACCGACGGCGGGATCAGATCGAGCACCTTCTGGTCATCCGCGCCGAAGCGGCCGGCTTCGATCACGAACAGAATCGCGTCGACCGAGGTCAGCGTGGACGTGACCGCGCGATTGAGCGAGCGGTTCAGCGCACCGCTGTGCTTCGTCTGAAAACCCGGCGTGTCGACGAAGATGTACTGCGCGTCTTCGAGCGTGTGAATGCCGGTGATGCGATGGCGCGTGGTCTGCGCCTTGCGCGACGTGATACTGACTTTCTGGCCGACCAGCGCGTTCATCAGCGTGGACTTGCCGACGTTAGGGCGGCCGACGATCGCGACCATGCCGCAGCGAAAACCAGTGGGAGTGGGAGCGTTCATATTCGGGCTACGGCAAGTTCAGAGCGGCACGCGGAAATGGCGCGCCGAGGGGCAATCAATGGCCCGCGTCGGCGACGCGCGTTTGCACCGCGTCGGCTACGCCGGGTTCGTGTTCGGCGGGTGCCGTCTGCGCCGCTGGCGCGGATACGGCGGACGTACCGGATGTGGCTTCGCGACCGCGTTGCCGGTCTGCGTGGCGAGCGGAGACGGTGTCGGTTTTGCCGTCGGCCGGCTTGTCGGTGGCTTTCTCGTTCGCGTGCGTGCTCGCCTTGTCCGATTTCTCGCCCTTTTCGGCGCGCTCGACCTTGTCCTGCCCGCTGTATTCGACATGCGCGGCGCGAATAACGGCGAGCGGCGCGCCGGTGGCGGTCAGTATGGATCGTTCGGCAGCGGGCTTTTCGACGGCGGGTTCCGCAGCGGTAGCCGGGCGCGGCTCGCCCCGCGCTGCGCCGCGTTCGCCCCTACGCTCCGGGCTGCGCAAATCCAGCGCAGCCTGGACACCTGTCACCCCCGGCACGATCTCCGGCTCGGCGTTTTTTGCTGCACGCGCACCCTTCGAACGCTTGGGCTTGGCGACGACGGCGGGTGCCGCCGCCATCACTTCGTCGAGCGCCTTCTTGGCGGCCGCCTGCTCCGCCGCACGGCGGCTTGCGCCGGAACCGGACACTTTCACGTCCAATTTCGGCACCGTGCATTCGACTTCGAATTGTTGATTGTGCGCCGCACCATGTGTAGCGACGACCGTGTAGGTCGGCAGCGCGATCTTGTGGCCCTGCAGATACTCCTGCAATAGCGTCTTCGCGTCCTTGCCGAGCGTGCGCGGGTCGATGTGATCGAGAATCGGCACATAGAGGCGCTTGATGACCGTCTGCGCGGCGTCGAAGCCGCCGTCGAGAAACACCGCGCCCAGCACCGCTTCCAGCGTGTCGGCGAGAATCGAGGGCCGGCGGAAGCCGCCGCTGCGCAACTCGCCTTCACCGAGCCGCAAGCCTTCTGAAATATTGAGCGCCTGGGCGATTTCGTAAAGCGACTGCTGCTTCACCAGATTGGCGCGAACGCGCGACAGATCGCCCTCGTCCAGTTTGCCGAAACGTTGGAACAAAAGCGCAGCCACCGCGCAATTGAGAACGGAATCGCCAAGAAACTCGAGCCGTTCGTTATGCGTGGAACTATGACTACGGTGCGTTAAAGCCTGGCGCAACAATTCCGCATTGCGAAATTCGTAGCGCAGTCGGCTTTCCAACGGAGATAGGGGCATGGGCAGAGTATAACGCGGGTGCCTGACCCGGCGAAAACGCGGGGAGGCCAGCGGAAAAAGCGTGGTGAAATGACGTTACCGCGGGTTCTTGAAGTAGCGTGATAACACGCCGCGAGTGATGTGGCCGATATGCCGGTCATCAGCGCGGCGTGTCGTGCGATCGACGCAAAAGAACTCAGTGGAATGAGCCGATGCGTTTCAAATCGCTGAAGTTCATCCAGATAAAAAATGCGCGGCCGACGATATTCTGGTTCGGCACAAAACCCCAATAACGGCTGTCCGCACTGTTATCGCGGTTGTCGCCCATCATGAAGTAATTGCCCGGCGGCACCTTGCAAATCACGCCGCGTGCGTTGTACGTGCAGTTGTCGCGATAAGGAAAATCTTCGGCGCCCACAATGAACGGCGGCACGGCCGGATTGTTCAGCACCGCGTTCTTGCGGCCGTCGAGATCTTCTTCGAATTGCTTTGCGTAACCGAGGCGCTCTTCGTCGAGATAATCGGGCAGCGGCGTTTCGGGCACCGGCTTGCCGTTGACCGTGAGCTTCTTGTCCTGATACTCGACCACGTCGCCCGGCAACCCGATCACGCGCTTGATGTAGTCGACCGATTCGTCTTTCGGATAACGGAACACCACCACATCGCCACGCGTGAGCGGATTGCCCTGGGTGACCTGCGTATTGGTGATGGGCAGACGGATGCCGTATTCGAATTTATTGACGAGGATGAAGTCGCCCACCAGCAACGTCGGCACCATCGAGCCCGATGGAATCTTGAAAGGTTCGACCACGAACGAGCGCACTACGAACACCACCAGAATCACCGGAAAGAAGCTCGCCGAATATTCGAGCCACCACGGCTGACGCAGCTTGTCGTCACGCAGTCGCGCACGCGTTTGCGCCGCGTTTTCATCGGCGAAACGCTCGCCGATGCGTGCTTGCTGACTGTCGAACTCAGCGACCGCGGCTTGCGCCGCGCGGCGCCGTTTCGGCAGGAAAACCAGTTTGTCCGCGACCCATGCGACGCCCGTCAAAATGACGAGCACAAAAAGAATCAGCGCAAAATTCATAGCGTTCCGTTATTCAACTTATTTGTCTTCGACACGCAGGATCGCGAGGAAAGCCTCTTGGGGAATCTCGACCGAGCCCACCTGCTTCATTCGCTTCTTGCCTGCCTTCTGCTTTTCGAGCAGCTTCTTCTTACGCGAAATGTCACCGCCGTAGCATTTTGCCAGCACGTTCTTACGCAACGCTTTAATGTTTTCACGCGCGATGATGTTCGAGCCGATCGTCGCCTGGATCGCCACGTCATACATCTGGCGCGGAATCAGCTCGCGCATTTTTGCCGCCACTTCGCGGCCGCGATACTGGCTTTGCGAACGGTGCACGATGACCGACAGCGCATCCACCTTGTCGCCGTTGATCAGCATGTCGACCTTCACGACGTCGGACGCGCGATATTCCTTGAACTCGTAATCCATCGACGCGTAGCCCCGCGAGATCGACTTCAGACGATCGAAGAAATCGAGCACGACTTCGCCCATCGGGATTTCGTACGTCAACTGCACCTGGCGGCCGTGATACTGCATGTTGATCTGCGTGCCGCGCTTTTGCGTGCACAGCGTGATCACCGAGCCGACGTAGTCTTGCGGCATGTACAGATTCACGGTGACGATCGGCTCGCGCACTTCTTCGATCTTCGACGGCTCCGGCATCTTGGCCGGATTCTCGACCATGATGATCGTGCCGTCGCGTTGCAGCACTTCGTACACCACGGTCGGTGCCGTGGTGATCAGATCCATGTCGAACTCGCGCTCGAGACGCTCCTGCACGATTTCCATGTGCAGCAAGCCGAGGAACCCGCAACGGAAGCCGAAACCGAGCGCCTGCGACACTTCCGGCTCGTACTGCAGCGACGCGTCGTTGAGTTTCAGCTTTTCGAGCGAGTCGCGCAGCGCATCGTACTGGTTCGCTTCGACCGGATAGAGGCCGGCGAACACCTGCGGCTTCACTTCCTTGAAGCCGGGCAGCGGTTCAGGAGCCGGACGGTTCACCAGCGTGACGGTGTCACCCACCTTCGCGGCGGCCAGTTCCTTGATGCCGGCGATGATGAAGCCCACCTGCCCCGCCGACAGCGATTCGAGATTCTTAGACTTCGGCGTGAACACGCCGATGTGCTCGACCGGATATTGCGCACCGGTCGCCATCATGCGGATCTTGTCTTTCGGACGCAGCGTGCCGTTGACGATACGCACCAGCATCACGACGCCGACGTAGTTGTCGAACCACGAGTCGATGATCAGCGCCTGCAGCGGTGCTTCCGGATC
Source organism: Paraburkholderia sp. SG-MS1 (assembly GCF_012275575.1). Taxonomy (GTDB): domain Bacteria; phylum Pseudomonadota; class Gammaproteobacteria; order Burkholderiales; family Burkholderiaceae; genus Paraburkholderia. The sequence continues at coordinate 21,245 of NZ_NPIH01000205.1, read as the reverse complement.
GCCCTTCGGCGGAGGCACTTTCGCGACCAGCGCTTCGAGCACGTCTTCGACGCCGAGGCCAGTCTTCGCGCTGCAACGCGTGGCGTCGGTGGCGTCGATACCGATCACGTCTTCGATTTCAGCGATCGCGTTTTCGGGGTTGGCCGCCGGCAGGTCGATTTTGTTGAGCACCGGAATGACGTCGACGCCGAGTTCGATCGCCGTGTAGCAATTGGCGACGGTTTGCGCCTCCACCCCTTGGCTCGCGTCGACGACCAGCAGCGCGCCTTCACATGCGGACAGCGAGCGGCTGACTTCGTACGAGAAGTCGACGTGGCCCGGCGTGTCGATCATGTTCAGGTTGTAGACCTGCCCGTCACGGGCGCGATACGTCAGTGCGGCGGTTTGCGCCTTGATGGTGATGCCGCGCTCGCGCTCGAGATCCATCGAGTCAAGCACCTGGGATTCCATCTCGCGGTCGGACAGGCCGCCGCAGATCTGGATGATGCGATCGGCGAGCGTCGACTTGCCATGGTCGATGTGCGCAATGATCGAAAAGTTACGAATATGATCCATTCAGTGCCGATCAAGCGAAAAAGGCGCGCTCGGACAATAGCGGAGCACGCCTTGTAAGTAGGTGAAAAACCTATCTATTTTAGCCGAAAAGGCTATCGCCCGGCGCATCTTGCGAAGCCCGGAGGAAAAGACGGCTCAGGAGAAGCGTGAAATCTGATGAGAACGATGCGGGTTGGCACATCGCTTGAGAAAGCGGGAGCAACGTCAACGGGGCGTGACAGCACGCACGGTCAGTGCGGCGCGAACCCGCGCCGCATCGAGGTGATAGTGACACAACTCGACGCCATCGCAGACCAGAACCGGCACCCGTTCGTTGTAGCGGGTTTCCAGCACCGGATCGCTATCGACGTCGACCAGCTCGACCTGCGCGCCGAATTCGGCCAGCAATGGCTCGAGCGCGGCGCACATATCGTCGCAGAGGTGGCACCACGCCCGCCCGTAGAGCGTGAGCGCCGCCTGGGTCGTCATTTCTGCGTGCTGCGCGGACGGATCGGGACGAACTGCGTGTTATCGCCACGACGAACCAGCAGCGCGACCATCTTCGTCGGGTCGAGATGTGCACTCAGTTCGTCGAACTGCTTCGCGCTCGTAATGTCTTTATCGCCCACCCGCAGAACGATGTCGCCCTTCTGCAGGCCAACGCGGGTCGCCGGGCCGTCCACTGCGTCGATCTGCACGCCATTCTGCAGCTTCAGCGCCTTCAACTGATCAGCCGGGATATCGCTGACGGCCAGACCCAGCGCGTTCGTCGCGCGCTGCTTCGGCGGCTGCGGCTTCTTCTGATCCGCCTTCGCGGTCTTGTCCGGCTGCATCTCGGCAATCGTGACCGGCAAATCGCGCGTTTGACCCTTGCGCCAGACCGTGATCGTCGATCTGGTGCCCGGCTTCGTATCGCCGACCATACGCGGCAAGTCCGTGGCCGTGTCGACCGAATGACCGTTGAACTTCAGAATGATGTCGCCCGGCTGCACGCCGGCCTTGTCCGCCGGGCCGCCCGGCTCGACGCTGCTGACCAGTGCACCTTGCGCCTTGGGCAGACCGAGCGAATCGGCGACATCTTTGGTGACTTCACCGATCGCCACCGCGATACGGCCACGCACCACCTTGCCGGAACTCTTCAGCTGGTCGGCCACGCGCATCGCCTCGTCGATGGGAATCGCAAACGAGATGCCCATGAACCCACCGGTGCGGCTATAGATCTGCGAGTTGATCCCGATCACTTCGCCTTGCATGTTAATCAGCGGGCCGCCCGAGTTGCCGGGATTGACGGCCACGTCGGTCTGGATGAACGGCAGATAGTCGCCCGTGTCGCGCCCCTTCGCGCTGACAATGCCGGCCGTCACCGTATTCTCGAGACCGAACGGCGAGCCGATCGCGACCACCCACTCGCCCACACGCACCTTGTTCGAATCGCCGATCGTAATGGTCGGCAGATTGGCGGCGCTGATTTTCACAACGGCAACGTCGGTACGATCGTCGACACCGATCAGCTTCGCCTTGAATTCGCGTTTGTCCGTCAGCGTGACGTAAATCGTGTCCGCGTCGTCGACGACGTGCGCGTTGGTCATGACATAACCGTCAGCCGACAGGATGAAGCCCGAGCCTACCCCGCTATTCTGTTCGGGATCGTTGCTATCCGGCGTGTCCTGGCTTCCGCCGCTGCCACTGCCGTTGTCGCCGCCACGCGGCGAACCGGGCGATTGCGGCGATTGCGGCAATGGAATGCCGAAGAAACGGCGGAAAAATTCCGACATATCACCGTCGTCCATGCCCGGGGGCAAGCCGCTTCGGGGACCGCTGTTCGACACGCGCGTGGTCGTGCGGATGTTGACGACCGCCGGGCCGACCTTGTCGACCAGATCGGTGAAGTCAGGCAGATTGGCGGCCGGAACCGCCGACGCCGTTTGCGGTACGAGCGGCAAACACGCCGCTACCACCGCGGCCGCGAGGAATTTGCGCACCGAGAAAGTCGTCATATCGTAGCAAGCCGAGGGATTCAGGATTCGGAGAGGATTACTTCGGAGATTTGTATTCTATGGCAGCGGCGAATTGCTGCAATGTGGTCTGGGGCACTTCACCAAGCAGAGTAATCCAGAAGTCACCCCGGCGCTTGACCAGCACGTGCGTGGCGCCGCTGTTGCCGGAGCCTTCCTTGCGCGTGTTGTTCTCGACCGGCTCGATGAACACCGAAATGGCCGCGAGGCCGTCGGAGAAGACGGCCTGGTCCACTGGAATGGTCGGTTGACCCGCTTCGCGCGCAGCCATGGGACGGCGCAACTGACGGATCATCCGGAAGCCCGGCACGGTCGGCGCGATCTGCCAGCCTTGAGCGGCCATGTCGACTGGTTCGACTGGCGGACGCACCACGGTCCACCCCGCCGTATTACGAATGCCGTTGACGATGCCGGCCTTGTCGACCGGTACGCCGATGCGAATCTGCGAAAACGACAATTGCTCGAGCACCTGGCCGTTCGGGTCGAGCGTCTGCGCCCGCAGCAGCAAGCCGGTCTTCTTGTCGGCCCACAGCTTGTAGGCAAAGCGAAATGCGTCTTTTGGATCGAGCTCGATCACCTGGCTTTCGACGCCCGCAACGCGGTCGTCTCCGAGCAGCTTCGGCTCATAGACGGACAGAACCTGTTCGCCGCTCACCGCAAGCAACGCGGGGAACGAGTCCTTGTTCTGACGCTTTTCGACCACCAGCAGACGCCGCTCCGGCACAAACGTGTAGAGGTCGTCGTTATGGCGCAACATTTTGCGCGGCTTGCCGTCGAGACTTTCGAGCTGCTCGAATTCGCCGTCGGAATGGGTCGAGTAATGCGCGATACGCGACGTCTGCACGAAATTGCCGCGCTGGTACACGAACGCGCCTTCGTAGTTCTGCTGCTGAGCGGCCTGATGGATGCGATCGAGCAGATCCGCGGCCGTGCGACGGACGACGAGCGGATCGGCGGTTTGTGCAAAGACCCGCGGTGTGGCGGACAACAATACGGCTGCACAGAACAGGAATGCCGGCAGCCGCCCCCAGATAGTCGTTTTATTCAACCGCAGAGTCTGCATCAAACTATTGGCCTTGCGTAGAGACTGAGGCAGCGCGAATCACCGGCATCGAGCCCGTCATGACCGGTTGCTGCGCGAACTGCTGGTGAGCTTCCAGATATTGATCGAGACTTGCGTCACGGATGATGTTCGCGTCTTGCGCGATCGGCTGAGCCGCCGCAGGCACCGGCACCATCGCCACACGTTGCACCGCATCGCCATGAACCGACGCGAGTTGCGAGCCCGGGCCGCCCGGCACGCCCTGCAGCTGCGGCACAACGATCCACGTCAGCGTTGCGGCAGCGGCCGCCACCGCAAAAGCCGGCACGACACGGCGGCGCAGCGCCAGCAGGCGACGTGCGACCGGCATGGCAGGCGCAAGCACGTGCGGCTCGTTGTCGAAGCGCGCGGCGAAACCGTTCAGGAACGCGCTGCTGGTTGCCGGACTGACGGCTAGATCGTCGGACCGCAGCGCGTCGCCGATCAGGTGATAGCTCGACCAGGCCGCACGGTCTTCACCGTCCAGTCCGGAAAGAAATTTGCCCAGATTCAGATGCTCTTCGCCGAACAGCTCACCGTCGACAAAAGCGGACAGACGCTCGCCGCGCGAACTGGCTTGCGATTGCATCGAGATCGACCCCATGATGCTCCCCATCTTACAAATACCCCGTAGTGACACCACTAATCCAGATATTGCAGCCGTGCCCCGATCGGCCGGCTGAGGACTACCAGCGCTTGCCTTCAGGTGTGTCAAGCAACGGACGCAATTTTGCCGCAATGGCTTCGCGAGCGCGGAAAATTCGTGATCTGACGGTGCCGATCGGGCAACCCATCATCTCGGCGATTTCCTCGTAGCTCAGACCTTCAATTTCACGAAGAGTAATGGCGGTGCGCAGTTCTTCCGGTAAAACCGCCATCGCAGCATTGACCGTCTCAGCGATCTGCTTGCTCATCAACATCGACTCAGGCGTGTTGATATCCCTTAGTTGGTCGGCGTCCGAGAAAGTTTCAGCTTCTTCAGCATCTGCTTCGGTCGAAGTGGGTGCCCGCCGTCCTTGGGTGGCAAGGTAGTTCTTTGCCGTGTTGACCGCAATCCGGTACAACCATGTATAGAAAGCCGATTCCCCGCGAAACTGTGGCAACGCCCGGTACGCCTTGATGAAGGCGTCCTGCGCGACATCCTCCACTTCGGCCGGGTCGCGCACGAGGCGTGAGATCAGCCTGAGAATCTTGCGGTGGTATTTGGAGACCAGAAGCTCGAACGCGGCCTTGTCGCCCTTCTGGACGCGCTCGACCAGCACCTGATCAATTTCTTTTTCGCTCACCTGATAAATCCGTTAACTATAGGGCGCATGGCGGGGCACCATTGTAGCGTTCTCATCACGAGGGCACGTTACGCCGGTAACAGCGGTTACAGTCGTTACAGTCAGGTACCGGCGGCGCGTCGGCCCAACACCGACAATTCACGGAAATGCGGCGCCGGAAGCGAGTCGGCAGCAAGCAACAGCGTGCTCGTACGCCCTTCTTCCGGCTTGAGCGTGAGGACCAGCAAGCGGCCACTCCACTGCGAACAGCCAGCGATCCGTCCCTGCGCCAGCAGCGTGCCTGAGCGGCCCCAGACCGATAACGCGTCCCGGCCGATCCGCAGCGCGACTGGCTGCGCACGCTCGTACCTGAGCGCACAAAGCGTGAGCAACGCTCCCACGGCAAGCGTCAACGGAACGGCCTGCAACGCGCCCAGACGCGAGGCGACGCTGATGTAGACGGCCGACGTTGCCATCAGGACGAAGATGCCCAATGCCAGGCCAATGGACAAAGAGCGACGCAGCGCAATCCGCTGCGTCGCTCCTTCGGGCGTTGCCGATGCAAGGGGAAGCGCCGGCCAGGCCGGCGTCGTCGAGTGGCGCGTCACCCGCTCAGGCGATCAGGCGCGCTTGAAGACCAGCGTGCCGTTCGTGCCGCCGAACCCGAACGAGTTCTTCAGCGCGACGTCGATCTTCATCTCCCGCGCGGTGTTCGCGCAGTAGTCCAGATCGCAGGCCGGATCCTGATTGAAGATGTTGATTGTCGGCGGCGACACCTGATGATGCACGGCCAGCACGGTAAACACCGACTCCAGACCGCCCGCGCCACCCAACAGGTGACCCGTCATCGACTTGGTCGAGTTCACGACCATGTCTGTGGCATGGTCGCCGAATGCGCGCTTGATGCCGGTGGTCTCAGCCAGATCGCCGAGCGGCGTGGACGTGCCGTGCGCGTTCAGGTAATTCACCTGATCGGTGTTGATGCCTGCGTTCTTCAACGCGGCCAGCATGCAGCGGCGTGCGCCGTCGCCGTCTTCCAGCGGCGCCGTCATGTGGTAAGCGTCGCCGCTCATCCCATAGCCGCTGACTTCGGCATAAATCTTCGCACCCCGCGCCTTCGCGTGCTCGTACTCTTCAAGCACCATCACGCCGGCACCCTCGCCCAGCACGAAACCATCGCGGTCCTTGTCCCACGGACGGCTCGCGGTGGCCGGATCGTCGTTGCGCTGAGACAGCGCACGCGCCGCCGCGAAGCCGCCGACACCGAGCGGCGACACGGTCGATTCCGCACCGCCCGCGATCATCACGTCGGCGTCGCCGTATTCGATCAGACGCGAAGCCTCGCCGATGCAATGCAGACCGGTGGTACACGCAGTGACGATAGCGAGATTCGGACCCTTGATGCCGAACTTGATCGACAGATGACCAGAAATCATGTTGATGATCGACGCCGGCACAAAAAACGGCGAGATACGGCGCGGACCACGATTGAGCAGTTCGGTTTGCGTCACTTCAATCATCGGCAGACCGCCGATGCCCGAGCCGACCACCACACCGATACGCTCCGAATTCTCTTCGGTGACTTCGAGGCCGCTGTCCTGCATCGCCTGAATGCCTGCAGCCACGCCGTAATGGATGAACGTGTCCATATGGCGCGCTTCCTTACCGGGAATGTAGTCCTCGATATTGAAGCCCTTCACCTCGCCGGCGAAACGAGTCGAAAAGTTCGACGCATCGAACTTCGTGATATTGGCAATACCCGACTTGCCGGCGACCAGATTGGCCCAGCCGTCGGCAACATTATTGCCAACAGGCGAAATCAGCCCCAGGCCTGTAACAACAACACGACGGCGGCTCACGGTAACCCCTTTTTCATAGATGACAAAAGCAAAAGCCACAGCGGCCACAGGAATCTGCCCTGTGTGCCCTGTGGCTGTTAAGTCGGCAATCGCGCGAAAAATTGCGCTGTCAGCATCGCTGGCTCCTGCATGGCAAAAGGCGCGGCAAAAAGCGCCACCCCTGCTGGCGTCGGCAACCGACACGGCAGGGCTTCATACGCCGCCAACGCAGAAACGCAGGCGCGAATGACTTTAGGCCTTGACGTTCGCGCGAGCGTAGTCGATCGCTTGCTGAACGGTGGTGATCTTCTCGGCTTCTTCATCCGGAATTTCCATGCCGAATTCGTCTTCGAGGGCCATCACGAGCTCGACGGTGTCGAGCGAGTCGGCGCCGAGGTCGTTCACGAACGAAGCGTCGTTCTTGATTTCAGCTTCCGCAACGCCCAGTTGTTCTGCGACGATCTTCTTGACGCGCTGTTCGATATTGTCCATTACCCCTCCAAGGGAAAAGAAGTTCAAAAATACAGGTGCGCGCATTTTATCAGGTTTGACCCGGCAAAAAAGCAGCGCATCGGGTTCCTGTCAAGGCATGCGCCTTACGCTTTTGCAAACGCGTCAAGGCGCGGATAGTAACCGAATTTGGCCACTACATGTACATTCCGCCGTTCACATGCAGCGTCGTGCCGGTGATATACCCTGCGTGCGGCGACGCGAGGAACGCGACGGCATGCGCGATGTCGTCCGGGCTGCCGAGACGGCCCAGCGGAATCTGCGTTTTCAGCGCGGTCTGCTGCTCTTCCGGTAGACCCTTGGTCATGTCGGTATCGATGAAGCCCGGCGCCACGCAATTCACGGTGATGTTGCGGCTGCCGATCTCGCGTGCGAGCGAACGGGTCATGCCTGCGACGCCCGCTTTGGCGGCGGCGTAATTGATCTGTCCGGGGTTGCCGGACGAGCCGACCACGGAAGTGATGTTGATGATGCGGCCGCCCTTCGCCTTCATCATCGGACGCAGTACCGCGCGCGACAGACGAAACACCGACTTCAGATTGGTGTCGATCACCACGTCCCAGTCGTCGTCTTTCATACGCATGGCAAGCTGATCCTGCGTGATACCGGCGTTGTTCACCAGCACGTGCAGCGCGCCGAATTCCTTCACCGTGCCATCGATCAGCGCTTCCGCCGCAGCCGCGTCGTTCACGTCGAGCACCGCACCGCGACCGTTCACGCCGGCCGCATTAAACGCTTCGGTGATCGCCGTGGCGCCGCTTTCGCTAGTCGCCGTGCCGATCACTGTCGCGCCCTGGCGCGCCAGTTCCATGGCGATCGCACGTCCGATGCCGCGCGAGGCGCCCGTCACGATTGCGATCTGCTTGTCGAGAGTCTTTTCCATCTGTCAGTCCAGATGCCCGTCTAAGGGGCTGATTGATTCCTGATGCCGATGCGTGATGCGGCGGCGCTCAAGCGCCGCTCTTCCGGCGCTTACGATGCGACTTGGCCTTCAGCCTGCCGTCACGAGCTTCAGGGTTTCCTCGAGCGACGCCGGATCGAACACCGACGCGCCAACCAGATTGCCGTCGATACGCTTGGTCAAACCCGCAAGGACCTTGCCCGGACCGCACTCGATCACGTGCGTGACGCCCTGCGCACCCATTGCCTGAACGCTCTCGACCCAGCGCACTGCGCCGGCTGCCTGGCGCACCAAGGCATCCTTGATCGCGGCCGGTTCGTTGACCACGGCGACATCGACGTTGTTGATGACCGGAATGGCCGGCACCTGCACGTTGACGCTCGCCAGATACGCTCGCAACTGGTCCGACGCCGGCTTGAGCAGCGACGAGTGGAACGGCGCCGACACCGGCAGCGGCAACGCGCGCTTGGCGCCCTTCGCCTTCGCCACCTCACAGGCCTTTTCGACCGCAGCCTTATGCCCGGCGATCACCACTTGCGCAGGCGCATTGAAATTCACCGCTTCGACGACACCCGCCACCGACGCTTCCGCGCACACTGCACGCACCGTGTCGTCGTCGAGGCCGAGAATCGCGGCCATGCCGCCTTCGCCGACCGGCACCGCGGTCTGCATCGCTTGCGCGCGAAAACGCACGAGCGGCACGGCATCGCGAAACGCGATCGCGCCAGCGGCAACCAGTGCGGTGTATTCGCCGAGGCTATGGCCCGCGACGATTGCCGGCGCCGGACCGCCTGCCTGCTGCCATGCGCGATAGACCGCGTAGGCCGCGGTCAGCATGACCGGCTGGGTGTTGGTGGTGAGATTCAGATCTTCGAGGGGGCCTTCGGCGATCAGCTTGCCGAGGTCCTGATTGAGCGCGTCGGACGCTTCCTGAACCGTTTCGCGCACGATCGCATGATCGGCGAATGCGTTGAGCATGCCGACCGACTGCGAACCCTGCCCAGGAAAAACGAACGCAAATTTCATAACGTCCCCAAAATCGATTTAGTCAGATGTGGGTGGCGCGCGGCGTCGATCTCACACCGGCACACGGGCGCCGCAAGCAGCGCTCGTCGCGGCCGCTATCAAAAGCGGATAACCGACGCACCCCAGGTGAAGCCGCCGCCGACGCCTTCGATCAGCACATTCTGGCCGCGCTTGATGCGCCCGTCGCGTACCGCGACGTCAAATGCGAGCGGAATGGACGCAGCCGACGTATTGCCGTGCTCGCCCACCGTGACGACCATGCGTTCCTGCGGCAAGCCGAGCTTGCGGCAAGTACTTTGCATGATGCGGATATTGGCCTGATGCGGAATCAGCCAGTCGATCTGCCCGGCTGTCAGATTGGCTTTCTCGAGCGCCTCGACCGCGACTTTTTCGAGCACGTTGACGGCGAGCTTGAAGACCGCTTGGCCGTCCATGTGCAGGAACGCGCTACCGGCGACCACGCCGCCGTTTACGTTACCCGGCGTGCAGAGAATGTTCGAATGGCTGCCGTCCGCGTGCAATGCGCTCGCGAGCACGCCCGGCTCTTCGGACGCCTGCAGGATCACCGCGCCAGCGCCATCGCCGAACAGCACGCAGGTGGTGCGGTCGTTGAAGTCCAGAATGCGCGAGAAGGTTTCCGCACCGATCACGAGCGCCGTGCGATGCTGGCCGCTGCGAATGAAGCTGTCCGCCGTCGCCACCGCGTACGCGAAGCCGGAACAGACGGCCTGTACGTCGAACGCGGCGCCGTGGTTCTTGATGCCGAGCTTGTTCTGCAACAGACACGCCGTGCTCGGAAACACGAAGTCCGGCGTGGACGTTGCGACGATGATCAGATCGATGGACTGCGGATCGATGTCGGCCGCTTCGATCGCGCGCTGCGACGCGATCAATGCGAGATCGCTGGTGGTGACATCAGGTTCGGCGAAGTGGCGCGCATGGATACCCGTGCGGGCGACGATCCATTCGTCGCTCGTCTCGACGCCGTGGCTGGCGAGACGTTCAGCCAGATCCTGATTGGTGACGCGGTTGGGCGGCAGATAGCTGCCGGTACCCAGCACGCGGGAATAAATTGTGGATTGAGCCATTATGCCTTCGAGGATTGCGCAGCGTAGGGCTCGGCAGGCTGGCCGGCGATCGGGCTTGCGTGACCCGCACCGCTTGCGTCGCGCGCCGCCTGTTCGAGAGAACCGGCGTTCTCTTCCATCGCTCGCGCAAGGCGCTCCAGCACGCCGTTTTTGACGGCATCATACCCGCGTTTGATAGCCCACTCAAACCCGTAGGCATCGGCCGAACCGTGGCTTTTGATCACCAGTCCGCGCAGACCGAGCAGCGCGGCGCCATTGTATTGCCGGTGATCGACGCGTTTCTTGAAGCGCATCAATACCGGCATCGCGAGCACGGCCATCACCTTGGTGAGCCACGAACGTCCGAACTCTTCCTTGATGATATTGGTCAGCATCTGCGCGAGACCTTCCGACGTCTTCAGCGCGACATTGCCGACAAAACCGTCGCAGACGATGACGTCGACCGTGCCCTTGAAGATATCGTTACCTTCGACGTTGCCGTGAAAGTTAAGTGTACTCGCGCGCAGCAGTTCGCCGGCACGTTTGATGGTGTCGTTGCCCTTGATGACTTCTTCGCCGATGTTGAGTAGTCCGATGGTGGGCCGCTCCTTACTTTCGAGCGCCGACACGAGCGCGTGCCCCATCTCGGCGAACTGCAGCAGATGCTGCGGCTCGCAGTCGACGTTGGCGCCGAGATCGAGCATCATCGTGTAGCCATTGGGATTGGGCAGCGCGAACGCGATGGCCGGGCGTTCGATGCCTGCCAGCGTTTTAAGCACGTAACGCGAGACCGCCATCAGCGCACCGGTGTTGCCGGCGGAAATGCAGGCTTGCGCCTCGCCTTCCTTGACGCGGTTCAGCGCCACGCGCATCGACGAATCTTTTTTCTTGCGCAGCGCGACCTCGACCGGATCGTCCATCGCGACGATCTCGGAAGCAGGCACGACGGTGAGCGCCGGAAGGTTCTGAGCCTTCAACTTCTTCAGCTGCGCACGAATCGCACTTTCAATGCCGACGAGCAGCAGCTGCGCGTCGGGATGCGAACGAACGAAGTTGACGGCAGCGGGAACGGTCACGGACGGGCCGTGGTCGCCTCCCATGCAATCTATCGTGAGCTTTACTGTCATGGAGTGCGACGAATTTCAGGCACAAAAAAGCGGCAGTTGAATGCCGCCTTTTTGCCGAACCAGGAAAATGTCAAGCGAGCCGATCGCCACGCGAAACGCCAAAGGGCGCAACGCAGTGAAACGATTAGTCGTTCTTCGTCTTGACGACTTTCTTGCCGCGATAGTAGCCGTTGGGGCTAACGTGGTGACGCAGATGCACTTCGCCCGTGCTCGGTTCCACGGCCAGCGGCGCTGCCGTCAGGAAATCGTGCGAACGGTGCATACCGCGCTTCGACGGCGACTTCTTATTTTGTTGAACTGCCATGACTAACTCCTAAAAATTTTCCGAATTCTAACACAGCCCGATCCGGTGTCCGCCATTGGCCGAATGGCCAATGCGCCCGCATCGCGCTCCCATGCAACTGTTCAGTGCTTCTTGTCGCCCGGCTCACCGCGCTTGAGACTTTCGAGCGCCGCGAACGGATTGGGCCGCTTGGGCTCATCGCCCTCGCCAGCTTCGTCCTGCGCGGCTTCGTCGCCCTCGCCTTCGGCACCGGCCACACCAGAGACCAGGCTCTCGTGCACCTCGGGACAGACTTCGTGCTTTGGCACGAGCGGCAAGGAAAGCAGCAACTCTTCTTCGATCAAGTCGACGAGATCGAACTGGCGCGAGCCCACGATCACTTCGACTTCATCCTCGTCGAGCGGAAACTCTTCGGCTTCCGCCTCAGTGTTGACGATCCGGTAAGTTGCATCGATGTTGAACGCCTGCGGATACGGCGTCATACACCGCTGACATTCGAGCCATGCGGCGCCGTGAACCGCCATCCTCAAATAAGGCTGCGGACCCTCGGTGCCGTCATCCTGCAATTCCGGTTGCGTCGCCCCTTCGGCTTGCCAGGTGAACGCGGTATCGCGGTCTGGCGCTTCTGCCGGGACTTCGTTTAACATGCGCGGCAGTTGCGAGACGCGCACGACACCCGCGGCCTGACGCCCACTTCGCGCAAATTCGAACAGATCGAGCTCATGCGGGTCGGGCAGACCAGCAGGGTTGCCAGGATGTTGAGTCATGTGCGCTCCTGCGCCGGCAAGGATTTCGCCGGGGTAAGCCGGTTTGCGAGACAGCCCGTCAAGCCCGCGGCACCGTGTTCGACCGACTGCTCGCTTGGAGCTTTGTCGAACACACCGGGACTCGCCTAGTGCAAGCATACCGATGAAAAGCCGAAAATCATATCCGTTTTGTCTTTTCGAGTCAAACACTTAAGCCCGTACGTGTGCGAGCTCCGCGCAACCCCGTACGCCTCGCATTCCTACCCGTTGCTTGACCATGCCAGATTCCGCCAATCGCCCACCACGCCTGATTCTGGCGTCGAGTTCGCCGTATCGTCGCGAGTTGCTCGAACGCCTGCGCGTTCCGTTCGACGTCGTCGTGCCGGCGATCGATGAAACGCCGCTCGCCGGCGAAACACCCGAGGCCACCGCGTTGCGGCTCGCCGAGGCCAAGGCCCGCGCGGTGGCCGACGCACTCGGCGCCGCCGACGCCGCGCTCGTGATCGGCTCCGACCAGGTGGCCACCTATGACGGCCTGCAGATCGGCAAACCCGGATCGCATGACAAGGCGCTCGCGCAATTGGAGGCAATGCGTGGTCGCGAAGTGCTGTTTCATAGTGCGCTGTGCCTGTTCGACAGCCGCTCGGGCACCGCGCAAACCGTCGATGTAATCACCCGCGTGCAGTTTCGCGATCTGCCGGACGTCGCGCTGGAAGCCTATCTCCGGGCCGAAACGCCCTATGACGTTGCCGGCAGCGCCAAATCCGAAGGGCTTGGCATCGCGCTGCTCGAAGCCATCCATTCCGACGACCCCACCGCCCTCGTCGGCCTACCGTTGATCGCACTGACACGCATGTTGCTGGCAGCGGGTTACCCACTTCTGGAGGCGCAATGAGCGGCACGCTCTATCTGATTCCGAACACGCTCGGCGAAGGAGACGCCGATGCGCTCGACGCCGTCCTGCCCGCGCCGGTACGCGCCCGCGCGGCGGCGCTGCACTACTACATAGGCGAAAACGCGAAAACCACGCGCGCGTTCCTGAAGAAAGTAGGCACCGAAAAGCCGATCCAGGAAATCGAGATTCGAGAATTGAACGTCAACACGCCGGGAGGCGAAATCGACAAGCTGCTCGCGCCGCTTCTCGCCGGCACGGACGCGGGCCTCGTCTCGGAAGCCGGCTGTCCGGCCGTCGCGGACCCGGGTGCGCTGCTGGTGCGCCGCGCGCATGAACGCGGCGTGAAAGTCGTCCCGTTTGTCGGACCGAGTTCGATCCTGCTGGCCCTGATGGCTTCTGGGCTCAACGGCCAAAGCTTCGCGTTCCACGGCTATCTTCCGGTCGACACCGCTGAGCGCGCCAAGCGCCTGCGCGACCTGGAACAGCAGTCGCGCAAGGGCAAGCAGACGCAGATTTTTATTGAGACGCCGTACCGAAATCGTCAGTTGCTCGACACGTTGCTGGCGACATGCGCACCGGCCACGCTCGTATGCGTAGCAGTCGATCTGACGCTGGACACGGAAATCATCGCGAGCCGCAGCGTGGCTGATTGGAAGAAGAAACCGGCACTAGACCTGCACAAACGGCCGGCCATTTTCCTGCTGCTGGCGATTTGACCCGGCATCCGACATGTACCCCATGCGCAAAAAAGCCCGCACGATCGGCAGCGATCGCGCGGGGCTTTTTGCATCCGCATAAATCAACGCAGGTTCAGTTTTTCCCCTAACGCCATTGCCTTGACGGCCCCGCTGCCGACCGCCGCGCCGAATTTGCGCGCAACGCGGTCCGTAATGCTCTCTTTTACCGTGTAATCGACGATATCCGGCGCTTTGAAAAGATCGCGTGCGACATGGTCCGAGTCGCCGAAACCGTCGGCGAGGCCCAACTCGACGCTCTTTTGCCCTGTCCAGAACAGGCCAGAAAACATCTCCGGCGTTTCATGCAGACGCTTGCCGCGCCCTTGACGCACCGCGTCGATGAATTGCGCGTGGATCTGATCGAGCATCTCCTGCGCATGCGCGTCCATCTTCGGCGTTTCTGGTGAGAACGGATCAAAAAAGCCCTTGTTCTCGCCCGATGTATGGAGACGGCGTTGAATCCCCAGCTTGTCCATCAAGCCGGTGAAGCCGAAGCTGTCCATCAGCACGCCGATCGAACCAACGATGCTTGCCTTGTCCACGTAAATCCTGTCAGCCGCTGCAGCCGCATAATAGCCGCCCGACGCGCACATGTCGCCGACCACAGCATAGAGCGGAATTGACGGATACTTCGCGCGCAGGCGGCGAATCTCGTTATAAATGATCCCTGCCTGCACCGGACTGCCACCCGGGCTATTACACCGCAGGATCACGCCGGCGGTACCTGAGTCCTCGAACGCGCTTTGCAACGCCGCGTTGACATCTTCGGCGTTCGCGTTTGTATCTGCGGAGATTTCGCCGTCAAGTGCAATCATGGCCGTATGACGACCTGTGACGGCGACTCTGTCGCCAGAAAAGCTGAACGCGCCCCAGACAAGCAGCAGCAGGACGACCAGAAAGAGAAACCGGAAAAAAATCTTCCAGCGGCGTGCGGCGCGCTGTTCTGTGATCGCCGCGAGCGCGATACGCTCCAGCGCGGCACGCTCCCAGCCGGGCGCATCGGCGGGCAAGCGGGAGCGGCCAGTTGGGGAAGGGTCCTGCGGCTCGGGAGTCGAATTGTCGGACATGCGGGAGTCTGGAAAGATCGAAGGGGAAAATCAGGGCGTGGCAGGAGTCAGTTCGTCGTCGGGCAGCCAGAACACGGCGCGGCCTTCCGGCGTATCCCGCTCCTCCACCTGAACCGGACGTAATCTGCCGCCGCGGCACGGACCACCGACGCATTTGCCCGTATCCGGCGCGTAAATCGCGCCATGTGTCGCGCACATCAAGTATAAACCGGACGATTCGAAGAACTGTCCTTCGGCCCAGTCAAGCTCCATCGGCACGTGCGCGCAGCGGTTCAGGTAACCGTAGGCCCGCCCGTCGTAGCGAACGAAAAACACCACGACGTCGCCCCCGTCGAGCCGCGCCGCGCATCTCACACCCGCGCCGCCGTCGACCAGTTCTGCCGCGGCGCAAACACGAACCGCTTGCGCCGCCGCTGCGGCCATATCGGTGCTCATGCGTTCTCTTGCAACCAACCAGACAGCGCGCTCACGCTCGGCGCGATGAATTTCGGCGACAGCGCGCTCAGCGAGCCGGCGGGATGCGCCCCATAGGTCACGGCGATACCTGCGACACCCGCGTTGATCGCCATTTGCAAATCATGCGTCGTATCGCCGACCATCACAGTGCGAGCCGGATCCTGCCCCAATTCGCGTGTCAGCTCGTGCAGCATGGCGGGATGCGGCTTGGAAAAGGTCTCGTCGGCGCAACGCGTGCCGTCGAACAGGCTGATCAAGCGCGACTGGTCGAGCGCGCGATTCAGCCCGACCCGGCTCTTGCCCGTCGCCACGGCCAGCAAGTAGCCCTGGTCGCGTAATTCCTGCAGCATTTCCCGCACGCCGGCGAAGAGCTCGGTGGTCTGATCCTTGACCAGATAATGGAAGCGATAGCGCTCGGCCAGACGCGGATATTCAGACGGATCGAGCGTCGGCGCGGCGATCTGCAGCGCTTCGCGCAAGCCGAGGCCGATTACGTAGCTCGCGGCTTCGTCGGCGGGAACCGGCAGGCCGAGATCGCGGCAGGCCGCCTGGATGCTGCGCGTGATGTGCGCCGTCGAATCCATCAACGTGCCGTCCCAATCGAAGACGATCAGATCAAATTGCTCTCTAGCCATGCGGTGTCGTCTCCGGGTTTGACCCATTTTGTAATTCGTTGAGCTGTGCGATAAAGCCGCGGCACTCGGCCGGCAACGGCGCCTCGAACTGCAGCGGCGCGCCGGTGGCGGGATGCGCAAGTTTCAGCCGGTACGCGTGCAGGAACATGCGCTTCAGACCAGGTTTGGCGTTGGCGCGAGCCAGAGCCTTGTTCAGCGCGAAGTCGCCGTACTTTGCGTCGCCGACGATCGGCAGTTCCAGATGCTGCAAATGAACGCGGATCTGATGCGTTCGGCCGGTCTTGAGTTCCGCCTCGAGCAGCGCGTACTCCGGCCAGCGATCGATCAGATTGAAAACCGTATGCGACGCGAGGCCGTCCGTCTGCACGCGCACGCGGCGCTCGCCGTCCGCGGTGAGATATTTGTGCAGCGGTTCCTTGACCGCGCGGCGGCGGCCCCAGTCGCTAGCCCATTCGCCGTGGACGCAAGCATAGTAGCGCTTATCCATCTTGTTCTCGCGAATCTGCTCGTGCAGATTGACGAGCGCGCTGCGCTTCTTGGCGAGCATCAAAATGCCGGAGGTTTCGCGATCCAGCCGATGCACCAGTTCGAGGAATTTCGCGTGCGGCCGCGCTTCGCGCATCTGCTCGATCACACCGAACGCGACGCCGCTGCCGCCGTGAACCGCGACGCCAGCCGGTTTGTCGATGACGAGCATGTGGTCGTCTTCGAAGATGATCCGGAAATTGGCGTGTGGCACGGGTGCCTGCGCCACGGCTTCGTTCGGCTGCGCGACACGGATAGGCGGCACGCGCACCAGGTCGCCGAGTTCAAGCCGGTACTGCGCATCTATCCGGCCCTTATTGACTCGCACTTCGCCGCTGCGCAGGATGCGATAGATATGGCTCTTGGGCACGCCTTTACAGACGCGCAAGAGGAAGTTGTCGATGCGCTGTCCGGCCGCGCTGTCGTCGATCTCGATCATCGAGACCTGGTCGCTTGCGACCGATTTCTGGGATATTTTGCCTAACTCTTTCATTCTGAATATAATTTGCCCAGTAGTCCGCGGCGGCCGGCGCAGTGACCGGAATTCGGGCGGATTGCGCGGTGCAAGCGATAAACCGTTATTTTACTTGCGCCGGGGTCTGGTTGCTCACCCTCAAATGAGATGCAACAAGTTGCACGCACGAAGTCAGTACCCGGCAGGGACGGCGCCCACAGGCGCGTTCGGTCAAGGTCGACTTCGACGGTAACGGAATTTGGTAAAAAAGAATTTAACTTTCAGCTTCGGTATCGGGCGGTTGGACGCCCAGCTGTACGAAGCTGCAGGTTGCGAAAATACGGCGTGCGCCCAAGGCGTCTTGTAGAAAGTGCAAGACATGGCGACGTCAAAATGAGGCGAGACACCCCCAGCAGGAAAAGACGCGCCGCCTGCGCGAACTTCCCGCTGCGGCATGACCGCAGCCTCCGGCCCTCCGGTCACGCGCCCAGTTGGCGCACCGGCGAGAGCGGACGGAAGGCTTATGAAGGTCTGCCGGCAGAACCCGCGGCGTGTCGGGTCGTTATTTGAAGCCGTGTTCGCATGTGCCCTGCGGCACCGCGCCCATTTTTTAATGGGGCCGGGCCCTCTCAGGCAATTCTCCCGCCATTTCTCCCGCTCCAGCGTGCTTGTGAAAACACAATAAGGCGCGGCATGCCGCTGCCCTCAAGGCTCTCGCGACTGACAACCGCGCAGCCGGGGGTAAGCTAAGCCGCTCTGGAGCCGTTCAATGAAACGAATGTTGTTCAACGCGACGCAGCAGGAAGAACTGCGCGTCGCCATCGTCGATGGGCAAAAACTCATTGATATCGACATCGAAACCGCCGGCCGCGAACAGCGCAAAGGCAATATTTACAAGGGCATCATTACCCGCATCGAGCCGTCGCTCGAAGCGTGTTTTGTCAACTACGGCGAAGACCGCCATGGCTTCCTGCCGTTCAAGGAAGTTGCCCGCCAATATTTCCGCGACGGCGTCGACATGCGCTCCGCGCGCATTCAGGACGCGCTGAAGGAAGGTCAGGAACTGATCGTCCAGGTCGAAAAGGAAGAGCGCGGCAACAAGGGCGCGGCTCTCACCACCTTCATTTCGCTCGCTGGCCGGTATCTCGTTCTGATGCCCAACAACCCTCGCGGCGGCGGCGTGTCGCGCCGGATCGAGGGCGACGACCGTCAGGAACTGCGCGAAACCATGGCGCAGCTGCAATTGCCGGAAGGCATGAGCATCATCGCGCGCACGGCCGGCATTGGCCGCAGCGCCGAAGAACTGCAGTGGGATCTGAACTACCTGATGCAGTTGTGGCGCGCGATCGAAGCCGCGTCGCAAAGCGGTTCGAGCGGCCAGCCGATGCTGATTTATCTCGAATCGAGCCTCGTGATCCGCGCAATTCGCGACTATTTCCAGCCGGACATCGGCGAAATCCTGATCGACACCACCGAAATCCATGACCAGGCCCGTGCCTTCATGGACATCGTGATGCCGGACAACGTCAGCAAGGTAAAGCGCTACCACGACGACGTGCCGCTCTTCTCGCGCTTCCAGATCGAACACCAGATCGAAACGGCGTATTCGCGCACGGTGCCGCTGCCCTCGGGCGGCGCGATCGTGATCGACCATACCGAAGCGCTGGTCGCAATCGACGTGAACTCGGCGCGCGCCACCAAGGGCGCTGACATCGAGGAAACCGCCGCGCGCACCAACCTCGAAGCCGCTGACGAAGTCGCCCGCCAGTTGCGCCTGCGCGACCTGGGCGGCCTGATCGTGATCGACTTCATCGACATGGAATCGGCCAAGAGCCAGCGTGAAGTCGAGCAGCGCCTGAAAGACGCGCTCAAGCATGACCGCGCGCGCGTCCAGATGGGCAAGATCTCGCGTTTCGGCCTGATGGAGCTCTCGCGTCAGCGTCTGCGTCCGGCGTTGTCGGAAGGCAGCCACGTGACCTGCCCGCGCTGTAACGGCACGGGCCACATCCGCGACACCGAATCGTCCGCGCTGCAAGTGCTGCGGATCATCCAGGAAGAAGCGATGAAGGAAAACACCGCGGCGATCCATTGCCAGGTGCCGGTCGAAGTGACCGCCTTCCTGTTGAACGAAAAGCGCGCCGAAATCAACAAGATCGAGTCGCGTTTCAAGGTCAACGTCGTCCTGATTCCGAACAAGCATCTCGACACGCCGCATTACAAGCTCGAGCGCCTGCGTCACGACGATGCGCGCCTCGACGAGCCGCGCGCTTCGTGGAAAATGGCCGAAGAAGCGGCTCGCGAGCTGGAATCGGAAACCGGTTATAGCAAGCGCGCCGAGGAAGTGAAGCCGAAGCAGGAAGCGGCGGTCAAGGGCATCACGCCTGAAAAGCCGGCGCCGAGCGCGCCGGTTCGTCCGGCGGCAAACCCAGCTCCGGTGGCGGTCACGCCGGCGAGCGGCGGGTTCATCGGCTGGCTGAAGAACCTGTTCGGCATGCAGCCGGCCGCACCCGCGCCTGTCGCGCCGGCTACGACGGAGAAGCAGGCGCGTCCGCAACGCGGCGAACGCACGGAGCGCGGTGAGCGCGGTGAGCGCACCGGCGAACGCGGCGGCGATCGCAACCGTAATCGCCGTGGCGGCACGGGTGGCCGTGATGCGGCGGGTCGCGGCGAAGGCACGACCGGCGGCCGTCAGGCTCAAGGCCAGCAGCCGTCGCAGCGTCGCGAGGAACGCGAACCGCGTGAAGGCCGTGACGTGCGTGAAGCACGCGAAGGCCGTGAGCCGCGCGAAGCGCGTGAACCGCGTGGCAATCGTGAAGCACGTGAGCCGCGTGAGGCCCGTGAAGGCCGCGAGCCGCGTGATGCGCGCGAGGGCCGCGACAGCCGTGAGCGCGACAATCGCGGCGCGGATCGTGCGGACGCGGTCGAAGGCGCACCGCGTGGCGAACGTCAGGAACGCGGCGAGCGCCGTGAACGTGGCGAGCGTGCTGAGCGCGGCGAACGTCGCAAGCAGCAAACGGAAACCACGGACGCGCTGACCACCGCACAACCTGACGCGCAAGCGGCAGACGAACTGGCGCGCAGCCAGGTGGCCCTGAGCGAAAACGGTGCGCCGCTCGATCAGGAAGCAGTGACCGGTGAAGGTGAAGAGCGTCGTCGTCGCCGTCGCGGCCGTCGTGGTGGCCGTCGTGAGCGTGAAGAGGACGTGAACGGCAACCTCGCAGCGGACGTCGCGGAAGCCGAAGGCGATAACGCCAACGTCAGCGACGACGCGCAGGGGCGCGCAGCTCGTCAGCCGGTCGAGCACAAGGCCGAGGTCAGCGAAGCAAAAGACGTGACGCCGGTCGAAGTGGTGGTCGCCGCCGTCGCGACCGAAACCGCCGTCGTGACCGAACTGCACGCGGCAACCGAAACGCCGGCACTGGCCGTCGAGAAGGCTGCGAAGACGGAAACCGTCGTACCGGTCGAGCAGGCGCCGGTCGCGCCGGCTGTGATAGAGCCGGTCGCGGAAGCGCCGGTGGCACAAGCCGCCGTCGCACCAGCCGAAGCGGCCCAAGCCGCACCGGCTGCCAGCGAAACAGTTTCGCTGGTCGAACCGGTGGCACGCGCCGAAGCTCCGGCTCAAGCGCAGGTCGAAACGCCGGCAGTAGCGCCGGTGGGTGAAGCCCCGGCTGCACAGCCTCCGGTCGTCGACACCCCAGCTCCGGCCGTGGCAGTCGAGGCACCTGCAGTTGCGCCGGCGCCTCAGCCCGAAATCGTCGAATCGCAGCCGGCGGTGGTGTCGGCGGAACAACCGGCCGTGATCGAGCCGGCGCCCGCTACCGCACCACAGGCACCGCAGGCACCGCGTAGCGGCGCCGTGTCGGCTGAAGCCCTGAAGCCGGTGCTGGAACAAGCCGGTCTCGTCTGGGTGAACACCGACGCTGACAAGCTGCGTGCGGCGCAGGAAGCCGCTGCGCAGACCGTCAAGCCGGCTCGCCGGGTGCGCGAGCGCAAGCCGCTTGCGCCACTCGACAACGCGCCGATGCAACAGGTGGAAACGGGCAAGCATCCGCAGTAAGCCGCCCCGCTGCCCCCCGAAAAGCC
>NZ_NPIH01000204.1 GCF_012275575.1 Paraburkholderia sp. SG-MS1 | reverse complement strand
CCACCCCAGCCTCCCCAAATACCTACCGTGCCGTAAGCCGGTACATACGGCGGCCCGTACGCATATCCGTAGCCGGGGTAATAGGGCTGCGCATAGCCATAGTCATATCCGGGCGCAACTGCGCATCCGGTGAGACCTGTAGCCAGCGTCAACAGCGCGATCGATGCAACGAGCCTGCTCACGATTTTCTCCTTCGTTTTTCTCCTTCGTATAAGCATGAGAAAAATCGCCTGCGATGGAGTTCAGTAGCATTTGTGTCCACACATTACGACGCGCCGTGAGCGAACTTGCGTTCGTGATGGACATATGCGATCGAATCCATAGCGGCCAGCCACCGCGACGATCTTCGATCGCCTTACCAATGCGCGTTGCGGTAACAGTTGGTTAAATGTTTGCAAAGCAGCCGTAGGGGACGCCTGCTAATTCCGCTCAGACAATTACCTTCGAATCCACACCCGATGCCCTGCGTCGAAGCTGAACAAAAAAGAAAGACACGCCCATAGCCAGGACCGCTCGACGCGAAGCCGGCAAACACACGATCGCCGACGAATTACGATCCATCCTCATCTACCGCGTCGGCAACACGCGCAGCTGGTCAACGCTTTCGAAGCGACCGTGAAGTGGATGCTCGCGCATTGCCGGCTCGACTGCGACGATCGCTGTCTCGCGTTTCATCAGACGGCACGTCAGGTCACCACGGCGAGTCCGGCGCAGGTGCGCCGTCCGCTTTACCGGACCTCGGTGCGTCGCCGGTAGCCGCGGCGGACGGTACTGAAACCGCTGTTCGAGGGGCTTCAACCGGATTGGATGGCGGCTGATGCTTTGGATGGGCTAGCCTGAGTAGGGGCCGGCGCACGACGTCTTGCGGGCCAGTGACGCCGACGTGTCGGTGCGTGCGCATCGATCGCGCGAAGCCCCGCCGTGTCAGGCCCACTAATGCAGCACGAGCCCCGAGTGATGCAGCGCAGGGTACACGCCGATGATGAACGCCGCGTAGATCGCAGCCATCGTCACGCCGGCGGCCGTGCCCCAGATGTCGCGCGACGCAGCGCCCCGGCGAAAATGCAAGGGCAGTCCGACGACCAGATAGCCGATCAGAAAAAAGACAATGACGGCACGCACGGGCGAGAGGTCGTGACCGATAAATTCCAGCAGGGCGGGCAGACTGAATTCGGGCATGGACAGACGGGTAAGCGGGATCGGATGCGAAGCTTCGAGCGGGCCATCGGACCATCCGCGACGACGCGATGACTTATGCCGATTTAAATCCAGGCGAGTGCGCGGCGCAAGAAAAAGACTGTATGAATTTGTACCGGCCTACATGGCTTGCACGGTGCCTGCGCCGATACTTTCATCCGGCTTCGCGTTAATCGAACCGGCTTGCATCGCGCCGATATCAGCGCTTGCGCAAGGGTTCGAGCAGCGGCTTCAAACCGTTGTGATCGATCTCCTGCATCAGGGCGAGCAGGCGGCCTATTTCGCCCGGTGGAAAGCCCTGACTCGCGAACCAGTTTAGATAATGGCCGGGCAGGTCGGCAATCACACGGCCTTTATATTTTCCGTAGGGCATCACGCGTGTGACCAGCAGTTCGAGGTGTTCGGGATTCATCGCGGAAGTATCGACGCGTGGCCTGTTGAGTGCGGAGTGCGTAAAAGTGGGCGATGCCCGCCCCGTTCGCATTCTAGCCTTGATGCAGGCATTGCGCCGGCGTGGTAACGTCAGCGCTTTCCGTTCACCTATTCAACAGGACAAGATAGATGGAACACCGCAGACTCGGCGACTCCGATGTGCAGGTCAGCCTGATCGGTCTCGGCACCATGACGTGGGGCGAGCAGAACACCGAGCAGGAAGCGCATGCGCAGATCGACTACGCGCTCGATCATGGCGTCAACCTGATCGACACCGCCGAAATGTACCCGGTGCCGCCACGCGCCGAAACGCAAGGCTCGACGGAACGCTACATCGGCACCTGGCTCGCGCAGCATCGCAGCGCTCGCGAGAAAATCGTGCTCGCCACCAAGATCGCCGGACCGGCGCGTCAGCCGCACAATCCGCGCCATATTCGCGGCGAGGGCAATCAGTTCGATCGCAAGAACCTGACCGAAGCGCTCGACGGCAGCCTGAAGCGCCTGCAAACGGACTACGTCGATCTGTATCAACTGCACTGGCCGGATCGCAGCACGATGACGTTTGGCCGTCCCGCTTATCCGTGGGTCGACGACGCGTACACGGTGCCGATCGAAGAAACGCTGTCGGTGCTCGCCGAGTTCGTCAAGGCGGGCAAGGTGCGCCACATCGGCGTGTCGAATGAAACGCCGTGGGGTGTCGCGCAGTTCCTGCGCGCGGCCGACAAGCTCGGCTTGCCGCGCATCGCCAGCATCCAGAATCCGTATAGTCTGCTGAACCGCACGTATGAAGCGGGTCTGTCCGAGTACGCGCATCGCGACAACATCGGCTTGCTCGCCTATTCGCCGCTCGCGTTCGGCTGGCTGTCGGGCAAGTATGAAGGCGGCGCGCGTCCGGCCGGCGCCCGCATCTCGCTGTTCGAGCGCTTCGCGCGTTACAGCAAGCCGCAAGCGGTTCAGGCGACCACGCGCTATGTGGAACTCGCGAAACGTCAGGGCCTGTCGCCCGCACAGTTCGCGCTCGCGTTCGTCAATAGCCGGCCGTTCGTGACCAGCAACCTGATCGGCGCGACCTCGCTCGATCAGTTGAAGGAAAACATCGCCAGCGCCGAGGTGAAGCTCTCGCCGGAAGTGCTTGCGGAGATCGACGCGCTGCATGAGTTGCAGCCGAACCCGGCGCCTTGATGGGTCGTCGAGCGTGGGTCGACAAGCCTCGGGTTCGAAGTGATTTCGAGCGAGGCATGAACCCGCGTGGCAGATTGCTCCGGCGTGGTCGCCGGAGCGGCTGCGATGTCGTTTGCCTGGCTTCGCCCACGCCGGCGCCTGAAACGGGTGCCAACTTTCCGCCTTCCGCATAGCCCATCCAGAACAAGCCGGTCGCGAACGCGATGAGCGTTTGCATCGATCAGCCGGACCGCCACGAGCGACGTCAACGCATGCGCTAATCATCGCCACGCCGATAGAGGTAGCTGACCGGCGGACCCGTCGCGTGCTCACATCTGAAAAGACCGCATTCGTCAGCTGGCGGGCAAATGTCCCTCCCGGAATCTGATTCACGACCTAAACTGAGGTGGACGGAGGCGGTCGGGAAGAACCGGACTGTGGGTGCCGCCATGCTGCAGCGCACGCCCGAAGGAAGTCCCCTTGCGGGGCACCAGTGGTAGGATTCAGCCCGAAAAATCGAGCGCGGCACGCCATCGACGTGCGCGCCGCACACAACCGAGCGATAGGACTCAGGACATCGAATGGCGCAACAAAAAACAAACCCAAAACTCGAGCAGGCGCTCACGCGCGGGGACCTGGCCATCCGCCAGGCGAATTCGGCACGGGCGACAGCCTTGCTGCGCGCGCTGGGCAAGATGATCGTCGACGCTTCGGCGACCATCGGCGTGGAAGCGTTCACGCTGATTCCCGATGGCGACAAGATTTACGATCCCGCCGATGGACTGTGGCCGCAGGAGTTGCAGGTTTCGCTCGATGGTCCCGTCGAGGAAGCCGATCCCGACGAGATTCGGACGGTGCGCCTGATTGCCGACGATCCAGGCACGGTGTTCCGGGTCGAATGGCAGCGCGCCGATGGCAAGATCGGGCGCCAGGATGGCGGCCCGTTCGCGACGGTGGCGTTCATCTCTGACGTCGACATTCCGTGGACGGACGAAGAGGACTGAGCGCGCCACCTGCGGCTATTGAATTCATTCGACGTGTTCAACGTATTCGACACGCGTGGGCTATTTCATCATCCGCCGTCGAAACAGAATCGCCGACATGACAAACCCGCCCACCGCATAAGCCGCCAGCACGGCCAGATGCACAAGCGCGTTGTCGAGGGGCCGCCCGAGCATCGCCGGGCGCATCAGATCGACCGCATGCGCGAGCGGCAGCACGCCGGTCACCGCTCGCGCGGCCGCGGGCAGTTGCGATGCGGGAAAGAATACGCCGGAGAGCAGCAGCATCGGCGTCAAGACCAGCGTCTGGTAAAACATGAAAAAGTCGTACGACGGTGCGAGCGCCGTCACCACCATCGCGATGCTCGCGAACGCGAGCCCGGTCAGCACGATCACCGGCAGCGCGAGCAGCATCGATGGGAAATTCGCGTAGCCGAGCGCGCCCGCCACCAGCATGATCGCCGCACCCGACAGCATCGACTTGCTGGCCGCCCAGATCACCTCGCCCAGCACGATGTCACCGAGTGTCAGCGGTGTATGCATGATCGCCTCCCACGTGCGCTGCACGTGCATGCGCGAGAAGCCCGAATACATCGATTCGAAACTCGCCGACATCATCACGCTAGACGCCACCGTGCCCGCCGCCAGAAACGCGATGTACGACACCCCGTCGACGTGTCCGACCATCAGCCCTAGCCCGAAGCCGAGGCCGAACAGATAAATCATCGGATCGGCGAGATTGCCGAACATCGACGCGAGCGCGAGCTTCTTCCAGACCAGATAGTTGCGGCGCCATACCGAAATCCAGTTGACGGCGTTGGCCGGGAAGGCGGCGAAGGGCTCCTGTTTCGACGGCGCGTCGCCAGGGGGGTCGTAAGTGCGAGCGTCCATTGCGTGTCTCGTGGGGTGTCGTGATGGCTTCGGCGGTGGCGGTGTCTTCAATCCTGCATCTCGCGGCCCGTGAGCCGCAGGAACACATCCTCCAGATTCGCGGGTCTGTGCAGATAGCGCAGATCGGCGCGCTGCTTGAGCCGCGCATGCACCGGCTGCGCGTCGTTCACGTAGCAGAACAGCGTCTCGCCGCTGATCTCGGTTCGTTCGACGAGCGGCCCCAGTTCATCGCGCAATGCAAACGGATCGGGACCGAAGATCTCGATCACGTCGCAGCCGATCTCGGATGCGATCAGCTCGCTCGGCGCGCCTTCGGCGATCTTGCGGCCTTCTTCGATCACACATAGCCGGTGGCAGAGCCGCTCGGCTTCCTCCATGAAGTGGGTGGTCAGCAGGATCGTCTTGCCGCGCGTGAGCAGCGAGCGCAGCCGTTCCCATATCAGATGGCGCGCCTGCGGATCGAGGCCGGTGGTCGGCTCGTCCATGATCAGCACGTCGGGATCGTTGACGAGCGCGCGCGCCAGCGTCAGACGCCGTTTCATGCCACCCGACAACTCGCTCACGCGCGCATCGGCCTTGCTTTCGAGCCGCGCGAATTCGAGCAGCGACGGTACCATCGCGCGGCACTGCGCGGCGCTCAGGCCGAAGTAGCGGCCGAACACCAGCAGATTCTCTCGCACAGTGAAGTCGGGATCGAGATTGTCGAATTGCGGCACCACGCCGACGCGCGCCCGCGCGAGCCGCGCACGGCCCGGGATCGGCTCGCCGCATAGGCGGATCGCGCCGGCGTCGGGTGCCGCGATGCCGAGCAGCATGCGCAAGGTGGTCGTCTTGCCCGCGCCGTTCGGGCCGAGCAGGCCAAAGCATTCGCCAGCGTTGACATGAAACGACAGTCCATCGACGACCGTTTTTTCGCCGTAGCTTTTCTTGACCTGGTGGAATTCAATGGCGGCTTCAGGCATAAGTCGATCGAGGCTCCGGGAAAAGACGCGAATGGCCGGGAAGGCCGCCTATTCTAGGGCATCGGCAGGTTGACGTTGGCAGGCAGATAGCGCTTCGGAGGCGGGTTTTGCACTGCCGCATCCGTTTGCCAAACCGCTGCGAAGCCGGGGCAAGCCCGCGCGCACCGGTTTAGGGCGCACCGTCGCCGCACTTAGCGTTTTCCATCCCTTGCAACCTGAATTGCGGCGCACCATGATTCATTCAGACCGCGCTTCCCGCGCGAAGGGAGAAAACCATGGCGAGCTACCAAAAAATTCTGCTGTGCTACGACGGCTCGCGCGAAGGCCGCAAAGCGCTGCGTTGCGGCGCCGACCTCGCGTTGGACCTGAAGGCCGAAACGCATCTGCTGTCCGTGGTGGACATGCGCTCCAGCATTGCGCAAAGCGCGGGTCTGCTGACCGATGTGGCCTGCGGCAGCTTCGAAAAAACCGCGCGCGACATTCTGCAGGAAGGGGTGGACTGGCTCACCGAACGCGGTGTGAACGCGCAAGGGCATTTCGCGTTCGGTCATCCAATCGACGAGATTGCGAATCTCGCGAATGACCTGCATGTCGATCTCGTCGTGGTCGGACATCGCTGCCGCACCGGCTTGTCGCGATGGTGGATGGGGGCAGGCAACACGCCGCTGCTCGATCGCGTGTCATGCAGCATTCTGGTGGCGTGTTCTTCCGCGCAGGAGCAGCAGCAAGCCGCGGCTTGATGCGGCTCGCTGCGCTGGGACGCGCGTATGGCGCGAGCGGCTGGCCGTGACGGCCGGCCGGTCATTCGTTCAGATTGATCGCGGCGAGCTTCCACGTGAACAGACCTTCGCGCCGGAAGACCGCCGAGTAGTGCGCATTGGCTTCGCCGCGCCGGTAAGTGACGACGAACTCGTTGAGGCCGCGATAGCCTGCGGTGGTTTGCCGCGATGCCGGGGTCGTCGCAGTGGTGGGGGTGTCGCCAGCGGCGGGCGAGGCAGGCGTTTGCGTGGCTGCCGCTGGCGGATGTTCGCCAGGATCGCCGCGTGGCGGCATGCCATTCAGTAGGGCTGCGACGCCGTCTGGTGTTGCATAGGAATCCACCAGCGGACCGATCAGCGTCACGCCGATCATCGCGCCGATGGTGGCCATTTTGCTGTCGTTATCCGCGTCCAGCCGGCGCGTCAGCATGCCTGCGATCTGCTCCTTCAGGCTGTCGCGCAACGCGGGAAAATCCACGTATTGATTGACGGTTTGCGCGTCGCGCGCATCTGCCGCGCGTTTCAGATTATTCAGCGCGATATAGGGAGACGCGTAAGCAAACCCGAGTGCCGCAATCACGACGACTACAACCAGCGTGATGAGCAGCGGCCGGGCGGCGGCCCCCTTGGTTCGTGTCGGACCTGTCATCGAATGGAACTCCCGATCAGATTGGATTTAACGTGGACTACGACCCCGCAAAAACAATCCCATTCTATGCAAATATCCGAACAGCAGGTCTGAAAAGCGCGCACGACGACCGCGATGCGTGAGGCATGGCGCGGCCTCTTTCCGGCTCATGACACACAGGCTCACAACTCGAACACCGCCCCATGCACGTTGGCTTCATCGGCAATGCAACGGTCGATCATGCGGCACACCGCGTCGACCGTGCCCACCATGATCAGCCGCGACGGCCCGTGATAGACGCGCACCGGCGCGCGCCGTGCAGGTTCCGCCGTATTCAACCCGGAGTTCAACGACACACGGGCAAACGCCGGCAACGACGACGGCAGGCAGGCTGCATCAGCGGGCGCGTCGAACAGCGACGCGGAGTCCTGAGCCGGTGCTTCGATCAATGAGCAAGGCACGAGATTGCGCAAATGGCGCAAACGGCCGAACTGGCGAAAGGGCAGCAGGCGGGCAAGGCGTTCCATGAGTCTCTCCAGGCAATGCAGCTTTGATGCAGCGTGGGATTAAGCGAACAGGCGCGGTGGCTTAGAACTCGCCGGGGCGGATCAACCCCACGGCGATGCCCTCCAGCGCGAATTCCGCACTGCCGGTTTCAACGAAAATGTTCTCGTAGTCGGGGTTCTCCGCGATCAGCTCGAGGCCGTTCGGCCGGCGC
Source organism: Paraburkholderia sp. SG-MS1 (assembly GCF_012275575.1). Taxonomy (GTDB): domain Bacteria; phylum Pseudomonadota; class Gammaproteobacteria; order Burkholderiales; family Burkholderiaceae; genus Paraburkholderia. Next base: position 2,824 of record NZ_NPIH01000204.1, on the reverse strand, counting down.
TTCAGGCGCTTGACGGTGACGTCGTCGCCAAGCCGGGCGATGATGATCTGACCGTCTTTCGCCTCGCTCTTCTTTTGCACCGCGAGCAGGTCGCCGTCGAAGATGCCCGCGTCGCGCATGGACAACCCGCGCACCTTCAACAGGTAGTCGGGCTTGCTCGAGAACAGCGCCGGATCGCACGCGAAGTGCTGCGAGATATGTTCCTGGGCGAGGATCGGGCTGCCGGCAGCCACCCGGCCGATCAGCGGCAGCGACAGCTGCATGATGCTCGGGTGCGGCAGCGTGAACTGATGCGGTGAATCTTCCGGGCCCGCCAGCAGGCGAATACCGCGTGACGCGCCAGCGGCGAGTTCGATCACACCCTTGCGAGCGAGCGCGCGCAAATGCTCTTCGGCCGAGTTGGCCGAGCTGAAGCCCAGTTCGGCGGCAATTTCCGCGCGGGTGGGCGGAAAACCGGTGCGTTCGATCGCCCGGCGAATCAGATCGAAAACTTGCTGCTGTCGTGCGGTGAGTTTTGTCATGGCCACTGTATGTATGAACAGGTGACTGTATTTTTATACAGTATTCGGCGCAATTCAAGCTTTACTTTAAGTTCGCGCCCTGGCCGCCGCTATGGCGCCCGTCATCGACGTCAAAACATCTGTTTTCGCGCCGCAACGCCTTATCCAGCTGTCATTACCACTTTTGCGTATTAAAGAATGAAGAAACATTATTTTTAATGATGAAGGCGCTTCGATAGACTGCCTCCCAGTTAACGTTCATGTGCACGTGAGCGCGACGCAGAACAACACCACGCTGGTTTCAGCGCACTACACGCGGAGAAAGTTGACATGAATCATCGACACACGGGGCTGGCTCGCAAAACGAAGCACCTGATCGCGGCGCTCGCCTTCGGCGCGGCCGGCGCCATCGGCGCGATGACACCGGCGCATGCGGCCGACACCACGCTGCTGAACGTTTCCTACGACCCGACGCGCGAGCTGTATCAGGACGTCAACCAGGCGTTCGGCAAGGAATGGAAAGCGAAGACCGGCGAGACGATCACCTTCAAGCAGTCGCACGGCGGTTCCGGCGCGCAGGCGCGCTCGGTGCTCGACGGCCTGCAGGCCGACGTCGTTACCCTCGCGCTCGCCTACGACATCGACGCGCTCGCCGGCAAGGGCCTGCTCGACAAGGGCTGGCAAAAGCGCTTGCCGGACAACGCGTCGCCGTACACGTCGACGATCGTGTTCCTCGTGCGCAAGGGCAACCCGAAGCACATCAAGGATTGGGACGATCTGACCCGGCCGGGTGTGTCGATCGTCACGCCGAATCCGAAGACCTCGGGCGGCGCGCGCTGGAACTACCTCGCAGCGTGGGCGTACGCGGAACATCAGCCGGGCGGCAATGCGCAGAAGGCGAAGGAATTCGTCGGCAAGCTGTATAAGAACGCCGGCGTGCTGGACTCGGGCGCGCGTGGCGCGACTACCAGCTTCGTGCAGCGCGGCATCGGCGACGTGCTGATCGCGTGGGAAAACGAAGCGTTCCTGTCGCTGAAGGAATTTGGTCCGGACAAGTTTGAAATCGTCGTGCCGTCGGTGAGCATTCTGGCCGAGCCGCCGGTCGCAGTGGTGGACAAGGTCGTCGACAAGCACGGCACGCGCAAGCTGGCCGAGGCGTATCTGAACTTCCTGTACAGCGAGGAAGGCCAGGAGATCGCCGCGCGCAACTTCTACCGTCCGCGTTCGAACAAGGTGCCGGCCGACCTGACCGCGAAATTTCCGAAGCTGAAGCTGTACACGGTGGACGATTCGTTCGGCGGCTGGGCCAACGCGCAGAAGACGCACTTTGCCGACGGCGGTGTATTCGACTCGATCTACCAGCCTCAATAACGCTGTCGATGCCCTAGCCGGCATCGACACACCGGCGCGGCGACGCGCCACTTCCGAGCGCGCCCGGTGGGCGCGCTTTTGGCCAACCGGAATCCGGGTCCGGTGGTCGAAGATCGGTGAACAAACGCCAGCATCAACCTGAACGAGTATCCAGCATGACGACGTTGACCTTCCGAAAGCCGAGCGCATTGCCCGGCTTTGGCCTGACACTCGGCATCACGGTGGCTTATCTGAGCCTCGTGGTGCTGATTCCGCTTGCGGCGACCTTTCTCAAGACCGCGACGCTCGACTGGGACCAGTTCGTGCGCGCCGTCACGTCGCCGCGGGTGCTCGCGTCGTACCGGCTGACGTTCTTCTCGGCGCTCGGCGGCGCGCTGATCAACGCGGTGTTCGGCTTTCTGGTCGCGTGGGTGCTGGTGCGCTACACGTTCCCCTTCAAGCGCATCGTCGACGCGGTGGTCGATCTGCCGTTCGCGCTGCCGACGTCGGTCGCCGGCATTTCGCTCGCCGCGGTGTACTCGGGCAACGGCTGGATCGGACAGTTTCTCGAACCGCTCGGCATCAAGATCGCGTTCACGCCGGCGGGTGTGCTGGTCGCGCTGACCTTCATCGGCTTGCCGTTCGTCGTGCGCACGGTGCAGCCGGTGCTCGAAGAGTTCGAGCGCGAACAGGAAGAGGCCGCCGCGTGCCTCGGCGCGACGCGCTGGCTGACGTTTCGCCGCGTCGTGCTGCCGGCGGTATTCCCGGCGCTTCTGACGGGCTTCGCGCTCGCGTTCGCGCGTGCGCTCGGCGAATACGGCTCGGTGATCTTCATCGCCGGCAACGTGCCGATGAAATCGGAAATCACGTCGCTCCTGATCATCACCAAGCTCGAACAATACGACTACGCCGGCGCGACCGCGCTGGCGGTGGTGATGCTGGTGGTGTCGTTCCTGATGCTGTTGTTCATCAAT
>NZ_NPIH01000203.1 GCF_012275575.1 Paraburkholderia sp. SG-MS1 | reverse complement strand
AGAAGAACCCGCCGCTGCCCACCGATGCATTCAAGTTCACGGTGCCGAAGGGCGCGGATGTGATCAACGGATAAGCCTGCTGATTGACATAGCTTTGCACGCAGGCAGCAACAAAGCCGCGCTCTTCGGGCGCGGCTTTTTGATTTTCGGGTGCTCGTCACAAGTACGAGCGCTGTAGGACGCGCTACTCGTCCCCCATCGGAACGGGTAGCGCATGTGCGGCTTTCATATCGTCGATAAATGCTTCGACGATCTCCGTCCGATGCTGGCGCGTGCGCGTGACCATGTGAAACGCGACGCGGTAGCGCATCTGCACCGGATTCAACGCGGCGAGCAGCCCTTGCGCGACGAACGGCGCCGCGAAATGCCCCGGCAAATAACCGAGGTGATGCGATGACAGCACCAGCATCGCAACCGCTTCCATGTTGTCCGCGACCGCGGTGACGTTCTGCGGCGTGGTCGAACTCTCCGCTTCGGGCAACGGATAACTGCGCCATGCCCATTCATTCTGTGCGGCCTCTTCAGGTGATACGTCGCCCGCCTGCGCGAACAACGGGTGACCTTTCGCGCAGTAGGCGAACTGGTCCTCGGCGAACACCTCGGTGTATTCGAGCGACGGCACGCGATGCCAGAAATAGCCGATGCCGATCTGAATCCGCCCATTGAGCAGCAGTTCTTCCAGCTCGCCCGGCGAGCGCACCAGAATCGAAAAACGCACCGACTGATCGCGCGCGCGAAAACGGCCGATCGCGTCGCTGATGCGCGCGCTCGCCGACACCGGCGTATGGCCGATCATGCCGATGTCGAGCGTGCCGACCAGCGTGCGGCCCACGTTGCGCGCCTGCATGCCGAAGGCGTCGACGGCCGACAGCAGCGCGCGGGCGGCCTCGATGAACTGCTCGCCGCGCGCGGTCAGACTGAAGCCGCTGCGGCCGCGCGCGCACAGGCGATAGCCGAGGCGCGTTTCGAGCGTTGCCAATTGGGTGCTGATGGTCGACTGGCCGATGTTGAGCGTCGCCTGGGCGGGCGAAACTCCGCCCGCGTCGACGATAGCGAGAAAGACGCGAATCAGCCGCAGGTCAAGATCGGTGAGTTGGGAGAACATGCTTCAGCATACATCGCCGTGGATCGATGTGAAGGATGCGCCACCGCTATTTAAGTTGGCGGGAAATGGCTCAAGAATTGGAGTTCCTCCAAAAGGCGCGCTGTTTTGGTCGCATTTTGGCCGCGTTTCGGCCAATTTCCGCCGATTTTTCGCGCCGAATCTCTTTCATTGCCGAGCCACGATGAATACTTCCTCCTTCATTTCCCCCGAAGCCGGCGAACGGCCGCAACCGCTGTCCGGTAACGCGATGCCGCGCTGCGGCGGTATCGCGACGATGATGCGGCTGCCGAACATCGGCTCGGCTGCCGGATTCGACGCGTGCTTCGTCGGCGTGCCGTTCGATCTCGGTACGTCGAACCGCACGGGCGCCCGCTTCGGGCCGCGCCAGATCCGCAGCGAATCGGTGCTGCTGCGCCCCTACAGCATGGCGACCCGCGCCGCGCCGTTCGACTTTCTGCGCGTGGCCGATCTCGGCGACGTCGCAATCAATCCGTACAACCTGCACGACTCGATCGCGCGGATCGAAACCGCGTACGACGAAATCCTCCAGCACGATTGCAAGCCGATCACGCTCGGCGGCGATCACACCATCGCGCTGCCGATCCTGCGCGCGATTCACCGTAAGCACGGCAAGGTCGGGCTGATTCACGTCGACGCGCACGCCGACGTCAACGACACGATGATGGGCGAGAAGATTGCGCACGGCACGCCGTTTCGCCGTGCGGTTGAGGAGGGGCTGCTCGATTGCGAGCGAGTCGTGCAGATCGGTTTGCGCGGCACCGGTTACGCGGCGGAAGACTTCGACTGGTGCCGCGATCAGGGCTTCGAGGTCGTGCAGGCGGAGGCATGCTGGAATCAGTCGCTCGCGCCGCTGATGACGCGCATTCGCGAGCGGATGGGCGACGGCCCCGTGTACATCACGTTCGACATCGACGGGATCGATCCGGCTTTCGCGCCGGGCACGGGCACGCCGGAGATCGCGGGCCTGACGGTGCCGCAGGCGCTGGAGATCATTCGCGGTGCGCGCGGCTTGAACATCGTCGGCTGCGATCTGGTCGAGGTGGCGCCGCCGTACGATCCGTTCGGTACGACCGCGCTCCTCGGCGCGAATCTCGCGTTTGAATTGCTATGCGTGCTGCCGGGTGTCGAATATCGCGCCGCCGTGCGTTGAAGTGACTGAACCGGGCAGAACGCGTGGAGCCTCATGCGCAAAAGAAAAAGCCTGCTAATGCAGGCTTTTTCTTCGTCAGCCGACTCGCGCTGACAACGCGCCCGATGCGTCAGGCGTATGCCGTCTTACGCGCCGACACGAACACGTAGTAGCACACGGCGCCGATCACGAGCGACGGCAAGGTCGCGCCGAGATTCGGCAGCCATTGATTGATCACCTGATACGAGGCGATGCCGATCGCCCACGCGATGAACGCGCTCAGATGCCAGCCGCCCGAGAAGCCGTAACGGCCACGCACGTCGGCGAGCACGGCGGCCTCGATACGGCGCTTGCGCACGATGAAGTGATCCATCAGCACGACGCCGAACAGCGGTGCGAACACCGAGCCGATCAGCAGCAGGAAGTTCTGATACTTCGCCATCGGCACGAGCAGCGCGATGAGCGTGCACAGCGCGCCGAACGCCGCCGACAGCAACGGCACGCTGCCGCGTGTCCAGAACGTGCCGGTCGAAACGGCGGCCGAGTGAATGTCGGCGAACGCGTTGTCGATTTCGTCGATCAGGATCAGCAGCAGCGCAAGGCCGCCGCCCGCCTGGGCCAGCGCGCTGGTCAGCAGCGCGTCGCCGCCGCCGGCCGCGAGCCCGTAGACCGCGCCTAGCGCGTAGAACCAGATGTTCGCGATGCCGTAGCCGAGCAGCGTGCCGCGGAACGTCTCGCCGGGTTGCCGGCCGAAGCGGGTGTAGTCGGCAATCAGCGGCAGCCACGACAGCGGCATCGCCACCACGAGGTCGATCGCGCCGCCGAACGACATCTCCCCAGTGCCCGGCCGGCGCATCAGCTCGGCCAGGTGGTGGCGCGCGAGCAGATTCCACGTGAGCCATGCAGCGCCCGCGAGCAGCAGCCAGATGCCCCACTTGCGCAGAAAGCGCCGCACGAACGACAGCGGGCCGCTGATCGCCAGCAGCGTCGCGAGCAGGCCGAACACGATGGTCCAGACCAGCGGCATCGACAGGCCGAAAGACTGTTTGGCGAGGGCGTCGGCGGAATCGCGCATCACGATCACTTCGAACGAGCCCCAGCCGACCAGTTGCACCGCGTTGAGCACCGCCGGCACCGACGCGCCGCGCACGCCGAGCGTCGGGCGCAGCGACGACATCGCCGCGAGCCCCGTGTCGGTGCCGATCACGCCGGCCAGCGCGAGCAGCACCACGCCGATTACGCTGCCGATCACGATCGCCAGCAGCGCGTGCGGCAGCGACAATCCCGGCACCAGCAGCGCGCCGGCCTGCGCGACCAGCAGGCCGATGCCGAGCGAGAACCAGAGCGCGAACGCGTCGCCGGTGCGGAACGCTCGGCGCGCGTCGGGCACCGGCGTGAGCGGCGCGTAGGTGGAACCGGCATCGCCGGCGAGAGGATCTTGTGCCATCTGTAGTTGTCCCTGTTGGTGTTGCGACGTTGCTTGCCATGCCGCCCGGCGGTGTGCGTGCCGGGTGGCTTGTTCTGTTATGTTTGCATTTGCCTTTCACGCCGCGGTGGTGTGCGCCGCTGCGGTCCTCATGACCGAACTTCCGGCGCGCGCTGCCGCCCGGGTCGCGCCGCCGCGCCGCGCAGCCATCGTACGCACGCCGTCACTGTCATAATGCGGGACGTTGCCCGCACCTTCACGTGCCGGCTTTGCGCTCATCCGGCAGCACGCCGCCTTCCCACGGACCGCGTCCGGAAAAGCCGAGATTATCCCCAAAACGTCATGTTTGAAGAAACCCGTGCCAATGTTCCGCTCGCCGAACGCCTGCGGCCCCGCCATATCGACGAAGTGATCGGCCAGAAGCACCTGCTTGGCCCGAACAAGCCGTTGCGGGTCGCGTTCGAATCCGGCGAAGCCCATTCGATGATCCTCTGGGGCCCGCCGGGCGTCGGCAAAACCACGCTCGCGCGGCTCATGGCCGATGCGTTTCACGCTGAGTTCATCGCGTTGTCGGCGGTGCTCTCGGGCGTGAAGGATATCCGCGAAGCCGTCGAGACCGCGCAGATTCATCGCGCGAACGGCCATCAGACGCTGGTGTTCGTCGACGAAGTGCATCGCTTCAACAAGAGCCAGCAGGACGCGTTCTTGCCGCACGTCGAGTCGGGACTGTTCGTGTTCGTCGGCGCGACGACCGAGAATCCGTCGTTCGAGGTGAACAGCGCGTTGCTCTCGCGGGCCGCGGTCTACGTGCTCAAGAGCCTCACCGACGAAGAACAGCGCGAACTGCTCGAGCGCGCGCAACAGGAACTCGGCGGCCTCACGTTCACCGACGAAGCGCGCGACGCGCTGATCGGTTCCGCAGACGGCGACGGCCGCAAGCTGCTGAACAACCTCGAAATCGTCGCGCGCGCGGCCGCGCAGCAAAAGACCACGGAGATCGACGGTGCGTTGCTCGGCAGCGCGCTCGCGGAAAACCTGCGCCGCTTCGACAAAGGCGGCGACGCATTCTACGACCAGATCAGCGCGCTGCATAAATCGGTGCGCGGCAGCAGCCCCGACGGCGCGCTGTACTGGTTCTGCCGGATGCTCGACGGCGGCGCGGACCCGCGTTATCTGGCGCGCCGCATCGTGCGCATGGCGTGGGAGGACATCGGCCTCGCCGACCCGCGTGCCGCGCGCATCGCGCTCGATGCCGCCGAAACCTACGAGCGCCTCGGCACGCCGGAAGGCGAACTGGCGTTGGCGCAGGCGATCATCTATCTCGCGGTCGCGCCGAAGTCGAACGCCGGGTACAACGCGTATAACGAAGCGCGGCGCTTCGTCGGCAAGGATCAGTCGCGCGGCGTGCCGGTGCATCTGCGCAACGCGCCGACCAAGCTGATGAAGGAGCTTGGCTACGGCCACGAGTATCGCTACGCGCACGACGAACCCGACGCGTATGCGGCCGGCGAGACCTATCTGCCGGAGAACATGCGCGACCCGCGCTGGTACGAGCCGACGCCGCGCGGGCTCGAAGGCAAGATCGGCGACAAGATGGCGCGTCTGGCCGAACTGGATGCGCAATGGCGCAGCGAGAACAAGCGCAAGAAGGGTTGAGCGTTGCCGGTTTTCCGGCGCGGCCCATTGCGCCATTGCGGTCGCGGCGGTGTCGGCCGAGGCGGCGATCCGCGCGCGTCGACCATCGAACGCACCGGCCGCGCGCGCCGGTGCGCTAAAATCCCACCTTCATACAACGAATACCCGTCCCATCCCATGCTCGACATTCAGCTGCTGCGCAAAGACCTCGACGGCATCGCCAAACGCCTCGCCGACCGCGGCTATACCCTCGACGTGGCGGCTTTCACCGCGCTCGAAGCGGAACGCCGCGACACCCAGACCCGTACCGAAGAAATGCAGGCGCGCCGCAACAGCCTGTCCAAGCAGATCGGCGCGATGAAAGGCAAGGGCGAGGACACTTCGGCGGTGATGGCCGAAGTCGGGGGCATCGGCGACGAGATGAAGGCGTCGGCGGCGAAGCTAGACGATATCCAGAAGCGTCTGTCGGACCTGCTGCTCGGCGTGCCGAACCTCGCGCACGAAAGCGTGCCGGCCGGCGACGACGAAGCCGGCAACGTCGAAGTGCGCCGCTGGGGCACGCCGCGCCAGTTCGATTTCGAGGTGAAGGATCACGTGGATGTCGGCACGCCGCTCGGGCTCGATTTCGAGACCGGCGCGAAGCTGTCGGGCGCGCGCTTCACGCTGCTGCGCGGACAGATTGCGCGGCTGCATCGCGCGCTCGCGCAGTTCATGATCGACACGCACACGCAACAGCACGGCTATACCGAGGTGTACACGCCGTACATCGTCAATCCTGAGATTCTGTACGGCACCGGCCAGCTGCCGAAATTCGCCGACGACATGTTTCGCGTCGAGAAGGGCGGCGACGAGAACACGGTCACGCAGTATCTGATCTCCACGTCGGAGATTTCGCTGACGAACACGGTGCGCGAGAGCATCGTCGAAGCAGACGCGTTGCCGATCAAACTGACCGCGCATTCGCCGTGCTTCCGTTCGGAAGCGGGCTCGTATGGCCGCGACACACGCGGCCTGATCCGCCAGCATCAGTTCGACAAGGTCGAGATGGTGCAGATCGTCGCGCCGGAAGCGTCGTACGACGCGCTGGAGCAGATGGTCGGCCACGCCGAGGCCATTTTGCAGAAGCTGGAACTGCCGTATCGCGTGATCACCTTGTGCACGGGCGACATGGGCTTCTCGGCCGCGAAGACTTATGACCTGGAAGTGTGGGTGCCGGCGCAGAACACCTATCGCGAGATTTCGAGCTGCTCGAACACCGAGTCGTTCCAGGCTCGCCGGATGCAGGCGCGCTATCGCAACGCCCAGGGCAAGCCGGAGCTGGTGCATACGTTGAACGGTTCGGGGCTGGCGGTGGGCCGCACGCTCGTGGCCGTGCTGGAGAACTACCAGAATGCCGATGGCTCGGTGACGGTGCCGACGGCGTTGCAGCCGTACCTCGGCGGTGTGGCGCGGCTGGAAGTGTCGGCGGCCTAATTTGCTTGCAACGACAATGCGGTGAGGGGTCGCCGCGGCGTGCCATGTGATTGGCCAGCCTCTTGGAAAATTTTTTGACGAGGGACTTGGAAAACAGATTTAGCTGTTCTATAATCTTTCTCTCCCAAGCAACGACCCGCTTGGTTCTGACGAAACAGCTTGGTCGCTGTGAGCCGGAAAACACGGAAAGGTGGCAGAGTGGTCGAATGCGCTGGACTCGAAATCCAGTGTACCTTTAGGGGTACCGTGAGTTCGAATCTCACCCTTTCCGCCACATTTAAAAACCCCCGCTGAACGAAAGTGCAGCGGGGGTTTTGCTTTTGGAAGTCGGAAGCGTTCGCGTGCCTTGCTTCGTGCGTTCCTCGGAGAGTACCGCGGCGGCGTCAGTGCTCGACAAAGAAGTGCTGTGCGACCTGAAGATCGGCACGCCGATCAATGGGAACATCGTGTCGTATGCACGCGTTGGCTTGACGGCTTCCTGGCCGCACATCCGTCTGCACTACGGTGGCGGTATCGAATACAAGTACGCGAAGGCCTGGAGTGCGGCGGGCGAATACTCTGGCGACACGTCGAGCTACCAGCGCACAGCGGCGCCGAGCACAACCTCGAAATCGCGATGCAAACGCGCGCGTCGATGGGCGAGCCGCAAACGCCGCACGTGGTTCGCGGGTGTGCGGACCGGCTACGGATTTCACGGGGACGGTCTGAAATCGGCGCTGCGCGTTGCCGCCGATTTCAACGCGGCGCCGGGATGGACGAGGCTATGACGCATACTCGCATCGCGTCGGTAAGCCGCGTCGGTAAGCCGCGTCGCCGCCGACGTCGCCAACCTCACGCCCGCCGCGTGGCTCCTCAGCTGCGGTGTGATGCACGCGCGGCTACGTCGGAAGCGTCATTGCTTCACTTATCCGCTGTTCTACGTGCGCTTCGATCTGGACCGTCTCCCACTCGACAACAATGTTCGGCGATCCGCATGGGATGCCGGGCGCGTCTGGAGTTGCGTGACTGGTGCGCTGGCGGCGCGATCCTGCGCAAGGAGATATCGGTTTCGCCGACGCGTGGCGCGCGTGGCGGGTCGACACGCCCCATCTCGCCACGCTGTCGCGCGTCGCGATCCGCAACGAGCGCGCGCTGCAACTCACGTGTACGGTGGCTGCTTCGCGCAGTTCCGGTACGGGCTGCGCCATCGGCTCAGGCCGAACACGCGCTCGGGCAGCCGGCGCAATATTCACGCGCATTACGACATCGGCCACGCGTTCTACGCACAGTGGCTCGACCGACGTTCACCTACTCGAGCGCAGTGTTCGACAGCGATCTTCAACCCTCGCTCGAAGACGCACAGCGTGCGAAGTATCAACGCTTCATCGATACGCGAGATTTTGCCTGCGGGCATGCGGGTTCTCGAAACCGGCTGCGACTGGGGCGGTTTTGCGCTGCACGCGGCGCGACAGGGCATCGACCTGCACGGCGCGACGATCGCGCCGGCGCAGCTCGAATTTGCGCAGGCGCGAGCGCACGAGGCAGGGCTCGGCAGCCGGGTCCAACTCGAATTGCGCGACTGCCGGACGTTGACGGGACAGTACGACGGCATCGTTCTCGATCGAAATGTTCGAGGCGGTCTGCGAGACCTTCTGGCCGCCGTGCTTCGGCATGCTGCGCGAGCGTCTGCGTCCCGGCGCGCGCGCTGGTGCAAACCATCACGATCGACGACTCGCACTCGCCGCTTATCGCGCGACGAGCGATCTTTATCCGTGATTTCATTCTTGCGGGGGCATGTTGCCGAGTCCACAGCGTTTCGCCGACGCGGCGTGGCGCGCCAGGCTGGCGGCGTGCACGTCGCTGGCATTCGGCCGCGATGACGCGAAGACCTTGCGCCGCTGGCGCAACGCGTTCGAAGCGCAACTCGATACGATCCACGCGCAAGGCTTCGACGAAGGGTGCACCGACGTCATGCAGTCGTACTCCCCAAAGCCGACTGACCGGTGCGCTGCCGGTTCTCGTGCCGGGACTATGGGCGAGCCAGCACGCGTGCCAATTCGCGCAGCGACGTACACCGTTTGAGACCCGTCGCATGAAGCGCGGACGGGCGGGCGCGATGGATTCCACCTGCCATCCACCGCCGTCACACGATCGCCCGGCTAGCCCGTTCGGCCCATTTTGCCGGGCTCGGGCGGCGATCCTCTGTACAATTGGCCGATCGATCCCGGCGTGGGCCTGCTTTTGCCGTGCCGCTTGCGGCGGCCCGGCGTCCTGCGCCGAACCTCGAACCCCATCCGACTCACATCGATTGAATTCATGGCCATTACTTACAAGACTCCCGACGACATCGCCAAACTGCGCATTTCCGGCCGCCTCGCGGCCGACGTGCTGGCGATGATCGGCGAGCACGTCAAGGCCGGCGTCTCCACTGACGAACTCGACGCGCTGTGCAACGACTACATCGTCAACACGCAAAAGTCGATTCCGGCCAATGTCGGCTATCTGGGGTTTCCCAAGACCGTTTGCACGTCCGTCAACCAGGTGGTGTGCCACGGCATCCCGAATCGCGGCGAGATTCTGAAGGACGGCGACATCATCAACATCGACGTCGCAATCATCAAGGACGGCTATTTCGGCGACACCAGCCGCATGTATTGCGTGGGCCAGCCGAGCACGGTGGCACGCCAGTTGATCGACACGACCTACGAGGCGATGCTCGCCGGCATCCGCGAAGTGAAGCCGGGCGCGACGCTCGGCGACGTCGGCTACGCAATCCAGAAAGTCGCGCAGCGCGACGGCTTTTCAATCGTGCGCGACTACTGCGGGCATGGCATCGGCAAGGTCTATCACGAAGACCCGCAAGTGCTGCATTACGGCCAGCCGGGGCAGGGCGTGCGCCTGAAACCGGGCATGGTCTTCACGATCGAGCCGATGATCAACGCCGGCCGCGCCGGCACCAGCGTGCAACGCGACGGCTGGACGGTGGTCACGAAAGACCGCTCGCTGTCCGCCCAATGGGAGCACATGATTGCCGTCACGGACGACGGTTATGAACTGCTGACGCCCTGGCCGGATGGCACCGGTAGCTACGAAGCGCCGTGAGTACGCAGCGCACGCAACACCTGGCTGCTTGCAGCTGGCAGCCTATGCCGCCGGCATGACATGCCGTGGCTTTGTGCGTGCCGCGTGCGAATCGTCGAGCCATGGCGCGGTCTGGTCAATAATGATTTGACTCGCGCGCCGGTTCGGTTAAAGCTACGCCTTAGGGTTTCAAGGGGTTTTCGTCTGCATGAGTCCGTCATTGACCGTTCGCCGTATCGCCGCTGATCAGGGCGCCGTTTTTCGCGAACTCCGTACTGCGTCGCTACGCGAGGCGCCCTATGCCTTCGGCGCGACGCTCGAAGACGCGTTGTCGGCCGATGCAGCCAGTTTCGACACCACCGCCGTGGAGCGCGCGGTTTCGTTCTCCGTTGCCACTTTCATCCTCTACACCGAAGGCCACCCGGCCGGCCTGATCGAAGCGCATTTCGACGACACCGCCGCGCGCCGCGCGTTCGTCTGCGAGTTGTGGGTAGCGCCGGCCGTGCGTCATCTGCGCGGCGGCGAACTGCTGGTCGACACGGCCGGCCATTGGCTCGCCGGCGAAGGCGCGACGGAAATCTACGCGTGGGTCGCCGACGCCAACCGCAACGCCATGCGCTTTTACGAGGCGCTCGGCTTCGGTCCGACCGGCGAACACCGGCGTGTCGAACGCGCGCCCGAGCAAGTCGAAAGTCTGCTGGTGCGCCACGTGCCGAGCACCTCACAGGCGTCCCAGCAGTGATCTCGCGAGCGGCCCAACAGTCTGCCGCTCGAATCCCCTCCGCGTCAGTCCAGCAATCGTGGCCGGCTCCCGGTCTTGCGAGCAGCCCGATCCTTGGCCATGGCGCGGCCCGAACGCCCTGTGCGTGGTTGCGTCGATCGAGGTGGCTCGTCGAGGTCGTGCATTCACCGGCAAAAAAGCTGGCCGCGCGCGTGGACGCCTGTAAAATACGCAAAATTTTTTGCCGAACGCTATGTCGCCCAAGAAATCGCCTTTTTTCGAACTCCGCAGCGGCTCGGTCGATACGCTCCTGTTCGTGGTCAAGACGACCGACCTCGATGCCATGCGTGCCGAGCTGACCCGGCGCTTCGAGGCGACCCCCGAGTTTTTCGCTAACGACGTCGTCGCGATCGACGTGCGGCGTCTCGCCGACAACGAACGCGTGCGGCTTGCCGACATCGCGCAACTGCTCGACAGCGTGCGCATGCGTCCGGTCGGCGTGGTCGCCGACGCGCAGCAGAAGTGGGCGGCGGAATCGGCGCTGCCGTTGCTCGAAGCGCGCGATCGTCGCGGCGCGGTGGCGAAGCCTGCCGACGAAGGCAGCACCGACGCGGCAAGCGGCACGAGCGGTGCTGCGCCGGCGGCAGACGCGCCGGCCCAGGCGAGCCTGCTTCCGCCCGAGGTCCCCGAATCCGGCTCCCCCACTGCGCTCGAGCCGGCTGTCGCCGCCGAGCCCGTGCGTCTCGCCACGTCGTCGCAAACGATGGTGGTCGAGAAGCCGTTGCGCTCCGGTCAACGCATCTACGCAAAGGGCGATCTGGTCGTGCTCGGTCTTGTGAGCTACGGCGCGGAAGTGATCGCGGAAGGGAACATCCATATTTACGCGCCGCTGCGTGGCCGGGCATTGGCCGGCGTGCAGGGCAATCACGACGCGCGCATTTTCTGCACGTGTCTCGAACCGGAACTCATCTCGATCGCGGGCATCTATCGAACGACCGAGAACCCGCTGCCATCCGATGTACTCGGCAAGCCGGTGCAGATCTGGCTCGAAGAAGAAAAGCTGATGATCGAACCGCTGCGGCTCACGTAAGTGACGCGAAACGGGTGCGGCGCTAAACGAATCCGGCGCGCGGCGTTTCGCGGCAAATATGGCCGCACATAATTAATGAATTTGACGAACACAAGGTAAGGGTAATGGCAAAAATCATTGTGGTGACTTCGGGCAAGGGTGGCGTGGGCAAGACGACCACGAGCGCGAGCTTTGCATCGGCCCTCGCACTGCGTGGCAGCAAAACCGCCGTGATCGACTTCGACGTCGGCCTGCGTAACCTCGATCTCATCATGGGTTGTGAGCGCCGTGTGGTGTACGACCTGATCAACGTGATCCAGGGCGAAGCCAACCTGAACCAGGCGCTGATCAAGGACAAGAAGTGCGAGAACCTGTTCATCCTGCCGGCCTCGCAGACGCGCGATAAGGACGCGTTGACGATGGAAGGCGTCGAGAAGGTCATCAACGACCTGATCGCGATGGACTTCGAATACATCGTCTGCGATTCGCCGGCCGGTATCGAATCGGGCGCGCTGCTCGCGATGCACTTCGCCGACGAAGCGCTGATCGTGACCAACCCCGAAGTGTCGTCCGTACGCGACTCGGACCGCATTCTCGGCATCCTGTCGTCGAAGACCAAGCGCGCGATCGAAGGCAAGGAGCCGATCAAGGAACACCTGCTGATCACCCGCTACAACCCGAAGCGCGTCAGCGAAGGCGAAATGCTGTCGCTCACCGACATTCAGGAAATTTTGCGCATCGATCTGATCGGCGTGATTCCGGAATCGGAAGCGGTGCTGCACGCGTCCAACCAGGGTCTGCCCGCCGTGCATCTGGACGGCACCGACGTGGCCGAAGCCTATAAGGATGTCGTGTCGCGTTTTCTCGGCGAGCAGAAGTCGCTTCGCTTTACCGATTACCAGAAGCCCGGGCTGCTGCAGCGCCTCTTCGGCACCAAGTAAGGGGAGCGCACGTAATGTCGATTCTTTCGTTTTTGCTGGGAGAGAAAAAGAAGTCCGCGTCGGTAGCGAAGGAACGCCTGCAGTTGATCATCGCGCACGAGCGCGCCGGCGGCCACGCGCCCGCCGATTATCTGCCTGCGTTGCAACGTGAACTGGTTGCCGTGATTTCGAAGTACGTGAAGATTTCCGATGACGATATTCGCGTGAGTCTCGAGCGTCAGGACGATCTCGAAGTGCTCGAGGTCAAGATCGAAATACCGCAGGCCTGAGCGGCCGCAAGCGGTTCTGTTCTGCGGCTGGTTTCAGCCGATGTACGCCGCGCGGTGTTGCGTTGAGATGACGTGGCGCCGTGCGGTGTTCGCTGCGTGATTGTCGAGTGCGCGGCTGCCAGTCGTTTCCTTGCCGTTTCCTGCCGTTTCCTGCCGTTTCCTGCCGTTTCATTTCCCCCTCGTTTTCTTCGAGCCGTCGCGAGCCGCGCTGCGTCGCTGGCCCAGCCGCGTCTTTAAGTGTCGCGCAAGCCCGTCCTGACGCTTTCCCATGCGCAGTCCGTGCGTCGAAATAAACCGTTGCACTTCAGCGTGTGCCGTTACACGCGCACCGTCAGCCGGTCGCAGCCCTCGCGCATTAAACGGATAACGCCGTATCCGGTGTTTAATCAGAGAGGGAAATCATGAACAGAACCTTTCGCTTGCTGCTGACCCATACCGTGTTGATCGCGGCTGGTGCCGCCGCTGTGGCGTGCGCGTCGGCCGAAGTGGTCGTGATCGCGCCGTCCGAGCCGCCGCCTGTGCGTGACGAAGCCGTGCCCGCGGCGCGAGCCGGCTACGTGTGGGACCACGGTCACTGGCGCTGGGATCATGGCCGCTACGTCTGGGTCGCGGGACACTGGCAGGCCGAGCGCATCGGCTATCACTGGGTACCGGGCCACTGGGTCTCGCAGGGTCCGCACTACCGGTGGGTGCAGGGCCACTGGGCGTAACGCGAGAACGTCGGGCAAGGCACGGCGCGTTCGATCTCGCTCGCGTCGCCTTCACCCGTTCGACAACACGGGCGCCGCGTAGCGCGCGCCCGTCGCTTCAGGAAAACACGTGATGAAAAAGAATCTGCTTCTGCTTGCCGCGCTGGCGGTGATACTGGCCGGCTGTGTCATCGTGCCGGCCCGGCCGTTGTATGTGCACGCGCCGCGCGTCGTCGTTTATTGACGCGGCGTGTCGGCGCTGTCTTCGGCAGGCGGCTCGCCGTCGACCGGCTCCATTGCCGGTTCGGGCACGTCGAGCACCTCGGGGACTTCGGGCGTTGGCGCGGGCGTCGGCTGCGGCAGCGGCGCCATATAACGTTGCGCCAGCGACTCGTAGAGTGGCGGCGCGAACAGGCGCGACACGCGGCTCGCGATCAACGCGGTGGCCATCAGCGAAATCACCAGCGCGTGGCCGTCGATCATCTCCATCACGATCACGAACGACGTAATCGGAGACTGCGTCACGGCGGCGAGATAGCCGACCATTGCGAGCGCGATCAGCATCGGCAACTGCATCGAGTCGAACACCATGTGCAGCAGATTGCCGAAGCCCGCCCCGATCGACAGCGACGGCGCGAAGATACCGCCCGGAATGCCGGGCAGGTATGAGCCGATCATCGCGATCATCTTCAGGAACGGATAGAAGACCGACAGGCGCTCATGGCCGTCGAGCAATCCGCGCGCTTCCGCATACCCGCTGCCGAAGGTCGTGCCGCCCGAAATCAGCCCGACCAATGCGATCGTGAAACCGCACAACGCGGCGAACACGACCGGCCGTTCGCTGTGCAATCGACGCAGCGGCGCGGGAATCCAGCGCGCGGTGTTTAGCAGCAGCCAGCCGAACACGCCGCCGGCAATGCCGGTGACGAGCGCGGTGAGCAACACCGCGAGCGCAAGCAGGTCAGGGAAGTGCACGCCGATCTGGATGGTGCCGAAATACGTGTAGTTGCCGTTCAGCCCAAGCGCGATTACGCCGGCGATGATGATCGCCGTAATCAGTACGCCGCTCGCGCGCGCCTCGAAGCTGCGCGTCAGTTCCTCGATGGCGAACACGATGCCGGCGAGCGGCGTATTGAAGGCGGCGGATAAGCCCGCGGCCGCGCCGGCCAGCACCAGTTGCCGCTCGATCTGGGCATTGGAGCGCGGATAGAGCCGCCGCAGATTGAACATGAGCGCCGCGCCGACTTGCACGGTCGGTCCTTCACGGCCGATGGTGAAGCCGCCCAGAATCCCCAGAAACGACACGGCGATCTTGCCGAACAGAATCCGGAACGACAGCAGCCGTTCGCCGTAGGGACCGGGTTTCGAATGCAGCGTCGCGATCACTTGCGGGATGCCACTGCCCTCGGCGCCGCGAAAGAAGGTGCGCGTGAGCCAGACGGCGAGCGCCGCGACCGCGGGCGTGACGATGAGCGGCGCCCATGCGTGCCCTTGCTGCAAGGAGCGGAATTCGGCGTAGCCCCAGTCGATCAGGCGGGCATACAGCACCGCGATCAGGCCAACGGCGATCGCGCCGAGCCAGAAAATGCCGTACTGCCGCCAGAGGCGTTTAGCGCGGCGCAGGAGGACGGATGGACGCAGAGAGAAGAGTTTGGGCATGGCAGGCTGGCGCGAAAGCGTAAAGTATAGAGCGCCGCGCGCGTGCAAACGCGTATGAAAAGTTTTTTGAAATGCCGCAGAATCGTCGCGTCGCAGACGCGTGACGTAATGCGCGGTATTGCGATTGAGGCGTGCGGGCCAATGCGATGTGGCAAAAAGATTTCAATCGTCGGCTAAAATGATGTGATTTTTGAACAACTAACAGGTCTTCAATGAAGCGAGTCCTCATCGTCAAGGTCACCTCACTCGGCGATATCGTGCAGGCGCTGCCGGTCGTCGCCGATATCAAGCGCGCGTTTCCAGGCGTTCAGGTCGATTGGGCGGCAGACGAGGCTTTCGCCGAACTCGTGCACTGGAGCGAAAGCGTGGACCGCGTGCTGTGCGCGCCGTTGCGCCGCTTCAAGAAAGCGCGCAACTGGAGCGACCTCAAGGCCATCTGGGCGTCCATCGCCGAGTTGCGCGCGTATCGCTACGATTCCATCATCGACATTCACGGTGTCTACAAGAGCGCGATCATCGCGTTCCTCGCACGCTCGTCACGGCGTATCGGCTACCAGTCCCAGGATCTGGGCGAGCGGGGCGCTGCCTTCGCCTATACCGGGCGATTCGGCCCGCGTCCGCAAGGCAATGCCTGGCACGGCATGCGCATCAGCGCAGGCGAGGCGCTCGGCTACGAGGTGGACGGCCCGCCCGTCTACAATCTGCGCCTGCCTGAACCGGCCAGCGCGCCGTTCGCCGCGGACAGCGCGCCGGTCGCGGCGTTTTTCCACGCCACCTCCAAAGACGACAAGAAGTGGCCGCTGAGTCATTGGGTCGAGGTCGGCCTCGACCTCGCGGGACGCGGTTTTCGCGTGGTCTTGCCGTGGGGTTCGGACGCCGAACGCGCCGAGGCGGAGAAGATCGCCGCGCAGGTGCCGGGCGCGAATGTGCTGCCGAAAATGAGCGTGACCGAAATCGCGCAGATGATCGACGCGTGCGCGCTGGTGGTCGGCACGGACACGGGCTTCGTCCATCTTGCTCACGCGTTGCAGAAGCGCACTGTGATGATCTTCGTGGCGACGTCGCCGTCACATTGCGGCGTCGAATCGCCGAATCGTTCCATCTCGATCGGTGACGGCCATTCGGTGCCGCCGGTCAGCGCCGCACTCGACGCGATCGACTACGTGCATGGCAAGCCGCATGAGCGCGCCAACGAGCCGCGTTCGGCCATCGCGTGAGCGAGTCGCGGCGGCGTCCTGCTGGTGGCGCAATCGTTTGCTCGAAAAGAAAAGAGGCGTGACGCGCATCCGCCCAATCCACCGGGCGCTGCGACGTAACGCCTCCGAAAACGCCCGTGTCGGGGAACGGCGGGCGGAGAGGAAATCATTGCAAAAATCGGAACCTGCATCGGCTGCCTGATGCAGCGGTCCGGCTACGCGTTCCGATCTCAGTGTCGGTCAGCGTGAGATTCGCGGCGCTCCTCGCACATTACACGCCTGTTAAATCTGTCGCTTTCCGTTGAGTGCGTCATTGCTTATGCCGGCTGTGTTCGCATGTCTGGCGGCTTTGGCCTAGCGTGCGCCGCAGCGCAAACCCGTGCCTATCCCGCCATGGCTTGAACCGCCTGCGCCACGCCAGCGGGCGCGCGCACGCAATTCATGCACGTTCAACGCAGTATAGGCGCTGATTTCCGCCGACGTGAACCGATCCTCCGATGCTTCGGAGCGGGCGAGTTACTCGCACCGATCATGTAACGCGTTGGTGATGTTCCCTTACAAATCGCAACGTTCCCGTGGGTCGAGGTCGTGTCCAATCGGGTCATTCGGGGATTTGGCTCGAATGAATCTCGACTCGATGGAGAACAATATGAAACGCTTGATCTTGACCCTCGCCGCCGGCACGCTCCTCGCAACGGCACTCGGCGGCTGCATCGTTGCCCCGGCGCCGGGCTACTACGGTGGCGGCTACCACCATCACGGCGGCTATTACTACCGGTAAGCCACCGCGGATACGCCGCTCAGGCCATCAGCATTTCGAACGCGACTACCGCGGCAATGGCAGCCGCGTTCGCAGCCACTGCTTCGACGACGATGCCCTTCCATGTCGCCGGACGAAAACGCAACGCGAGCAGCAGCGCACCGAGCAGCGCGAGCGCGATGATCATCACGATGTCCGAGTTGTGAAGATGAATGTTCATCCGGGCCTCCCTGCTTGCCTTAGGGTTGTTCAAGCTGAGTATAGGCAAGTCAAAAAGGCGCGCAAGGCAGGGGATTTACCCAGAGAATGCCCGGTAAGCAGAACGAAAGCCGAGCTTGAGCGCAAGGGCAACGGATGCCGCCACGGCGTGTCCATCAGGCGCCGGGCGGCTTTGCAATTGAGGCATCGGCAGAGGACCCGTGCGCCGATGCCGTCTACGGCGTTACATCAGGCGCGCGTCGCGCGTTTCGCGCATGCACAGCACGCCGATCAGGCTGACCGCCGCAGCCACCGACACATACATGCCGACCCACGGCAGCCCGCCGTGCGCGGACAGCACCTGGGCGATATACGGCGCGACCGAGGCGCCGAGAATCCCGCCCAGGTTATATGCGACGCCCGCGCCGGTATAGCGCACGTTGGTCGGAAACAGCTCCGGCAGCAGCGCGCCCATCGGCGCGAAGGTCACGCCCATCAGGAACAGCTGGATCACGAGAAACAGCAGCACCAGCGGCGTTTCTCCGCTGCCAAGCAGCGGCGCCATCGTGAAGCCCGACAGAATTGCCGCGATGATGCCGACGATCAGCACCGGCTTGCGCCCGAAGCGGTCGCTCGCCCGCGCCGACAGGGGCGTCGCGAGCGCCATGAACACGACCGCGATGCACAGCAGGCCGAGGAACGTCTGCCGCGGAATATGCAGCACCGACACGCCGTACGACAGCGAGAACGTGGTCGCGTTGTAGAACAGCGTGTAGCAGACCACCATCGCAAGTGCGCCTAGCACAGTCGGCACCCAGTGTTGCGACAGCAGCGTGGCGATCGGCACCTTGACGCGTTCCTTGCGCTCGATGGCGGCCTGGAAGGCGGGCGTCTCGGCGATTTTCAGGCGCACGTACAGGCCGAGCACGACCAGCACCGAGCTGACGATGAACGGCACGCGCCAGCCCCAGCTGCGGAACTGCTCGTCGCTCAATGACGTGGCCAGCGCGAAGAACAGCCCGTTGGATGCGAGAAAGCCGATCGACGGCCCGAGCTGCGGGAACATGCCGAACCACCCTCGCTTGCCGGCCGGCGCGTTTTCGGTGGCGAGCAGCGCCGCGCCGCCCCATTCGCCGCCGAGGCCGATGCCCTGGCCGAAGCGCAGCACGCACAGCAGGATCGGCGCGAGGCTGCCGATCGAGTCGTAGCCCGGCACGAAGCCGATCAGCGTGGTCGACAGGCCCATCACGAGCAGCGAGGCGACCAGAGTCGATTTACGGCCGATGCGGTCGCCGAAGTGGCCGAACAGGAACGAGCCGATCGGCCGAGCGATGAACGCGATGCCGAACGTGACGAAGGCCGACAAGGCCTGGGCGGTCGTCGAGCTATGCGGGAAAAACACCGGTCCGATGACGAGCGCCGCAGCGGTCGCGTAGACGTAGAAATCGTAGAACTCGATCGCGGTGCCGATGAAGCTCGCGAAGATGATCCGCGCGCTGCTGTTCTGCCCGCTTGCGTTGGGCTGGGCCGAGGAAATCGGCGATGTGGACATGCAGGGTCTCCAGGTATCGTAGGGCCGCCGGGGCGCCGTGCGTCGACATTCGTCGAAGCTCGACGGCGCGTGCCGGGCGGCATCTTTTTGGGTTCGCCAGCCCGGCGCCGCTCGCTGGCTCAGTGAAGCCACGTGCGGCGCGGGCGATGAAGCGACAGCTTACAACGGCAGCCCACCCAGGTCGCGCGCGACAGTGGCCATACCAGGGGAATAACCAGGTGGGTTGCATGACGCGTGCGGATGACGAGGCGGCCGGTGCGGCACGACGCGCTGACTGCCCGGTATGAGCCATCGGGCGTCAAACCTGAGCATCAGACGTCGCGTGCATCGCACATCAAGCAGACGGCGCGCGCGGATGGCACGGCGGCGCTGCAATCGGGCGTCGCGTCGCGCCGGCGGGTAGCCGGGCGGCGTGAGCCATGCCGGAAGGCTCCGGCGCAGGGAATCGGAAAATTATAGCGAGCGCGGGCGCCGAGCAGCAATGACGGCGTAAGGATCGCCGTGTGCGGTGCAATTGTGGCGAGGCGGTTGCCAGGCTGCGATGCAATCGTAATGACATCGGCCTGACGTGCACAGTCGCGCCGCGCGCCGCAAAGCCATCCGCTTTCAATCGATCGTCTGCGCTTGCGGCGAAGCAAGCTCACGCAACTGGAACTTGCCGTCGTCGTTGAACAGCCAGTCTTCGAACAGTTCGAGTTGGCCGCGCCCATTCAGCAGCTTGCCGGGCGGGTGCGGCAGCGGAGCGGCGCGCCGCAGCGTGGCGAGCGCGGTGCTCTCGGTTTCATCGTCGCCATTGGTGCGATACACCGACGACTCCACGATGTGCCCGTTGCGATCCACCGTGAACGACACGACCACCAGCGAGCGCAGCATCGCCTGCGGCGTGCCGCGCAGCACGTATGAAGGATTGCGCTCGGTGATGCGCCGCGCGACCGCCTCGCGATACTGATCGAGCGTCGCGCTGTTGATTGCGGCTACCGGCGTATTGACGGCGGCCTCGTGCGGCGGCAGCGTGATCGTGCAGCCGGCCACGGCGGCGGCCAGCGCCATGGTGAGCAGCGCCTGCCGCGCGCGCGATGGCGCCGCGCCCGCGCGGGCCGCGCAGCGGCCGGTCAGGCTGAGAAGGTGACGCGAGCGGGTGATCATCGTCGGCGCAAAGCATGGAGAGGACCTGCTTTGATGGTAGTCAAAACCCGCCAGGATGCAATCGGCGTTCGCCCGCAATGGGCCTCGACGTACCGCCGCGCTCGCGTGTAATAGCCGGAAATATGAGGCGGGTTGGTCGGCGCACGGAACACGCATACACTTCGATGGCCTCCTTCGGGAGGCATCGGTGGAAGTCTTTTTTTAAGCCCGCTTCGTGCGGGCTTTATTTTTTTGTGCGGCGACGCGTTCGCAGCAGACTGCTGCGGGCCCACCTGGCCCGGCAAATAAAAAAGGCGAACCCGCTGACGGGGCCGCCTTCCTCTAGCATGCGTGATGCGAACGGTAAGCGGCGCTGGCTAACCTGTCGCGCCGCCTCCTGCCACTTTCGTTACTTCAACGCCGCACGTGCAGCCTTCACCGCCGCGAGCACCTGCTCCGGCGCAGTGCCGCCCGGATGATTGCGGCTCGCGACCGAGCCTTCGAGCGTCAGGTACGAGAACACGTCCTCGCCGATCAGATGCGCGACGTTCGGCAGCTCGGCGCGCATTTCTTCGAGCGTCAGGTCCGCGAGATCGCAGCCGCGATCCGCACAGATACGCACGGCCAGCGCGACCGCTTCGTGCGCGTCGCGGAACGGCAGGCCGCGCTTGACCAGGTAGTCGGCAAGGTCGGTCGCCGTGGAGAAGCCTTGCAACGCGGCATCGCGCATCGCTTGCGGCTTCACCGAAATACCGGCGACCATTTCGGCGAAGATCCGCAGCGTGTCGGCCACCGTATCGACGGTGTCGAACAGCGGTTCCTTGTCTTCCTGATTGTCCTTGTTGTACGCGAGCGGCTGGCCTTTCATCAGCGTGAGCAGCGCCATCAGATGGCCGTTCACGCGGCCGGTCTTGCCGCGCGCGAGCTCGGGCACGTCCGGGTTTTTCTTCTGCGGCATGATTGACGAACCGGTGCAGAAACGGTCGGCCAGATCGATGAAGCCGACGCGCGGGCTCATCCACAGCACGAGCTCTTCTGAGAAGCGCGACACATGCGTCATGACGAGCGCCGACGCCGCCGTGAATTCGATCGCGAAGTCACGGTCGGAGACCGCATCGAGCGAGTTCGCGCAGATGCCGTCGAAGCCGAGCGTCTGCGCCACCGCGTGACGGTCGATCGGATAGCTGGTGCCGGCGAGCGCCGCCGCGCCGAGCGGCAGGCGGTTCACGCGCTTGCGGCAATCGAGCATGCGCTCGGCGTCGCGCGAAAACATTTCGACGTAGGCGAGCAGGTGATGGCCGAACGTGACTGGCTGCGCGACTTGCAGGTGCGTGAAGCCCGGCATGATGGTCGACGCGTTCTTCTCCGCCATGTCGAGCAGCGCGGTGCGCAGCTCGGTCAGCAAGCCGCCAATCCGGTCGATCTCGCCGCGCAGCCACAGACGGATATCGGTCGCGACCTGGTCGTTGCGCGAGCGGCCGGTGTGCAGGCGCTTGCCCGCATCGCCGATCAGCGCGGTCAGGCGCGCTTCGATGTTCAGGTGCACGTCTTCCAGATCGAGTTGCCACTCGAACTCGCCGCGTTCGATTTCACCCTTGATCTGCGCCATGCCGCGCTGGATCGCGGCGAGGTCGTCGGCGGCGATGATCTTCTGCGCGGCCAGCATCGAGGCGTGCGCGAGCGACCCTTCGATATCGACGAGCGCCAGACGCTTGTCGAAGAAAACCGACGACGTATAGCGTTTGACGAGCTCCGACATCGGCTCCGAGAAGCGAGCCGACCAGGCTTCGCCTTTTTTGTGCAGTTGGGACGTCATGGTGTTGGGCAGTTAAGCGGCAGTTGAGCGAGCGGTGAACAGGCTGTCGGCGCGCCATGCACGTCACGTACGGTGCAAAGGTGCCGCCGAAGCGAGGAAAGACAGGGATTTTAACACTGGCGGTGGGGCTGACAGACGCTGCGGACCTGCGCGTGGTCGGGGCGTCCGGCTGGCAGCGCTTCGAGCGCGCGAGGCGCCGCCGGGCACGCGCCTATTCGCGCACCAGCACCACCAGCTTCAGATCCTCGCGATGCGCGGGCTTGAAGGTGATCTGGTCATAGACGAGGCGTCCATCACGCGGATGGTTGAACTCGCGCCGTCCACCCTCGCGGCCGCCCACGTCCTGCGACGCCCAGAAGCGCGTAAACGCGTCGCTCGCCGCGCTCAGCGAGTCGATCAGCGCACGCGTGGGCGCGTCGCTCAGATGGCGGATCGAGTCGGCGCGGAATTCGGCAGCGAGCCGCCGCGCCCGCGTTTCCCAATCGACGATCAATTCACGCGCGGCCGGCTCGGTGAACGTGTAGCGCAGCAGATTGCGATCGTGCGCGCCGTCCAGCCAGCCGACGAACAGATCGGCCGCGCGCTCGTTCCACGCGAGCGCATTCCACTGCCGGTCGAGCACGTAGGCCGGCGCGTTCACGAGTTGCACCGTCTCCAGCAAGGTGGCGGGCGCGTCGGCGGCGGCCGGGTCGGGCTCGGCGGGGTCGCGCTGCGCGGCCAGCTCGAACAGATAAGCCCGCTCCGCGCGTGACAGTTGCAGCGCAACCGCGATGCGCGCGAGCGCGTCGGCGGATGCGGACACTGGCCGGCCTTGCTCGATCCATGTGTACCAGGTCGGGCTCACGCCGCATAGCTGCGCGACTTCCTCGCGCCGCAAGCCGGGCGTGCGGCGGCGCGGGCCGGGCGGCAGGCCGACCGCTTGCGGCGAAAGCCGCTCGCGATGAGCGCGGATGAAGTCGCCGAGCGCGCGGGCCGGGGTGGCGTCGAGCGGCGGCGGGTGGTTGGCGGAAGACGGCGTGGTCATGCTGATCGGCTGTGCGTGTGGGGCGTTGTTTTCGGGGGGTAATGCGGATACCAGAATAATCGCTTAACTTGTACCGGTACACGGCGGGCCCTATTGTAGCGGCTGGAACCGCGAAATGCCTCCCAGCGCTGTTGCGGCGCTGTCCCCAATCCACAACTGGAGCCTCCCCATGAAGCATCACGATCAGGTCGCCGACGCCTTTGGCTCGACCGCCGCCGCGTATTTGACGAGTCAAACCCATGCAACCGGCGCCGATCTGCGGATGCTGGCCGAGTCGATTGCCGCCACGCCGGGCGCGACGGTGCTCGACATGGGCTGTGGCGCGGGGCACGCGAGTTTCGCGGTCGCGCCCCATGCGAAGGACGTGGTCGCCTACGACATCGCGCCGCAAATGCTCGCGACGGTCGACGGTGCGGCGAAGGAGCGCGGCCTTGCCAACATCCGCACGCAGCAGGGCGCGGCCGAAACGCTGCCGTTCGACGATCATTCATTCGACTGGGCGATCAGCCGCATGAGCGCGCATCACTGGCACGATGTGCCGGCCGCCCTCGCCGAAGTGCGGCGCGTGCTGAAGCCGGGCGGCCAGGTGTTGTTCGTCGATATTGCCGGGATCGATCATCCGTTGCTCGACACGCATATCCAGGCGATCGAGTTGCTGCGCGACGGCTCGCATATCCGCGATTACCGCGCCGACGAATGGGTTGCGTTGTTCGAAGCGGCGGGGTTCAAGGCGGCGATTCGCGAGCGCTGGCGCATCGATATCGAGTTCGCTTCGTGGGTTGCGCGCATGCGCACGCCGGAACCGCGCGTGGTGGCGATCCACTCGCTGTGGGACGGTGCGCCCGATGAAGTGCGGCAGTATTTCGACGTGCAGGCGGATCACTCTTTCAAGCTCGACGCTTTGATGATCGCCGCGCAGTAAGCGCCGCCGCAAACGAAAAAACGAAAACGGCGGGATGCCGACAAACTGATATCCCGCCGCAGCGAACCACCTCGACGCTACGCGGCGCCCAATCTGCGCACGCCGCTTGCACGGCAGTGCGCGGACTCAACCCGTATTGCGCAACCCCGCTGCAATCCCGTTGATGCTCAGATGAATCCCGCGCCGCACGCGCGCATTGGTATCGCCCCCGCGATGCCGCTTGAGCAGTTCCACCTGCAAGTGATTCAACGGATCGAGATACGGGAAGCGGTTCTTGATCGACCGCGCGAGCAGCGGATTTTCCGCGAGCCGCTCGCTCTTGCCGGTGATTTCCGACAACACCTTCGAGGTGCGCTCCCACTCCGCGACGATCCGCTCGAACACGTGCTTGCGCAGCTTCTTGTCCGACACGAGCGCTGCATAGCGCGACGCAACCGCGAGGTCGGTCTTGGCGAGCACCATGTCCATGTTCGACAGCAGGTTCGAAAAGAACGGCCACGTCTTGTGCATTTTCTTCAGGAGCGCGAGACGGCGTGCGCGTTCAGCATCGCTCGGCGCGCTGTCGAGATGCGCGGCCACCGCGCTGCCGAAGCCGTACCAGCCGGTGAGCAGCAAACGGCATTGCCCCCACGAGAAGCCCCAGGGAATCGCGCGCAGATCTTCGATCTTGCGTTGCTTAGGGTCCTGCAATTTGCGTGAAGCGGGCCGGCTGCCGATGTTCAGTTCGGCGATCTCCGCGATTGGCGTCGACTCGAAGAAATACTCCTTGAAACCGGGCGTTTCGTAGACCAGCGCGCGATACGAGGCCATCGCCGCGTCGGACAACTGCTGCATCGTTTCCTCGAACGCGGGCAGTTGCTCAGGCGCATTGCCGTGCGGCAGCAACGATGCTTCGAGCGTCGCGGCCACCACCGTTTCCAGGTTGCGCCGGCCGATGTCCGGATTGCCAAACTTGCTCGCGATCACTTCGCCCTGCTCGGTCAAGCGGATCTGCCCATCGACGGTGCCCGGCGGCTGCGACAGAATGGCCTGATAGGTCGGGCCGCCGCCACGGCCGACGGTGCCACCGCGTCCATGGAACAGACGCAGCGTCACGCCGCGTTCGTTGAACAGCGACACCAGCGCGAGTTCCGCGCGATACAGCTCCCAGTTCGACGTGAGGAAGCCGCCGTCCTTGTTGCTGTCCGAGTAGCCGAGCATCACTTCCTGCTCGTTGCCCTGATGTTCGATCAGCGCATCGACGCCCGGCAGCGCGATCAGATCGCGCATGATGTGCGGCGCATTGCGCAAGTCGGGGATCGTTTCGAACAGCGGGATCACCATCAGGCCCGCGTGAGCCGGATCCTTCGCGTCGCCCAGACGCCCGCGCAGCAAACCGGTTTCCTTTTGCAGCAGCATCACTTCGACCAGATCGCTGACAGTTTCCGTGTGCGAAATGATGTAGTTGCGCACCGCGCGCGCACCGAACTTCTCACGCGTGACGCGCGCTTCTTCGAGCACGCCGAGTTCGCTCTTCACGAGGTCCGAGTAGTCGGCGTACGGCAGACGCAGCGGACGCGGCTGCGCGAGTTCGGCGAGCAGCACCTCGAGCTTGTCTTCTTCGGAGAGCGCCGCGTAGTCGTCCTCGACGCCCGCGCGCCTGAGCAGTTCCGCGATCACCGCTTCGTGGATGTCCGAGCTTTGCCGCAAGTCGATGCTCGCGAGATGGAAGCCGAACACTTCGGCGGCGCGTGCGAGCGGCGACAGACGCGGTGCGGCGAGCGGCGCGCCATGATGCTCGGCGAGCGAATCGATCAGCACGTGCAGGTCGCGCACGAATTCAGACGAGTCGTCATAGGGCTTCGCGCGGATGGGCGCCGCGCCGCGGCCCGCGCTGCGCACCGGCACGCTGCCTTCGCCCAGACGCACGCGCGCGCTCGCCGCGAGCCGCGTGTACATGCCGATCAGCGCGCGCCGGTACGGCTCGTCGGTGCGATGCGGCGACTGGTCGGGCGAGGTGGCCGCGAGTTCCTTGAGCGCATCGCTCGCGCCGGCCAGCAGGTTCGACACCGACAACTCCGCGCCGAGCTTGTGCACCTGCTCCATGTAGTGCTCGAAGATCACCGCGGCCTGGCGCGTGATCGCGTTTTCGAGGGTCTCGGCGGTGACGTTCGGATTGCCGTCGCGGTCGCCGCCGATCCAGCTGCCCATCTGGAAGAACGGCGGCAGTCGCGCTTCGAGACCGTGCTCCTTGAGCGACTCTTCGATGTCGGCGTAGAGCGCCGGGATTTCTTCGAGGAAGGTCGCGCGGTAATACGACAGCGCGTTTTCGATTTCATCGGCGACGGTCAGACGCGAGTCGCGCAGCATCCGCGTTTGCCAGAGGGACGTGACGCGCGCGCGCAGCATTGCTTCGTTGTGTGCGCGTTCACGGTTGGTCAACTGCTGGTCGCGCTCGGCGAGCAGACGCGCGACGTCGTGCTGCGCGTCGAGAATGCTCTTGCGCTGGACTTCGGTCGGGTGAGCGGTCAGCACAGGCACGATCAGCGCGTCGTTGAAGAACTGCTGCAGCACGGGCGTGGCGGCCGCGCCCGCTTCGACCAGGCGTTCGAGCGCATGGGCGATCGTGCCCGGCTGCGAGGTCGAGCCGGCCAGCGCGTGAATCCGGTGACGCCGGTTACGGTGACGGTCTTCTGCGATGTTCGCGAGATGCGAGAAGTAGCTGAACGCACGCACCACGCTAACGGTTTGCTCCGGGCTCAGTGAGCGCAGCTTCTTCTCGAGCGTCTGCGCGGCGGCGCTGTCGTCCTCGCGACGAAAACGCACGGCGGTCTGACGGATCGTTTCGACGACGTCGAACACCTCGTCGCCTTCCTGCTCGCGCAGCACGTCGCCGAGCAGGCGGCCCAGATAGCGAATGTCCTGGAACAGCGGATGGTCCTTGTTCTCACGCGTGCGGCCATTGCTTTTCGGCGCGGCTATTGGGGTGTCGGCCGACACGGCTTGCAATGCGGGCGCGCTCGCGGGTTCCGCGACGGCGCTGGTCGCCACCGCTTTGACTTTCGCGGACGCGGCGGCCTTGGGCGGCTTGTCCGCTTTGTCTGCTTTATTCGCCTTGACGGTCTTCAGCGCTTTGTTCGCCGTGACCGGGGTGGAGGTCTTCGCGGCCTTGGTGGCTTTGGCGGCCAACGCGGTTTTGCCGGCGCGGTGGCCGGCTGTCGATGCGGCTTGGGCTGCGTCGCCGATCTCGGCAGCGGTGGCGGCGGAATTCGTGGGCGCAGCGGCGTCGGCCGCGCGTGCGTTGGGCGATGCAGTGTTGCGGCGGGCAGGGCGCGCCGATCCGGAAGACGTCACGATGGGTTTCCTCAGGGAAGCCAGGGTCTGTTAAGTGATGAACTGCTACTGCGGAACTGCACTTGGAACTGCAACGTGAACTGCACGAAACGGTCAGGACCGATGGCACTACGCCGGAGAGGGGGAGGCGCATTCGCACGGACCGCACGAACCACGCGAGGTGCACTCGCTGAGTACACCCCACGCCACGCGCCACGCGCGAAGACATGTACGCCTGCAGGCGACGCGGGTTACGCCGCATTGCATCATCCCGCATGCCGGGGCACGGTGCGCGAACGACCGTGCGTGAACATAAGCGGGAATGGGGCAGGCGCGCGCCGCGCGAAGCCCGTCTCCTCCATCGATACCGCGCCGGCACGGCGCTCCGCTGTGTCTTGAGAGGCAAGGAAGACACCAGGGCGCGTGCTAACATTGATTGTTATTACATCCCGTCATTCGATCCGCAAGCTAATGAACACCGAGACGTTTTCCACGCCACCCCACA
The DNA here is from genome assembly GCF_012275575.1 of Paraburkholderia sp. SG-MS1. Classification (GTDB taxonomy): domain Bacteria; phylum Pseudomonadota; class Gammaproteobacteria; order Burkholderiales; family Burkholderiaceae; genus Paraburkholderia. Next base: position 80,266 of record NZ_NPIH01000203.1, on the reverse strand, counting down.
CGCTTGTGATTGCGTCGAGAGAAAGCCGCCTGGCCATGTGGCAAGCGGAGCATGTGCGATGTGCGCTGCACAAATTATATCCATCTTGCGACGTAAAAATCCTCGGAATGACGACACGTGGCGATCAAATTCTCGATCGCACCTTGTCGAAAGTCGGTGGTAAGGGTTTGTTCGTCAAGGAACTCGAAGCCGCATTGGCCGATGGCCGCGCCGATCTCGCGGTGCACTCGCTCAAAGACGTGCCGATGGAGTTGCCCGAGGGCTTTGCGCTGTCCACGATCATGGAGCGCGAAGACCCGCGCGACGCGCTGGTATCCAACGAATACGACTCGCTGGCCGCGTTGCCCGCTGGTGCCGTGGTCGGCACCTCCAGCCTGCGGCGCGAGGCGATGCTGCGCATGCGTTATCCGCATCTCGAAGTGCGGCCGTTGCGCGGCAACCTGGATACGCGTCTGTCGAAACTCGATCGCGGCAATTACGCGGCGATCATTCTTGCTGCGGCCGGTTTGAAGCGCCTGGGTCTCGGCGATCGCATCCGTGCGCTGCTCGATCCTGAAGACAGCTTGCCCGCAGCGGGGCAGGGCGCGCTCGGCATCGAGATTCGTGCCGGTCGCGCGGACCTCGCGGCGTGGCTCGCGCCGTTGCATCACGAACACACGGCGGCGGCCGTCGAAGCGGAGCGCATGGTGTCGCGCGCGCTTGGCGGCAGTTGCGAAGTGCCGCTCGCCGCGTACGCGAGCTGGCATGACGGCGCGCTGCATCTGCGCGGCATCGTCGCTACGCCGGATGGTCAGCGTGTGTTGAGTGCGCAGGCCTCGGCGCCCGCGCCCACCGTTGAACGCGCGCTTGCGCTCGGCCAGGAAGTGGCGAGCGAGCTTGAACAGCAAGGCGCGATGGACATCGTGCGCGCGCTCAGCACCGCCAGCGGCCCCGCCGCCGCCTCACGCGACGACAGCGCGGCGACCGGCGTGTGATGGCAGCCGACATCCCAGGCAACACTAGTTCCTCCGCCGACAAGGCGGCGTTCACGGTCGTGATTACGCGACCGGCCGGTCAGTCGAGCGAGTTGATCAAACAGCTCGACGCTGCCGGTGTCGTCTCGCTCGAATTCGCGCTGATCGACATCGCACCTGTGGCAGACGATGCCCCCTTGCGCGCGGCGCTCGCCTCGCTCGAACGCTATGCGCTAGTCGTGTTCGTGTCGCCGAACGCCGTCGATCACGCGTTCGCGCGCCGCGACGGCATCTGGCCGCATGCGTTGCCGGTCGGCGTGGTCGGGCCGGGCAGCGTGCAGGCACTGGCACGCCACGGCGTCGCGGCCCCGGCGCATCAGGTGATCAGCCCCGCCTCCCCCAACGACGACGAATCGGCGAGCTTCGATTCCGAAGGTCTCTATGCCGCGATCGAGACATCGCTCGGCGCAACGAGTCTCGAAGGCAAGCGCGTCTTGATCGTGCGCGGCGACGGCGGCCGTGAATGGCTCGCCGACCGCCTGCGCGAAGCGGGCGCCGAAGTCGAAGCGGTGGCCGCCTACCGGCGCATCGTGCCGGAGCCGTCGATCGGCGGCTGGGCGCGCGTGCACGCGTTGCTCGCCGGCGCGCCGCATGCGTGGCTGCTCACCAGTTCCGAAGGCGTGCGCAATCTGCACGAACTCGCGCAGGAGCACCTGACCGCCGACGAAATCGTGCAACTCAAACGCGCGCCGCTCGTCACGCCACATCCCCGTATCTCGCAAACCGCGCGGGCATTGGGTTTTGATAGGATTACGGTGTCCGGTGCGGGCGACGAGCGCATTGTCCGCGCGCTGCTTGCCGCCGATCCGGCCGTAGTTCAACCGGTACCGTCCAACCCGGCTCAATCACCGGCTAAATCACGCATGACTGAAACGAACGAATCCAAGAACGCTTCTCCCCAGCCGGCCGCGAGCACCCCGTTGCCGCCGAATCAACCCTTCACGCCGTACGAAGCGCAAAAGCGCCGCAACGCGAGCTTGCCGCTCTTGTGGTTCGTGGTGGTGATCATCGCTTGCGCGGTGGGCGTGGCCGGCTTTGCGCTGAACCGCAAGCTGGAGCGCACCGAGCAGCAGCTCGCGCAGCGCCAGCAAGCCAACGACACCCAGGCGAACGAACTGCGCATCAAGATCGAGCAGGCGCTCGCGACCGTGCATCAGGCGGATGCGCAGGTCGCGCAGGTGACTGGCAAGCTCGCCGATACGCAAGCCGCGCAGCAGGCGCTGCAACAGCAGTACACGGACCTCGCGCGCAATCGCGACGACTGGACGCTCGCCGAAGTCGCACAGATGCTGTCGGCCGCGAGCCAGCAGTTGCAGCTCACCGGCAACACGCAGCTCGCGCTGTTCGCGCTGCAAAGCGCGGACACGCGCCTCGCCGCATCGGACAGCACGCAGGCGGTGGCCGTGCGCAAGGCCATTGCGCTGGACATCGACAAGCTGAAGGCCGCGCCTTCCACCGACCTCACCGGTCTCGCGATCAAGCTCGACAACGCGATCGACCACATCGACGACCTGCCGCTTTCCGGCGAAGCGCCGATCCCGCACGCGACGCCGCGCGCGGCCACGTGGGCCGACACCGAGAAGGTCGCCGCGGCCACCGGCAAGCCGCGCTGGGAAGTGTGGTTGAAGGAAGTGACCGCTGGTATCGGCGACCAGTTGACGAGCCTCGTGCACGTGCGCCGCATCGATAACGCCGACGCGATGCTGACCGCGCCCGATCAAGGCTACTTCGTGCGTCAGAACGTGAAGCTGCGTTTGCTGTCCGCGCGACTCGCGCTGCTCTCGCGCAACCAGACCACGCTGAAGTCCGATCTGCAGGCGGCGCAAAACGCGCTCACGCGCTACTTCGACAACTCGTCGAAACAGACGCAGACCGTGCTCGATCTGGTCAAGCAGGTGGATGCCGGTTCGGCGGCGGTTGCGCTGCCGAATTTGGACACGAGCCTGCAGGCCGTCAATCAATACCGGAGCCGAGGTTAATCATGGCGATCCGGGGACTTCTATGGCTGGCGTTTCTGTTCGCCATCGCGGTGGTGCTGGCGGTGGCGGGGCGCTTCGACACCGGGCAGGTGCTGCTGATCTATCCGCCGTACCGCGTGGACATTTCGTTGAATCTGTTCGTGGTCGGGCTGGTGGTGCTGTTCATCCTGCTGTATGCGCTGTTGCGCATCATCCGCAATATCTGGCGCATGCCGCAGCGCGTGGCCGCGTACCGTGCGCGCGCGCGTGTCGCGAAGGCGCACGCCGCGCTGCGTGACGCAATTGGCAACCTTTATGCGGGACGTTTTTCCCGCGCCGAAAAAGCCGCGAAGGATGCGCTCGCGAACGGCGACAACAAGGGCGCAGCCGGTTTGATCGCGGCCACTGCCGCGCATCGGATGCATGAATATGCGCGGCGCGACGAATGGCTCGCGAAGATCGACGAGGCCGACTGGCAGGACGCGCGCCTGATGGCCACCGCCGACATGCGCGCCGACGGCCGCGACGCGGACGGTGCGTTGACCGCGCTGACCGAAATGCAGTCGCAGGGCGGCCGGCGCATTCACGCGCAGCAGATCATGTTGCGCGCGCAGCAGCAATTGAAGAACTGGGGCGAAGTGCTCAAGCTCGTCAAGACGCTGGAAAAGCGCGAGGCGATTCATCCGGCGGTGGCGGTGCGTCTGCGTCAACTGGCGGCGGAGAACCTGTTGCGCGACCGTCGTCATAACGCGGACGCGTTGCTGGAGTTGTGGAATTCGCTGTCGGCGACCGAGCGTCACTCGCCGCGTCTCGCGGACCTCGCCGCCGAATTGCTGGTGGCGCTGAACCGACCGCAGGAAGCGCGCAAGATCGTCGAGGAAGCGCTCGCGCAGAATTGGGACGCGCGGTTGTTGCGGCGTTATCCGGATACGGCGGGGGGGGATGCGTTGCCGCTGATTCAGAAGGCGGAGGGGTGGCAGAAGGATCGGCCGGAAGATGCGGATTTGATGTTTGCGTTGGGGCGGTTGTGCCTGCATCAGCAGTTGTGGGGGAAGGCGCAGTCGTTTCTTGAGCGGGCTTTGAAGCTGGCGGATAACGAGACGTTGCGGATTCGTTCGCATCGGGCGTTGGCAAGGTTGCATGAGCAGCTTGGGGATAGCGATAAGGCTAGTCAGCATTATCGGGAGAGTGCGTTGGCTATGAATATTGTTTGAGGGTTTGGTGGTGGTAGCGGTGCGTGCGTTCCTGATTTCTGGCGCACCGCCTTAAGCCTCTCCAATCGCTACTCGATGGCCGCAGCTTTTGCTGCGGCCATTGTTTTTGTGCTGGCGTTGCCTGTTGTGGGGTGCCTGATTTGATCGCTTAGTGCGGGGCGGTGGACGGTTGCTGCGTTGCGGTCGAGGTCGCTTTTGCTCTCTGCGATGCTTCAGCCAGCAAGTTCGTCGCATGCTGCGCGGTGAGGCGGCTGCGCGGGATGCCCTTCGCGTCGAGAGCAATCACCTGGAACAACTCGCGGTCGCATTCGAGTTCCTGCTGATATTGCTCGGTTGTGTCCAGCAGTAGTTCGAGTAGCGTTTGGCGGCGCTTTCTTTCGTCGCGCGTAATGGCAGGATTTCTAACTATCGAGGACGCGAGTGTGATCAAGGTGTCCAGTTGACCCACCTGCCGGTCGCATAAATCGAACGCGGATAGGGCAAGCTTTTCGTACTGGAGTGCGTCGACTGGCGGACGCGAAGCCGGTTGATTTTTGATGGACTTGGGCATGGTGCGATCTCCCTGTTGACTTGCTGGGAGCCCGGACACTTGCTTCTTTTGGGAAGGGGGTGAGCGGGCACGTGGCGGGATTGACAGACTGGCACTAAACCAAACCAGCGAGCCTTGCGGCTCTCCCACCACGACCCGCCCATAGAAGATGGACGTGCAGGGGTAGACGCACGGCCTGACTGAGCAGGCGTGCGGGTTTAGTAGGCAGGCTGTCAAACCTGATCGCTGGGTGTTTCCCTGCGACTTGGTAATTATAAGGGCGGCCGGCCATCTTGGATTTAGTCTTGCGCCTAAATGTTGGGATTGGCCAATTGGATAAGAGCGAGTAGGGGCGAGGGTGATTGATCGGTGCTTTGCCTATTCCCACCGCAATTTCGTAGAAGGCTGACTAGCCTTTGTTACGTGTGGCGCTCCATCTGATGACGGCCCTGGGGCACCCGGATCGGACAACGTGGAGGACTGAAGTCGACCCTCAACAGACCTTCGAGCCTGCCGATAGCGGTCGTTCAAAATCCTCTCGCGAGTCCCTTCCCCCGTCTGGCATTGTCGATCCCAGCGGACATAGCTCACATCTGATTCCGATGCTGGCATGCTCGCAGGATCTGTTGAGCTGCATTCAAGTCATCGCACGTACGCGCCCACAGTTGCATGACCCAGCGCTAGCGAGGCGATTCTGGCAAGCCCGGCCTATACAGAGAGCCCGCAAGGTCGCGGGCTCTTTCACATCTTCGACTAGCGGCGCATGCGACGGATACGAATCTCATTGAGTTTCGATTCTGTCGAAATCTGATCCAGCGCGGCGCTGACCACACCTGCAATCGGTTCTGTTTCCTCTCCCCTCCTGTGCGCGGCCCGGTAGAGTTGATCAAGCAACGGCCGGAGACTGTCACCCTGATATTCTTTGAACAAAGTCACAAAGTCGTTGGGCGAAGCCTTCAACAGCGCGGCTTGCAACCGGTCGTCCCAATGTCCTTCCTCGAGAAGGATCGTCGCCGCCGCAGCCAACTCAAGCGGCCCTTCGTCTTCCGTCACAATCTCCGCAAAACGTTTCCTGAGCGTCTCGTCATTTATATCTTTGCTCCACGGCGAATCGTCGATCCTAAAGAGACCGGTGCGGCCCGCATTAAGCTGTACGTATCTCTCGATCAAGGCGTCGGCCTCCGCGCTGAAATCCAGTTCACGGAGCAGCGTTACCGTGCTGTTTAAATTGAGCGGAGTTATGACAGTTGCCGCAATTTCAACGGCATCGACGAACTGCTGCACCAGCTGTTCGGCTGATCCGTCGATCCGGTCGTGGAAAGTGTTCCACGCGGCTGTAAAGACCGCGTCTAACTGCCCTCTGCCTACGACTTCGTCCAAAGCTTGAGCGTGCTTCACTAGCTCGGAGCCGTGCGCATAGCCATTCTTGAGTATGGACAGCACTTCCGTATCGAATTCGTCACTGTGCAAGAACCCACAGGCGTGCAGCTTTTCTCGCCACGCGTCATCGATTGCCTCACTTTCCTCGCGCATCGCGGCGGAGAACCAGTTATAGCTAATAATATGTTCAGGTTTAGGAAAGCCCCGGCCCGATTCATATAAAGCCCCTGCAAAAACGGCGACGGCGACCGCCCCTTGCCTCTTGACGTCTTCGGAGCAGTCAGGGATAAGTCCATGAACAATAGTGAGTCCGTGAGCGATTTTTTGAATGGTGCGGATATTGTTGATATCAAGCTTTTCGATGCAGGGAACGACGTACTCACGCATTGGCGTGTCAGCGGGAAGGCCGATTTCAATAGCTTCCGCAGCGGTCGTCACAAACTCCAGCTTCTTGTCTATCACCTTTTCGCTAGCCCGTTGGTATTGCTTTGCGCGCTCGCCTAACTGTTCTTCATTAAAGAGCAAAATGATCTTGCACTGCGATTCGACCTTTAGTTCCGACACAAGGCCCAAAAGGTCGTCCATCTCAATGCCCGAGCCAAGCCGTTCGATATCATCGATACACACGATAGTTTTGCTGATAAGCGAAGTTGCAACGGTCTCCAACAAAACTGTGACCTGCTTGCCGACAATGGGGATTTTGTCCGCCGACGCCGTTAAGGCCTTCCAGATTGCCAGCCCGCGTCCCTTTGCAAAGAACGTCTCGGCGTTCTCGACGGCCTTTTCCAGCTTGTCATGTTGAACGGGAAAACGTCTCGTCTTGACCAGAATCATGGATCGCAGTTCGCCGATCGATTTCGCGCCAAACGCGGAGACATACGAGTACCAACCAAGCGAACCGGTGCCCGCATAAGAATCAATCATTGACTGAAGGGCATAGGTCTTGCCAACACCCCATTTCCCGCTAATCGCCAAAACCTCAGAATTCTGGGTGTCTAAAAAGTCGGATATAACGTTGTCGATCACGCCCCGGATCATGTGCCTCCCATTTTATGGCCTATCATTTTCGGCAGCGGTCCTGCCCCTGCAGAACCTAAACACTTGCCCCAAGCGCCCGCACATTGGCAAGCAGCGTGTCTGCTGTCAACGCCTCTACAGCCGCGTTTCGCGGAGTGTAATTTTCGTTGCGTCGGTCCTGCGGTGTCAGTGCCGTTTCGAGCGCCACAAGAGACAGGCGAAGCCAAGCGGTTGAGTCGCGATGCCCGCCTCCGATATTCCACGCGAGAGCGGCAAGCGTCTGCGCAAACCAGTGCTTTTCCCAATAGCCAAGGTTGTCACGCCGCTCTCGGATCAAACGAGAGGTCAGGTCCGCAATCCCGATGCGCAGTGCATCAACATCCCTTTCATGGTCAATCCGAGCCGCTAAAGCTTCGATCTCGTTCATCATCGGTCTCCGAAAACTTACCCGGAAGCAGTGTAAACGACAGAAGCGAGCGATTAACCGACGGAGCGGAGCACCGGTTGTTGGCGATTCCCGCAATCCTTTGAGCGTCTTAAAATGGCCGACTGCATGACTCATGCGTTTTGCACTTATCCCGGCGTCTGTTGTCGCGTGGCGAACGGCTCAGTTCGACGGTGGATTCAACCAGCCCCTGAGCTAAACCACCATCACGAAGTGGTGGTCGATTTGGACGAATTTTTGATGCTATGCGGGAAAGCCGCGCTCGCGCGTCTGATGTATGGCTGCAACATGCTCAATGAACTTGGTCACGACTCCGATGCCCTCGTTCTTAGACTTGTCCACATTCACGGTGGCGTTGGACATTTTGATGTGGTTAACACCATCCGGCACTTGCGACTGCTGGACTTTCATCTCCCGCTCGGCCTCTGCGGCTACGCATTTGGGAAACTTCGATTGAAGCTCTGTCTGAAGGTGCTGGATTACGCCATAGACATTTTCAGCAAACTCGAGTGCCTCAGCCTCCCGCACAATCTTGCCTCGGTGGACGACTTTGTTGCGCGTCTCGGTAATGCGTGGCTCAAGCTTGAACGGGCGGCTCTGGTCAAGCATGTAGAGGAACTGAAATGCACCAAATTGGCGTTCTGACTGCGCTGAGACATTCTTCCAAGCCAACTCAACCGTTTCTTCCGGCACTCCCTTTGCCCGGGACGAGACACGGATGTAGAACTCGTACATGCGTTCTAGTGCCGTGGACATAACGGCTACGACTTCATTTGTATATCCGTCGAGCGCTGCACGAGCGGCTGATTTCACGAGTACTTCGTATCTGCGGGCGTTGTATAGAACGACTCCCCTGTGCCCTCGGTCGCAGGTGACATGAATCATGCCATTGTCATCGAGTTCGCCAGCTATGGGATTGAACTTGGGCTGCCTCCCATCCTTTGATGCTTCTTGAATGCAATCTGGGCACACGGCGATGGTTTTCATAGCATCTAACGTTTGAATTAAGCGGCGCCGTCATGCCGCCGCTTGAACGAAGGGTTGCATTGGGCGGCAGCTGCGAGAAGCGAGGACTTGCTCGATCGTAGGAGCCGATTTGCTCGGGGCCTATCGGGATAACCGTGCAATTGTCGACAATGTAGGCCTCGCTGTCGAGCGGCCGAAGTTGGCCGCCTGCTGCCCGACGCAGACGGCAAGAGCCGCCCCGGAGTCGCCTGTCAACGGCAGAGCAAAGCGGCATCGGGTTGAAAGAATTGATAGGTTTTACCCTAGAAAAAATTTTCAGGCCATAGACGTTGCGGCAGGTACTGACGAATGAGATCAGCTTGCTGCTGATACCCACGCATCTCCAACTCCCGAACAAAGTAAGGCCATGGCGGGATGTTGCTCGTATACACGCTGCCAGATGAGGTAGACATGCCGCCGCCCTGCGCAGTGGAAAGGCCGCCGTATTGTGCAGTAGAGAGACCGCCGTACTGCGCTGTGGATAGACCACCATACTGCGCAGTAGAAAGACCGCCATATTGAGCTGTCGAGAGCCCTCCGTACTGGGAAGTGGACATACCTCCGTATTGCGAGGTGGATAACCCTCCGTACTGGGAGGTCGAAGCTCCTCCGTATTGCGATGTGGACATACCACCGTACTGACCGGTCGACAATCCGCCACCCTGCGCAGCGCTGAGATTGCGCGGCCACATTCGCATGTTTGGAATTACAGGCCTACTCATCAACATTCGTCCGATAGGTTTATACGTACGCGCGTTGCGGGGTCCAGCAATTGGATCCTCACGCGTATTCCGAGAGAGAGAGCTTCGCACCGCACTGCTTTAACTCCTGTTGTAACTGCTCGCGAAGCCAAAGCACCGTGATCACGGCCCAGAGTCGCGTTAGGCCACGTCCCCACTGGATTTCTTTAAACATGGTCCGTTCTTAGTTGTATTTGTAGAATGGGGACACTGTATCGCAACCGAACCAATATCGAGGGCTGCGTTTTTTCAAGCCTTATGAGGATAATAACGAGGCCATCAGGCCGATCCTGAAGCGCGGAAAGGGTTAATGGCGTCGGGGTCGCTTTGGCCGTCCGCAGGTGGATCAAATAACATGGGCTCTTTTGTGAAGTCGAAATCGAACGTGCGCGTAGTCACGCGCATATCCGTCGCGCTAACACTGACCTTGACGTTTCCATACCCCCATTTCGCAGACGCACCGGCGAGCATGCCCGGCTGGATCGCCGGGTACGCCCAGGTGAAGACCGTGACAAATCGCTCGTCACCGGGGTGAAGGTCCGTGTTTTGTTCCTTCGTCATCTCAAACTGCCCGGCAGATGGGCTATTCCTCAATTCCCCAGTCAGTTCGCAAACCACTTGGACGTCTCGGAGTGTACGTCCGCCAGTATTCCGGATCGCAACGGAGTACCGATAGTAGTTGTGACTGACTGTATTGTCGGATTTCATAACAGTCTCAATTGACCAAAAGCGGCGCTGGCGGTTGGTGGTATCGAAGATGATTTCGATAGGCGACGGCGCTTCGTAAATTGACAGACGTGCTTTGTCTTTAGCCGATGACTGGTACGAGGCCTCGTACACCCATACAAGCAGCAGAGCGAGCGTAATAGTTGCCCATATCGGTAACGGCCAATGGGGGACTAGGCCGATCAGTTTCCAGCGACTCTCATCGGTCGGTCGCCAAAACTCGTCGCGGACGAATGGAAACGTGGTCAATACGAACCAGACCAGCCCTACCCATTTCCCCCATAACTCCTCCGCCCAAAGCGATTTCAGGTGGTCCTTCCGGGTCTGCTTGATCGTCATGGCGGGTCCGTATAAGCGCGGAAAGTATATAAGGGTTGGACCGCTACCTGGCTTTGACGCGTACTGGCTCAATGATTGAGCGCGCGAATCTGAACGCACCGCGGTATTTCGCGAAGTACAGCTTAGAGCAAGTTTTTATCGCTTGCGACGAGCGACTGCTACTGGCCGACAGTGACGCGAACACGAGATTGGTGGTCACTACTTCACTGGGTCTATCCATCCCGGGCGAAGCCCGCGAACGCATTCCTCTCGGACCCGCTCGATCGATTCCGCATTGCCTAGATCGGCCTCAATCTCGCCGACGCAAGCCCAACAGTCACCGCCACAGTTCATCGACAAGGGATCGTCCGGCTGATCGAGTGCTCGTCCACATATCCGGCATTTCATCGTTCAGCTTCCAGGGTGTGAATTCGCCACATTGTCAGCGATTTACGCCGGCAGTGTCGAACGGCCGTTCATGGCCGAATATCGCCTCATGCCGTTGGCAGGAGTCGGCGGGCATTTGTCGAAGCGGTCGTTTGCAACGATCAAGCGTTCGCTCATTCGCAGCCAACGTAAAGCCTCGGCAGTAGATCACCGCCAAGGCCCGCAACTCACCCCTTCACTTATTAACCATCCTAGCCGGCACACTAATCGCCAGCAGCCCACCAAGAATCATAAACGCGGCAAGCATATACATCCCCGAATCATTAGCCGCCGTAGCCTGCTTCAACCACCCCACTGCATAAGGACTAAGAAACCCGGCGAGGTTGCCAATAGAATTAATCATCGCAATCCCCGCCGCCGCCCCAGTCCCCGCCAGAATCGCCGTAGGCAAACTCCAGAACAGCGGCAGGGTAGTAAGAATCCCCATCGTAGCCAGAGTAAGCGACGCCATCGCCAACACGGTGTTATGCGCCCAAACAACAGAAAGCACCAACCCAACAGCCCCCGCAAACGCCGGCAACGCAATATGCCACCGCCGCTCCCTCTGCCGATCCGCACTCCGCGCCACCAGCACCATCGCGACAACCGCCGCCGCAAACGGAATCGCCGACAACAGCCCGATCATGAACGCATCGGTCACGCCAGTCGCCTTGATAATCGTCGGCAACCAGAAGCTCACCCCATACAAGCCCATCACGAACGAAAAGTACGTGAGGCTGAACATCAACACACGCCCATTCGTGAGGACCTGACGAATCGGCATGTCGTGCTTGGTCGCTTCCTCCGCCGACACCTGACGCTCGAGCAATTGCTGCTCTTCCTTCGTCAGCCACTTCGCGTTCGCAATCCGGTCATCCAGCATCACGAACACCATCACGCCGACGATCACCGACGGAATCCCTTCGAGCAGAAACAGCCACTGCCAGCCATGCCATCCGTTCACGCCGTTAAAGCTCTTCAGGATATAACCCGACACCGGCCCGCCAATCACACCCGACAGCGCAATCGCCGTCATGAACCAGGTGGTCATGCGCCCGCGCCGGTGCGCCGGATACCAGTAAGTGAGATAAAGGATGATGCCGGGGAAGAACCCCGCTTCGGCCAGCCCGAGCAGAAAGCGCATCACGTAGAACATGGTCGGCGTGGTGACGAACATCGTCAGCATCGAAATGATGCCCCACGACACCATGATCCGCGCAATCCACACCCGCGCGCCCACCTTGTGCAGGATCACGTTGCTCGGAATTTCGAAGATGAAATAGCCGACGAAGAAAATCCCCGCGCCGAAGCCGTACACCGCATCGCTCAGGCCGAGGTCGCTCGTCATCTGCAACTTGGCGAAGCCGACGTTCACGCGGTCCAGATACGCGACCACGTAGCACAGCATCAGCAGCGGCGCGAGCCGCCAGCTCACCTTCCGGTAGGTGGCCTCCTCGAAGGTGGAAGGCGCCCCCGCACCGGGACGCTGCAACGGATTGGCAGGACTAGCCATGATGTCTCCTCTTTTTTGTGGAATTGAAGTGCCGACAGCTTGGACCGCGCTTTAAGACCGCTTCTGGATCATTCATGAATTGCTGGTGGACCGATTCTAGCCGCGCCCGGTGCTTTGCATGACGAATCAATACCGGGGGAAAACACTGACATCGCGAGGGCCGCGCGTGAGCGTGCCCGCACGCGCGGGCACGCTCACGTCAGGCGGGCACGCGCTTACACGCAGCGCCCGCCATCCACTTCGAGGCACACGCCGGTAATGAACTCCGCCTCATCCGAAGCCAGATACAGCGCGGCATTCGCAATATCCTGCGGCGTCGAAAAGCGCCCAAGCGGAATGCCCGCCAGAAAACGCTGGCGATTTTGCGGCGTATCTTCGACGCCCATGAACTCGGAGAGCAGCGCCGTTTCGCCGATCACCGGATTCACGCAGTTCACGCGAATCCGGTCCGGGCCGAGTTCGACGGCCAGCGACTTGCTCGCGATAATCACCGCGCCCTTGCTGCCGTTGTACCAGACGAGCCCCGGCCTTGGCCGCACACCCGCCGTCGACGCAATGTTGATGAAGCAGCCGCCGCCTTGCTCGCGGAAATACGGCACGAACTCCTGCACGCTCCAGTAGATGCTTTTGACGTTCACCGCGTAGACGCGGTCGAACTCGGCTTCGGTCACTTCGAGCACCGGCTTGTTGCGATGCGTGGTCCCCGCGTTGTTGACGACGATCTGCACGCTGCCGAAGTCTTCGAGCGCGGCCTCGCGCAGCTTGCGCCAGTCGTCCTGCTGCGCGACGTTGCCGGCGACCGCAATGGCCTTGCCGCCGGCCAGCGCGATCTCGCTCGCCACACGTTCGGCGGCCGCGCCGTTCAAATCGTTGACCACGACGTTCGCGCCTTCGCGCGCATAGGTCTTCGCAATGCCTTCACCGAAACCCGAGCCGCCACCCGTGACGATGGCCGTTTTACCTGTCAACCGCATGATGTCTCCGTTGCTTGTTGTGGATGGTGTTGCGCTTAGCTCTTGGTCTTTGGCCGCTAGCCGTGCCGGATCGCGATCGTCTTCAGCACGGTGAAGCCATACAGCGCCTCAAATCCTTTCTCGCGCCCATGCCCCGAATGCCTGACGCCGCCGAACGGCAATTCGACGCCGCCGCCCGCGCCATAGTTGTTGATGAACACCTGGCCGGAGCGCAAACGCCGCGCGAGACGCATCTGGCGTGCGCCGTCGCGCGTCCAGATGCCGGCCACCAGTCCGTATTGCGTGCCGTTGGCTAAAGCGAGCGCTTCGTCTTCGTCACTGAAGGACATCGCGGCGAGCACTGGGCCGAACACTTCGTCGCGCGCGAGGCGGTGGCTCGCGGGCACGTCGCGCAGCAGCGTCGGCGCCTGATAGAAGCCACTTTCCGGCGCCTCGGGAATCACTTCGCCGTGTGCGGCCATCGCGATGCCGTCGTGCTGCGCATCGGAGAGGAAGTCCCACACGCGCTGCTGCTGTTTCGCGTTGATCAGCGGACCGCAGTCGAGATCGGCCTGCGAAGGCCCCACGCGCAGCGCGTTGAATGCGCCGCTTAAGCGGTCGAGCAGAGGTTCGTAAATCGCCCGGTCGATCAGCACGCGGCTGCCCGCCGAACAGGTTTGCCCGGCGTTCTGAACGATCGCTGCGACCAGCACGGGCAGCGCCGCATCGAGGTCGGCGTCGGCGAAAACGATTTGCGGCGACTTGCCGCCGAGTTCCAGCGTGACGGGCAGGTGGTTTTCGGCGGCCATTTGCGCGACTGCCTTGCCGGTTTCCGGCGACCCGGTGAACGAGATGTGATCGATGCCAGCATGGCTAGCAAGCGCGGCGCCCGCTTCGTACCCATAGCCGGTGACGATGTTCAGTGCGCCGGCCGGCAAGCCCGCCTCGGCGGCGAGTTCGGCGACGCGCAGCACGGAGAGGCACGCATCTTCGGCGGGTTTGACGACGCACGCGTTGCCGGTTGCAAGCGCCGCGCCTACGCTGCGCCCGAAAATCTGCATCGGATAGTTCCACGGCACGATGTGGCCGGTCACGCCGTGCGGCTCGCGGATCGTCAGCACCGTGTAGCCATTCTGGTAGGGCAGGGTTTCGCCGTGCAGCTTGTCGGCGGCGCCCGCGTAGAACTCGAAATAGCGTACGAGGGCGGCGGAATCGGCGCGCGCCTGCTTGAGCGGCTTGCCCGTGTCGCGCGCTTCGAGTTGCGCGATTTCTTCCTGGCGCGCGGCCACCAGCATCGACAGCCGGTACAGCACGCGTCCGCGCTCGGCGGCGCTCGCCGCGCCCCACGCGCCCTCGAACGCGCGGCGCGCGGCCTGCACTGCGGTGTCGATATCGGCCGAAGTGCCGCGTGCGATGCGCGTGAACGGCTGGCCGTCGGAGGGATCGAGCACGGCGATCGTGTCGCCGCCGGATGCGGCGGACCACTCGCCGCCGATGAAGTGTCGGGCTTCTTCCATGCATGCTCCTTGATGTTCGCGCGAGCCATGTCCGGCGACGCGGTATTAACAAACGAGAGATACAGGTGAGGCACAAGCGAGAGACGCAATCGGGTGAGGCAAACGCGTGACGCGAGCGGCAGACGCAGAACGATTATCGCGCCGATCCCCGGCCAGGTGCCAACGTCCGAGCGGCTATAATGGCGCATTCCGCACTGTTCGGTGCGCAATGCCGCTCGACGCCCGGTCCACACAAGATTCACGCGGGACCAACGAATCGAGCCAGCGCGCCGCACGCGTGTCCCGACTTTCATCCTGATCAGAGAGCGCTCATGAGCTTCAATCACGTCCCCGCAGGCAAAGACCTTCCGCACGATTTCAACGTCATCATCGAAATCCCGGCGCAAAGCGATCCGGTGAAGTACGAAGCCGACAAGGAAACGGGCCTGCTTCACGTCGACCGTTTCATCGGCACCGGCATGCGCTATCCGGCGAACTACGGTTACATCCCGCAAACGCTGTCGGGCGACGGCGACCCGGTCGATGTGCTGGTGCTCACGCCGTTCCCACTGCTGGCTGGCTCGGTGGTCCGCGCACGTGCGCTCGGCATGCTGCAGATGACCGACGAATCGGGCGTGGACGCGAAGCTGGTCGCCGTCGCGCACGACAAGGTCTGCCCGATGACCGCCGACCTCAAGTCGATCGACGACGTCCCGGCTTACCTGAAAGACCAGATCAAGCACTTCTTCGAGCAATACAAGGCGCTGGAGAAGGGCAAGTGGGTGAAGGTCGAAGGCTGGGCGGGCATCGAAGCCGCGCATAAGGAAATCAGCGAAGGCGTGGCTAACTTCGGCAAGTAAGCGAGCTTGATGCCGGTTAATCGATAGACCGGCTGCTGTTCTGTTTGTAGAAAACCGCGCGAGTCCGCAAGGGCCGTGCGGTTTTTTCTTGCGCGTCGCAAAGCGTCGCTTGGCCGGATGACAGGCATGGGCTGCCGCGCTGCGTCCGCTGTGGGCTGCGCGTATAGACGCAGCGCATCACGGGGATGAAGCGAAGGCATTTTTATATTTAGGTGTAAACCCTTATCATCGCCGCAAGCCATCGACTTGGATCAGCGCGCAACGTAGCGTGAACCGCAACACCCCAAGACGCGTTTCAGGAACCACCGCCCGGATGATGAACCGCAAGCCCCACCCATCGACGTCGTCACGCTGGTCAAGCCGCTTGTATGCGCTCGTCACGATGATCTATCGCAAGCGGCCGGTCTGGATGGTGTCGTTCGCGACGAGCGAGGCCAGTCTGTCGGAAGGGCTGAGGGCGGCGTGCGTCTCCACGGCGATGCTCGCGGTGGGTAACCTGCTGCACGATCCGACCTTCGCGTGGGCCGCGATCGGCGCGTTCTGGACCTGTCTCGCCGATGCCGCCGGTTCCAACCGCGCGCGCTTTGCATCGATGATGGGCTTCGCGTTGCTCTCGACGCTGTGCGGCGGCCTCACCTCGTTTGCCTCCGGTGCCGGGGCCGGGTTCGCGGCGCTCGCGGTGCTCGTGTTCACGACGCTCGGCGCGTTCGGTCGCATCTGGGGCGCGGCCACCTCACAGGTGACGATTCTCGCGGCGACCGCCTGCGTGGTGATGGTGGACCGCCCGATGCACGACGCACGCGCCGGCCTTGCGTTTCTCGGCGTGTATCTGGTGGGCTGCCTGTTTGCCGTCGCGCTCAGTTTGAGCGTGTGGCGCATTCATCCGTTCGGCGCAAGCCGCTCGACGCTGCGCGCCGTGTATCTGCGGCTCGCGGACATCGCGTTGGACAGCGCGCGTTTGCTGGAGCATCGCGCGCCGCCGCGCGAATGGGCCACGCATGCCGCGAAATTCCGCGCCGATGCGCGCGCCGCGCTGGAGCGCTCGCGCGAGGCGCTGGCGAAGGTGCCCGCGTCGCGCGCGAATGGCCGTCAGGTCTACGACACGCTGCTCGGCTTGCTGACCGATGGCGAAGCGTTGTTCGCGTATCTGATCGCCGTGTCCGGCGCGAGTGAGAAAGTCCCCGACGAGGCCTGGCGAGCGAAGCGCGCGACACGCCTTCTGAGTGCGCTCGGCGAGGTGCTGCGCGGCATCGCCGCCGCGACCAGCGACGCGCGCTGGGACCGGATCGCAGATTTGCAGCAGCGCTTGCGCCGTCTCGCGACGCGCCTCGAAAGCGCGTTGATGGAACCCGTGAAGCTGCAGTCCGATTTCGAACTGGTCGATTTCGCGCCGCGCTATGCACAGCCCGAATCGTGGCGCGACAGCGCGGCCCGTCTCGCGGCGCGCGCCTGGGCGACGCTCAAGGCCAATCTGTCGAGCCAGTCGGTCGGGCTGCGGCACGCGGCGCGCGTCGGTGTGACGACCACGGCGGGCTTTCTGGTAATTCGCGCGCTCGGGCTGCCGTTCGGCTATTGGGCCACGATGGCGACGCTGCTGATCCTGCAGCCCTCGATTTCCGCGACCTGGCCGCGCAGCATCGAGCGCGCGGCGGGCAGCATCGTCGGCGGGGTGCTCGCGGCGGGGATCGGCTACGCGATTCATTCGCCACTCGGCATCTCGCTCGCGGTCTTCCCACTGGTGATGGCGACGATGGCGCTGCGGCCTGTCAGCTATAGCCTCTTCGTGCTGTTCCTCACGCCGACCTTCGTGCTCGTCGCCGACTTCGCGACGCCGGGCGCCAACGAATTCTCGTTCGCGCTCACGCGGCTCGGCAACAACGTGCTCGGCTGCGTGCTCGCGCTGCTCGCGACGTTCTATCTGTGGCCGACGCGTGAAAAGGCCGACTACCGCGCCTGGCTGAGCGAGGCGGTGCGTGCGAATGTGGCGTATCTGCGTGCCGCGCTGGAGTCGCCACATCGCAGCGCGAAGGACATGGAGCGTTTGCGCCGCGCCGCCGGTCTCGGCAGCAATAACGCCGAAGAAGCGATCGGACGGATTCGCCTCGAAAAACTCGAGGACTCGCTCGTCGATACCGTCACGCTGACGGTGCTCAGCCTGTTACGCAGGATGGCCGGGACCGCGACGCAGTTGCGTCTGAGTACGAACCGGCGCGACCGGCACGATGGACTGGGCGAATGGGTCGCGCAGGTGAGCGCCGATATCGACGCCGCGTTGAATCGAACCCTGCGGCCGGTGCGGCATGAGCTTCCCGCGCGGGACACGTTGACGTCGCTGGAGGCCGATGCGGTGGGCGAGCTGGCGCGGATGCAGCGATTGTTGACCGAGAGGATGCGGGAGGCGAGGGGGTAGTGGGCAGCGGGTGAGTCACGCAGCGCCACGTTCCCCCTGATCCTCTGCAACGACAGCCGGTTCGGGTTCGGCCGCCGGCACTACCGATTCAATCGTGCGCAACCCCGCCGCCAGCGCGCGCTTGTCGACCGCCGACAAGCGCTTGACCCAATACTCCGCCCGCGACGCGCTCGACCGGTCCGCGAGTTCGAACGACGCCAGCACCCGCACCGGCTTGCGCGAGCGCGTATAACGTGCGCCCATGCCGCTCATGTGCTTGTCGAAACGCGCCTGCACGTCGACGGCGATGCCGGTATAGACGCTGCCGTCCGAGCATTCGAGCAGATAAACAAACCACGCCATAAACGCGCTTTACCCTTTGAACGGATTGTGTTCGCGCAGCTCGTCCACGTAGGCGTGGATGCTGTTCTTTTCGTTGTCGAGGAAATGGCCGACCGCATCGGCGAACGCGGGATGCGCGAGCCAATGCGCGGAGCGCGTCACCGTGGGCAGGAAGCCGCGCGCCATTTTATGTTCACCTTGCGCGCCGCCTTCGAACGCGCCGAGCTTCTCCTCGATGCAGAATTCGAGCGGCTGGTAGTACGCGGTTTCAAAGTGCAGACACGGCACGTGTTCCAGCGCGCCCCAGTAGCGGCCATACAAAGTGCCGCCAGTTGCCGCGTCGCGTTGATACACCACGAGCGAACTCGCAATCGGCTTGCCTTCGTATTCAGCGATCACGAGCAGCAGATTCTCCGGCATCGTCGCGCCGATCATGCGGAAGAAATCGAGGTTCAGATACGGACTCGAAAAGTGTTCACGATACGTCTGCCGATAACACTTGCTGAAGAAACGCCAGTCCGCGTCCTGAATGTCTTCGCCGCGAATCCGCCGCATCGTCACGCCGGCGTCGTGCACCTTGCGTCGTTCGGCGCGAATGTTCTTGCGCTTCTTCTGTTCGAGCGTCGAGAGGAAATCGTCGAAGTCGCGATAGCCGTCGTTGAGCCAATGAAACTGCACGCCTTCGCGCTGCATCATGCCCATGCCGGTGAGCGCGTTTGCTTCGGTCTCGGTGGGAAACAGCACGTGCAGCGACGACACGTCGGCCTGCTCCGCGAACGCCATCAGCGTGGCCGCGAGATGCCGCAACGCGTGCGCATCGGTCGAAAGCAAGCGGTTGCCCTGCACCGGTGTGAACGGCACCGCGCACAGCAGCTTCGGGTAATACGGCAAACCGTTGCGCTTGTACGCATCGGCCCACGCCCAATCGAACACATACTCGCCGTACGAGTGCCCCTTCAGATACACCGGCGCGGCCGCCGCGAGCTTGCCCGTGCGCGCGTCGGTCAGCGTGACGAATTGCGGCGCCCAGCCGGTATCGGCGACCGCGCATTGGGTCGCATGCAGCGCGCTCAGAAACTCGTGCCGCAGAAACGGCGTGGGTTGCGACTGCTGCGCGAGGAGGGCATTCCATTCAGCGGCGTCCACCTCGGAGGGCGACGCCAGAATGCCCGTGCGATAATCGAAGCGTTCCTGGTTCAATCTGTGTGACTGTTCCCAATGAGCGGCGCGGTGTCGTGATGACCGCGTCGTTTGTTTATCCGATTTGTCCATTCCGTCGAGCCAACCAGCCGCGGTACTCGCAAGCCACCCGGCTTGCCTGTCGATCCTGCCATGAAGACCCGAATCGCTCTTGCTCAAATCAATGTCACTGTCGGCGACTTCGCCGGCAACGTCGCCAGGATTGTCGCCGCCGCACGCGCGGCGCACAACGATGGTGCGAAGCTGCTGATCGCGCCGGAACTCGCGCTGTCCGGCTATCCGCCCGAAGATCTGTTGCTGCGTCCCGCGTTTTATACCGCGAGCGCGGCGGCGTTGGCCGATC
Source organism: Paraburkholderia sp. SG-MS1 (assembly GCF_012275575.1). Lineage (GTDB taxonomy): Bacteria > Pseudomonadota > Gammaproteobacteria > Burkholderiales > Burkholderiaceae > Paraburkholderia. The sequence continues at coordinate 60,399 of NZ_NPIH01000203.1, read as the reverse complement.
TCGCTGTGCAACTCAAACCGTTCAGCGGCTTGCACGTGATCGTCGGCCATCCTTCACGCGACGCAGCGCACGGCCATGGTAATGCAAACGCGCCGATCGAGCGCGGCGTGCCGCCGGTCGATACGTTCAACGCGGCGTCGCTGATCGTCGACGGCGAAGTCAAGGGCACCTACCGCAAGCAGGATTTGCCCAATACCGAAGTGTTCGACGAAAAGCGCTACTTCGCGTCCGACCCGCAACCGTTCGTGTTCGATCTCGACGGCGTGAAGTACGGCGTCGTGATCTGCGAAGACGCATGGCATGCGTCGGCCGCGCAGATGGCGAAGGCGGCGGGCGCGCAAGTGCTGCTGATTCCGAACGGCTCGCCGTACCACCTGAACAAGGAAGCGGTGCGCTTCGACATCCTGCGCGCGCGGATTCGCGAAACCGGCCTGCCGATGGTCTACGTGAACATGGTCGGCGCGCAGGACGAGCTGGTGTTCGACGGTGGTTCGTTCGTGCTGGATGCGCAAGGCGCGTTGATCGCGAAGATGGCGCAGTTCGAGGAAGCGACCGCGATCGTCGAATTCGACAACGGTGTACCGCTGCCTGGCGCGATCGCCGCGGAGCAGTCGCTCGAAGCACAGGTATATGCGGCGCTCGTAATGGGCGTGCGCGACTACATCAACAAGAACGGTTTCCCTGGCGCGTTGATCGGCCTGTCGGGCGGGGTGGATTCGGCGCTGGTGCTGGCCGTCGCGTGCGACGCGCTCGGCGCGGATCGCGTGCGCGCGGTGATGATGCCCTCGCGCTATACAGCCGACATCTCGACCACCGACGCCGCCGACATGGCCCGCCGTGTCGGCGTGCGCTACGACGAAATCGCGATTGCGCCGATGTTCGAAGCGTTCCGCGGCGCGCTCGCCGAGGAATTCGCGGGCCGCGCTGAGGACGCCACCGAAGAGAACATCCAGGCGCGCATTCGCGGCACGTTGCTGATGGCGCTGTCGAACAAGTTCGGCTCGATCGTGCTGACCACCGGCAACAAGAGCGAGATGGCGGTCGGCTATTGCACGTTGTACGGCGACATGGCCGGTGGCTTCGCGGTCATCAAGGACATCGCGAAGACGCTCGTGTACCGCTTGTGCCGCTATCGCAACGAAGCGACGACGTTCGAGAAGCGTGACGTGATTCCCGAGCGGATTCTGACGCGCGCGCCGTCGGCGGAACTGCGCGAAAACCAGACCGATCAGGACAGCCTGCCCGAATACGACGTGCTCGACGCGATCATGCGCATGTACATGGAGGAGGACCGCTCGCTCGCTGAAATCATCGCCGCGGGCTATGCCGCCGACGACGTGAAACGCGTCACGCGCCTGATCAAGATCAACGAGTACAAGCGCCGTCAGGCGCCGATCGGCATTCGCGTCACGCATCGCGCGTTTGGCCGCGACTGGCGCTATCCGATCACCTCACGCTATACCGAGCCGGTGGAGTAAGACGCGGCGCAGCACTGCTGCCGCCACTCGAAGCAACGCCGAAGCACGCGCCGGAATGCCGCAATGCATCCGGCGCGGCGTAGAATAAAAATCATCCATTTCCTTTTCACTCTTCCAATCACGAGACGAGGTCCGCCATGAAGCGCATCACTGCAATCATCAAACCGTTCAAACTCGACGAAGTGCGCGAGGCGCTTGCTGAAGTCGGCCTCACGGGGCTGACCGTGACCGAGGTCAAGGGCTTCGGCCGGCAGAAAGGCCACACCGAGCTCTATCGTGGTGCAGAGTACGTGGTCGATTTTCTGCCGAAGGTGAAGATCGAAGTGGTGGTCGCAGACAATCAGTGCGACCAGGTCATCGACGCGATCATCGGTGCGGCGCGCACCGGCAAGATCGGCGACGGCAAGATTTTCGTCGCGGATGTAGAGCGCGTGATCCGTATCCGTACGGGCGAAGAAAACGAAGCGGCGGTCTGACGCAGGCGTCCGGCTTCGCAAAATCGCGTATCGAAGAGCAAGGTAGCAAACGCCGGTCTTGCCCCTCTCTGATCCACGCACGCACCGAGCCGGTGCGTCGGGACCACGGCAAAACCGCGCGCGCAAATAAAAAACGGTGCAATACCCTTGCGGATATTGCACCGATACGCGCCTCTCGCAGCAGCGTGAAAAAGATTCTCTTGAAGAACTCTTGAATGCGCCCCGAAGGAATTTCTTTCGGGGCGCTTCGTTCGTTTAGAACGAGTGTTGAATACCTGCGTACACGCCGGTTTGTGCGCGACCCGGCAGCGGGTTATCCGTTGCGGCCGAGAGACCCGGGTTGTTCGCATTCAAACCGAAGTTCGCGTTGCTGCTGTTACGCACCGATGCAACCTGGAGGTCGAGCAACGTGCGCTTGGACAGGTTATACGAACCGCCGACCGTGTAGATCGTCGCATTGCCTGCGCCATTGTTGCCGTTCACGTGGTAGACCGCAGCAATCAGCGCTGCAGCCGGCGTTGCTTGCCACGTCACACCGCCCCATTCGTGATCGAGGGTGGTCGGCTGGCCCGGCAGAACGCCAGTTGCACCTGCCGAACGGACTGCCTGGTAAGCGCCCTGAATCTTGAACTGGCCGAGGAAGATGTTGAACATCGCCGAGTATTCGCGCGATGCCGAGAACACGCCACCGCCCGCGTTGCCCGTGTTGATCGTGCCGACTTGCGGGCCGTACAGGTTACCGTTAGCCGGGTTGCGGATTTCGTCGTACATGCCGCGGATCTGGAACAGCGAGTTCGTGTACGTGATCTGTGCGCCGGCTTCGCGACCTTGTGCGGTCGTACCGTTGCCGTTCCAGTTCGTTGCGTTCGACAGTGCGTATTGACCGTAGAAGTCAAAGCCTGCGATTTTCGGCGACTGGTACGCGAAGTTGTTGCTCGATTGCGGCCAGTTGCGGCCACGCACCAGCGATGCCGACGACCAGTTCGACTGACCGAACGGGTCGAAGTCCCACACGCCGTTCGAGATGAAGAGCATGCGGCCCATCGTGAACGTACCGTATTGATCGTTTGCCAGACCGACGGTTGCCCAACGATTGAAGAGACCGCCGCCGCCAGGGCCTGCGCCCGTCATCGTGTTGAACGAGCCTTCCAACTGGAAGAGGACCTTGTTGCCGCCACCGATGTCCTCAACACCCTTCAAACCCCACAGGCTGGTACCCCAGTCGCCGCTTTCTGCTTTCCAGCGGCTGTTGCTCTGGGTTGCCGCGCCGTTGACATTGGCACCGGACGGAACACCCGACATGTATTCGATGCCCGCATCAAGGCGGCCATACAGCGTGACGCTGCTTTGAGCGTGTGCGACAACCCCGGCCGACATCAGCGCAGCGGCGAGCAAAGCTTTCTTCATCTTCTCCTCCATACCCTGTCAAAAAATGAAACCCAGTACTGCGAATGGTGTTCGGACACGAGCCGTGCCGAACAGAAATCGGTGGTACCAGGGAGATTAGCGGGTGGATTGGGTCTCCTGCCGTGACGTGTAGCCTTCGGGCTATCTGCTCGTCATGCCGATCCCTCGCCGACCGGTTCTCCTCTGTGCTTTGAAGTGAAACTACTTTTAATCAACTTTGTTTTGCTACTTTGGTTACTAATTTATCAAAAATACCCTGGACTGGGAGAAGAAATTAGTACCGGCATTTGGTGGTGTCTCCAAATTGCAATAAGAATGTGTGCAATGACTCGTTGCGCGGGCCGGGAAAAGCGTGCAAACCCTTATCCGATAAGGGAATCACGGTTCGGCGCGGACAAGATTAAGGATTGCCACTATTGACGCTTTTAAAGTGGCAGAGTAGGGCGGTCTGGCAAGGGGCGAGCCCGCTGCGAAGGGTGTTTCGCGGCCATTGCAGCAAGAATGCGCGAAGAAAAGTAAAAAAGGCGCTCGTAAGCGCCTTGTAATACTGATGCGGTTAAAGCCCAACTATCGGGCTTTGAGCGGTCACTATTTGAGACTTCCCGAGAGGAACTGTTTGAGGCGTTCGCTTTTCGTGTTTTTGAATACCTCGTCCGGATGGCCTTCTTCTTCGACGCGGCCCTGATGCAGAAACACCACGTGATTCGACACGTTGCGCGCGAATGCCATTTCATGGGTCACGACGATCATCGTACGGCCTTCCTCGGCGAGCGTCTGCATGACCTTCAGTACTTCGCCGACCAGTTCCGGGTCGAGCGCCGAGGTCGGTTCGTCGAACAGCATCACGTCGGGATGCATCGCCAGTGCGCGCGCGATCGCGACACGCTGCTGCTGGCCGCCCGACAGATGCGACGGATACTGTTTTTCCAGACGCGGTGCGAGGCCGACCTTCTCCAGATACTCGCGGGCGCGCTCTTCGGCGTCCTTGCGCTTTAACCCGAGCACATTGACCGGCGCCTCGATGATGTTCTCGAGCACGTTCATGTGCGACCACAGGTTGAAGTGCTGGAACACCATAGACAGCTTGGTGCGCACGCGCTGCAGCTGCTTCGGGTCCGACACGCGCAGTGCGCCGGCCTTGCCGATCTGCGTGCGCACTTCCTCGCCGTCGACGAAGATGCGCCCCGAGTTCGGCTGTTCGAGAAAGTTGATGCAGCGGAGCATCGTGCTCTTGCCCGAGCCGGACGAGCCGATGACGCTGATCACGTCGCCGGCGTTGGCCTTGAGCGACACGCCTTTGAGAACTTCGTTATCGCCGTACTGCTTGTGAAGCTCGTCGACGAAGAGCTTTTGCTTCTTGGTGTTCATCAGGATCCTTGACGAGCTTACTTGCCAGGGGCACGGTGGTGCCCGGTTTTACTTGCCTTGCGGCCGCAGGTAAGCGAGCCAGCGGCGCTCGGCGCGGCGGAACAGCCACACGAGCGCGAAAGAAATACACAGATAGAGCAGTGCGGCGATGCCGAACGCGTTGAACGACTGATAAGTCGCGGAGTTCACGTCGCGGGCGATCTTGAGGATGTCCGGCACCGTCGCGGTGAAGGCGACCGTGGTGGCGTGCAGCATCAGAATCACTTCGTTGCTGTAGTAGGGCAGCGCGCGGCGCAGCGCCGACGGCAGAATCACGCGCCGGTACAGCGTGAACGACGACATCCCGTACGCGCGCGCCGCTTCGATCTCGCCATACGGCGTCGCCTTGATCGCGCCGGCGAAAATCTCGGTGGTGTACGCGCAGGTATTCAGCGTGAAGGCGAGCAGCGTGCAATGCATGCCATCGCGGAAGAACGCGTTGGTCAGCTCGTTATTGCGGATGATTTCGAGGCTGTACAGGCCGGTGTAGCAGAGCAGCAGCTGCACGTAGAGCGGCGTGCCGCGAAAGATATACGTGTACAGCCACACGAGGCCGGCGAGCCACTTCTTCTTCGACACCCGCGCGACCGCGAGCGGAATGGACAGACAGAAGCCCAAACCAATCGACACTACCAGCAGCCACAACGTGATCGCGAGGCCGGTGAAGCGGTAGCCGTCGGTGAAGAGATAGTTGCGCCAGTATTCCTGAATGATCGCGATCATAGATCCGCCTTTCGCACGCCGGTCGAGTAACGCTTTTCGAGGTACATCAGCACGAAGTTGGACACGGTGGTGATGGCGAGGTAGATCGCCCCTGCGAGCAAAGTGAAGAAGAAGAACCGCAGCGTGCCCTTGCCGGCATCCTGCGAAGCTTTGACGACGTCCGCGAGACCGATGATCGACACGAGCGCGGTGGCCTTGACCATTACCTGCCAGTTATTGCCGATGCCGGGCAGCGCGAAGCGCATCATCTGCGGGAACATCACGCGCCGGAAGACCTGCCAGCTCGTCATGCCGTAGGCCGAGCCCGCTTCCAGCTGGCCGCGCGGCACCGCCAGAAACGCGCCGCGGAAGGTCTCCGTGAAGTACGCGCCGTAGATGAAGCCGAGCACCGCGACGCCCGCCACGAACGGATCGATGTCGATCTGGTCCCAGCCGAGCACGTCGGTCAGGTCGTTCAGCCAGATCTGGATGCTATAGAACAGCAGCAGCATCAGCACGAGGTCGGGCACGCCGCGCACGAGCGTCGTGTACACCGTGCCGACGCCGTACGAGAGGCGGTTCTTCGACAGTTTCGCCGCCGCGCCGAGCAGGCCCAGCACGAAGGCGAACACGAGCGACAACACCGCCAGTTTGACGGTTTGCCATGTGCCGTTGAGAAGCAGCGGGCCGTAGCCTTGAAGGAACATATGGGGTCCTTGACAATGCGTTTGCGACGCACCGCGAAAGACGCGGCCAACTCTGCGCCGCGTTTGCCGCGAGCCGGATGCTCGCTGTGACCTGCGGCGCACAGCGCACCGCTGTGCAAATCATGACTGCATGGACGTTGCCGGCCTTGCAGCGCGCTTTTTGGGAAACTTGTCTCGAAACTGTTTGAATCTACTGCGGACCGACTGACTTTCCGACTCTAGTACGAAGCCCCAGGAAAGCCCATGCGGGCGCGCCCCGAGTCTCGCGGATGCCGCCTGCTGCTTCTATTGTGCTGCCTGCTACCCGCGGCGGGCCGCTTGCGCGGCAACCGGCCCGGCGACCCGGCTTAATGCCCCGGGTAGATGTCGAATTCGAAGTACTGCTTTTCGAGCTTCTTGAAGGTGCCGTCCTGGTGGATCTGCGCCAGCGCTTTGTTGAACATCGCCTTCAGATCGGCGTCGGTCTTGCGCAGCCCGATGGCCGTGCCGTCGCCGATCGTCTTCGGATCCTGCACCGCCGGACCGGCCCAGCCGAAGCCTTTGCCGCGCGGCGTCTTCAGGAAGCCGGCGTCGGCCTGGATTTCGTCCTGCAGCGCGGCGTCGAGACGGCCCGAGCCGAGATCGGCGTACACCTGATCCTGATTCTGGTAAGGCACCACGATCACGCCCTTGGGCTCCCACCAGACCTTGGCATAGGCTTCCTGGGTCGAACCCTGCTCGACGCCGACGCGTTTGCCCTTCAGCGACTCGACCGTGGGCAGGAGCGGCGAGCCAGCCTTGGCGATCATGCGGGCCGGGGCGTCGAACAGCTTGTCGGAGAAGTCGATCTGTTCGCGGCGCTTGTCCGTGACGGTCAACGACGACACGATCGCGTCGAACTTGCGGGCCTTCAGTGCGGGAATGATGCCGTCGAGATCCTGTTCGACCCAAACGCACTTCACGTTCATCTTCGCGCACAGCGCGCGGGTCAGATCGACGTCGAAGCCGACCACCTCACCGCTCGGCGCCTTCGATTCGAACGGCGGGTAGCTGGCGTCCGCGCCGATGCGCACGGTCTTCCACTCTTTCGCCATTGCGCCGGTGGCCATGAGCGCAAGCGCCACGCACAGTGCGAACTTCTTCATGTTTCTCCTGGATCAAACTGATCGTCGTGGGGTGACCCGGCGACCGCCGGCGCTGGGCCGGCCGTCGCTATTCTAGGCGGTCAAAATTGTTGCGCCGCGCGGGATGCTGCTGCGCTCTGGCGGGCGGCATTTTCGATGCGTCGAGGAAACCCGGCGCGAACCTGAAGCCTGCCGCGAGCGCCTCATGGCCAACCGTGCCGGGTCCGCTGGCGCACTGGGGCGCCCACGCATCTTGAAAAGCGCGGTATTTTACCCGAACCGAGGCGAGGCGTCAGGCCGGGACGCCGATGACGGCTAACTGGCCTTTGTTGCGTTGTGCACGCGCGACGTGGCGAGGCGGTTCGTCCAGTCGGAGCGAGCGTGGTGGTGGCGCGGTCCTTTTCGCGCAGGCAGGTTTTGTGCAGGTTTGGCCCCGCGTGGATGGAGTTCCTGTGCGGATGGCGTTTGCGCCGGTCGGGTGTCGGCTCGCGTATGGGATTTGCGCGAGGTTTGCCGGTCTGGCGTGGCTTCGCGGCTTCGTGGTTTCGCGGCGAGGGCGGTTCGCCAGCATCGCAGTCGTGGCCGGAACGTCCACCCACCAAGCCTGCGCCCGATTGCACGAATTTATGGAACGATCCGGTGCACTCGCGCCGGATTGTCCGGCGGCCGCGCTGCCCCTACATTCTCGTCATCGCTATTGACTAACCGGGAGTATTTCCATGATCGAGATTCGCCGTTCTGAAGAGCGCGGCCACGCCAACCACGGCTGGCTCGACTCGTATCACAGCTTCTCGTTTGCCGACTATCGCGACCCGCAGCACGTGCATTTCGGCCCGCTGCGCGTGATCAACGAAGACCGCATCGCTGGCGGCGAGGGTTTCGGCACGCACGGCCATCGCGACATGGAGATCGTCACGTATGTGCTCGAAGGCGCGCTCGCCCATCGCGACAGCATGGGCAATGGCTCGACCATTCGTCCCGGCGACGTGCAGCGCATGAGCGCGGGCACCGGCGTGCAGCACAGCGAGTTCAACGCATCGCAGGACGAGCCCGCGCATCTGTTGCAGATATGGGTGATTCCGAAGCGCGCGGGCGACCAGCCGGGCTATGAGGAAAAGCATTTCGACGCCGCCGACAAGCGCGGCCGTCTGCGTGTGGTCGCGTCGCCCGATGGCCGTGACGGCTCGGTGACGATTCACGCGGATGCATCGATCTATGCGGGTTTGATCGACGGTGCGGAAGCGGCCACGTTCGCGTTGCCGGAGGGACGTCTTGCGTACGTGCACGTGGCGCGCGGTGCGCTGACGGTGAACGGCCAGGCGCTTAAGGCAGGCGATGCCGCAAAGCTCAGCGAAACCGCTACGGTGACGCTCGACAACGGCGAGAACGCCGAAGTGCTGCTGTTTGATCTCGGTCAACTTAACTGAGTTGAGCGGCTGATCAACGGATCGTTCGGCGGGTCTTCGTGGCGCTAGTGAATGAAAGTGCAACGAGCTTGCCTTCGCAAAACAGGAGTCAGCAGCACCACGCAAAAACGCCACGGATATTTTCGTGGCGTCTCTATTTGCATCGACCGGAGCAAGACGGGCGCACAAGCCCGCCTTGCTGCTCCGTCGCGCCGCTTACTGATTCGCGGCCGGCGCAGACGCCGCGCCCTTGTGATGTTCCCAGCGATCGCGCATCTTCTCGTGACGCGATTCCATCTTCGCGAAGCGCTGCTTCAGCGCCGTGCTGACGGTGGTCTTCTGCTGATCGTTCAAGCCGTTATAGAACTTGAGCCATGCGTCGGTGGTTTGCTGACGCAGTTGCGCGTCCTTCTGCTCGACGTGCTGATGCGCGGCGGCCATCGCGTTCAGATCCAGGATCGGCTGTTGCTGCGCAGCCTTGAACTGGCTCTTGATCTGCTCGTGATTGGCGCGCATCGCTTCGTGGCCCTGCTTCATCGTGTCGAGCGCGGTTTGCCATTGTTTTTCCTGATCCGCGTTCAGTTTCAACTGGTCGTGCAGTTGCGTCAGCTGCTTCATGAAGTGGCCATGCCAGCCGCCGGGACCACCGCGGCCGTCCGGCGTGGCGGGTTGCGCGGCAAAGGCGGCACCCGTGCCGATAGCGAGGGCGGTGGCGGCAACGGCGAGAACGCGCGACATCTTTTTGATGGACATATAAGGCTCCTTGTAATGGAATAGCCGACGATGCAACCGGTCATGGGGACTGCCTGCATTCGGTAAGGCACAGCGTAGAGAAGCTCGCCGATCGCTGTGTTACGTGGCTTGATGCGCCTATTACCGACCATTACGTGCGCCTTTCACGGTAACACCCGGTAACCCTTGAGGGTCATCGGTTAACGAAAACCCTTCCTGCTGCGCGTTAAACTTCATTCCATGGCTACTCAAATACTTGTTGTCGACGACGACGTCGAATTGCGCGACCTGCTGCGCGACTATCTGGCCCGCCAGGGCATTGAAGTGTCGGTGCTGCACGACGCGGGCTCCCTCGAGCGCAGGCTCGAACGCGAACGTCCCGATCTCATCGTGCTGGACCTGATGATGCCCGGTGTCGACGGGCTCACGGCGCTGCGCAAGCTGCGCGCGTCGGGCGACGACATTCCCGTGATCATGCTCACGGCGCGCGCGGACGACGTGGACCGGATCGTCGGCCTCGAACTCGGCGCGGACGACTACCTCGGCAAGCCGTTCAATCCGCGCGAGTTGCTCGCGCGCGTGCAGGCGGTGCTGCGGCGGCGCCGTACGTTGCCGTCGGCGGCGGCGCCGGAACAGCGCGAGCCGTTCAACTTCGGGCGTTTCACGCTCGATTTCCAGTCGCGCACGCTGCATCTGGAAGACAAGCCGCTCACGCTGTCCGGCAGCGAGTTTGCGTTGCTCAAGATCTTCGTCAATCACCCAATGCGCACGCTCACGCGTGAGCGCCTGCTCGAGCTGCTGCATGGTCCCGAATACGACGGCACCGACCGCGGCATCGACGTGCAGGTGTGGCGCCTGCGCCGTATCCTCGAAACTGATCCGTCCACGCCGCGCTTCATTCAGACTGTGCGCGGGCGTGGTTACGTGTTCGTGCCCGACGGCGAGCAACATGCGCCGGCCCATTGATTCGCTGTTCGGACGACTCGCGCTGCTAGTCGTCGCGGTGCTGTTGCTGTCGCACTTCGCGTGGTACGCGCTGATGCGGCTCGAACGCTCGCAACTGCAAACGCGTTACGCGGTCGAGGAAGCGACCTTCCTCGTCGACGCGGTGCGCCAGCACGTCGCCCGTACGCCGGATCAGCCGTTGCCGTCGCGCGTTAAACTCGTTGACCCGGCGAGCCCGGACGTGCCGCCCGAGAGTACGGAGATGCCGCCGCCGCTCGAACGTTTCGTCGAGGACGTGCGTGAGCGCATGCCTTCCGATACCCAGGTGCGGGTCGGCATGCCGGGCCGTCCGCCCACGCTATGGGTGCGCGCGGCCAACGATCACAGCTGGATCGTCGTGCCCATGCAGCCGTTGCGCATGCCGCGCTCGCTCGACCGTACGGTCCTGTGGCTCGTCATCATCTTCTCGTTCGCAGTGATGGCGGCGCTGTTCGCCGCCTGGGCGTTGCAGCAGCCGCTGCGCTCGCTGGCCCAGGCGGTGGCGCGCTTCGGCCGCGGCCTGCCGGTGCCGCCGGTGCCGGAGCGCGGTCCGCGCGAATTGCGGCAGCTCACGCACGGCTTCAATCAGATGGTTCAGGAAGTGGCGCGCACAGAGAACGACCGCGCGGTGATGCTGGCGGGGGTCGCGCACGATCTGAAAACGCCGCTGGCGCGTTTGCGGTTGCGCGCCGAAATGATGGACGAGGTGAAGATGCGCGACGGCGTGGTGCGCGACGTCGATTCGATGACGCATATCGTGGAACAGTTTCTGGTGTTCGCGCATGACGGCGCCGATCGCAGCGAAGCCGTCGAAGTGGACGCGCAGTGCGAGCGGGTCGTGCGCAGCTATCGCGCGGTGGCCGCCGGTGCGCCCAGCGTGCTGACCGAACTGAACGCGGGGCCGGCGTTCCTGCTGCCCGCCGCCACACTCGATCGGATTCTGTCGAACCTGCTCGACAACGCGCACGCGTATGGCGCGCCGCCAGTCACCGTCGCCACCGCGCGCACGGCGCAAGGCTTCACGCTGTCGGTGAGCGACAACGGCAGCGGCATCGCCGCTCAGGATCTGATCAACGCGAGCCGGCCGTTCGTGCGGCTCGACCCGGCGCGCGGCGGCAACGGCCATAGCGGACTCGGGCTCGCGATCGTCGAGCGGCTGGTGCGGCGTGCGGGCGGGGAGTGGGAGATCGGCAACCACGGTGGCCGTGGCTTGCGGGTTTTAATGAGCTTTCCGTTCGAGGTGTTGCCGCGTGTGGCCGCGGCTTCGGAAAGCGCGTGGTAGTTGTCTGGTCAATGCCAGGCGGTGCGGACGCGATGCGTCTGCACCGTATTGATAGTCGGATTGATGAACTCCGGACGCAACGTTCGCAGGCGGGGCGGGTAAGCGGGTACTAGTCCGAGAACAGCGTGTTCAATGCATTCGCCGCGTCGCTGTCCACCGTGTTCCATGTCACCGTTTCGGCTTCGAAAATGTAGTGCGTCGTGTATTTGCCAAGACGCGCGAGGATCTCTTCCTGAATGAGCTCCGGCGCGACGGCCAGCTTCAGGTACCACGCGGTAGACGACAGACGCGTCTGGAACGCACCGTATTCAGCCAGCAGATGATCGAACGCGTCAGCATCCTGATCGCGACAGACGATGATCAAATTTCCCTTCATGCGAATCTCCCGTTAAAGCGGTAGCGTCAACCTCGATGTCAGGGTCGATCATACCTGCTTCGTTGCGGAAAGCCTCGCGCTGTGCGCGTGCGCTATGTCACCTGAAGCATCTATCGGCGCGCGGGAGCGGCAGGCGAGAAGGGCGCGGGGAGGGCACGAGAACGGCGCCAGCGGGCGCCTTACCAGACGTTCGCTACCGTGCGTGCGGGTGGTGCGGTGTCGTCGGGCGGCAGCGCTTCGGTGCGGTCGCGGCCGCCGGTTTTCGCGGCATAGAGCGCGGTGTCGGCACGGCTCATGAGGCGCTCGGGCAGATCGTCCGGCGAGAGTTCGGTGATGCCGATGCTCACGCTCAACCCCACCGAGGGCGGCAGCTTCGGCGAGGGCGCCGCTTTCAGACGCAGGCGCAAGCGTTCCACGACGTCGCGGCCGCTGGCGAGGCCGGTGGCCGGTAGCAGCAAGCCGAACTCTTCGCCGCCGAGCCGGCCGACCGCGTCGGCGCCGCGCAGTTCGGCACGGCAGGTGTCAACGAAATGTTCGAGCGCGCGGTCGCCGGCGGCATGGCCGAAGCGGTCGTTGATCTGCTTGAAGTGATCGAGGTCGGCGATCGCCATGCACAGCGGCTCGTTGTTCGCATGCGCGCGTTCGATCTCGTGGCGCAGCAGGTCGAGGAAGTAGCGCCGCGACAGCGCGCCGGTCAACACGTCGTGGCGCGCTTCGGCCGACAGCAGCGTATTGGCCGCCTGCAACTGCTCGGCGAGGTCGCGCGTGGCGCGATGGTGACGCCGCTCGCGCACATACGACACGGTGATTACCCACGCCAGCGCGACCGTGCCGGCCAGCGTCAGAAACACCAGCAGATGGTCGCGCTTGTGATTGCGCAGCAGTTCCGGCCACGCTGCGAGCGGGTCGACCAGATGCGCGGAGAGCCCCGAATTCAGACCGACACGATCCTGATACAGCGCCGGGATCCGCTGTTCGCTCATGCCGAACAACTGACCGGCGACCGCCGCGGGCACCCACGGCGCCTGTTCGCGCACCTGGGTGTCGACGCGAATCTGCATGCCGGGGAAAGTTTCACGGTGGTAGACGAGCCTGCGCTCGGCAGGGCTCATTTGCGTGACGCGCGAGTTCGGCAGCGTATGGCCTTCGAGTTCGCTGTTGTGCGCCATGATGATGACGCCGTTGTCGTCGGCGACGAAGGTGCCCGCGTGCGCAACCCAGTGGCGCAGCCGCGCGATCCCCACTTTGGCGACGACCACCCCGACCAGCAACCCCTCCGCATAAACCGGCGCGGCGATGAAGATGCCCGGCTCGCCGCTCGTGCGGCCGACGCCATAGGCTTCCGAGAACGCGCCGAGCAGCGCGCTCGTCAGATAGCCGCGCATGCGCATGTCGACGCCGACGAACGAGTGCTCCGCCGCGAGCGGGTTGTCAATCGAGTTGCTCGACGCCACGCAGATGCCGTTGGCGTTCACGAGCCAGATCTGGTCGAGCCCGGAGAAACCTTGTGCGTCGTGCAGGAAGCGGCTGACCGTGGTCATTTGCGCATCTTTTAGCAGCGCGGCGCGCAGGGCGGGTTCCGCCGCCTCGCTGTTCGCGGCATAATTCTGGGATTGCACCAGGGCGCGCTGGACCACGTCCATTTCGGCCATGGTTGCGGGGATGGCGCGGGACATGGCGAGGTCGCTGGCAATCACCTCGGCCATGTTGTCGACGATCGACGCGGACATTTGCCGCTGCGCGCGCAGCGCCGCGTCCAGCTCTTGCTGTACCATCCGGTCCGCGACCATGCCGGCCACAAACCAGCAAACCAGTACGATCAGCACGAAGCTGACCGGCCCGGTTACCTGGCGCAAGGTTGTCCTGTTCATCGACCCTCTGATCCGTCTGGCTGTGACATGCAACTAGCTCATTCGTGGCAGCGCGCAGGCGCTGTGTCGACCCTTAGGAAGCGGCTGCCGCGCCGCCGCTGCGGCCCGGGATAAACCGCGCGCAGACAAACATGCGCGTCGTTTCCTGATTTTAACCGGCATGGGGCCAGACGCCACCGTTATTGCGGGAATGCGAAGTGCATGAGCGAAGGCCGTCCGGCTCTTAACGGCACGCGAGCCGGATTCTTGATGGCTGCGTGGATCTTCTGGGCGATTCGCCGCGTAGCCGGCGTTGCCGCGATGAGCGGCGATGTGGCTCACGCACCACGATCGACGGTTCGCGCCAACGTGCCGCGGCGCCGGCGAAGGCCGGCGTGGCGGGGTCCGGTGGCGATTCATCGCGATTTGCCGTGAAAGGTTGTGCCTGAAACAAAGGATGGTGTAGTGTCGTGCCGTCCAAAACAAGGAAAGCTCGCCAGCCTTCGGGCGGCGCCTGCGGCGACAGGAGTCCGGCGTGATGGGGTGGTCCTGGACGGCTTGTCCATGACACGTCCGTTACCGGCCCACGTGTCTCCAACGCTAACGATTTACCGCGCACACGCGTTTTGCCATGCATGATTTCCGCTTTCCGGACCGATCTTCAGACCACCGCGCCGAAGCCGCGGCCTCCTTCGAGCGAACCAGTGCCTGCATCGAAGGGGAGGGCATCTGATGGATTTCAGTTTTAACCTGAAGCGCACCGCCAATGCGTCGGCATGGCGGGTGCTGCCCAATCGCTGGGACTTCGTCGCCTTCCCGCTGATCATCTGCATGATCGCGATGGCGGCGATCGGCTTTCACGAAACCCTTGCGCCGATGTCGACGCTCAAGACCCAGGCGATCACGCTCGATCCGGCGAACCTGCCCGAGTACGCGATGCGCACCACGCTGCGCATGCTCGCGGCGATGGTCGCCTCGCTGATCTTCACGCTGGTCTACGGCACGCTCGCGGCCAAGAGCCGCCGCGCCGGCCTCGTGCTGGTGCCGATTCTGGACATCCTGCAGTCCGTGCCGGTGCTCGGCTACATTTCGTTTACGGTCACGTTCTTCCTCGCGCTGTTTCCGGGCCGCGTGCTCGGCGCCGAACTCGCGGCGATCTTCGCGATCTTCACGAGCCAGGCGTGGAACATGACATTCAGCTTCTATCAGTCGCTGCGCACGGTGCCGCGCGATCTGGACGAAGTGTCGCGCGGTTTTCATCTGACTTCGTGGCAGCGCTTCTGGAAGCTCGAAGTGCCGTTCTCGATGCCGGGCCTCATCTGGAACATGATGATGTCGATGTCGGGCGGCTGGTTTTTCGTGGTCGCCTCCGAAGCGATCACGGTCGGCAACAACACGATCACGCTGCCGGGCATCGGCGCGTTTCTGGCGCAGGCGATCTCGGAGAAGAACCTGCATGCGATCGGCTGGGTGATCCTCGCAATGACGGTCGTGATCCTCGCGTACGACCAGTTCCTGTTCCGTCCGCTCGTCGCGTGGGCCGACAAGTTCCGCATGGAAACCACCAGCTCGGGCGACGCGCCGGAATCCTGGCTGCTCGACCTGATTCGCCGTACGCGCCTGATTCACCGCCTGCTGGTGCCGCTCGGCTGGATGTTCGCAAAGGCCGCGCGGGTGCGGTTCCAGTTGCCGGCGTTCAGCGCGCCGCGCTTCCAGATTCCGCAGCGCGAGAAGAGTTCGAAGCTCGGCGACACGCTGTGGGCGGCGTTCGTGCTGATCGCTACCGTCTACGTGGTGTACCGTGTGTTCCTCTACGTGCGCACCGGCGTGACGCTCGAAGAGGTCGGCCACGTGCTCGTGCTCGGGCTCATCACGCTGCTGCGCGTGGTGGTGCTGATCGCGATCGCCTCGGTGATCTGGGTGCCGGTCGGCGTGCTGATCGGCCTGCGCCCGGCGCTGGCGGAAAAGATCCAGCCGCTCGCGCAGTTCCTCGCGGCGTTCCCGGCGAACCTGCTGTTCCCGGTGTTCGTGATCGTGATCGTGCGCTTCCATCTGAACCCGGACATCTGGCTGTCGCCGTTGATCGTGCTCGGCACGCAGTGGTATATCCTTTTCAACGTGATCGCTGGCGCGAGTTCCTATCCGAACGACTACCGCGAGGCGGCCAAGAATTTCCACATCCGCGGCTGGCAGTGGTGGCGTCAGGCGATGCTGCCGGGCATCTTCCCTTATTACGTGACCGGTGCGATCACTGCGTCGGGCGGCGCGTGGAACGCGAGCATCGTGGCCGAATTCGTCCAGTGGGGCGATACGAAGGTGGCCGCTCACGGGCTGGGTGCGTACATCGCGCAGACCACCGCGGCGGGCGACTATCCGAAGATCATCGTGGGCATCGCCGTGATGTCCCTGTTCGTGACGCTGTTCAACCGCCTGCTGTGGCGTCCGATGTACGCCTACGCCGAAGCCAAGCTCCGGCTCGATTGAGATATGAAGGCATAACGCGATGCAAAATCCCAAAGCTGCTATGACCGCCGCGCCGATCCAGACGCCGCCGAAGCCGCCGCGCCTCGGCGAAGAGATCCTGCGTGTCAAGGACGTGTGCCGCGGTTTCAACAAGACGCAGGGCGAGCTGCTCGTGCTCGACGACGCGAACCTGTCGTTGCGCGAAGGCGAGATCGTCGGATTGCTGGGCCGTTCGGGCTCGGGCAAGTCGACGCTGCTGCGTATCATCGCCGGTCTGATCGAACCGACCGACGGCGAAGTCACGTATATGGGCAAGCCGCTCGACGGCCCGGCGAAGGGCGTCGCGATGGTGTTTCAGACCTTCGCGCTATTCCCGTGGCTGACCGTGCTGCAGAACGTGGAAGCGGGTCTCGAAGCGCAAGGCGTCGGCGCCGCCGAGCGGCGCACGCGCGCATTGGCCGCGATCGACCTGATCGGTCTGGACGGTTTCGAAAACGCGTATCCGCGCGAGTTGTCGGGCGGCATGCGGCAGCGCGTCGGCTTTGCGCGCGCGCTGGTGGTCGACCCCACGCTGCTGCTGATGGACGAGCCGTTCTCCGCGCTCGACGTGCTGACCGCCGAAACGTTGCGTACTGACCTGCTCGATCTGTGGACGCAAGGCCGCATGCCGATCAAGGCGGTGCTGATCGTCACGCACAACATCGAGGAAGCGGTGTTCATGTGCGACCGGATTCTGGTGCTGTCGTCGAATCCGGGGCGCGTGATCGCCGAGATCAAGGTGCCGTTCAAGCATCCGCGCAACCGGCTGGACCCGGCGTTCCGCCGGCTGGTCGACGAGATCTACGCGAAGATGACCGCGCGTCAGACCGACGAAAAGACCAAGAAGGGGCTGGAGCTGCACAGCTGGTTGCCGCATGTGTCGACCAACCTGATGGCCGGTCTGATCGAGACGCTGGCCGCAGCTCCCTATCACGGCCGCGCGGACATGCCGGAAATCGCGCGCTCGCTGCATCTGGAGGTGGACGATCTGTTCCCGGTGGCCGAAGTGCTGCAGCACCTCGGTTTTGCCGACGTGCGCGAGGGCGATATTTTCCTGACGCCGCCCGCGCGCGTATTCTCCGAATTCGGCACCCAGGAACGCAAGATGATGTTCGCCGAGCATTTGCTGCGGCACGTGCCGCTTGCCGCCCGGATCAAGAAGGTGTTGAACGAGCGCCCGGGGCATCGCGCGCCGCGCGTGCGCTTCGAGCAGGAGCTGGAAGATTTTCTGTCGGACAGCGCGGCGGAAGAGACGCTCGACGCGGTGATCAACTGGGGCCGTTATGGCGAGATCTTCTCGTACAACGACCAGACCGAAATCTTCAGTCTGGAAGATGTGGAGTCTTGAGGCGTAGCAGGTCTGGCTGATTCAGACAGACAGGGAAGGCGGTTCATGCGAAAGCGGCAGGGGAGACCCCGCCGCTTTTTTATTGCAGATTGCCCCAGCGTTCGACCGCCGGCTCCGCCGAAGCCCACTTCCAGCCTTTGTCCTGCTGGCAAGCGCTCGCCGTGAACCAGGCTTCCGGCGCGTTCGGCGCGTCGCCGTCCTTCACCGAGAACACGAACTCCTTGCACAGCGCGAGCGCCGAACCGAACGCACGCGTCACGCGCACCTCGCCGTGCCCGTTCTCGATGGGCAGCATGTGCTTGACCGACCAGGGCCGCGTCTCGCCGACCGGCATCGCGCCCGCCAACGCGGCGATCAGGTCCTGCTGGTCCTTGTGCATGCTGCGCATGTAGCGGCCGACGACTTCGTCCGTCGCGGCCTGCACGGCGATACCGACGCCGATCGCGACGGCCGGGTTCGAGGTCACGAGACCCGACGCGACGCCGGCCGCCGCACCGCTCGCGGCGCCGACGGACGAACAGCCGCTCGTCAGCAGGCTTGCGCCGACGCAGAGCGCGCCGGCCGCGATCAGCCGCAGACGGTTGCCGGACAATCGCGCGACACGTGCGCGAGCCGCCGCGCGCGAGACGCGAAGCGAGAGCGTCTTCATTGCAGCGCGCCCCAGCGTTCGGTGGCGGGTTCGGCCGACGCCCACTTCCAGTTCTCGCCGTCACGGCAGACCGACGCGACAAAAAACGCGCTGCTCGCGGGGACGTTTTTGGTGGCGGTCTCGTCGACGGAGAAGACGATTTCCTTGCAATCGAGCGCGCCCGTGCTGATCGCGCGGCTGACGGTGACGCGCCCGTGCTGATCGTCTTCGATCGGGAACGAGTGGGTCACGCTCCATGGCGCGACGGCGCCGACCTCGAGCGGGCCGGCCACTCTGGCGATGCTGTCCTGCGTATTCCGATGGACCACGCGCTCCGAGTACTGCA
Organism: Paraburkholderia sp. SG-MS1; assembly: GCF_012275575.1. Taxonomy (GTDB): domain Bacteria; phylum Pseudomonadota; class Gammaproteobacteria; order Burkholderiales; family Burkholderiaceae; genus Paraburkholderia. The sequence continues at coordinate 41,665 of NZ_NPIH01000203.1, read as the reverse complement.
CGCCGGCGCGGGCCGCGGCGACTGCGCCGAGGCCGATGCCGGTGGCGACCGCCGCGTTGCTGGTGACTTTGGTCGCGACCGCCGCGCCCGCGATACCGGCGCCTGCCACCGCACCTTCGGAGTAAAGCGAGCTACAGCCGCTCAATGCCGACGACGCAACGAGCGCGAATGCGACGAGCGCCGTTGCACGCTGACGTGCGCATCTGGCCGTCGTTTTTGCCCTGCCGGCCCACACCCTGTTTTTTTGCATTTCCCTGTCCCTGCTCGTGCAAGTGCCTTTCATTCGCGCAAGAAGCGAGCGCGCGAATGAAAGGCACGTCGTTCCAATACGCTGCCGCATTTTGCAGGATGCGTTTTGTAATTGGCAGTGGCAAAGTGCAAGAAATTGCAAAACATGGTGCAGACCAAACCGGTTTCTGGTGAAGGAAACCAACATTTGCCTGGTAATGCGAAGCAATGCAAGAAGCAATGCGAAGCGGCGGTTTCGCCAGGTGAATCCACCTCATCGGGATAGCGGAGAGATGCTCACGCGAGGGGTCGCGTGAACACCAGGGCAAGGCAGTTGGTTCAGTTTTGCGCGGGGGCTCGTCTTGCAAAACGCTTACTGTTCGGCTTCTTCTTCCGCGCCTTCGTCGCCGTATGCGCTCAGGCGGTTGTACAGCGTTTTCAGACTCACGCCGAGCGCTTTGGCCGCGCGCCGCTTGTCGCCGCCGCAATACTTGAGCGTACCGAGGATGATCTGCTTTTGCGCATCGGCGAGCGGCGTGCCGATCCACACGTTCATCGCGTCGCCCTGCGTGACGGCTTTTTTAACCCGTGACGCGAGATGCGGATGCGGCAACTCGACCGTCTTCTCTGCCAGAATGAACGCGCGGTACACCGCGTTCTTCAATTCGCGCACGTTGCCCGGCCACGACCAGGTACGCAGCGTTTCGATCGACCGTTTGCTGAAGCTCTTGCTCGTACCTTCCTGCTGATTCAATTGCACGAGAAAGTGTTGCGCGAGCAGTTCGCGGTCGCCGTCGCGCTCGCGCAGTGGGGGCGCGCGCAAAGGGAACACCGCGAGCCGGTACATGAGGTCTTCGCGCAAGCCGTTTTCCTTCACAGCCACCGCGGGGTCGCGATTGGTGGCGGCGATCACGCGTACGTTGCCGCTGATCAGGTCGGTGCCGCCGACCCGGTAGAAGGTGCCCGTTTCGAGCGCGCGCAGCAGTTTGACCTGGCGCACCGGCGCCATTTCGGTAATTTCGTCGAGGAACAGCGTGCCGCCGTTCGCGTGTTCGAAGTAGCCGACGCGGCCCTGGACCGCGCCGGTGAAGCTGCCTTTTTCGTGGCCGAACAGCTCGGCTTCGATGAGTTCGTCGGGAATTGCGCCGCAGTTCACGGCGACGAACGCGGCGTCCTTGCGGCTGCTTTGATCGTGAATCGTGCGGGCGATCAGTTCCTTGCCGGTACCGGATTCACCGATGATCAGCGCGGTCGCGTCGGTGCTGGCGACGCGCTCGATCTGCTCGTACAGATCCAGCATGATCGGTGACGAGCCGTACAGCAGCCCGTACGATTTCAGTCCCGCGACGCCGTCCGCGACGCGCTGCTTCGCCTGTGCCGAAGCATTGCCGCCGGCGGAGACGGTGGGCGAGTCCAGATCGATTGACGCCATAGACGGTCCTGTGCAAATGAGTGTGTTGTTACGGCGCGCAGGCCTTGGACGCGAGACAGACCGGTCCAGCCGATAGCTCGCAGAAGTCGATTTAACCACTTCGACGCGGTTTCCGGCAATCTAACTGACGCTGTGTGATGGACATTCGCGCGCGATCGGTCGAATGTGCGTGATGCGACTAGCAGGGCGCCATGGAAAGCCGGATTTACCGGGCACACCATTTGCGTCGTTCGCCCGACACGCGTGTGCTTTTCCGCGACGAAGCTCGACTGAGGCTGCGACGCCCCTCGATGCCCCCGGAAGCTCACGTGAACGCCGAATCTAGACGAGGAGTGAATGATGACTGACACCACGCAACAACTTGCACTCGGTGGCCAGAAGATTGTCGAGGATCTGCGGGTGCTGCTGAAGGACTCGGAGGAAATGTTGCGGCTCGCCGCGAACGTCCCTGGCGAGGGCGTGGGCGCGCTGCGCGACAGGCTGGGCACGCATGTGGAGACGTTGCAATCCGCGCTGGGCGATGCGCAGCAGAACGCGCAGCGGCGTTACCGGGTGGCCACCGTCAGCACGGAGCGCTACGTGCGGCACAACCCGTGGCGCGCGATCGGTATTGCGGCGGGCGTAGGTTTTCTGCTGGGCGTCCTGACCGCGCGCTGAGTGGCGAGCGCGGTCCGGCCCTTATCCGCTTCACGACCACAAGGAGTTCACGATGGCACGACCAATTGGCATCTTCGGTGCATTGATGGCGCTGGGCGGCTTTCTGGCGGTCCGTTACGTGCAGAGCAAGCGCGCGGCCAACGTTCCGTCCGCGCGGGAATTGAGCCGCTGGGAAGGCGAGGGCGGCGCCGTCGCGACGCCGGCAACCCCGGCAGGCAGCCCGACGACGACAGGCGCGAGCCCGGATACGCATGCAGCGAACGGCTCGGCGCATACGAATGGCGATGGCCGGGCGTGGCCGTTTCCGCGCAGTTGAGGGGGTGGCCGCCGCGTGCCGCCGCCATCTCACGGTGACCAGCGGCGCGCGCCGGCAACTTGTTAATTTGTTTGAATAAAGCCGTATAATAGGCAAATACACAACAATACTCGGAAACTAATCGGGAATTTCCCGGTTATTGTTGCAGTATTGTATGAAGTAGCCGGCGGGTGCGCGTGCGGAAGGTCAGTGCGTTCGTCATGTCCGGGGCGCGCTGCGTACGGTGCGCCGCCGCCGGCCCGCTTTTCAGCATGAGCATTGCCATGCTCCCCTACCCACGCTTCCAGGTTTTCGAAACGCGATGCCACATGTACTGATTGTCGATGACGATGCCGGTACCCGCGAGGCGCTTTCCGCCATCATCGGGGAAGACGGTCTGACCACCGCCACCGCGGGCGATTTGCGCGAAGCGCGCATTCAACTGGTCCGGCAGATGCCGGACGTCGTCTTTACGGACCTGAAGCTGCCCGATGGCAGCGGGGTCGATCTGTTCGAAGATCTGGATCCACGCTCCGGCGTGGAGGTGATCGTCATTACCGGGCACGCCACGGTGGAGTCGGCGGTCAACGCGCTGAAAATGGGTGCCACCGACTACCTGGTGAAGCCGATCAACATGCAGCGCGTGAAGGCGATCCTGTCGCGTTTGCCGCGGGCCGGCGACCTGAAGGCGGAAATCGGCACGTTGCGTGGCGAGTTGCGTCGCATGGGACGCTTCGGGCTGATGCTGGGCAACTCGCCGGCGATGCAGGAGGTCTACGACCAGATCGGCCGCGTCGCCCCGACCGCGGCCTCTGTGATGCTGGTGGGCGAGTCGGGCACGGGTAAGGAAGTCGCCGCGCAGACGCTGCATGAACTGAGCTTGCGCCGCAAGCACGCGTTTCTCGCCGTGAACTGCGGGGCGATCTCGCCGAATCTGATCGAATCGGAAATGTTCGGTCACGAGCGCGGTTCGTTCACCGGCGCGGACCGGCAGCACAAGGGCTATTTCGAGCGCGCGAACGGCGGCACGCTGTTTCTTGACGAGATCACCGAGATGCCGATCGAGCTGCAGGTGAAACTGCTGCGCGTGCTGGAAACCGGCATGTTCATGCGGGTCGGCACGACCAAAGAAATCGAAACCGATGTGCGCCTGATCGCGGCCACCAACCGCGATCCGGAGCAGGCGGTGCTGGAAGGCAAGCTGCGGCTCGACCTGTATCACCGGTTGAACGTGTTTCCGATCAGCCTGCCGCCGCTGCGCGACCGCGGCAAGGACGTCGAACTGCTCGCGCAGGCTTTCCTCGACGAACTCAACGAGCGCCACGGCACGAAGAAGCACTTCCCTGCCGCCGTCAAGGAAATGCTGATGTCGTATCCGTGGCCGGGCAACGTGCGCGAGCTGAAGAACTACGTGCAGCGCGCGCACATCATGTCGGGCACGGATTCGGACAGCACGGCGACGGTGCCGTTGCAGATCACGCTGTCGAAGCCCGCCGCCGGCACGGCCATCACGATTCCGTTTGGCACGTCGCTCGCCGAGGCGGACCGTCAGCTGATTCTGGCCACGCTCGAGCAATGCGGCGGGGTGAAGACGCGCGCCGCGGAGATTCTCGGCATCAGTCTGAAGACGCTGTACAACCGGCTGGTCGAGTACGGCAACGACGCCCGTGAAGAAGGCGATGCCGCCGACGAATCGCGCGCCCTAGGCGGCGCGGACGCCTGACGGGCGCGACCCCGCGCCCGCTCGCACCCGCATCGCCCAGCCCGCCGGGAGGGCGTCGTAACGGCACAGGCCTTGCTGCGATCCGAAGGAACGCAAAACGAGGATAACCGACATGCCCGACCACGCCGCCGCTTCCGCGCTTCCCTCTTCGAAGCACGCTCACCGTCCCGAGCCGATCGAACCGCCGTCGCCACCGCCCAACCCGGCCGAGCCTGACACTATCCCCAGTCCGGCTCCGCAGCCGATTGAACCGGTCGAGCCCGTCGCTCCGCCGATCGGTGATCCGCCGCCGCAGCCCACGCAGACGCCGCAAGCCGTCGGCCCCTTCGCGCAGCGAATGCAACTCTGACTCGTCCGCTACACCGCGTACCCGTCCGACGTATCAATTTTGTGTATTTGTTACAAACCGGGCGCATCTTTTACCGGCAATTTACTTTCGCGCCCTCTAGACTGTATGGATGCCGTTAGATAGCGGCGCGCTTCTCCGGAGGCAACGATCATGAGACATCCCGCATTGCGACGCTCGGCGCGCCATTCGAAGCGCGACGCCCGGCCAGGCGGTAGCCAGACCGAGCCGGCGGCGTCCCCGGACCCGGCCGCGCAGAACCGTGTGGCGCCCGACGCGCCGCCCGACGGCGAGCACAACCAGGGCGGCGCGCGCAAAGAAGGGCTGGATTACCAACGCGATCTGGGCTCGGAACAGGATGCGTGAGCTCGTTCGGACCCCTTTCGAACGATTTTGACGGCTGGAAAGTTGTTCCAGTTTTGTCGGGCAAGGCAGAAAAAACTCCTTCATAGTGCGAATTTGTCGCGGGTTTGGTCTTGCCTGTCACATTTGCATACATCTTTATTTCCCGTATATCAAAAAACGGCACGCGACTTGCATGCACCTTTTCGGCACATGTCCGCATGCAACGAAACAACTGAACTGGGTGGAGAACCAATGAGCAGACTGATCGTGGTATCGAATCGTGTCGCACCGATCCAGGAAGGACGTCCCGCAGCAGGCGGGCTGGCGATCGGCGTGCTGGACGCGCTGAAGGAAACCGGCGGGGTCTGGTTCGGCTGGAGCGGCGAAACGGTGAGCGAATCGGCCGCCCCGGTCATCGAGAAGCAGGGCAACGTGACCTATGCGACCGTGGGCCTCACCAAGCGTGACTATGACCAGTATTACCGCGGTTTTTCCAACGCGACGCTGTGGCCGACCTTCCACTATCGCAACGATCTCTCGCGCTATGACCGCCAGGAATACGCGGGCTATCAGCGCGTCAATGCGACGCTCGCGAAGCAGCTCAAGGAGTTGCTCAAGCCCGACGACATCATCTGGGTTCACGACTATCACATGCTGCCGTTCGCGCGCTGCCTGCGCGAACTCGGTGTGAAGAATCCGATCGGCTTTTTCCTGCATATCCCGTTTCCGGTGCCGGAAGTGCTGCGCACGATTCCGCCGCACGAAGAACTGGTCAAGGCGATGTGCAGCTACGACGTGATCGGTTTTCAGACCGAGGCGGATCGCCAGTCGTTCGTCGACTATATCGAGCGCGGGCAGCACGGCACCTCCAGCGAAGACGGCATGGTGCACGCGTATAACCGCTTCCTCAAAGTCGGCGCGTATCCGATCGGCATTTATCCGGACGCCATTGCGAAAGCCGCGGAGCAGTTCACGGACCGCAAACCGGTACGCAGCCTGCGCGACGGCATGCGCGGGCGCAAGCTGATCATGAGCGTCGACCGCCTCGATTATTCGAAGGGGCTGGTGGAGCGCTTCCAGGCGTTCGAACGATTGCTGCTGAATGCGCCGGGCTGGCACGGACGTGTCTCGCTCGTGCAGATCGCTCCGCCGACGCGCGCGGACGTGCAGACCTATCAGCGCATCCGTCAGACGCTGGAGGGCGAAGCGGGCCGCATCAACGGACGTTTCGCGCAGCTCGACTGGACGCCGATCCAGTACCTGAATCGCAAGTACGAGCGCAATCTGCTGATGGCGCTGTTCCGTCAGTCGCAGGTGGGCTATGTGACTCCGTTGCGCGACGGCATGAATCTCGTGGCGAAAGAGTATGTCGCCTCACAGGACCCGGCCGATCCGGGCGTGCTGGTGCTATCGCAATTCGCCGGCGCCGCCGAGCAGTTGCCCGGCGCGCTGGTCGTCAATCCGTTCGATCTGTCGCAGATGGCCGAAGCGCTGGAGCGCGCACTGTCGATGCCGCTCGCCGAGCGCCAGGCGCGTCACGCCGACATGATGGCGCCGATGCGCGAGAACAATCTGTCGGTATGGCGCGACACCTTCCTCGCGGATCTGCGCAACGTCGCGACCGCCTCTTCGGTGACGGCCAAAGCGGTAAAGCTCGCTGACGTGACGGCGTCTTCATCGTAGCCGGATCGGCGCCTCTTTCGGTCTTGAGGGAGGCCCAGGCTGTCACGTCCACAAGGGATTAAAATCAGGATCGGAGAACGAACGAAATAGAAGAGCGCGGATCATCTGATCCGCGCTCTTTCTGTTTGTGCGTGCGATGTGTGCGATGTGCGCGATGCGTGAGGGAAAAGCTGCGTCAAACGGCTGGCGTGCTGCCCGGCTGCATGACGCGCAGCGTGCTGACCACCGAAGCGACCGCCGCGAAGCCCGCCGCCACGTACAGCGCCACGATCGGCCCGGTTTGCGGCGAAATGCCGAAGATCAGCGCGACTAGTGCCGCACCGAGCGTCTGCCCGGTCAGACGCGCGGTGCCGAGCATGCCGCTCGCGCCGCCGCTGCGCTCACGCGGCGCGGCCGAGAGGATGGTGCGGTTATTTGGCGACTGGAAGATGCCGAAGCCAGCGCCGCACAATGCCATGCGCCAGGAGATCTGCCATGCGTCTGGATGCGGGCCGAGCGTGGCGAGCAGCAGCAGTCCAAGCGCCAGCGCGGCGAGACCGATGCCGCCCAGCCAGCCCGCCGACACCTTCTCCGACAGCACGCCGGAAAGCGGCGCCGCGAGAATGATGATCGCGGGCCACGGCGTCATCAGCAGACCGGTTTCGACTTGCGATAACCCCAAGGTGTCCTGCAGCAGAAACGGCAGTGACACGAAGGCCAGCATCTGCGCGCAGAACGAGCAGACCGAGGTGCCGATCGACAGCGCGAACACCGGAATCTTCAGCAGATCGATCGGCAGCAGCGGCGCCGACTGAGTCAACTGACGGCGCACGAAGAAATAACCAATCACGAGCGCGCCGATTGCTTCGACCGTGACATAGCCGTACCGCTCGCCGTGGCCGAGTCCGTCGACCGCGAAAATCAGCAGGCCGAACACGAACGCGTTCATCACGGCGCTCAGGTAGTCGTACGGCGAGTCGTGGCCAGGGTTCATCGGCAGCGCCTTGAGGCCGCCCACGATCGCCGCGATCCCGATCGGCACATTGATCGCGAACAGCCACGGCCACGACGCGACCGCGAGCACGCCGGAGGCCACCGTCGGCCCGACCGCCGACGACACCGCGACCACCATCGCGTTGATCGCGACGCCGCGGCCGAGCTGCGCGGGCGGATAGATCATGCGCACCAGCGCGGTGTTCACGCTCATGATGCCCGCCGCGCCGAAGCCCTGGATTACGCGGGCGAACGCGAGGGTCGGCAGCGAGGTGGACAGCGCGCAGCCGAACGAGGACACCGTGAACAGAACGAGGCCGCTCAGATAGACGCGCCGGTAGCCGATGCGGTCGCCGAGCGAGGCGAGTGGCAGCAGCGAAATGGTGATCGCCAGCTGATAGGCGTTGACGACCCAGATCGAGCCGGCCGCGCTTGCGTGCAGGTTGCGCGCGATCGTCGGCAGCGCGACGTTGGCGATCGCGCTGTCGAGCACCGCGAGCGTGAGCCCGAGCGCGATGACTAGCATCGCCCAGTAGCGTTGTGGAAGCGGCAGGCCGAGTTCGGCGCCGGTCTCGGGCGCCGCGGCGGGGGCGTCGGCTGCAGCGCTCGGCGAGGAGGTGCCGTTGCGCGAGGATTGTGCGTGCATCGATTGTTCGATTTGTAGTGGGATGGCCCGGCGCTCCGCCGGCGAACCGCGCGCGGCTCGCCGTGCCCGGTAAAACGCACCGGCCGGCGCCGCGAACGCTAGCCGGCTGCGCGTGCCGTGTGCTACTTGAGTTCGTACAGGCCCGTGTGGGTGGTGGAGTCGAGTTCGTTCAGATGGGTCATGAAGCGCGCCACGGCGTTGGTGGTGTCGGCGTTGATCGGCAGATGCGGCACCTTCAGCGCATGCAGACGGAAGATATAGCGATGCGCCCGGTCGCCGCGCGGCGGCGCGGCGCCGCCGAAACCGACCGTGCCGTAGTCGTTGCGCATCTGCAGCGCGCCTTGCGGCAGCAGCGAGCCGTCCGCTTTGCCGGCGTTGCGCGGCAGCGAGCGGGCGTCGCCCGGAATGTTCACCACGACCCAGTGCCAGAAGCCGCTGCCGGTCGGGGTGTCGGGGTCGTGCACGGTGAGCGCGAAGCTTTGTGTGTCCGGCGGCGGCGCGTCCCACTGCAACGCGGGCGAGATGTTCTCGCCGTCCACGCCGAACGCCTTATCGTGATATTCGTGCGACTTCGGCATGAAGCCGTTGGTGGGAAAGTCGTCGGACCAGAGACGGAAATCAGCCATGATGTGTCTCCCTTGTTGATTGGTTCTGGGATAGTCGGAGCGTGCAGGTGCGTGCCGGACGAAGTGCGGCGCACGGTCCGCAACGGCGCATGAAAGGCTCCGAGGTAGCCTGTCGAGTGTATCACCAGCGGCTGCGGGATTAGCCCTGGCCAGGCAGGCGACAGGCCGACGACAGGCGGCTTTCAGCCGCGTTCCTCGAAGCTCGGCGCGTCGCTCTTCAACCAGTCGACGAGCCGTTGCAACACACCCGCGATGTCGCGATCCGCGCCACGCAACGCGCATTCCCACACCACCGCCACGCGCCAGCCGTCGTTGAGCAACGCATGGCGTACCTTGTCGTCATTGCTGCGATTGCGGCCGATCTTCTCGCGCCAGAACTCCGCCCGCGTTTGCGGCCATTTGAACAGACGGCAGTCGTGGCCGTGCCAGAAACAGCCGTGCACCAGCACGACTGCGCGACAGCGCGGCAACACGATATCGGGGCGGCCCGGCAGATCACGCGCATCCAGACGAAAGCGAAAGCCCTGACGATGCAGCAGGCTGCGGATCAGGATTTCCGGTTTGGTATTGCGGCCGCGAATGCCGGACATCATCCGGCTGCGTGTCGCGCTGTCGACGATATCGACCATCGCGTCAGTGCCCGGACGTGGACGCGCCGTGGCCGCGGCGCCAGCGGGCCGTTGCCGTCACGGCGACGCGCGGTTCACGCGTACAGCGAAAGGGCTTGCTTCGCGCCATGCGGGTCGTCCTCGGCGAGCAGGGTTTGCACATGCGGCAGCATGATCCGCGCCACTTCGCGCATCACCGGCATGACGACGCTGTTGCCGAATTGCCGGTACGCCTGAGTGTCGCTGACTGGAATCCTGAAGGTGTCGGGAAAGCCCATCAGGCGCGCGCATTCGCGTGGTGTCAGGCGGCGCGGGCGTAGCGATTCGCCCTGGTACACGAGGATCTCGGAGCCGTCCTTGTGGTAGCGCGCCGACAGCGTGCGCGTCACGCTGTCCGGATACGCCATGCCGAAGCCGAAGCCGTTGCCCGCCGCGCGGTGTTTGGCCGCGTAGTTCTGCAGGTAGGTCCAGAGGTTCGGTGTGAGCGTGTACTTCGGCTGCGCGCGTTGCGCGGTGTGGTCGAAGAAGCGGTCGTGGTCCCACGGCAGCACCGGTTCGCTGCCATCCGTGCGATGCAGGATCGAGCCGAGCCGCGGGCCCTCTTCCGGCAGATGCAGGTCGTCCCACGAAAAGCCGGTCTTGCCGCGAAAGCCGACGATGATGATCCGCTCCCGATGCTGCGGCGTGAAATGTTGGCCGTCGATCACACGGTAGTGCACCTCGTAGCCAAGTTCGTCGCGCAGGGTTTGCAGGATCACGTCGAAGGTGCGGCCCTTGTCGTGCGACAGCAGGTTCTTCACGTTTTCCAGCAGGAACGCGGCGGGGCGCTTCGCCGCGATGATCCGGGCGACGTCGAAAAAGAGCGTGCCTTGCGTCGTGCATTCGAAACCGTGCGGCCGGCCGAGCGCGTTCTTCTTGCTGACGCCGGCGATCGAAAACGGCTGGCAGGGGAAGCCGCCCAGCAGCACGTCGTGACCCGGCACCTCTTCGGCGGGGAAGGCGACGATGTCGCCGATCAGCGCGTGCTCGCCGCTGCCGGGATAATTCTCGCGGTACGTTCGCGTCGAAAAGTCGTTCCACTCGCTCGTGAACACGCAATCGCCGCCGTGCGCCTCGAAGCCCATGCGAATTCCGCCGATACCGGCGAACAGATCGATGAAACGGAATTGCGCGTCGCCGGCCGTGCCGCCGCTGGTTCGCGCGCTTTGCTGCAAGAGATCACGCAGGGCCGGCTCGAGCATCGCCGGGCACGGTGTTTCGCCTTTTTCCCAGCGGCGCACTGTCTTGATGTCCTTGCCGACGTGCGCGGCGATTTCTCGTTGAGTGAAGCGGGCGCGCGCCTGCCGGAGCAGGTTGAGCGGTGCGGCGAGGGTCACAGGCGTCCTTGCTGGGAATTTTTGCGGACATTATGACCTAAGGTCGTCCCATTTTCGCTAATTTCCGGATCCACGGGCTGAATTTTCGCGGAGGCGGGGAGCCTCGGGCTAAAGCGGTCGCCGCGTCGCCCGGGCAGACTGGGTGGCGGATGCGGAGCCCAGCATTGCGGCGTGTGTCGACGCTGCGACCCGGTTCGCGCTTGCTCGCGCGTTTGGATCGCGCGGGGGCAGTTGGCCGGGGCCGCGTGTCATGAGCAGGCGTGCTGGTTGAACGGGAGGTCAGTGATGACCGCTGGCGCTGTCGGGATAGGGCGGCGCGTATAGCGCGGCGGTGGCGGGAGCCAGCGTATCCCATGCCGGTTGAGCTTCGAACTGGTCGAGTTGCAGCAGGAGGCTGTCGACCGTGCACAGTTGCGCGTGGGACAAATGGCCGGTGTCCAGCAATTCGTGCAGACGCTTGCGCCAATAGGTGGGCGGCAGGATCGGACCGGCCAGGTCGCCGTGTAAAGACGTCCGCATCACGCGTGCAATGTGCGCGATGTCTCCATCGATCAGCGTGGACTGGGATGATCCTGAAAGCGTATTGGGTGTGCGATCCATAGCTCCTCCATGGCCCCTTTACGGCACGCCACGGCGAAACTTTAGGCGTTTTTTTAAATATTTTTTCGACCGTGCTGGCGGGCCCATCGGGCCGGCGCCCAGCGTGGGCACACCCGTTGCTCCATCTCGGTACTGGCGTAACGTCGCGCCGGCATTCCAGACAGCGGAGCCAAACATGAACAAGGACCAGGTGAAGGGCGTTGGAGAACAGGTCAAGGGCAAGGTCAACGAAGCCGTCGGCAAGGTCACGAACGATCCGGGCAAGGAACTGAAGGGCGACCTGCAACAAGGGGCGGGCAAGGTGCAGAAAGCCTATGGCGATGCGAAGGAAGACGCCAAGGACGATGCGAAGCGCAACATGCCGTAATGCGGCTTGCGGGTGATTCCGAATGACCGCCGGCATCACGCCGGCGGGGAAGAGGCGCTTCGGCGCCTCTTCCCGTTTGCTTTCGCGTGGCTGCGTTCGCGCACCTCGTGGACGGACTGTCTGTCCATTCCGCTTTCCCAGATGTTCGAACGCACTGCCTGGGAGTAACCCGCAATCGGTGGCGCGGAGCATTCCGTACGCGGGGTCGCGCCTTTAGACTTGGCGCATCCCACACGGAGGCAGCGCCATGACACCCGAAAAAGTACTTTCGATGTTCGAACGGCAGTACCTGGAAGGCAAGGCGCCCGTTGACCTCGAACCCACCTGCGCGAGTTTCGCCACGTGGTTGTCGACGGCGTGGGCGTTGCTCGATGGCGAGCAGAAGACGCTGCTTCTGACGGTTGGCGCAGCGTTGTGGCGTGAAGGGTTCAACCTTCGCGCGGGCACGGCGACGAAGGATTTGTGGTGAAGGGACGGCGGCCTGCGAACTGGCTTGCTGCGCTCGGGCTTATTCGTGAGCCACGGCGGCGATGGCGGGTTGCGCGTCCGCGTCGTGAGTTTGGGAAAGGCGTAGCGCGTTCAGATTCACGCTTTCGGCGACGCGGCGCTCTCGCACGCGTGGCGTCGAGTCAGTTTATATTTGGCGGTCCCGCGATCGCGGCTTGCGCGTGAGCGTCATCGAAGCAGGCCATTTATCGATGCCGCTTGCCGCGCGCCCAATCCGGCCTCCCAATTGCACGACTTTCGTACGAGGTTGACACCGTCCCATGACCGATTTATCCGCTTTCCCGATCACGAAGAAATGGCCCGCCGGGCACCCGGACCGGATTCAGCTCTATTCGCTGCCCACGCCGAACGGTGTGAAAATTTCGATCATGCTCGAAGAGACTGGCTTGCCGTATGAACCGCATCTGGTGCGTTTCGACACGGACGATCAAATGACGCCGGAGTTTTTGTCGCTCAATCCGAACAACAAGATTCCGGCGATCCTCGATCCCAACGGACCCGACGGCAAGCCGCTGCCGCTGTTCGAGTCCGGCGCAATTCTGCTTTATCTCGCGGACAAGAGCGGCCAGCTGATTCCGCAAGACGCCCCCGGCCGTTATGAAGCGATGCAGTGGGTGATGTTCCAGATGGGCGGCATCGGACCGATGTTCGGGCAGGTCGGCTTCTTCCACAAGTTCGCTGGCAAGGAGTACGAGGACAAGCGTCCGCGCGACCGGTACGTCGGCGAATCGAGGCGCTTGCTCGGCGTGCTGAACCAGCGGCTCGAAGGACGCGACTGGATTCTGGGCGACCAGTACTCGATCGCGGATATCGCCACTTTTCCGTGGGTGCGCAACCTGGCCGGTTTTTACGAAGCGGGCGAACTCGTCGGCATTCAGGACTTTCCGAATGTGACGCGTGTGTTGGCGGCGTTCGTTGCGCGGCCGGCCGTGGAGAGGGGATTGAACATTCCGAAGCGGCCGTCGTAGTGAGGTGAGGCCGCAGGCGGCGCTCGAGCGGGCCGCCATCGGCTCGCTTTCGATCGGCCGGGTGGCCTTCTTGCGCGAATGTGGAACGCGCCAGGCTGAACCATCTGAGCCGCTCGTCGACACACGCTGAGATTGGCCAGGCTACGATGACGCCCTTACTCAATATGTCGAGCGCAAGGGAATGGCAAGTTTCAGGAAGTATCGATCGATCCAGGCTTTGCGCGCGCTCGCCGCGCTCGGCGTCGTCGCTTTTCATACCAACGGCATCGTGGTCTCGCACGGCTGGCCGGCGCATGTGTTCCCACATGTGTCGCGCTACGGCGAAATCGGCGTCGACGTCTTTTTCGTGATCTCCGGATTCGTGATGGCGCTCGTGACGCACGGCGTGCCGTGCGGCCTCGCGTCGGCCAGGTCATTCATGTTTGCCCGCATTGCGCGGGTCGTTCCGCTTTATTGGATTCTCACGGCGTTTTTCATTGCGCTTGTCGCCATTGTGCCAGGCGCTTCCGATGCATTCGATCACGCGCATGTCACGGCGTGGCACGCGCTCTCCTCGTTTTTGTTTTTGCCGTCGATGAGCTGGACGGGCATCGCCGCGCCTGTGCTCGGCGTCGGCTGGACCCTGAACTACGAGATGTGGTTTTACGTCGTGTTCGCCGTGGCGATGTGCGCGACGCGTCACCGCCTGCTCGCTGTCGGCGCGTTGCTGATGCTCACGTCGGCTTTGCATCTGCTGCCCGGCGAAGGTGTCGCGTTTGCGTTCTACACGAACCCGCTGGTGCTGGAATTTGTGTTCGGCTGTTGCGTCGGCACGCTGTACGCGTCGGGGCGCACAGTGCCGGTCGCCGCAGCCGCTGTCCTGCTGCTCGCGACCGCTGCCGCTGGCGCCGCCTTCGCGCCGACCCTCACGGACGCGAACCGCTTTCTGGTTTTCGGTTTGCCGGCGCTGGCCGTGGTGGTGGCCGGGCTTGCCTTCGAGAACAAGCTGCGCTGGAACACGTGGCTTGAACGGATCGGCGATTCGTCTTATTCGCTGTACCTGACGCATCTTTTCTCGATGCCGGTCGTCGTGAGGGTTTTGCAGGCGGTGGATGCGCAGCATCGCGTGCCGGGGGATCTGATGTGTGGGATTGTTGTAATGCTGTCGGTCGTGATCGGTCTCGCTTCGTATCGATGGATCGAGCGGCCTGCGAGTCGCGCCGTCGCGAGATGGATGGCCATGCCGGGGGCCCGGCGTGGCGTGGTGGGGGTGAAGCGGTGAGGTGGGAGGGCCCCGCTGAGCGCGAAGCAGGTGAGGCGTCGGCCCTCTGACGGAATACACATCATCGGCCACGATCGCAGGCCAGAGCGAACGGGTCCTCACATGGCAAGAGGTTGGGAACCGCCCCTTGAGTCTCGGGACATGCGCGAGAAAGCGCGCGCATGTCCACTTCTGTGCGTCCTACAGTCAGGTCGTTTCGAATGCTGCGCTCGCACCGGTCCGATATAAATCGCAGCGAATCGATCACCGACACGCGCTTCGCCTGGCCCGAGCTGTCTTGCACGAGGCCTTTGCGTTGCGGATCCCGTACCGTCAGAATGAAAAGCAGCGCCGCGAGAAAGCCGGGCAGGCCGACGATCAGCAACGCCATTCCCCCGCCGATAAAAGAGCCGAGCGAATAGATGCCCACCGCGCGTCCGAGTTTCTCCCTGGGAAAGTAGTCGCTCAGCATCGAATAGGTGCCGGGAGACAACGCCGCTTCGCCGACCTCGACGCTCAACCGCGCCAGAAACATCTGCACGAAGTTCTGGCTGATGCCGCACGCGGCCGTCGCGAGACTCCATAGTGCAATCCCCGTCGCAATGATGCGCGGCCGTGCGAAGCGGTCCGCGAGATACGCGAGCGGCATGCCCATCACCGCATAGAAGAGTGAAAACGCGAAGCCTTGCAGAAGACTGAACTGCGTGTCGCTCAGATGCAGGTCCTTCTTGATCGGCTCGATCATCAGCGCGAGCACCTGGCGGTCGACAAAGGAAAATACATACGCAAGCATGCAAATCAACACCACGTACCATTCATACGTGTAGCGCCTGCTCGCGGGCGTGCTGCTCGTTGATGCAGCCATTCGGTTTCTCCAGTAATCGGGGTTCAGCGCGCGGGACGGCGACGTGCGCTGTCACGCATCGTGCAGGGCCACCATCGGGCGGTCCGAAAATGCGGCGTACGTAAACAAATTTCCGGAACATATGCGCAATGCCTTCAGCAAAATTGCCGCTTTTTTTCCTAACCGGCTAAAGCTTTTCCCAGGAGACCGCGCTTCGGCCCGCGCCCCACAAGGCTCGAACGCACAGAGCGCGGTGCGCGCGACGAGTTATGCGCGCTATCTATAAGTGTTATATCGGCGAATTGATCGACGGTCGAAATTGGTCTTTCTAGACTTGCCTCCGTTTTTCTGATTCATCGAAACACACGATGAATCACGCGGAGCAGTCGCGCGTGTCCACAGGATCCACGGCACAAGAAAGCAATTTCTCGCCGGGATCACAGGAATGACCAACTGGAAGTGGAGCGCGTCGCTGCTTTGCGTTGCGGCGGCACCCGTGCTAGCGCAATCGAGCGTGACCTTGTACGGACGGGTCGATACGTCGATCGAATTGATGAACTTCGGTCCTTCGCATGCGGTGCGGATGGGTAGCGGCGATATCTTCGCCATGCAGTTCGGCCTGAAGGGTGCGGAAGATCTCGGGGGCGGCTATCGCGCGATCTTCAAGCTCGAAAACGGCTTTAATTCGGCCACCGGCGCACTCGGCAACAACGGCGCCCTGTTCGGCCGGGAAGCGTGGGTCGGTTTGACGGGGCCGTTTGGCATAATGCAGGCCGGCGTGAATTACACGGTGCTGCCGGCGTTTATCTACGTGCGGCATCGCGGCGGCCCGGATGTCGCGACGGCGGTCACCACGGCGTATTCGAATCCGCACAATGGCCTGTTCGAACTCGACGCGACGGTGCCGGTCGGACGCGCGCTCGTGTTGCCGAGCTACGGCCATTATCGCAAGGTCGCGCACAGCGAAGGCAATGCCGATTCGTTCGGTGTGCGAGTCGATTACCCGCTGTCCCAACGCGCGGTGCGCACGGCAAGCTGACCGACAGCGGCGACTGGCGCGAGGATATCGATCTGAAGACGCATCGGTACATGCGCGAAGATACGCGGCTCGGCTTGTCGTTACTCGTGTCGGCCGGCCGTGGCGACGCCGGTTGCCGAGGGCCTGCTGAATATCGCGTCCGCGGTCTCGGAGCGCGATCTTTATGGCGAGGGACGCACGTTCGAGCAATTGGGCATCGCGTCCCTGTCGCGCAATGCGCTGACCACGCTCCTGAAGCGAGGCATCGCGTGATGAGCGGCGCCGATCCGATTCGGGAAGTGCAGATTCTCGGGGCCGGGCGCATGGGACAAGGCATGGCGCTGGCTTTCGCCTATGCGGGCCTGGGCATCACGCTGATCGACTTCAAGACGCGCGATGCCGACGCGCGTGCGGCATTTGCCGCCGCGGCATGCGGCGAGATCGCGCGGCAAATGCGCACGTTGGTGAGCCTCGCGCGTATCACCGATGCGCAAGCAGAAGAAGCGCTGGCGCGCATCGTCGTGGTGGATCGCGAGGGCGCGCGGGCGGCGCTTGGCGGTAGCGCGATCGTATTCGAAGCGGTGCCGGAAGTCATCGAAGCGAAACAGGCAGCCTTCGACTGGCTTTGCGAACATGTCGACGCCATGACTTTGATCGCATCGACTACCTCGACGTTTCTGGTGACGGAGTTGCAACGTATCGTTGCGCATCCGGAGCGCGTACTCAATGCACACTAGTTGAATCCTGCACATCTGACGCCGCTGGTGGAGATCAGCCGTAGCGCGCAGACCGCGGAAAGCGCCGTGCACAGTGTGGTCGCACGGCTCAAGCGGGTTGGCAAGGTGCCGGTGGTGTGTGGGCCGTCACGAGGGTACATCCTGCCGCGTATTCAGGCGCTGGCGATGAACGAGGCCGCGCGGATGGTCGAAGAAGGTGTGGCGAGCGCGGAAGATATCGACACTGCGATTCGCACCGGCTTCGGCCTGCGATTCTCGGTTCTGGGCCTGCTCGAATTCATCGACTGGGGTGGTTGCGACATTCTGTATTACGCATCGCATTATCTGGCCCGGCAAATCGACCCGCGCTTTTTGCCAGCGCAGCGGGTGGTCGATAACATGCGCGACGGCCGCGATGGATTGCGCGACTCACGTGGATTTTACGAGTACGGAAATGTCGACGTGCAGGCGTATTTGCACCAGCGGATCGCCGAGTTCATGCGCGGGCTGGACAGTACGGGATTGGCACCCGTCTTCAACGCTGCGCTTGCGCGTACGCCGGATCCGGCGCCTGCGTCCTGAATGCCTGCCTCCGGGGGGCGTCAATGACTTGGGCGGCAGGAACTCGTGCAGCAGCGCGCAATGAGACTTCCTCGGTTCTGCTCCGTCCGCAGGCCCGGACGTACGCAGCGGCGTCTTCGGCCTGCCGGGCTTTGAGCCGGCTCTGCTGGAACTGGAGCGGCGGGTGTGGGCGGGTAATAACGGCAGCAAAAAACCCCGCAGCGCAACGCATACGGGGCTTTTCGAGGCAAACTTGGAAACGCTGGAAAGCGAGTTGGTCCCCCTGACAGGAATCGAACCTGTATCTAGCGCTTAGGAGGCACTTGTTCTATCCGTTGAACTACAGGGAGAGGACCGAACCGGAATGATCGCTGCAATCGCGCCGTCGAACAAGCCGGCGCGACCGGGCGAGTCCAAATTCGCCAGCGAGCGCAGAGTATATCAAACCCGTTCAGGCGCGAGGAGAGCCGCGCGGCCTGGCCAGAAAAGGAAACGGCCCAGCGGCATTTGCCTGCTGGGCCGTACGGGTCGTCCCGGATGTTTCACCGCAAGGGCGCGTTCATTTCGCCCCGCCGAATAAATTGAGCCGGCTCAGAACTCCACCACCGCGAATTCCGCCTTGCTCACATCGCACAGCGGGCAGCGCCAGTCTTCCGGGATTGCGGCGAAGCGCGTGCCCGGCGCGATGCCTTCTTCGGGCAGACCCTCTTCCTCGTTGTAGATCCACCCGCAAATCAGGCAGACCCAACTCTTGTATTCAATCACTTCAATGACTTCGCTCACGACGTACTCTTCTCTAGTTCAATGCAAAGGCCCGCGGAGTCTGCCCCTTTTTTGGGCAGCGCGGCGACCCGCAATATTACCGGAATTTGTCAATCCGACCGCGAACCACCGATGCGGCGCCGCCGCAACGCGCCCAGGACATCTCCGGCCCCACTGAACGGACCACACGAGCCACAGCGTGTATGCTCTGATCCGCAGCTATTCGATTGGACATGCGCGCGAGGCGTCTCGCACGGAATGCGACGATCGGTCCCATGCGATGGGGCATCGCCGTCGTCGGCAGCGTCCATGCAGGACTTTCGTTTCCCTGGTAAGGAGAACAACGATGTTGAAAAACAAATGGTTGGCCGGTGCCGCACTGGCCGGATTGCTCGCGGTATCGGGCGCAGCGCAGGCCGCCGGCGTGTCCTTCGTGCAGCCGAAGGACGGGGCGACCGTCAGTAATCCCGTGCATGTCGTATTCGGCGTGGAAGGCATGAAGATCGCGCCGGCCGGCACGGTGGCGGATGGCACGGGCCACCACCATCTGCTGATCGACGGCAAGCCGCTGCCCAAGGGCGAAGTCATTCCGGCCAACGACAAGTCGCTTCACTTCGGCAAGGGCCAGACCGAAACCGATCTGACGCTGCCGCCGGGCGACCATACGCTGACGCTGCAATTCGGCGACGGCGCGCATCGCTCGTATGGGCCGGAAATGAGCAAAACCATCACAGTGCACGTGAAGTAAGCCGCGCCGTCCCGGCCGGCTGGACGCATGCAGCGGTAACCGGCTGGCCGGCCGCGCCAGCCGGCCGGCACGCGGCTCGCACCCCGCCGCGCCACGGCTCGCTGCGATTGAGCCGCTGAATCGCCAGGAGCTTGCCCCGGCTCGCTTGTTTCCCGCGGGCCGCCCAATCGGCCTATCTCTTCCGGCATACAGGCACCCGGCCGCGCGCCCGGTACAATGAGCAGTTCCGACTCATCGCTGTCTTCTCCAATTCTCCATGTCGCTTTATTCCATTACCGGCGCCCAATTGGCGTTCGGTCACGTCGCGTTGCTCGATCACGCGGATTTCTCTCTCGAAGCGGGTGAACGCGTTGGGCTGATCGGACGCAATGGCGCGGGCAAGTCGTCGTTGCTGAAGATCGTCGCCGACCTCGCGAAGCCCGACGACGGCCTCGTTTCGCGTCAACAGAATCTGACCACGGTCTACGTGCCGCAGGAGCCCGAGTTCGACACCGACGACACCGTATTCGACGCGGTCGCCGCCGGTCTCACGCACGCCCGCGCGCTGCTCGACGAATACGACGTGGTTGCGAACCAACTCGCCGACGAGCCGGAAGGCGCCGGGCACGACGCGCTAATGGCGCGCATGAACACGCTGCAGTCGTCGCTGGACGCGGCGGACGCCTGGAATTGGAGCACCCGCGTGGCCACCACGCTGCAGCAGATCGGCCTGAACGGCGAGGCGCGAGTCGGCTCGCTGTCGGGCGGCATGCAAAAGCGTGTCGCGCTCGCGCGCGCGCTGGTCGTGCAGCCCGACGTGCTGCTGCTCGACGAGCCGACCAACCACCTCGACTTCGACGGCATCCGCTGGCTCGAAGAACTGCTGGTCTCGCTGCGCGCGGGTCTGCTCTTCATCACCCACGACCGCGCCTTTCTCGACCGGGTCGCCACGCGCATCGTCGAACTGGATCGCGGGCGTCTGCTGTCGTATCCCGGTAATTTCTCGGCATACCAGACGCGCAAGGCGCAGCAACTCGAAATCGAGCGTGTCGAAAACGACAAGGCCGACAAGCTCCTCGCGCAGGAAGAAGTGTGGATCCGCAAAGGCGTCGAAGCGCGCCGCACGCGCAGCGTCGGCCGGATCGCGCGCCTCGTGGAGATGCGCGAGCAGCGCGCCGAGCGCCGCAACGTGCAGGGCAACGTCAAGCTCGACGTCGGCCAGGGCGAGAAGTCCGGCAAGATCGTCGCCGAGCTGACCGACGTGACCAAGCGCTATGGCTCGCGCACGGTGGTCGACAATTTCACGGCCACGGTGATGCGCGGCGACAAGATCGGCTTCGTCGGTCCGAACGGCGCGGGCAAGACCACGCTGCTGAAGATGATCCTCGGCGAGCTGCAGCCGGACGAAGGCACGGTGCGCGTCGGCACCAACCTGCAGGTCGCGTATTTCGACCAGATGCGCGCGCAGCTCGATCTGGACAAGAGCCTCGCCGACACCATCAGCCCGGGCAGTGAGTGGGTCGAAGTCAACGGCCAGAAGAAGCACGTGATGAGCTATCTCGGCGACTTCCTGTTCGCGCCGGAGCGGGCGCGTTCGCCGGTCAAGTCGCTCTCGGGCGGCGAGCGCAACCGGCTGTTGCTCGCGCGTCTGTTCGCGCGGCCGGCCAACGTGCTGGTGCTCGACGAACCGACCAACGACCTCGACATCCCCACGCTCGAACTGCTCGAAGAACTGCTTACTGAATACGACGGCACGGTGCTGCTGGTCAGCCACGACCGCGCGTTTCTCGATAACGTGGCGACCTCGGTGATCGCCTCGGAAGGCGCGGGCAAGTGGCGCGAGTATGTCGGCGGCTTCACGGACTGGCAGATCCAGCGCGACCGCTCGCAGCAGATGGCGTTGGATGCGCAGAAAGAGGCCGGCAAGGACGCGGCCAAAGACGCGGCGCCGGGCAAAGACAATGCCGCGGGGCGCCATGCGCAGCGCGCGGCGAAGCTGTCGTTCAAGGAGCAGCGCGAGCTGGACGCGTTGCCGGAGAAGATCGCCGCGCTCGAAGCCGAGCAGAAGACCATCGGCGCGCAACTCGAAGATGGCTCGATCTTCGCGACGGACGCGCAGGAAGGCACGCGTCTGACCGAGCGCTACGCGGCGATCGACGAAGAACTCCTGATTGCGCTCGAACGCTGGGACGAGTTGGAAAAGCGGCGCAAGTGAAGCAAAGGCCGCGCGGGCTCGGGGGCTGCGCGGCGCAACGCGGCGGAGGGCGGCGGCATAACGCTATGCGCTCCAGCGGGCGGCGCAACGAGGCAGCGGGCGCAACAGAAAGAAAGCGCGGCATATGGGCCGCAAAAAATGCAGCTTGCGCGAGGCTCCGATAACCGTCACGCTTTGGCCACGGAACCGCCGAGCCGTGTGCTTCGGGTTGGTCCGTCGCGCGTGCCGCGCCTTATCCTGACGGCCAATCCCGCGCATCGTGAATTGCCGGCGTTATCGAAATCAGTAAAATACCCCGCGAACAGGCTTCCCCCGTGCTCGCACCGCCGTGGTCATGCGCGATGAACGGCGTCGAGCGCGCCAACGGGAAGCCGCGCGACAAAACAGCTTGCCCGCACCGCGGGCACCCCACCTAACCCCGTTGTTTCGTTTTGCTTTTTTTGAAAACTCAACGCATTGTCCGCGGACCTGTCCACAGGACCTGTGGACAACGATGAACCGACGCACCCGAGTCAACCATGTCTACGAAAAAGCCAAACGCCGCGTATAGCGAAGCGTCGATCAAGGTGTTGAAGGGCCTGGAGCCGGTCAAGCAACGGCCCGGGATGTATACCCGCACCGAAAATCCGCTGCACATCATTCAGGAAGTCATCGACAACGCGTCGGACGAGGCCCTCGGCGGCCACGGCCGGCAAATCACGGTCACGCTGCACGCGGACCATTCGGTGTCGGTCGAAGACGACGGCCGCGGCATTCCGTTCGGGCTGCATCCGGAAGAAGGCGTGCCGGTCGTTGAAATCGTTTTCACGCGCCTGCACGCGGGCGGCAAGTTCGACAAGGCCGCCGGCGGCGCGTACACGTTCTCGGGCGGCCTGCACGGCGTCGGCGTGTCGGTCACCAACGCGCTGTCCACGCGTCTGGACGTTACCGTATGGCGTGACGGCAAAGTCGCCGAACTGAGCTTTGCCCACGGCGACGTCGCAAAGCAGCTCGAAGTGCGGCCCGCCACGAAGGGCGACAAGAAATCCGGCACGCGCGTCACCGCATGGGCCGATCCGAAATACTTCGACTCGCCGAACCTGCCGCTCGGCGAACTGCAACGCCTGCTGCGCTCGAAGGCGGTGCTGCTGCCGGGCGTCGAAGTCACGCTGATCAACGAGAAGACCGGCGAGCAGCAAAGCTGGAAATACGAAGACGGTCTGCGTGGCTATCTGCTCGAAGGCATGAACGGCAGCGACCTGCTGATCCCGCTGTTCGAAGGCGAGCGCTACGTCGAAAACTCGCGCGCGAGCGAAGAAACGTTCGCCGAGGGCGAGGGCGCCGCATGGGTCGTCGCGTGGAGCGAGGAAGGCACGCTGATGCGCGAGTCGTACGTCAACCTGATTCCGACGCCCGCGGGCGGCACGCATGAATCCGGTTTGCGCGACGGTCTCTACCAGGCGGTCAAGAGCTTCGTCGAATTGCACAACCTGCAGCCGAAGGGCGTGAAGCTGCTCGCGGAAGACGTGTTCGCGCGGGTGTCGTTCGTGTTGTCGGCGAAGGTGCTCGATCCGCAGTTTCAAGGGCAGATCAAGGAACGCCTGAATAGCCGCGATGCGGTCAAGCTCGTGTCGTCGTTCGCCCGGCCGGCGCTCGAGTTGTGGCTCAATCAGCACGTCGAGCACGGCAAGAAACTCGCGGACCTCGTCATCAAGCAGGCGCAGGCGCGTACGCGCGCGGGCCAGAAGGTCGAGAAGCGCAAGAGCTCGGGCGTAGCCGTGTTGCCGGGCAAGCTGACCGATTGCGAGTCGACGGAAATCGGCCGCAATGAACTGTTCCTCGTCGAGGGCGACTCGGCGGGCGGCTCGGCGAAGATGGGCCGCGACAAGGAATATCAGGCGATCCTGCCGCTGCGCGGCAAGGTGCTGAACACGTGGGAAACCGAGCGTGACCGCCTGTTCGCGAACAACGAGGTGCACGACATCTCGGTGGCGATCGGCGTCGATCCGCATAGCCCGGATGACAAGGTCGATCTGTCGAATCTGCGCTACGGCAAGATCTGCATTCTGTCGGATGCTGACGTCGACGGCTCCCACATCCAGGTGCTGCTGCTCACGTTGTTCTTCAAGCATTTCCCCCAATTGATCGAGCGCGGCCATGTGTGCGTCGCGCGGCCGCCGCTGTTCCGCGTGGACGCTCCCGCGCGCGGCAAAAAGCCGGCTCAGAAGCTCTACGCGCTCGACGAAGGCGAACTCGAAGCGATCCTCGACAAGCTGACCAAGGACGGCGTGCGCGAATCGCAATGGTCGATCAGCCGCTTCAAGGGCCTCGGCGAAATGAGCGCGGAACAACTGTGGGACACGACGATGAACCCCGACACGCGGCGCCTCCAGCCGGTCGCGTTGGGCGATCTCGACTACGACGCCACGGTCGCGCGCATGACGATGCTGATGGGCAAGGGCGAAGCGGCATCGCGGCGCAGCTGGCTCGAAGAAAAGGGCAACGAAGTGGAAGCGGACATCTGAGCGCAGGTTCCTTGATCTGCCCAGCGCTCTGGGTTCGCAGGACAACTTCAAGCCAAACACGGATACGGAATCTAGATGGACGACGATAACACTCTCGACCTTTTCAACGAGCCGGCGCCCCCCGAAGGCGACTTTCTGACGCTCGGCAATTATGCGGAGCGCGCCTACCTCGAATATGCGGTGAGCGTGGTCAAGGGCCGCGCGCTGCCGGACGTGTGCGACGGCCAGAAGCCGGTGCAGCGCCGCATCCTGTTCGCGATGAACGAGATGGGTCTCGCCGACAATGCGAAGCCCGTCAAGTCGGCGCGCGTGGTCGGCGACGTGCTCGGCAAGTATCACCCGCACGGCGACCAGTCCGCCTATGACGCACTGGTGCGCCTCGCGCAGGACTTTTCGATGCGTTATCCGCTGATCGACGGCCAGGGCAACTTCGGCTCGCGCGACGGCGACGGCGCGGCGGCGATGCGTTACACCGAAGCGCGTCTCACGCCGATCGCGAAACTGCTGCTTGGCGAAATCGACCAGGGTACGGTCGATTTCATGCCGAACTACGACGGCTCGTTCCAGGAGCCGAAGACGCTGCCGGCGCGTTTGCCGTTCGTATTGCTGAACGGCGCGTCGGGTATCGCGGTGGGTCTGGCGACGGAAATTCCGTCGCACAATCTGCGCGAAGTCGCAGGCGCGGCAGTGGCGCTCATTCGCAATCCAAAGCTGTCGCATGCCGAGCTGATGCAGCACATTCCGGGTCCGGACTTCCCGGGCGGCGGCCAGATCATTTCGAGCGAAGCGGAAATCTCCGCCGCGTACGAAGCCGGTCGCGGCAGCCTGAAAGTGCGCGCGCGCTGGAAGATCGAAGAGCTCGCGCGCGGCCAGTGGCAACTGGTGATCACCGAACTGCCGCCGAACACGGCCGCGCAGAAGGTGCTCGAAGAAATCGAAGAGCAGACCAACCCGAAGATCAAGCTCGGCAAGAAAACGCTCACGCCCGAACAGCTTCAGACCAGGCAGACCATGCTCGGCCTGCTGGACGCGGTGCGCGACGAGTCCGGCAAGGACGCGCCCGTGCGTCTCGTGTTCGAGCCGAAGTCGAGCCGCATCGACCAGACCGAGTTCGTCAATTCGCTGCTCGCGCATACGAGCCTCGAATCGAATGCGTCGCTGAACATGGTGATGGTCGGCGGCGATGGCCGTCCGCGTCAGAAGGGTTTGAGCGAAATCCTGCACGAGTGGATCGCGTTCCGCTTCGCGACGGTCACGCGCCGCACGCGGTATCGCCTGTCGAAGGTCGACGACCGGATTCACATCCTCGAAGGCCGGATGATCGTCTTTTTGAATATCGACGAAGTCATCCGCATCATTCGCGAATCGGACGAACCGAAGGTCGCGCTGATGGCCGCATTCGGTTTGTCGGATCGCCAGGCCGAGGACATTCTTGAAATCCGTTTGCGTCAGCTGGCGCGGCTCGAGAAGATCAAGATCGAGAAGGAGCTGTCTGAACTGCGCGACGAGAAGGCCAAGCTCGAAGAGCTGCTCGGCAGCGAGTCGGCGATGAAGCGTCTGCTCATCAAGGAAATCGAAGCCGACGCGAAACAGTATGGCGACGAACGCCGCACGCTGATCCAGCAGGAAAAGCGCGCGACTTTCGAAGCGCGCGTGGTCGACGAACCGGTCACGGTGGTGGTGTCGCAGAAGGGCTGGGTGCGTGCGCTGAAGGGCCACGGCCTGGACACGGCAGGCTTCACATTCAAGGCAGGCGACGGCCTCTATGCCGCCTTCCAGTGCCGCACACCGGACACGCTGGTCGCGTGGGGCAGCAACGGACGGGTCTATTCGGTGGCGGTGGCGCTGCTGCCGGGCGGGCGCGGCGACGGTGTGCCGGTCACGTCGCTGATCGAACTGGAGTCGGGTAGCCACCTGATGCACTACTACGCGGCGTCTGCGGACCAGGCGTTGCTGCTCGCATCGAGCAACGGCTTCGGCTTTGTCGCGAAGGTCGGCGACATGGTGAGCCGCGTAAAGGCGGGCAAGTCGTTCATGACGATCGACGCCGGCGCCGCGCCGCTCGCGCCGATGCCGATGCTGCCGGATGCGACGCACATCGCGTGTCTGTCGTCGGGCGGGCGTCTGCTGGTGTTCGCGCTCGACGAGATGAAGACCCTGTCGGGCGGCGGCCGCGGCGTCACGCTAATGGCGCTCGACGACAACGAAACGCTGCTGCAGGCGCTGGCGATCAACCATGCGGGTCTGGTGCTGATCGGTACGCGCCGTGGCGGCCGCGTGGACGAAGAGAAGCTCGGCCCTGCCGCGCTCGCGCCGCATGTCGGCAAGCGCGCGCGCAAGGGGCGTGCGCCGGACAGCAAGATGAAGCTCGACGGTATGCGTCCGGTGCCGGCTTGATGAAGCTTGACGTTCAAACACGGCGGGCGTCTGCTAGCATGCAGGCGCCCGCCGTACGCGGTAAAAAGGTGCGTGCGAAGTAGCAAAATCGGGGAGTGGCGTCGTCGCGGCGTCGGGCGCGCTGCAATAACAACACGACAAAATCGACGGCAAAGCCTCGGGCGTCCGGAACTGCGTGCATGACGCGCGGTCGAATGCGCTCAGTGGCCGCTGCCGGTATCAATCGTCCTAAACGGTGCGGTGTCGTCGTCGGGAGAGGAAAACAACATGAACAAAGCTATCGAACTCGCACTCTTTCTGCATCTGCTCGCGGTCGCGGTGTGGGTAGGCGGGATGATCTTCGCGCATTTCTGTCTGCGTCCGGCCATTGCCGATCTGTCGCCGCAATTGCGCTTGCCGTTGTGGGAGTCGGTGTTCGGCCGCTTCTTCAATTGGGTCGCCGCCGCCGTGCTGGTGATTCTCCTCACCGGCGGCTTTCTGCTCATGCAGTTCGGCGGTGGTCACGCCACGTGGCCGTTGCATGCGATGGCGGGCCTTGGCATCGTGATGATGCTGATCTTCGGCCACATCCGCTTTGCCGTTTTCCCGCGCATTCGCCGCGCCGTGCAGGCGCAGAAATGGCCGGACGGCGCGCAGGCGGTGGGCACGGTGCGACGTCTGGTGTTGATCAATATCGTGCTCGGCGTCGTGACGATCGGGGTCGCCGTGTTGTCGCGCGGGTTCTGAGGGCAGGGCTTGCCGGGGCCGAAGCGATGGCGGCTTCGGCTGTCGCTTCAGTTATCGCTTCAGTTATCGCGTCGCGGATTACTTCGTTGGTCGCCTCGTCGATCACCTTGACCGCCGCCCTCTTTATCCCTGCCGCTGCTGCCGCTCAAGGCAGCGCGCCATAAGCCAGCCACAACCCGCAAACCACCGCCACCGTTGCATACACCACGTACACCGGCACCTTGAGCTTCGCGAAGCACATGCCGGAGAATAGCGCGGTCAGCAGATAGACCGGTTTGAACGGCACATGCGCGGCAATGCGCAGCACGGCGACGGCGAGAAACGCAGTTGTGGCCGCGCGCAGAATCCGCATGCCATGCTCGAAGCGCAGATTTGTCTTCAATTGATGCAGATGCCGCTGCGCGAGCACGACGAGGCAGCCCGACGGCACGAATAGCGCGAGCGTCGCAATCAGCGCACCCACCCAGCCGTCCACCAGATAGCCGAAGAACGGCACCACGTTCAACAGCGGTCCCGGCGACAACGGCGACAGCGAAAACGCCAGCATGAAGTCGTTATCCGATACGCCGATCGCCGGCGTGACGAACAGCGTCTTGAGCACCGGCAGCGCCGAGAAGCCGCCGCCGAACAGCGTCATGCCGGCGCCGGCGAGACGCGGCCACAACAGCGCCAGTTCGTAGCGATGCGGAAGCGGCAGCGCGAACAGCGCGAGCAATACGCACAAGGCGGCCAGCATTTGCCAGTCGCCGCGCCTGAGCGACACGACGAGGCGCGCATTGCGCACCGGACTCACGACCCAGCCCGCGCCGAAAGCCGCCGCGAGCATCACCACATAAGCAGCGGGACTGCGTGCATAGACGAGCGCCACGCAGCCGAGTACCGCCGCGATCCATTCGAGCCTGCCGCGCACCAGCGCGCGCGTCTGTTTGTACCAGGTGAGCGCGATCAGCGTGGCGAGCACGACGCTGAAGTGATTGAGCAAGGTTTGCGAAGCCGCCGCGCGCACGAGCGGCGTGCGGTAGAAGATCGCGAACAGCGTCATCAGCATGAAGAAGGGCAGCACGCTGGCGATGCCCGCGACCCACGCGCCGGCGCGCCCGCGCAGCGCATGCCCCAGTTGCACGGCGACATGGCAGCCCACGGGCCCCGGCACCATCCATGCGAGCGCGATCAGATCGGAGAAGGCGACGCGCGAGAGCCGTCCCTCGCGTTCGACGTAGTGGTGTTCGAGTTGCGCCATCAGCGCGAGGCCACCCCACGACAACGCCGACAGGGCGAACACGACCCTGAACAGCGTCCATAGCGGTTCCCTTTCCCCTCGTCTGACTGCATCCTGGCTCATGATCGTCTGCATGGCGCCGCGGGCGTCCGGCTCGCGGGCGCCCGTCCTTCGGGATCATCGTTGTATGAGGCGACGCGCTGCGGCGTCGTGGTTCACGGTGAATGTAGCCCGTTTTCAACGCCGCGGTGCGCCGTGGCCGTGCGGCCAGCGTGCTCATTCGTTGGTGCTGGACACGCTGCTTGCGTTGTCGGTTTCGTGCGCGTCGCGGCGTCCAGGTATTCCACATACGCCGAAGCGTTCGAGCAGCGCGGGGATTGCCTCGACCGGCACCGGGCGCGAGAACAGGAAGCCTTGCGCCTCGATATGACCGAGCGCGGCGAGCCAGGCGATCTGCTCTTCGGTCTCGGTGCCTTCGACCACCACCGTGAGCCCGAGCGAGCGCGCCAGATTGACGATCGCGGTGACCATCACGCAAACGCTGCGGTCGCCGGGAATGGCCTGGATGAACGAACGGTCCACCTTCAGCGTGTCCACCGAGAAGCGGTTCAGATAGGAGAGCGACGAATAGCCGGTGCCGAAGTCGTCGAGCGCGATGCGCACGCCGAGGCGTTTCAACGCGAAAATTTTCTCCGACACGAGTTCGGGATATTCCATCATCGCCGTCTCGGTGATTTCGAGTTCGAGGCGGCGCGCGGAAATGCCGGTTTCCTCGATCGCCTGCGCGACGGTTTCGTACAGATCGCCGCGCCAGAACTGCACCGCCGAGATGTTCACCGCGAGCGACAGCGTGTCGTAGCCCTGCTGCTGCCAGAGCGCCAGTTGCCGGCACGCGGTCTCGATCACGAAGTCGCCGATCGGCACGATCAGGCCGGTCGATTCGGCGACCGGAATGAAATCGTTGGCCGGAATCAAACCGTGCTGCGGATGGTTCCAGCGCACCAGTGCTTCGAAACCGGTGATGCAGCGGCGCGTCAGATCGATCTTCGGCTGATACGCCAGAAACAGTTGCCCCTCGGCGAGCGCCACACGCAACTGCTGCTCCCACTTCATCAAATGATCCGCGCGATGCGACAGGTGCGGCGAATAGAACTGATAGCAGTTCTTGCCCGCGTCCTTCGCGCTGTACATCGCGAGGTCGGCCTTCTTCAGCAGGTCGATTTCGCTCTCGTTGGCCACCGAATACAGCGCGATGCCGATGCTCGCATGCAGCACGAACGAACTGCCGCGTACTTCGAACGGTTTCGCGAACGCGTCGGCGGCGGCTTCGGCCAGCGCGACCGCGCGCTTCTCGACGTCGTCGCCCTTGATCACGACGACGAACTCGTCGCCGCCAATGCGGCTCAACGCGCCGTCCTCGCCGACTGCGGACGCGAGCCGCGAGGCCGTCATCTGCAGCACGATGTCGCCGGCGTTGTGGCCGAGCGTGTCGTTGACGGTCTTGAAGTTGTCGAGGTCGATGAAGAGAATCGCGAGGCGCCCAAGGTTGGCCGGCTGCGCCACGTCGTGTCGCAGTAATTGCAGCGTCGCATAGCGGTTGCGCAGGCCAGTGAGCAGATCGTATTCGACCAGATGCGTCATCTCGCGCTCGCGGCCGAGCAGCTTGCCAATCAGACCGGTCGCGACGGCGAAGAAACTCAGCATCGCGAGTGAGATGAAGCCCGCCATCATCAGATAGACGTTGCGGGTGTGGTTGTAGTCCGCGAACTCTTCGGCTTGCGAAAGACCCACCAGCACGCCAAGCGGATAACCGTCGATGTGCCGGTACGACACGATACGCGTGACGTTGTCGATCGAATCGACATAGGTGCCCGACACATGCTCCGACGTCGGATAAGCGCCGCTCGCCGAGAACGCGCCGTTGGTGCTGTTGGCGCTGCCCGTGCGCCGCGCGAGCACGGCGCCGTTGTCCGAGATCACGGCGATCACGCCTTCATGACCGATCGCCGCGTTGTTGTAAAAATCGCTGGTGAAATAGCTGGGGTCTTCGGAGACCACCACGACGCCCGCGAACGAACCATCCGGATGATTCAGACGGCGCGTCATCTGCAAGGTCCAGTGACCGGAGACGCGGCCGAGCACGGGCTTGCTGATAAACAACTGGTCGTCGTTCTCGTGCTCGTGGACCTTGAAGTGCTCGCGATCGGACAGATCGATGCGTTTGGGATTGAGTTCGGCCGTGTTGGCGATCAGCTTGCCGTGTTCGTCGATCAACGACACCTGCACCAAAGTCTCGCTCTGCACGACACCTTTCTCGACCGTGCTGGCGAGATCGAAATGATCCGGCGTTTTCTCGAATTCGTATTTGACGAAGCGGGTGATCTGATCGACCTGGTGAATCGCCTTGATCGTATGCTGCTCCAACGCCGCGGAGAGAATCGCAGCGGAGGCCATGGTCTCGCGATACGTCGCTTCCTTCTCGACCGACAGACGCGCGAAGATCACGGTCCAAAGCAGGACCAGGACCAGCACGCCGAGCGCGGGGATGACGAGCAGAGCCCGCCGGCGCGAGACGGCGGGATCACGACGAGGTTTGGCTTCGCGCGGCTCTGAGAAGCGGGATTGGCTCATCGCGCGGCCCGTGCCTCAGTGCCGACCGACTGCAAACACGCGAGCATCGACTGCGCTGATTTCATGGATGGCTGCATGGTGACCAAGGTGCCGGAACTGCTGCGCAGGAGGAGGCGTAGTGCCGTGCCTGACCTGACCGACCACAGGTCAGCGGGTACGTTTCGATATTACTTAATGCCACTGGATTACGGAAGCGTCCGGGCATCGGGTATACGCGGCTGCGGCGCGCGGTCCGGTTCGGCTGATTTTGCAAGGGGAGCGGTCGGCCTTGCGGCTGCGGCTTCGCGGTGGTTTGGACAATTTCATCGGAATCGGTGTTCAGGTGTGCCAGGTCTTTGACGGGCAGCTCGTCGCAATGCACTGCGCATCCAATTGTTAAAACCATGCCGCTCTTGTGGTCAAGCACGCCATCTGGGGGCGCCGCGTTCGAGCGGGTTCAGCGCGTGCCGCTCACGGCAAGCGGAACGTGCCGTCGACGATCGTCACCGACGAGCCGCCGATCCACGTCTTGCCGCGCGCATCGTCGTAATTCACCGAAACCTGACCGGCGCGGCCAAGCGCGGTGCCTTGGCGCGCCGAATAGCGCGTGCCCGGACGACGTTGCTGCGCGCTCAAGAGGCCGGCCAGCGCGGCGTTGGCGCTGCCGGTCACCGGGTCTTCGCCGATGCCGAAACCGCCGCCGGCCATCAGGCAGCGCACCTCGAAAGTGGCCGGGCCGTCGGCGTCATGCGGGCCGTACGCCGCGAGTCCGTGCGTGTCGACCGAATGCACGAGTTCAGCGAGTGCGGCGGCGTCCGGGTCGAGCGCGAGACAATCGCGCGCCGAATTCAAACGCACTACGAGCCATGGTGCGCCGTTGTCGACCGCGCAGGGCGTCGCGCTGAAATCGATCGCATCGCTACGTAAAGCCGTAGCGAGTTCGGCATGGCGATTCGCGGCGAGCGGTGTGAGCCGCGCGGGCGGCGCGGCGAATGCCCATGCGCTTTGGGTGGTTTCGTCCGGCGCGCTCAATGCTTCGAGTTCGACGAGTCCCACGCCGCATTGCTGAACCAGCTTGCCGACCTGCTTCGGCTGATAGCCGCTTTCGAGTAGCGCGTGCGCGGTGCCAAGCGTCGGATGGCCCGCGAACGGCAATTCGCCATGCGTCGTGAAGATTCGCACGCGATAGTCGGCGGCCGCGTCGGTCGGTTGTAACAGGAAGGTGGTTTCGGACAGATTGGTCCAATGGGCGATGGCCTGCATCTGATCCGCATCGAGCCCATCGGCGTCGAATATGACTGCGAGCGGATTGCCTTTGAACGGCACCGACGTGAACACGTCGACCTGTTTGAAACGGACGGTATGGGCGGGCATGGCACGGTCCAGCGAATCAAACGATTGAGTATGGTTCGCGGATTCTATCCGCTGGCGCGGCAACGATCCACCTTTGCACAAATGCAAAACGCGCCGCAGGTAGCAGGCACCTCGCGACGCGTTCTGAACGGACTGTCCGGCGAACCGCCGGCTTATGCCCGCTGGGTTGCCACGGCGGCTTTCGCCGTGCGGCTGCTCATGCGTATTCGTTACTCGACTTCAGCGATCATCTCGATCTCGACGCACGCGCCGAGCGGAATCTGCGCGACGCCGAATGCCGAGCGCGCATGCTTGCCGCGCTCGCCGAACACGTCGGCGACCAGTTCGGACGCGCCGTTGGTGACCAGATGCTGTTCGGTGAACTCGGGCGTCGAGTTGACGAGACTCATCAGCTTGACGATGCGCGTCACGCGGTTCAGATCGCCCACATGCGCATGCAGCGTGGCGAGCAGGTCGATGGCGATCGAGCGCGCGGCGGCCTTGCCTTCGTCGGTGCCGAGCGTGGCGCCGAGCTTGCCCGTCCACACCTTGCCGTCTTTCTTCGCGATGTGGCCGGACAGGTACACCGTGTTGCCGCTTTGCGCGCTCATCACATACGCGGCTGCCGGTGCGCCGGCGACCGGCAACTCGATGCCCAGTTCCTTCAGCTTGTCGTACACATTCGTTTGAGCCATGGTGTCCTCGATCAGTAGTGGAATTCGCTCACGCGGGTCGGGCCGCGCGTGCTCAGAGCTTCGCGCGGATCAGCGCGCCGAGACGCCCGATGCCTTCGTCGATCTTCGCAGGCGGCACCGTGACGAACGACAGACGCAGCGTGTTGTGTTGCGCTTCGTTCGCGAAGAACGGACCGCCCGGCACGAACGCCACGTTCTGCGCGACGGCTTCTTCGAGCAGCCTCATGCTGTCGATCTGCGCGGGCAGATTCACCCAGATGAACATGCCGCCTTCCGGACGATTCCAGCTCACGCCTGCGGGCATGTTGCGCTCGAGCGTGGACAGCATCGCGTGGCACTGGTTGCGATACAGCTCGCGGATGGTCGGCACGTGCGTATCGAGGAAACCGTCCTTGATCACTTCGTGCACGATGCGCTGCGTGAAGCTCGGCGTGTGCAGATCGGTGGCCTGCTTCGCCTGCACGAGTTTGAAGATCAGTTCCTCGGGCGCGATGATGAAGCCGACCCGCAGGCCCGGCGCGAGCACCTTCGAGAACGAGCCGAGATAGACGATGTGCTCCGGCGCCATCGACAGCATGGTGGGCAGCGGTTCGCCCGCGTAGTCGAGCGCGCCGTACGGATCGTCTTCGATCACCGGGAACGGCGCGGTCTTCGCGAACTCGGCGAGCGCGCGGCGGCGTTCGATCGGCAGGCGGCGGCCGGTTGGATTCTGGAAGTTCGGCTGCGCGTACAGCAGGCGCGCGCCCTTTGTCAGTTCCGCCGTGAGCGCTTCGGGGATCAGGCCTTGTTCGTCGGTGGCCACCTGCACGTAGCTCGGCTCGTACATCGAGAACGATTGCAGCGCGCCGAGGTAGGTCGGCGTTTCGACCAGCACCGGGCTGTCCGGGCACACCAGCACCTTGCCGAGCAGGTCGAGCGCCTGCTGCGAGCCGGTGGTGATCAGCACCTGGCTCGCACGAATCTGCGCGCCGTTGACCGAATAGCGCTGCGCAATCCACTCACGCAGCGGCGCGTAGCCTTCGGTCGCGCTGTATTGCAGCGCCGCGGCAGGCGTGTCGCGCAGAATGCGGTCGGAGGCTTCGCGCATGCGCTCGGCCGGGAAGGTGGCCGGCGAGGGCAGGCCGCCGGCGAACGAAATGACTTCGGGCCGTTCCGTGACCTTCAGGAT
This sequence comes from Paraburkholderia sp. SG-MS1, assembly GCF_012275575.1. Taxonomy (GTDB): domain Bacteria; phylum Pseudomonadota; class Gammaproteobacteria; order Burkholderiales; family Burkholderiaceae; genus Paraburkholderia. The sequence continues at coordinate 7,531 of NZ_NPIH01000203.1, read as the reverse complement.
CTCGCGAATCGCGGAGCTCGTAAGCTTGCGCGCGCGTTCGGACAATTGCCACGTCGGGGCTTTCAGGTCGCTTTGGTCCATGATCTCCTCTGCTTGGTATTTCTGGAACCGGTCAAAACTTCAATTATCGCGCGAGTCGGCGACCCGCGCGCGCTGCTTATTTGAGGGTCCGGAGACCATCGGGTGTTTCAAATTCGGCGACGAGCGCCGCGGCGCCGTCGGTGGGCCGCAGTTCGAGCAGATGGGCGGCGCCGAGCCACTGCAATTGCGCACGCACCGGATCCGCTTGCGGATGAACGGCTTTTAGCGCTTTCAGGGCGATGCCCGTGGGCGGCAGTGCATCTGACGGATGGCGCAGCGAGTCCCACTGGATCAGCGAGGGCAGCACGCCGTCGCCCGCGCCATGCCAGGCCGGGAAAGCACCGTCGTCGGGCACCGACAGGCCCCAGGTGAAAGCGCCGCGCGTCATCGGCACGATGGGCGGGATGCGCTGCGGATACTGCGCTTGCCACGTCGTCAGCTGCTTCGGCCGCTCGACCCGGGCAACCCAGTGCGATAGGTATGGGCCGTTTTCGAGCCGTGTGTGCGTCGCCGGGTCGTCGAGGGCGAACAGGCGAGGGCGCGGCTCCGTGCCAGCGGCCGAAGAGCCGGCGGAACCGGCGGAAGGGGCCGAAGAGGCCGAAGCGGCCACCGGCGCGGCGTGCGGATCGATCGCGATCACTTCCAGATAGACCCCGCCCCACAGATTCAGCAGCCGGTTGCGGGTGCGCATCAGCGGATGTGCACCGCCGCCGGCCGGCGCGACGCCGACCGTATCGGCGACGTATTGCGCACCCTCGTCGAGGGTGCGCGCTGAAATCACGAGGTGATCGAGACGGAGCGGATGAGCTGTCATGACGGAGCGAGGAACACGGTTTTCTGCGGTAAACCGGTGCGCGCCAGATGTGACGGCGCTGCTGCCGGGGCCGTAAGCATAACCGCTTGCCGGATCGGCGGGCCATGCGGATAGTGTCGGACCGGGGTTGCCGGATCGTTTGTGAGCGGTGCAGCTGTTGTCCGCGCGCGCTGGCGCTGCCTTACCATCCTTGGTTGAACTCAAATGTAACGGCGGCGACCGGCACAGTAACGGTACAATCGATTCGATACTGTTCGGTACAGTTGGAGTTCGCCATGTCCGTCTCGCTTGCCCAGATTCCCGCCCCGCACGACACCTCAGCGCTGACGCTGGTCGAGCAGCTCGTGCAGTGGGCACGCCGCCGTATCGAGGAACGCGTGTTCCGCCCCGGCATGCGCATGCCGTCGATCCGCAAGCTCGCGCTCGACAAGGGCGTGTCGCGCTTCACGGTGGTCGAGGCGTATGAGCGGCTGGTGGCGCAAGGGTATCTGGAGTCGCGGCGCGGCTCCGGGTTCTACGTGCGTGAGCGGCTCGCCGGCGCCCCGCTCGCGGAAATTCGCCCGTCTGCCGGGGGCGCGCCCGCGCCGGCCAAGATCGACGTGGTCTGGCTGTTGCGCAACATGCTATACACCGGCACGCGCCCCGAGCGCAGCCCGGGTCTCGGTTATCTGCCCACGCGCTGGCTCGACGGCGACCTGATTACCAACGCACTGCGCACGCTCGGGCGGCAGAGCGGCGCGCAGATGCTCGGCATCGGCACGCCGCAGGGTTTCCTGCCGCTGCGCCAGCAATTGCAGACGCGGCTCGAAGAGCTGGAGATCGGCGCGTCGCCGGAGCAGATCGTGATGGTGTCGGGGGTCACACAAGCGATCGATCTGATCTCGCGCATCTACGTGAAGCCGGGCGAAGCGGTGATCGTCGGCGATCCGGCCTGGTTCCAGATGTTCGGCTGCTTCGCGTCGCAAGGCGCGCGGCTGGTCGGCATGCCGTACACGCCGGACGGCCCCGATCTCGACGCGCTCGAAACGCTCGTTCAGACCTGGCGGCCGAAAATGCTGGTGATCAACTCGGTGCTGCAGAACCCGACGGGCACGTCACTGACGGCGGCCCAGGCGTTCCGCATCCTGCGCCTCGCCGAAGCGTACGATTTCATCGTCGTCGAAGACGATATTTACGGCGATCTGTGCCCGCCGAGCCATCCGGGCACGCGCCTCGCGAGCCTCGACCAGCTAAAGCGCGTGATCTACCTCGGCAGCTTTTCGAAGACGCTCGCGCCGAATCTGCGCGTGGGCTTCATCGCGTGCGCGCCGGAGGTGGCGACGGCGGTCAGCAACCAGAAGATGCTGGTCGGCATGACGAGCCCCGAGCTCAACGAGCGGGTGCTGTACAAGATTCTGACCGAGGGCCACTATCGGCGGCATGTCGAGCGGGTGCGCGCGCGGCTCGACGGCGTGCGCGAAAAGTCCGTGCGGATGCTGGAAAAGACCGGCATGAAGCTGTTTCTGACGCCCGCGGCCGGCATGTTCCTGTGGGTCGATACGGGCGTCGACGCGGGTGCGCTGGCGGCCGCCGGTCACGAAGGCGGCTTCCTGCTGACGCCCGGCAGCCTGTTCTCGCCGCAGCAGTCGCCGACGACGTGGATGCGCTTCAATATCGCCAATTGCGGCGACCCGGAACTGGCGACGTTTCTGTGCCGCTATCTCGACAGCGTCGCGCGGCGCGCCTCTTGAAACCGTGCCGGATCGTCCCCAGTTAGGCGGACGATCTGGTGGCGCGGCAGGCCGCACCGCACGGCGCGGGCGTCCGAGTACCCCACCTGACCTGAACCCCATTCGCAACAGAGAGGAAGTCCGACCATGGCACAAGAAACCATGAGCTTTCAGGCAGAAGTGAAGCAGCTTCTGCAACTGATGATCCATTCGCTGTACAGCAACAAGGAAATCTTTCTGCGCGAGCTGATTTCCAACGCTTCCGACGCGGCCGACAAGCTGCGTTTCGAAGCGATCGAAAACAGCGCGCTGTACGAGAACGATCCGAACCTGCGAATTCGCGTGTCGTTCGACAAAGACGCGCGCACCGTCACGCTCGACGACAACGGCATCGGCATGAGCCGCGACGAAGCCATCGCGAACCTCGGCACGATCGCGCGCTCGGGCACCAAGGAATTCTTCGGCAAGCTCTCCGGCGACCAGCAGAAAGATGCGGCGCTGATCGGCCAGTTCGGCGTGGGCTTCTATTCGGGATTCATCGTCGCGGACAAGATCACGGTCGAAACGCGCCGCGCCGGTTTGCCGGCCTCGGAAGGCGTGCGCTGGGTCAGCGCAGGCGAGGGAGACTTCGCGGTCGAGCAGATCGAGCGCGCCGCGCGCGGCACCACCATCACGCTGCATCTGCGTGCGGATGAAGACGAGCTGCTGTCGGCGCATCGTCTCAAATCGATCATCCAGAAGTACTCGGACCACGTCGCGCTGCCGATTTTGATGCAGAAGGAAGAGTGGGACGCGGAAAAGAGCGCGATGGTCACGAAGGACGAGGACGAGACCGTCAACCAGGCGAGCGCGCTGTGGACCCGCGCGAAGAACGACATCACCGAGGAGCAGTACAAGCAGTTCTACCAGCACCTCGCGCACGATCATCAGGACCCGCTCGCGTGGACGCATAACCGCGTGGAAGGCCGCAGCGAATACACGCAACTGCTGTACGTGCCGAGCCACGCACCCTTCGACCTGTGGAACCGCGAGCAGCGCGGCGGCCTGAAGCTGTATGTGAAGCGCGTGTTCATCATGGACGACGCCGAGCAACTGCTGCCCGCGTATCTGCGCTTCGTGAAGGGTGTGGTCGATTCGAGCGATCTGCCGCTGAACGTGTCGCGCGAAATCCTGCAGGAAAGCCGTGACGTGAAGGCGATCCGCGAAGGCGTGACGAAGCGCTCGCTGTCGATGCTCGAAGAACTGGCCAACTCGGAAAACGAAGCCGATCGCGAAAAGTACGCCGGCTTCTGGAAGGAGTTTGGCCAGGTGCTGAAGGAAGGCATCGGCGAAGATTTTGCGAATCGCGAGCGCGTCGCGAAGCTCGTGCGCTTTGCGTCCACGCATACGGAAACGCCGGAGCAGACGGTGTCGCTGGCCGACTACGTCGCGCGCATGAAGCCCGAGCAAACGAAGATCTACTACGTCACCGCCGATACCTGGCAGGCCGCGACCCACAGCCCGCACCTCGAAGTGTTCCGCAAGAAGGGCGTGGAAGTGCTGCTGCTGACCGATCGCGTCGATGAATGGATTCTCTCGTACCTGACCGAATTCGACGGCAAGCCGCTGCAAAGCGTGGCGCGCGGCGATCTCGATCTGGGTGCATTGAACGACGAAGAAAAGCAGGCGCAGGAGAAGGCAGGCGAAGCGTTCAAGCCGCTCGTCGAGAAGATGAAGGACGTGCTGAAGGACAAAGCGAAGGACGTGCGCTTGACATTCCGTCTGACCGACTCGCCGTCATGCCTGATCGCCGACGATGGCGAAATGAGCGGCTACCTGCAACGCATGCTGAAGGCGGCGGGCCAGCAAGCCCCGTCGTTCCATCCGATTCTCGAAGTGAATCCGGAACACGCGCTGGTGAAGGGCTTGCACGCGGACAGCGCGAACTTCGACGACTGGTGCCACCTGTTGTTCGATCAGGCTTTGCTCGCCGAAGGTGGCGCGCTGGAAGATCCGGCGAGCTTTGTGAAGCGCACTAATGCGCTTCTGCTGGCTCGCGCGAATTGAGCTTGAGCCGACGGCGTTGCACTGACGCTCGTTGTTGAGAAATGCGCTGCTTCGGCAGCGCATTTTTTTTGCCCTACGCGGCGGTACGATGGCGGCTCGGCGGTATCAGCCCGAACGGTCAGCGACGATTCATTGAGCGGTGGAAGCCGTTGCCACCAGATGACGCACTTGCGCTAGCACGCAGCCGGCCAGTTCTTTCGCCTCGTGGCTGGCCGTGTTGTCGGCGAGTACTTTGGCTGCGAGACTGCCGATGGCGTGGCTGGTTTGCTTCGATGTGTGGTGCTGCGCGAGTGCCGAGCCGGCCAGTTCTTTCTCGTGAAGCGGAGCATCGATGCGGCGCAGAACGAGCGCCGCAAGATGAGCGATACGCGCAGAAGTTTCTGCATGATTTCTGACGTTCAATGTGCCTCCTGGTGTTTTTTATCGAAGTGGCCGACGGGCCGAAGTTTCAGTCGGCGTCGGCGTGAATTAATTATGGTTAGCTAAGCATCATTAATCAACGACCTTAAATTGAGATCGGGATGTTGAATATGAGAGTCCTGGTTTGTCTTATGTCGATGCTCATGAACTAGGAAGCTTGGAAATTCATTCGCTATTTCCAGGCTCTTTACTTGCCCATCAATGTATCGAGGCTCTCGCCGCGCACGATGATCTCCGTACGGCGATTCAATGCACGGCCTTCGGGCGTGTCGTTACTCGCCACCGGGTCGTGATACGCGTTGCCCTTCGTGCGGATGCGATCCTGCGCCACGCCGCGTGCGACGAGTGCATAGCCCACCGAGGTCGCGCGCGCTTCGGATAACTGCTGGTTGTATTCGAGCGTGCCGACATTGTCGGTGTAGCCCTCGACGATGACCGGCTTCCGGCTGCGCTTGAGCAGCACGGCGGAGCGATCGACCACCGCGCCCGAATCGGCGCGCACGTTGGATTGGTTGAAATCGAACAACGCCGTTTCGGGCAGCTTCACCGCGACGCCGTCGGCAGTGCGCGTCACTTCGATGCCGACCGCCTTGTTCAGCGAGGTTTCCTTGTCGCGATCGAGCGGGGCATGGCAGCCTGCCATCAGCAACACCGACATTGCGCATGCGGTTGTGCCCAGGAATGTCTTCATCTTTTCTTTCTCCTTGATGTTTTGGTTGAAGCACGGAGGTTTTATCGCGCGCCGCAAAGTGGAGAAATCAGATACTTCCGAAAGCGATGCGTGGGTTGGTGCGCACCACGCTGCCACACTCATTTGCGTGAGAAATGTCCTGATGGCCAGGTCGTTATAATCCGACACCATGTCTATCCGTTTCGATGCCGCCGACGCCCACTGGCGTGTCGCGCCCTCAGCCGGCTTTAGCGCCGCCCAGAAAGACTGGTTGACCCGAGGTGGTTCGCTGACCGCGCATCTGCGCGCGCTCGGCCCCGTCGCGGTGCGCGTCACGCGCGAAGGCGTCGCGCTCCCCTGGGCCGACGAGGCCGCCGCGCTCGGTCTCGCGCCGCGTGCGCCCGTGTGGGTGCGCGAGGTGGTGCTCGCGGTCGCTGGCGTGCCGTTCGTCGCGGCGCATAGCGTGACGCCGCGCGCGGCGAGCGTCGGCGTGTGGCAGGCGACGCGGCGCTTGCGCACGCGCCCGCTCGCGGAGCTGCTGTATAGCGACAGCAGCGTTGCGCGCTCGTCGCTGGTGAGCCGCAGGGTGGGAGCGCGTCATCCGTTGTATTGGCTCGCGGCGCGGGAAGTGGGCGCTGGGGTTGCGCGTGCGCCGCACGCGTTCGTCGCGCGGCGCTCGGTGTTCGAGCGGCATGGCGCGCCGTTGATGGTGACGGAATGCCTGTTGCCGGCGTTGTGGGAATGTGTGGCGGCTGCCGTGGCTTCCGTGGCTTCGCGCGAAGAACGCGGTCTCGCTTCACGCGAGGACGTCGGACACGCCACGCATATCGCCTTTGGACGCCAGCGCGAACACGGCCGGCCACTCGCGCGATGCCGTGACGAGGGCCAGCGCTCATGACGTTCAAACGTTGCTTTGCGCCGGTCGTCGACGCTCGTACACGTGTGTTGATTCTGGGGAGCCTGCCGGGTGAGATGTCGTTGGCGCATGGGCAGTACTATGCGCACAAGCAGAACCGGTTCTGGCATCTGGTCGGCGATGTCATCGGCGCGAAGCTCAGCGCGATGGAATACGACGACCGTTTGCGCACGCTTCTCGAACACCGCATCGGACTATGGGACGTGGTCGCTGAGGCGCGCCGCTCCGGCAGTCTCGACAGCAACATTCGCGATCATGCGAGCAACGATCTGATCGGCCTTATCGCGACGCTGCCCGAGCTTGCCTGCGTCGCGTTCAATGGCGGCACGGCAGCGAAGATCGGCGAGCGTGCTCTTGGCGAGCGCGTGAGCGGCTATCGCATGCTCAGGCTTCCATCGAGCAGCCCCGCGCACGCGACGCTACCGTATGCGGCCAAGCTCGAAATCTGGCGAAAAATCCACGATTGCCTGCACGAGGACGGCAAGTCTGCGCAGCTGCGGTAGTCGAGCGAACACAAGAAAGTTCTGACCGACGGCTCGTCGGGCACCGGCTCGCGCTTTCGCACATCGCCCGCCGAATAGCCGAAGTGACGCCAGAACGCGGCCGCGAACCGGCCAGGCCGGTCATATCCGCATTCGAGCGCGATGCTCGTCACTTTCCCGACGCCCTCGGTGATGGCGCACGGCAAGGTCGCCGCGACGCTCGGCATATCTTTCGTGACCGCAGTCGGTAGCCTCGGGTGTGTGGGTCCGTCCACGCTGCCGGACTGGGCCGCCGCCGCGTTTGTCGCCCTGGCGGGCCGCGTCGCGAAGCCGCGGCTGTCGGCCAGATCCACGCATAAGCTCGGCCTCGGTCCGATGCGCGGCGAAGCGGGC
>NZ_NPIH01000202.1 GCF_012275575.1 Paraburkholderia sp. SG-MS1 | reverse complement strand
ACCAGATTCGTCATTTCGTCCGTCTCCCTCACAGCACCTTGGCTTCAGTCTTCAGCTTCTCGACCAGCGTCTTCACGTCCGGCACCTTCACACCGGCGGAGCGCTTCGGCGGCTCGACGACTTTCAGCGTTTTCAGGCGCGGTGCAACGTCCACACCGAGGTCCGCGGGCTTGATCGTCTCCAGCGGTTTCTTCTTCGCCTTCATGATGTTCGGCAGCGTCACGTAGCGCGGCTCGTTCAGGCGCAGATCGGTGGTGACCACGGCCGGCAGCGTCAGCGACAGCGTTTCGGCCCCGCCGTCCACTTCGCGCGACACGGTTGCCTTGCCGTCAGCCACGACAATCTTCGAGGCAAACGTCGCCTGCGGCAGATTCGCCAAAGCGGCGAGCATCTGGCCGGTCTGGTTCGAATCGTCGTCGATGGCCTGCTTGCCGAGAATGACCAATAAAGGCTGTTCCTTGTCGACCAGCGCCTTCAGCAGCTTGGCGACCGCCAGCGGCTGCAGTTCTTCGCTCGACTCGATCAGGATCGCGCGATCCGCGCCGATCGCCAGCGCCGTGCGCAGCGTTTCCTGCGCCTGCGCAACACCAGCCGACACGGCGATCACTTCCGTCGCCACACCGGCTTCCTTCAGACGCACCGCTTCTTCCACCGCGATTTCATCGAACGGATTCATCGACATCTTCACGTTCGCGATGTC
>NZ_NPIH01000201.1 GCF_012275575.1 Paraburkholderia sp. SG-MS1 | reverse complement strand
CGCGCCGCCGCGTACCCGGCTCGACGCCATAGGCGGCGGCCAGCCGCGTCAGTTGCGAGCCGGGCACCCAGAACGCGGTATCGCGCATGCCGAGCGGTTCGAAAATGCGGGTGCGAAAAAACTCGCCGAGCCGCATGCCGCTCACGCGTTCGATCAGCACGCCGAGCACGTCGGTCGCGAGGCCGTAGTGCCAGCGCGAGCCCGGCTGGAACATCAGCGGCAATGCGGCGATGCGGGCAAGCCAGGCACCGCTGTCCGCCTGAGCCTCGAAGCCGTTGAACGCGGCCGCGTACGCTTGCGCCAACGGCCCGGTCGCGGTGAAGTGGTACGCGAAGCCGGCGCGATGCGTCAGCAGATCGAGCACGGTGAGCGGCGCTCTGACCGGATCGGTTTCGTCGAGCGGCCCAGCGGGGTCGCGCAGCACGCGCGGCGCGGCCAGTTCGGGTAGCCACAGCGAAATCGGCGTGTCGAGTGCGAGCCGGTCTTCTTCGATCAGCATCAGAATGGCGGCGCTGGTGACCGGCTTGGTCATGGAGGCGATGCGAAACAGCGTGTCGCGTTCCATCGGCAGGCGCGCGGCTTCGTCCCGCCAACCGAGCGGCTCGAAATAACCGATCTCGCCGCGCCGCCACACCATCGACACCACGCCCGCCACCTCGCCGCGTTCTACATAACCTTGCAGCGCATTGGTCAAGGCCGTCAGACGGGTCGCGGAAAGTCCTGCTGGGTGCATGCTGGTCCTGGACGAATGGCGCGAAGTGTCGAGCCATGGCGTGCCGTTGTCCCCGCAGAAAACGTGACGGGCTTCAATGGGATACGCCGGCTATTCACTGCCGCGGGTATTAGGCTTTTTGCCGACCTTCCAATGCCGAAAGCGCATCGTTAAGCCGTTTGATTCGGCTCGCTTGCGCCGGCACACGGACCGCGTCGGAAACAGAATCGATCCGGTTGCGCCAATAGGACAGCGGGATCCGATCTTGCGCCGAAATATGCGAAATAACGTGTTCCAGATGTTCGATATCTTTTTCGAGTTGGTGATGATTCATTGCTTCCCCGTTTTCTATTCAATTAGTCTTAAAGCATGAATGCAAGCAGATTACGTGCCGCGCGGTGTCAAGCGAGCGAGCCTTGTTGTAAAACGGAAAATCCTTCCTGACGGTCTGCCGCGTCAAAAATTCGGAAAATTATGCTTCTTGGTTAAACCCCGAACCAATAAGAAAAGAATACTGCTCGCAAACCTGATGTTCCGTTAGGTTCCGCACCGACCCTTTGCAATAATCCTAATCGGACATTAATTCATATTCCGCGTTGGCGTGACGGAAACAATTCCCGAAGAGGACCGTGTTCGGCCGCTAAAACGCGTTACGCATAATAACCGCTGAACGGATTCATATTAAACACCGCTGTTTATGACGAGCATGTGCATTTTGCGATGAACGTGGCGCGAAGTAAGGAATGCTTCCGGCAGGTTCGAAGCGCGTGATGCCCGCGCGCATTGCCGAACTGCGAACCGAGGTCAGGGAATGCGGATCAGGCCAGACTCGCCGACTATGCGCCCAGCGTTGTGCGAATGCGCGTTACCTGGCGCGGCAGGCGTAGATCAGATTGAGCGTGCCGCTCGCGGTGGACTGGCGGACCACATCGAACGCGCCGCCGCAACTTGCGCTGGCTTGCTGCGAGCACGAATCGGAGCCGGCCGGGCATTGCACCAGCGTGGTGGCGCGACCATCCGGTAGAAACAACGGCGCGCTGCTGCTGCAACCGCTCAGCACGGCCATGCCGCCGACCGCCAGCGTGGCGTAGGCGCGACACGCGAAGGAGGAGAGATTGCGTTTCATTTGAAACCCCGGTCACGTCTTGTTTTTCGATCCCGCGATTGTGCCACGCGGCAATTGCGCTGCGTCATCCGGCGGCACGGGACTTTTCAAACTTCGATGCCGTATGACGCGATCTTTTTATAGAGCGTCGCGCGGCCCATCCCTATCTGGTTCGCGGTGTCGATTACGCGGCCGCCATTGGCGCGTAAGGCGTCGCTCAGGAAGCGCTTTTCGAATGCGGCCATCGCGTCGCTCCAGGAGACCAGCGCCTGCGGCTGCGTCGGCGCGCCCGCGCGGACAACCGCGTCGGGCTCGTTGTAACGCTGCTTCCCGGACGGGGCCGAGCCGACGAACGGCGCCAGTGTCCGTGCGTCGATCCGCTCGCTGTCGGATAGCATCACGGCCCGCTCCAGCGTGTTGCGCAATTCGCGCACGTTGCCTGGCCAGCCATACGAACACAGCACGCGCAACGCATCGTCCTGCAATTCGAAGTGGCTGCCGCCGCGTGTCTGCGTCGACAGGTCCTCGAGCATCGCGTAAGCCAGCGCTTCGATGTCGGACGCCCGCTCGCGCAAGGGCGGCGCATGGATAGTCAGCACGTTCAGCCGATAAAACAGGTCCGCGCGAAAGCGTCCCGACGCGACCAGCGCGGGCAAATCGGCCGAGGTGGCGGCGATGATGCGCACGTCGGCGCGCACGATCCGGTTCGAGCCGAGCGGCTCGCATTCCTTGTCCTGCAGCACCCGCAGCAGCTTGCCCTGCAGCGGCAACGGCATATCGCCGATTTCGTCGAGGAACAGCGTGCCGCCGTTCGCGAGCTCGAATTTGCCGACACGCCCCTTGCGGTCCACGCCGGTGTACGCGCCGGGCGCGGCGCCGAAAAATTCGACTTCGAGCAGGGTGTCGGGGATCGCCGCGACGTTGACCGTGACGAGCGGCTGATTCGCGCGCGCCGAGCCGCCGTGAATGGCATGCGCGAGCAGTTCCTTGCCGGTGCCGGTTTCGCCGAGCAGCAGCACCGGTGATTCGAGCTGCGCGGCGCGGCGCGCCTGGCGCTTGACTTCGAGACACGCCGCGCTCGTGCCGACGAAACTGCCGAACGAATAGCGCGCGCGACGCGCCTGTGCGAGCGACTGGCGCGTCGCGATCAGTTCTTCCTGGACGCGCGAGTAGTGCGAAAAGAGCGGCGTGAGCGCCTTCAACTCGTCGAAGAGCGCGAAGCCGACTGCACCGACCGTCGCGCCGGCGTCGTCCTTGAGCGGCAAGCGCGTCACGACGAGCGGTTCGCGGTCCGTCTCCATGATGTCGAGCAGGATCGGCTTGCCCGTGTGGACGACCTCGCGCATCAGGCTGTTGGGGATCACTGCTTCGCAATCACGGCCGATCGCCTGCTGCGGGTCCGAGAAACCGAAGCGCGCCGCATAACGCTTGTTGATCCAGACGACGCGCGCGTCGGCGTCGACGATGAAGGTGCCCTCGCTGAAATTTTCGAACGTGCGAAAGAGCGACTCCATCGCCCGGCGCAGGACGTCGCCGTAGATCGCAGGCAGGCCCGCCCAGTCATTCATCATGTTGTCGTTGTCTCCGGGTATCGTTCAATTGTCGATGTCTCGATTTTGAGACAATCCTATCTCATCGACGAGATGGCCGGTATGCCCGTTTTATAAGGGTTTAACCTCAGTTCGCCTGATCTTCGGTTGATTTACGTCCCGTTTTGTAGACGTTTGGGTACAATCGGCGCGCCATGCTTCCCGCATCGGCCTGCGCAAACCGACGCATCGGCCGGGGCCGTTGGCGTGGCACGGAACCTGCATTTCGCGGGCGCCGTGCCGACGCACCGTCAGGATGGCTTATAGGTAGAACAACCAAGCTTTGGAGACTCAATGTCCTTCGTTATCGTCCTCGCCGCGCTGGCGTTTCTGATGTTTGCCGCGTATCGCGGCTACAGCGTCATTCTGTTCGCCCCAATCGCCGCACTTGCCGCCGTTCTGGCGACCGAGCCCGCCGCCGTCGCGCCGGTTTTCACCGGCATCTTCATGGACAAGATGGTCGGCTTCGTGAAGCTGTACTTCCCGGTGTTCCTGCTTGGCGCCGTGTTCGGTAAGGTCATCGAACTGTCTGGGTTCTCGGAGTCGATCGTCGCGGCGGCGATCCGCTATATCGGCCGCTCGCGCGCCAATGCGGTAATCGTCGCGGTGTGCGCGCTGCTCACGTACGGCGGCGTCTCGCTGTTCGTGGTGGTGTTCGCCGTCTATCCGTTCGCAGCGGAGCTGTACCGCCAGAGCAATATTCCGAAGCGTCTGATGCCCGGCGCCATCGCACTCGGCGCGTTCTCGTTCACGATGGATTCGCTGCCGGGCACGCCGCAGATCCAGAACATCATCCCGACCACCTTCTTCAAGACCACCTCGTGGGCCGCGCCCACGCTCGGCGTGATCGGCTCGCTGTTCATCATCGTGGTCGGCCTCACGTATCTGGAATGGCGCCGCCGCGCCGCGATGGCGACCGGTGAAGGTTATGGCACGGAACTCGTCAACGAGCCGGAGCGCGTCGAATCGAAGGAACTGCCGCATCCGTTGCTGGCGGTCGCGCCGCTCGTGGTGGTGGGCGTGGCGAACTTCCTGCTGACCCGCTGGATTCCCACCTGGTACGGCCCGACCTTCACGATCACGCCGGAGGTCCTGCCGGGCCTTCATGCGCCGGTCGAAACCACGGTCAAGAGCCTGGTCGGCATCTGGGCGGTTCAGGGCGCGCTGCTGCTGGGCATCGTGATGGTCGTGGCGACGGCGTTCGGCCGCGTCAGTTCGCGCTTCGCCGTCGGCACCAAGGCCGCGGTGGCGGGCGCGTTGCTGGCGTCGTTGAACACGGCGTCGGAATACGGCTTCGGCGGCGTGATCGCGGCGTTGCCCGGCTTCATCGTGGTGAGCGACGCCTTGAAGAGCATCCCCAATCCGCTCGTCAACGCCGCGGTTTCGGTGAGCACGCTCGCGGGTATCACGGGCTCGGCGTCGGGCGGCATGAGCATCGCGCTCGCGGCCATGTCCGACGTGTTCATCAAGGGCGCGGAAGCCGCGCATATTCCGCTGGAAGTGCTGCACCGCGTGGTCGCGATGGCAAGCGGCGGCATGGACACGCTGCCGCACAACGGCGCGGTGATCACGCTGCTGGCGGTCACGGGACTCACGCACCGCCAGTCGTATCGCGACATCTTCGCGGTCACGGTGATCAAGACGCTGGCCGTGTTCTTCGTCATCGCGGTTTACTACGCCACCGGACTGGTTTGATGTGATGCGCGGCGCGGCGGGTGCCTGAGCCCTTGCGCTCAGCGATCCACGCGGCGCGCCACGGGGAGTTTTGGTCGGTTAGCGTAGCGTTTCGACAATCATCGATACGCCACATCGACCCTTCCCATGACCTCGAGCCCCACCTTCTGGATGATCCCGCAGGCCCCGACGCCCGTCGGGCCTTTCTCCCACGCCACCGAAACCGACGGCTGGGTGTTCGTCACCGGCCAGATGCCGACCTCGCCCACCGACGACGATGCGCCCTTGCCGGACGGCGTCGTCGCGCAAACGCGCCGCGTGATGGACAATCTCGTGCTGGTGCTGCAAGGCCTCGACCTCGGCTTGCAGCACGTGGTCGCCGCGCGCATCTTTCTGACCGAATTCAAACGCGATTACGCGTCGATGAACGCGATCTACCGCGCCTACTTTCCCGCCGACGCGCTGCCAGCCCGGACCTGCATCGGCGTCACCGCGCTCGCGCGCGATGCGCTGGTCGAGATCGACTTCATCGCGAAACGGCCGGGCTGAGCCCGATTCGCCGCGGCCGGGAATGTCATGCAGGCGGTCGCGGGCAACCGCGCCCGGCGACACCCGCTTCGCGTCCTACCGCGAAGCAGCGCTCGCGCGCCGGCCGGCCTTCAGCGCTGATCGTCCGCGCCCGCGCTGAAGGCCGGCTGCGAAACGCGCGCCAATCCCCGCCACGCCCCTTGCGCCGCCAATTTCGACAGCCACTTCACCCCTATCGAAGTAACCCTGTATTAACGGCTACATGCTCGATAAACCTGAGTGGATTAGTGGGAGACCCTCAAGCTCACGGGGTTAATTGCCGTTACTCCTTGCACTCATGTAAGCACCGCGCTCACGCGCGTCAGCATCAGCAAGGAAAGCCATGCGCAACAATCAGCCTGTCACTGGGCACGAGTACGAATTTCCGTCGTCCCACATGCTTGTCTCGGCGACCGACCTGGGCGGCCGCATCCAGTACTGCAATCCGGCCTTCATCGCCGTGTCCGGCTTTACGCGCGACGAGCTGATCGGCCAGCCGCACAATCTGATCCGCCATCCGGACATGCCGCGCGAAGCCTTCGCCGACATGTGGACGACGATCCGCGAAGGCCGTCCGTGGACCGCTCTCGTCAAGAACCGCCGGAAGAACGGCGATCACTACTGGGTGCGCGCCAACGTCACGCCGGTGGTCGAAAACGGCGCGGTGGTCGGCTACCTCAGCGTGCGCGTGAAGCCCGAGCGTGAAGCGGTGCGCGCCGCCGAAACCTTGTATGCACGCATGCGTTCGGGAGAAACACGCGGCGTGGCGTTACGCCGGGGCGTGGTGGTGCGCACCGGGCTCGCCGGGCGTTTGCAGGCGCTGATGCGTCTGCCGGTTGCGACCCGCGCGGCTGCCGGCTACGCGCTCACGCCGCTGGCGTTGCTGCTGACCGGTCTCGTCGCATGGCAGGGCACACCGCCCGCGCCCTTCTGGATCGCGTTCGGCGTCGCGACGGCGATCAGCGTCCTGTCCTGGCGCGTGCTGGCACGCCAGCTCGCCGCGCCGATCGACGACATGTCGGGCTTCGCGACCCGTCTTGCCGCAGGCGACCTGACCGCCGATCTGCAAATCGCGCGTCATGACGATCTCGGCGACGTGCTGCAGGCGTTGAACCAGCTAAAGGCCAACCTCGCGGCGATCGTCTACGATGTGCGCGCGCAGATTACCGGCATGCTCGACAACGCGCGCGAAATTTCCAGCGGCAACGTCGATCTCGCGCGCCGCACCGAGTTGCAGGCGGCGTCGCTCGAAGAAACCGCCGCCACCATGGACGAGCTGACCACCACCGTGCAAGCCAACGCCGACGCCAGTGGACGCGCGCTCGATCTGGCGCGCGACGCCCAGGCGGCGGCGGCCGAAGGCGGCAGGATCGCAGGTCAGGTCGAGCAGACCATGGCCGGCATCACCGATGCGTCGCGGCGCATCGCGGACATCACCGGCGTGATCGACGGCATCGCGTTCCAGACCAACATCCTCGCGCTGAACGCCGCCGTCGAAGCTGCGCGCGCGGGCGACGCGGGCCGCTCGTTCGCGGTCGTCGCGGGTGAAGTGCGGATGCTCGCGCAACGCTGTGCGGCGTCGTCGAAGGAAATCAAGTCAGTGGTCGAAGCGAGCGCGAGCGAAGTGGCCGCGGGCACGGAGCTGGTCGCACGCACCACCTCGCAGATGCGCGCGATCGACGAGGCAGTGGGCCGCGTGTCGTCGATCATCGTCGAAGTGGCCAACGCGAGCAGCGAACAGGCCGAGGGGATTCGCCAGGTCAATCAGGCAGTTTCGCATCTGGACGGCGCCACCCAGCAGAACGCCGCGCTCGTCGAGCAGGCGGCGGCGACCGCGCAACGTCTCGCGGAACAGGCCGACGTGCTCGATGAAGCGGTGCGGCTGTTCACGGTCGCCGAGGCCGCGCCCGCGCCGGGTGCGGCGGGCGGAACGCGCCGCGTGGTGCCCGGCGTCACGCGCCACGCCATGCCTGGCGCTCACGCAAACGCGCGCGACATCGAGCGCGAAGAAGCGACATTGGTCTGATAGATCGGCGTTACTCCCACCTCGACAGCCTACTATTGGCGCATGAGGATGACATCGTCAGCACCCATCGTTGCAAGGGCAGGCTGACCCGAGTAACAACGGCGTTTAATGGCCCGCCCCATTCCGGACGGGCTATTTTTTTTGCGCGGGTGGGTCGCCGGGACGCGTTGAAGCGTCTGCGATACGCTGTTGCCCGCCCGACGCGGCAACGCGGCGACTGAACAGTGAGGGAATACGGGAACCGCCGGGGACTTGCCGCGCGCCGATGCTCCGCTCACACTGGAGTTCGCCTTGGGACTTTTTCCGCCAGGGGAGACCGACGTGACTCCTTCCGACCCGACCCACGCCACTGCGCTCGCCGCGCATTTTGCCGCGATGGCGCGCAATAACGCGTGGTCGAATCTGCGCCTTTACCGCGCCTGCCTCGGCTTGACCGACGAAGCGTTTGCCGAGCGCAGGGTGAGCTTCTTTCCGTCGCTGCAACTCACGCTGAATCACATCCTGCTGGTGGACCGGTATTACTTCGACGCCCTGATCAACGGCGGCGAAGGGCTCGCCATTTTCGACAACGAATTGCCCTATCCGCGCGCAGCCGACTTGTCCGATGCACAAGCGCGGAGCGATCAGCGCCTGCTCGTCTTCTGCGAGTCGCTCGTCGACGGCGATCTGCAACGCGACGTGCGGATCGACCGCGGCCCATCGGTGGGCATCCAGCATGAAATCATCGGGGGCGTGCTGGCGCACCTGTTTGTTCATCAGATCCATCATCGCGGGCAAGTTCATGCGATGCTGAGCGGCACTTCGGTCGCACCGCCGCAACTCGACGAGTTTTTTCTCGCTGGCGACGCCCCGCTGCGCGCGGGCGAGCTGGACGAACTGGAGCGGCTTCGCGGGCCCCGCTAGCTCGCCGGTTTTAACCAGGTCGTGCGTCAGCAGCATGACAGTCAGGGACAACGGTCGCACCGCCGCGGGGCACGAAAAATGCATCCGTCGTAGCGGTGAGTCGCGTTAAACTGAACACTACGCTTGGCTGTCACGGCATGCGCTGTCCGGCGAACCGCGCCAGGCAACACGCTGCGGCATCCCGGCTAGCAGGTAGGCACGCAAGCGTGACCATCGCGCGACAGACGGCGCGCCACCCTGCCCGTACAATGGCTCGATCAACAACGGATTAAGGACAACCTCGATGCGCATCACCGGGTCCTCCGGGTCAATGGCCCTGCTCACCGAATACGACGACGCAACGGCTCGCGAACTCCGCTCGCTGCGCCTCGAATCGACAGAAGACGGCAAAGGCATTCTTCTGGTCGAGGTCGACGAGCGCAAACCGGGCATACACCGCGAAGTGCGCTACGAAATCACGCCGGCCGAGCTGATTGCCGCGATCCGCGCGCATGGCGCCGAATTGCCGGGCGAACAGCACAACCATCGTCAATGAATTGATCTGCGCGGCATGGCGCTCGCTCGCGCGTGCCGCGTGTTGTCCGTGGAAGCCGGTTCACCAACCGGAGTGAATACGGGAGTGCCGGGGGTCGAGACTCCCCACGTTCGGTGACACTGACTCGCGCCTTGGCATGCCGCGCGAGTCTCGCTCTTTTCTCATTGTTCCGCTCGTGCCGCTAATCCGCGCGCCCGGCCATCGGCGCGCCGCCCGGACGCAATTCACACGCGGATATCGGGCATATTTTCAAGCCGTTTGCACGTCTTCAAAATGCGTCCATAATCTTTGCATTCTCCTTTGCTTTCCTTTCCTGCGCCGCGCCCGCAAGGGCCGCGGATGTAAGTCGATGCTACATGATCTCGTCGAGCAATACGGGCCGGCGCTCGTCTTCGCCAACGTGCTGGCCGCCTCTCTTGGGCTGCCGGTGCCGGCAATGCCGTCGCTCGTGCTGTTCGGCGCAATGGCTGCGATGCATCCGGGCTCGGTGGGCACGCAATTGCTGCCGGTTCTGATTCTGTCGATATTCGCTACGCTGATCGGCGACAGCGCGTGGTATCTCGCCGGCCGCGTCTACGGCGGCAATACGCTGAAAACCATTTGCCGGCTGTCGCTGTCGCGTGATACTTGCGTAAAGAAGACCGAGCGCTTTTTCGGCCGCTGGGGCGTGCGCGTGCTGGCCGTGGCCAAGTTCGTGCCGGGCCTGTCGATCGTGTCGATTCCGATGGCCGGCGCAATGGGCACGCGCTACCGCACCTTTCTCACATACGACAGCATCGGCGCCGCGTTGTGGTCCGGCACGGGGCTGATCGTCGGCGCGCTGTTCGCGCGGCAGATCGACATGCTGTTCGTGGTCGCCGGGCGGCTCGGCCGCACGGCGGCACTCGTGGCCGTCGCGCTGCTGATGGCGTACGCGGCTTACCGGTGGATCCGGCGGCGCCAGCTGATTTCGAAGCTCGCGGCCGCGCGCATCGAAGTCGACGAACTCGCGAAACTGTTCGCGGCGGGCAAGATGCCGGTGCTGTTCGACATCCGTTCGCACGAAAAGCGCAAGCTCGACCCATTCATCATTCCGGGCTCGAAATTCGCGGATGAGCGGCAACTCGACGAGATCGTCGCAACCTATCCGCACGATCAGAAACTGGTGATCTACTGTTCCTGCCCGAACGAAATATCCGCGGCATGGATGGCGAAGCAACTCAACGAGGCCGGCTTCTCGGATGTGCTGCCGCTGCGCGGCGGCATGGAAGCCTGGCGCGATTCGGGCAAACCGGTCGAAGCGCTGCGCGACATGCCGCCACCCGAAGTGGCGATCGACGAGATCGAGCCGAAGGCCGTCTAGCCCGGCTCGACAGCGCCGCCGCGCTCCCGTTCGCTCTATCAATAAACACCGAAGGAGCGGTTCAATGCTTTCGATTCAGGACGTTCCGGCTCAAGACGTTGAAGGACAACAAGCGGTAGTCGCCGACGCGCCGTTTTCGTCGCTCTCGACGCGCATGCACCAGATGTTCCCCCAACTCACCTGCGCGGAAATCGACCGCCTGCGCCGGTTCGGCGAGATCGGCCACTGGGGGGCCGGCGAACTGATGTTCGAGACCGGCCACACCGGCCCCGGCATGTTCGTGCTGCTCGAAGGACGCGTGAAGGTCTATCAGCGCGACGGCATCGGGCGCGAAGTGGTGATCGGCGAACATGGTCCGGGGCATTTTCTTGCCGAGGTCGGTCAGTTGTCGGGGCGGCCCGCGCTGGTGAACGGCCTCGCGCTCGTTAGCGTCGAAGCGCTGCTGATTCCGCCTCAAGGGCTGCGTGCGCTACTCGTCGCCGAGGCCGAACTCGGCGAGCGCATCATGCGCGCGCTGATCCTGCGGCGCGTGTCGCTAATCGAAAAGGGCGCGGGCGGGCCGATCCTGATCGGCAATAGCAGCGACGCGCGGCTCGTCATGCTGCAAGGTTTTCTGTCGCGCAACGGCCATCCGCACTCGGTGATCGACGAACGCGATGAAGACGCGTTGCGCCTGATCGAGCAGTTTGCTGCGCAGCGGGAAGACATGCCCCTCGTGATCTGTCCGGACGGTTCGGTGCTGCGTCATCCGAGCATGCCGGAACTCGCCACTTGCCTCGGCCTGCTGCCCGACCTCGACGACTCGCATATCTACGATGTCGCCATCGTCGGCGCCGGGCCGGCGGGTTTGGCGACCGCGGTGTATGCGGCGTCGGAAGGCCTGTCGGTGATCGTGCTGGACAGTCGCGCGCCCGGGGGCCAGGCCGGCGCCAGCTCGCGGATCGAAAACTACCTGGGCTTTCCGACCGGCATCTCCGGCCAGGCGCTCGCGGGCCGTGCGTTCGTGCAGGCGCAGAAGTTCGGCGCGCATGTCGCAATTCCGGTCCACGTGAAGGCGCTCGATTGCGCGGAATCGCCGTATCGGCTGGAACTGAAGTGCGGCGGGCATATCACCGCGCGCGCGATCGTGATCGCGAGCGGCGCGGTGTATCGGCGGCCGGCGCTCGAAGGTCTCGACCGCTTCGACGGACGGGGCGTTTATTACTGGGCCTCGCCGGTCGAAGCCAAACTTTGCAAGCGCCAGGAAATCGTGCTGGTGGGCGGCGGCAATTCGGCCGGCCAGGCGATCGTCTATCTGGCGACGCACGCAGCCAAGGTCCACGTGCTGATCCGCCGAAGCGGTTTTGAAGCCACCATGTCGCGCTATCTGATCGATCGCATCCGCTCGCTGCCGAACGTGTTCGTGCATCCGAATTCGGAAATCGGCCGCCTCGAAGCGGACGAAAGCGGGCTGGCCTCGGTCGGCCTGAAAAAGCCGCTGCCCGACGGTGTCGATCACTTCGACACCCGGCATCTGTTCCTCTTCACGGGCGCCGATCCGAACACCGACTGGCTGCGCACCTGCGGCGTGCAACTCGACGCCAAGGGCTTCGTGCTGACCGGCGCCAGCGCGGACGGCGCGGCGACGACCTGCGATCTCGGCACCACGGTCGAGGGTGTGTACGCGATCGGCGACGCGCGCGCCGGCTCGACCAAGCGGGTCGCGGCGGCGGTCGGGGAAGGCGCGGCGGTGGTCGCGCAAATCCATCAACTGCTGGCGGTGACCGCCGCTGAAGCGGTCGCGCTGGGCGCCTGAGCGGCTTCAACCCGCCGAGCGTTCATGCCGTCAGGCGTGCGAAGCTGCGGCGGGTAACCTGCTGTTACATACGTCTTCAACTCGTTGCACCTGCGCGCCTCCCCATTTCGTAAGATGGATGTCAGCCGTTCGACAGCGAATGGCCGGCTCTTTCGATATGGAGATTCGCATGATCACACGCGCGATCGTATTCGCCGCCTTCGGCCTGAGCGCCGCCTGCGCATCGACTGCCGCGCTGGCGCGGGTGGACGTCGGCGTATTCGTCAATACGCCGGGCCCGGTGTATGCCGCGCCACCCGTCGTGTATGCACCGCCACCGGTCGTCTACGCGCCGCAGCCGGTCTACGGGTACGGCTACCGGGGCGATGACTATCGCGGCCGCGGCTGGCATCACGACCACGGCCGCCATCGTGGCTGGGAGCGGCATCACGGGCGCGGCTGGTAAGGTCGGCAGGCGCTGCGCGGTTCGCGCCCACTCCGATCCATCCTCCGTATTCACGCTACAGTAGCGGCTGCTCATCCACGCCGGGCCGCCTGCCCGCTCCCTTCGCCGTCACACTGACCGACGCCCGCGTGAAGACTCTGCCGCTCTCCGCAGCCCGCACCCTCCATCTGGCCGCGCAAGGTTTGCTAACGCCGCCACGTCGCAAGGCCGTCAAGGCCGATGTGCTCGACACGATTCGTCGCATGGCGCAATTGCAGATCGACACGATTCACGTGGTCGCGCGCAGCCCCTATCTCGTGCTGTTCAGCCGGCTCGGCGCGTATCCGCCGCAATGGCTCGACGCACATCTCGCCGAAGGCAAACTGTTCGAGTACTGGTCGCACGAGGCGTGTTTCGTGCCGATCGAAGATTACGGTCTGCTGCGTCATCGCATGCTCGATCCGAGCGGCATGGGCTGGAAATATGCCGCCGAATGGCACGAGCAACATCGCGAGGACATCGAAATGCTGCTCGCGCAGATCCGCGCGACGGGGCCGGTACGCTCGGCGGATTTCGTCCGCGAGAGTGGCACGAGTAACGGCTGGTGGGACTGGAAGCCGCAAAAGCGTCATCTGGAAGTGCTGTTCGCGATCGGCCAGCTGATGGTCGCGGAGCGCCGCAATTTTCATCGCGTCTATGACCTGACCGAGCGCGTCTTGCCCGGTTGGGACGACGCCCGCGATCTGCCGCCGGCGCACAGCGTCACCACGGAGGTGCTGCGCCGTACCTGCCGCGCGCTCGGCGTCGCGCGTGCCGATTGGGTCGCCGATTACTACCGGCTGCCGCGCCGTCCCTATCGTGACGAGTTGCATGCGCTCGCCGACGTGGGCGAACTGATCCCGGTGCAAGTGGAAAGCTGGAAACAGGATACGTTCGTGCATCGCGACTTCGCGCCGCTGCTCGACGACGCGGCGAGCGGCAAGCTCCTATCGACGGTCACGACAGTGCTGTCCCCGTTCGATCCGGTGGTGTGGGATCGCAAGCGCGCCGCCGCGCTGTTCGATTTCGACTATGTGATCGAATGCTATACGCCCGCCGCGAAGCGCAAATACGGCTACTTCGTGTTGCCGCTACTGAGCCGGGGCCGCCTGGTCGGCCGCGTGGATGCTAAGGCGCATCGAACTCAGGGCATTTTCGAACTGAAGTCGCTGCACATCGAACCGGGCGTGCGTCTGAGCGCCCGGCTTGCGGGCGATCTGCGCCGCGCGTTGCAACGTTGCGCCGAGTGGCACGGCACGCCACAACTCGCGATCACCTCGGCGCCGCCGGATTGGCTCGAAGCATTGAGCGCCGACAGCGATGCAAAAGCCTGAACCCACCACGGCGCGAACGCACGCTCAATGTAGCGCCGCCCACGCGAGCGATAGCGAAAACACGCCCAGCACGATCGATGCGCCGCGCTGCATGTTCACCGGATTGAGCCACAACTTACCGCTGCCGAGCGCCGCGCCGAATGCGATCCACGCGAGCGCGATCGGCACCGCGAGGCACGCGAACGTCAGCATCGCGAGAACATAGGCCGGCATGTGCGTGAAGGCGATGGACGGAAAGATCGTGCCGGCGAACAGCAAGGCCTTCGGATTGAGCAACGTCGCCACGAACAACGTGCGCATGCCGCTAGTGCGCAGCGTCGAATCGGGCAACGCAACCGCCGTACGCCACATGTCGATGGCGAGGTAAGCGATGTAGAGGCCAGCCGCCACGCGCAACAGCGACGGCAACCACGGCAGCGCATACGACGCGTGCGTGAGAAAGCGTCCCCATGCGGAAATCGACACGAGATAGCCCGCGAGTTCGCCGGCGATCAGCGGCAACGAACGTCGCACGCCCTGACGCAAACCGGCAGCGGCCAGCAGCGTGTTGGTGGGCCCCGGTGTGATCAGTACGACGATGATGCCGACGGTCAGCAGCGCGAATACACTCGCAGAAAACATGAGAAAGGCGCAATGGTGAAAACAGCGCACCGTTTTATCACAGGAGACTGGATTGCTTCGGGTAGCGGTGCAACGCGTGGACATGCCGCCGCCCGCCATCATCCCGTGCAACGGCGGCGCCCTCTGCTTCAGCGATCCAGCTTCGCGCGCAATTCGCGAGCGGCTTCCAGCAGCCCTTCGTAACCCGAACGCGCGTGCTCCGGCAGATCGGGATCGCCCACCAACGTGCCGAGCGTTTCGATCAGGCTGTACAGAATGCCTCTCGCCGCGCCCGAGGCAATGCCGCCGGACGATACCTGCTGATCCACGTGACTGAGCGCTGCATCGAGGCTGTCGAGGTCGGGCCGATTACCCGTGGGCGGCTCAGGCGAAGCGTCTTGAGTCATGATGGAACATCGCTCCTGTTGATGCGTCGATGAAGATGCGCCGGTGAACAAGCCATCCTTTCGTGTTGTTATATACCGATCGCGCGCCGCCGTCTATTCGTGATCGGGCCGAGCGCGATTCACGTCAAGGCGTCCAACGATACATCAGGATTTTCGCGCGGGCGTCGTCTTCCAGCAGGACCACGTACTCGCCGTTCTCGCGCTGCGCCGCGCTGATGCCGAGATAGACGTCCACCCAGCCACTCGTGTTGCCGACGCTCGCGCCCGGCGTCATGTAGCCGACCGCCTGGCCCGTGCGCGCGTCGTACACATCAACCTTCGCCGTGTACAGCTCCGCGACGAAGATGTAATTGCCCGCCACCGCGACGCCGACCGTGGTCGTCTGCGGATTGCTCTGGGTATTCCACGTCAGCGAGATCGCATACTGTTGCGTCGGCGTGCCGGAGCTCCAGTTGTCGTAGCGCGCGAGCACCGGGCCCGCTTCCTTCCAATGGGCGGCGTCCCACGGAATCGCACTCGTGAAACCGGACAGGTACATCGTGTCGGTTTCCGCGACATACACGAGCCGCGCAAGCCGCGTGAACGGCTGCGGCATCGCGAACATGTTCGATCTCGCGTAGGTGTAGATCGGATTACCGGCGGCGTCGAAGCCTTGCAACGTCATCTCGCGGATGCCGCTCAACGGCGTGGCGAGCCAGACGTTGCCCGGCGAATCGACCCACCAGAAGCCATTGCCGACCGCGCTGCCGGTCGATGGATTGCTGCTGATTTCGCTGGCGTCGACAGTGCCGTTGCCATTGCTGTCGCGCCACAGCCATTCGCCGTAAGCCGGCTGTCCGGCAGGCCACGAACCCGGCTGCGGATTCTGCGCGAGCAGGCCGGAGGGAATTGCCATTTCGCCATGCGCCGCATCGAAGCGATAGACGTTCAGATAATGCGCGCCAGGATCGAGCGTGTAGAGAAACGGCTTGCCGTTGATCCGGCGCACCATCGGCTCGCCACGCACCCCGCGTGGCTGGTGGAATGCGGGGTCGCCTGGATAGTCGAAACGGTCCAGCGTGAAGGCCGCATACGACCATTCGCGACCGGTGGGCTGGTTGTAGTCGAGCGTGAAGCGCTTCGAGCCCGTGTAGACGGAGTTCGGCGTGGCCGGATCGAACGCGGCGCTGTCGACGAACGTCAGTCCGTAGAGCCGCCAGTTGAATGCACGCGAACTGAACACGTAGCTTTCGAGCACCGCGCCTTGTCCGACCGACGCCGAGCCGATCGCGCGCGGCCCCTCGCCGTTCTGCGCGACGTAGAGATTGCCCGCCGGATCGACGCCGATACCCGTGATGCCGTTGAAACGCACGTTGCCCGGCACGCCCTTCATAGCGTGAAACAGGCCGTTGCGCGTGCCGATCGCCGCGCCGGCTTGCGGCTGACCGTTGGTGTCCTTGTTGAACACGAAAATCTGCTGCAACGGCCCGTTGTCAGCAACGAGAATCTGCCCCGATGGCGTCACCGTGATGTCGGCTGGCACCGTGCCGGCCGGCACCGTCAACGCGCTGGCGAGCGCGGCACCATTGGCCGTGTAGTGCAAGATAGTTAGGGTTCCGGACGAAACGCCGCTCAGCACCCAGAGCGTCGAGTCGGTGTCCACCGCGATGCGTCCCGGCGAAGGCACGCTCCACGAGCGCAAAGGCTGCATCGACGCCGCGTCGTACACCACGATCCGGTTGCCGTAGGTATCGGCCACGTACAGTTCTGTGTCGCTGGCGGCAAGGCCGCGGATGCTTGCGTCAGTGCCCGTCATCACCGTTTGCACCGGTAGGAAACTGTTCTTCGTCGCATTCGCGCTGTTGCCGATGCCGCCGCCGAACGGCGCGCCGGTCGCCAGATTCGCAAGCGTGCGGCGCGTGACGCCGTACCAGGTCTGGCTGGCCGGCGGATAGTCCGCGCCGACGAGCGTGTTGCTCTGGTTGCCGATCGACATCGCCGCATACAGGTAGGTGTGGTTCACCGCGACCGCGTCGCCGCCGGCCGCGCCCCAGCCGTGTGTCGAACCGGCTACCGCGAGTTTGTCGCCCGCGCGATAGGCGGCGATTTCACTGCCGCTCTCATCCCAGGGGGAATTGGTATAAACGGTGCCGTCGGCGCCGACGCTAATGGCCTGAATATCCTGCTGCATCCATTTGCCGTCGCCAAAACCGAAGCTATTGCCGATCCATGAAGTGGCGTAGTTGAGTTGCGATTGCGCAGACGCATTCAGGGGAATAAGGCTATGGATTAAGACGACAGCCACGCCCAGGCGAGAGAGGAGTTTCACGACGGCATTTCCTTGCGAGGCACGAAATGCGCACGGCAGGCACATGGCGCGGTTTCGCTGATATGCACAGCGACCGGCCAATGCGCATATGTCAATATTGACGTTTTATATTCTCATATAAAAATCGCTAACAAATCCTAAAAAAAATATCTTTAGAATTTTATCTGCATCAATTAATACGATTCGCATAGAATTACCTCGTAATAACTTGCTATACGAATTTCGCGTGCCAATGCATTCCGCGCATCGACCGCGGATGCGGCGGCAATTGCTTCGTGGTGTGGTGTGCGACGGGGTCGCCTGAAAAACCTGGACGAGCGCGGTGGCGCTTGAGGAAAAAGCGGGCCTTCGCTTCTTCGACGAAGCAAAAGGCCCGCGTACAGTGTTACTGCTTTACCGCGCGAGTTGCGTTACGAATGCGCGGCAGCCGCTTCCGCAGCGGCGACGGCAGGCGACACGATCGCCGGCTGTCCCGTCTGGCGACGCGACCGTCCGGAGCTCAGATAATCCGCGATCGAGTCTTGCGTCACTTCGCCGACATAGCGGCCGTCACCATCCAGCACCGGCATCCACGACGAGTTGAACTGATACATCTTCGACAGCACGATGCGCAGATGCTCATCGGCGCTGACCGTCGCCTTGAACGGCGTGAGATGATCGCCGCACACGCCTTGCCCCGCGCGCGCCGCGCGGCGCGTCACGTAGCCGAGCGCCTGCTGGTTGTCGTCGACAATGGTCAGATAGCGATTGTCGCT
This sequence comes from Paraburkholderia sp. SG-MS1, assembly GCF_012275575.1. Taxonomy (GTDB): domain Bacteria; phylum Pseudomonadota; class Gammaproteobacteria; order Burkholderiales; family Burkholderiaceae; genus Paraburkholderia. The sequence goes on along the minus strand of NZ_NPIH01000201.1, from coordinate 39,138 downwards.
GTCATCCATTATCTGGAACGCTCGCGCCGCCGGCATATCGGCGCGAGCCGTTTCCGGTTGCGTGGCGGCATCGCCGGCCTTCACCAGCAACAGGCGCTTCAGCGTGCTGTCCTGCCCAACGAACGCGCCGACGAACTCATCACGCGGGTGCGCGAGCAGCGTATCCGGATGATCGTACTGCACCAGCTGCCCCCGGCGGAACACCGCGACACGATCGCCGAGCTTGATCGCTTCGTCGATGTCGTGGCTCACCATGATCACCGTCTTTTTCAATTGACGCTGCATCTGAAAGAACTCGTTCTGAATCGACTCGCGATTGATCGGGTCGACTGCGCCGAATGGCTCGTCCATCAGCAGCACCGGTGGATCGGCGGCCAGCGCGCGGATCACGCCGATGCGCTGCTGTTGCCCACCCGACAATTCACGCGGATAGCGCTTCAGATATTGCTTCGGATCGAGCGCGACCATCGACATCAGCTCGACGGCCCGCTCGCGGCAGCGCTTCTTGTCCCAGCCGAGCAGACGCGGCACGACCGTGATGTTCTCCTCGATCGTCATGTTCGGGAACAGGCCGATCTGCTGGATCACATAGCCGATGTGGCGGCGCAATTCGACTTCGTTCAGACCGGAAGTGTCTTCGCCGTTGATCAGCACGCGGCCCGAAGTCGGCGCGATCAGACGGTTGATCATCTTCAGCGTCGTGGTCTTGCCGCACCCCGACGGGCCGAGAAACACGCAGATTTCCCCTTCGCCGACCGTCAGGCTCACCGAGTCGACAGCCTTGACCTGCTGGCCGTCCTTCTGCGTAAACGTCTTTGTCAGTTTGTCGAGTTCGATCATGTCTTTTGCACTCCCTTCGGTGTCAGCAGGCGTTGCAGCGCTTGCAGCAGCAGGTCGGCGACGATCGCGAGCAAGCTCACGAGCACCGCGCCCACCAACAGTTTCATCATGTTGCTCTGGCCGATCGCGCGGATGATCAGCGTGCCGAGGCCACCCGCGCCGATCACCGCGGCGATCGTCATCACGCCGATGTTCATCACCACGGCCGTCCTCACGCCGCCGAGAATCACCGGCACCGCGAGCGGCAGATCGACGAGGCGCAACCGTTGCCACACGGTCATGCCGATACCGATGCCGGCTTCCTTGATGCCCGCGTCGACGTTGCGCAGCGCGAGGTAGGTGTTGCGCATGATCGGCAGCAGCGAATAGAGGAACACGGCGGTGATCGCCGGCACAGCGCCGATACCTTGGCCAAAGCGCGAAAACACCGGAATCATCAAACCGAACAGCGCGATCGACGGCAAGGTCAGCACCACGGTGGCAATGCTCAGCAACGGCGCGGCAAGCCACTCGTGCCAATTGATCAGGATCCCCAACGGAACCCCGACGACGATCGCGCAGCCCACCGCGATGCCCACCAGCCACACGTGTTGCGCGGTCAGTTGCAGCAGTTCAGGCCAATTGGCCGATAGATAGTCGAATACAGTCATAAAAGGTCTCCGCTCAGGGCAGCTTGTGCGTGCGCAGGAATTCCGCCGCGACTTCACGCACAGGCTTACCGTCGATGTCGACCTGCTTGTTCATCTCGAGCATGACGTCGTTGTTCAGCGCGTTGGACAGCGCGTTCAATTGTGTCGCGAGTTGCGGGTTCTGGTCGAGGATCGCTTTGCGCACCACGGGTGTCGCGTTGTACGCGGGGAAGTAGTGACGATCGTCTTCGAGCGGCATGATGTTGAAGCCCTTCACGCGGCCGTCCGTCGTGTAGATCAGGCCGATCGGCACCTGGTTGTTATGCAGCGCCGTGTAGACGAGGCCCGGGTCCATCTGGCGCGTTTCCGCGCGGCTGAACGCCATGCCGTAGGCCGCTTCGAGCGGCTTCAGCCCATCCGGACGATTGGCGAACTCCGCGTCCATCGCGAACACGTGCTTCTTTTTCGGCTCCGCCGCGAGCTTCGCGGCAAGTTGCGAAATCGTGCGGATGCCGGTTTGCCGAGCCAGTTCCTGCGGCAAGCCGAGCGCGTACGTGTTGTTCAGCGGCGAAGCATCGAGCCAGATCAGGCCGCGTTTCGCGTCGAGCTCTTTGACACGCTCGTACATCGTCTTCGGATCGAGCTTTTCGGTGATCTTGTTGTAGACGATGGCCGCCGTACCGGTGTATTCCCATACCACGTCGACCTGGCCGTTCTCCTGCGCACTGCGCAACAGCGTGCTGCCGAGCCCGGTGCGCGCATCGATCGTGTAGCCCTTCGATTGCAGGTATTGCGAGGTGATCTCGGTAAGAACGTACTGCTCGGTGAAATTTTTTCCACCGAGCACCAGCGTCGCCGCGCTCGCCTGAAGGCTCGCGAGGAACAGCGCGCCGGCTGCGATCCAGCGGCTGGATCGCCGGCCACTGCGTTTGAACAGATTGATCATGCCGCCACCCCACGTCGTGCGAGCAGATACCGGCTGCCGGCCGACACAATGCCGTCCAGCACCAGCGCGAGAATCGCGGTCGCCGCGGCGCCGAGCAAAAGCTGCTGCTGATTGTTCAGATAAATGCCGGGAAAAATCAGCGTACCGAGACTGTCCGCGCCAATCAGATACGCGAGCGGCGCGCTGCCCACGTTGATCGCGAGCGCCGTGCGCACACCGCCGATGATGATCGGCATCGCGTTCGGCAATTCGACGCGCACGAGCGACTGCCAACCGGTCATGCCGATGCCGCGCGCCGCCTCTCGCAGCGCGGGCGAAACGTTCTTCATGCCTTCGTACGCATTGCGCGTGATCGGCAGCAAGGAAGCGAGGAATAGCGCGACGAGCGCCGGAATATCGCCGATACCGAAGATGCCGAGCGCGATGGCCAGCACCGCCAACGACGGAATCGTGTTGCCGATGTTGAAGATCTGCATGAAGCGTTCAGCGTGACGCGCGAACGACGGACGGCTCAGCAAGATGCCGGCGGGTATGCCGACGAGCAAGGCGAGGGCCATCGAGTAGCCGACCAGTAGCAGGTGCCGTTTCGTGTAGTAGACGAGATCGGGCGCGTACTGATGCAGTGCGCCGGGGTCGATCGCACGGCACAGCAACACGACGACAATGCCGATGGCTACAAGACTGCCAATCAGTCTGGCAGGACGATGAATCATGACGATGCGCCTCCTTGTTCGGGCGACGCGCGCAAATAGCCGCGCCGCACAGGCGCCGTGACGACGCTGCGAATGGGAAGTTCGGGACGCGGCAGGTGCCGCGAATTGAACCGAGTGGTGCCGGGCGTGGGTTGGTTGCCCGGCGCGAGGGTGTTGGGCGGTGAACTGCTTGGTGACCCCGTTGGCTAGCCAGTAGCAAAACTGGCGCCAGATCCATCGATGAGGTGGGCGGCGGCGCTCAGCCGCTTGTCCCAAGGGCTGTGTACCCCTTTGGAAGACCGGTTTTTGACCGGTGCCGGGATGGATGCAATGTACCTCTAGTTGCATTCAACCCCTTCTAACTGAAGCTATTTAGCTGCGATTTCGCGGTTAGGGAGCGACGATTATACGGCGATTCGAGGGCTTCGTCTACCCATGTGATTAATTCGTGGGCAGCGCAGCGCTTTGCCAGACAGACAATCGCCTCCCGAAAAGGCTCACCAGCAAGCGTTTGAGGCGCCTTTTTGCCTCCCGAAAATACTCACCTGAAACTCTCCTCGCACGGTGGCCGGCGCGGCTGCCGGTCGAGAAACACCACCGAACAATGCGGCTACGCGAACGCCAGCCATTTCAGCCACCGCTTTCGCGAAAGCGTCGGCGTGGCGCCTACCATGTTCCGGCAGGCCGTCGGCGTTTGAACCAAGGGCCGGCGTTACTGCAACGCCATCGCCAGCACCCGCGCCACGTGAACCGCATCGACGCCCGCGCCGTCGTGAATCTGATGCCGGCAGCTCGTGCCGTCCGCGACCATCACCGTATTGCCGTCGATCTTGCGCACGGCGGGCAACAGCGACAATTCCGCCATTGCCTGCGACGTCGCATAGTGCTCGGCTTCGTAGCCGAAGCTGCCGGCCATGCCGCAGCACGACGACTCCACCGTCGATACCTTCAACTGCGGAATCCACTTGAGCACGGTCTGCACGGGCGTGAACGCATCGAAGGCCTTCTGATGGCAATGGCCATGCACCAGCGCCTGTTGCGCGGCCAACGGCTTCAATGCAAGCTGCAAGCGACCCGCCTTTTCCTCGCGCACGAGAAACTCTTCGAATAGAAACGCCTGCTGCGACAGCCGCTGCGCTTCCACGCCGAAACCGTAGTGCAGAAACTCGTCGCGCAACGAAAGCAGGCACGACGGCTCCAGCCCGATGATTGGCACGCCCCGCTCCACGAACGGCTTGAACAGATCGAGCATGCGCCGCGCTTCCTGCTTCGCTTCATCGACGAGCCCCGCCGCGAGGAACGTGCGGCCGCAGCACACCGGCCGCTCGCCCTGGCGCGTATTGAAATGCACCGTATAGCCGGCGGCCTCCAGCACTTGCTGCGCGGCGCGCGCGTTGTCCGGCTCCATGGTGTTGTTGAACGTGTCGACGAACAGCAGCACCTCTTTCAGGTCGCCGCTTCGAGCCGCTTTGCCCGGCACGGCATTCGACAGAAACGACTTCCTGAAGCGCGGCAAACTGCGTTCGGGCGCCAAGCCCACGGAACGCTTGAACCACGCCGACAACACTGGCACGTTATCGGCCAGCGCCATCAGACCCGGCATGCGGCTCGCGGTGGCCGCATAGCGCGGCATGAAGGCAACCAGCCTGTCACGCAGACGCAGCCCATGCCGCTTGACGCGCGCCGCGCGCGCCTCGATCTTGAACTTCGCCATGTCGACGCCGGTCGGGCAATCGCGTTTGCAGCCCTTACACGACACGCACAGATCGAGCGTGTCCTTGACGTCGTCGCTCGCGAGACCCGCTTCGCCGAGTTGACCCGAGATCGCGAGGCGCAACGTATTCGCGCGTCCGCGCGTGACGTGCTGCTCGTCCTTCGTCACGCGATAGCTCGGACACATCGTGCCCGCGTCGAACTTGCGGCAGTGGCCGTTGTTGTTGCACATCTCGACGGCCTTCGCGAGACCGCCGGACAGATCGTTGCCGCTGCCGGGCAAGGTCTGCGTGCCGGTCAGCGGATCGCGTTCGACGTTCCATGCCGACCAGTCGAGCGCCGTGTCGATGCGCTGTTCCTTGTAGCCCGGGGCGAAGCGGAAATGGCGCGCGTCGTCCATCTTCGGCGGACGCACGATCTTGTCGGGATTGAAGCGGTTGTCGGGATCGAACAGCGTCTTGATTTCGCTGAACGCCTGATTCAGCCGCGGCCCGTACTGCCACGCGACCCATTCGCCACGGCACAAACCGTCGCCATGTTCGCCCGAATACGCGCCCTTGTATTCGCGCACGAGTGCGGCCGCTTCGTCGGCGATCGCGCGCATCTTCACCGCGCCGTCGCGCCGCATGTCGAGAATCGGCCGCACGTGCAGCGTGCCGACGCTCGCGTGGGCATACCAGGTACCTTCCGTGCCGTGCCGATGAAACACCTCGGTCAGACGGCTCGTATAGTCGGCCAGATGTTCGAGCGGCACTGCGCAGTCTTCGATGAAGGAGACCGGCTTGCCGTCGCCCTTCATGCTCATCATGATGTTGAGCCCGGCCTTGCGGACTTCCCACAACGCTTTCTGTTCGTTCGCGTCCGGCATCTCGACGACCGAACCCGGCAGGCCCAGATCGGCCATCAGCTCCGAGAGCTGACTGAGCGATGCGAGCTGCGCGTCGCGATCCTCGCCCGCGAACTCCACGAGCAGGATCGCTTGCGGCTCATCGACGAGCGCCTTGCTGATCACCGGACGAAACGCAGGATTGCTCATCGCCAGATCGATCATCGTGCGATCGACCAGTTCCACCGCGACCGGCTTCAGCTTGACGATGTGCTGCGTCAACTCCATCGATTGCCGGAACGTCGGGAAATTGACCACGCCCAGCGTTTTATGCGCGGGCAACGGCGCGAGCTTCAGCGTCAATTGCCGACTGAAGGCGAGCGTGCCTTCCGAGCCGACCAGCAGATGCGCGAGATTCGCGAAGCCGTCATCGGTATAAGCGCGCGGGTTCTGGCAATCGAACAGGTCGATGTTGTAGCCCGCCACGCGCCGCAATACCTTCGGCACGCGTGCGACGATTTCGTCGTGCTCGCGCTGGGCGATGCGCGTCACGCCGTCGAGAATCTGCTGCAAACGCGCGCCTTGCGGCGTCTCGCGCAGCGAAGCGAAACGCGCTTCGCTGCCGTCGGCGAGAATCGCGTCGATCGCCTCGACGTTGTGCACCATGTTGCCGTATTCGATCGAGCGCGAGCCGCACGAGTTGTTGCCGGCCATCCCGCCAATCGTGCATTGCGCGGCCGTCGACACGTCCACCGGAAACCACAGCCCGTGCGGCTTGAGCCACGCGTTCAGATGATCGAGCACGACGCCGGGCTCGACGGTGACGGTGCGCGCTTGCGCATCGAACGCGACGATGTTGTTCAGCCACTTGCTCGTGTCGATCACCAACGCTTCGCCGACCGTCTGGCCGCATTGGCTCGTGCCCGCGCCGCGCGCGAGCAGCGGCACTTTCTCGCTGCGGGCGATCTCCAGCGCGACGCGCAGATCGTCCTGATCGCGCGGCACCACCACGCCGACCGGCGTGATCTGATAGATCGACGCATCGGTCGCGTAACGGCCGCGACTCGCCGCATCGAACAGCACGTCGCCACGCAGCGACTTGCGCAGAAGCTGGGCGAGCGGACTCGTCAGCCGCGCGGTGGAGGGAACCAGATGAATCGGCTTGACGAGTAAAGCGGAGGTGGGGTTCGTCATATCGTCGGCTCGTGGAAATGCAGGAGACTGGGAACGGGCGAAGCCGCCGCCTAGTACAACGTCACGCTGACCGGCGCGAGCCCTTCGATGCGCCCGCTCGCCGTGCCCGCGTGACGCGGGAAAAACATGCCGGTGTACGAACCGGCGGTCACGACCATCTCCGGCGTCACGGCAATGCCGCGCGAACTCGCGTGATTGACGAGCCACGTCAACAAGCGCCGCGGGTCGCCGGCCGGATTCGCAGGCGCCGTCTCGACCACATCGTGTCCGTCGAAACTGAAACGCAGCGACGGCGCGATAAAGGGAAAGTCCTCGCGATACGGCGTGAACTCGCCGACGATCAACGCGCCGTGATTCTGCAAATCCGCGAGTTGCGCGAGCTTGTCGACGTCGGGCCACGCGGCATACCGGCTCGCGACGATTTCGATAGTCGCGCCGATCGAACCGATGCCCGCCATCACCTCGTCTTCGCTATAAGGCGTGGGGGACGGCTCGAAGCGGCGGCCGAAGCGAAACGCGACTTCCAGTTCGAGCCCGAGCGGCGCAAAGCCTTCACGCGCCAAACGCGCGCCGTCGGCGTGCAGATCGGCAGCGGGCAGCGGCGCGCCCTGGATCGGACCGCTCGCGGACTTCGCGCCGATTTTCCAGCCGCCGATCCGCGCATCATGGATGCCCAGCATGTCGTGCTGGATCGCGTACGCCGCATCGGCGTCGGCGGGTATCTGCTGCGGCGGCAACGTGTCGAGCGTGAGCCGGTCGCGGCGTGCCTCGGCAAGACGCCGGCTGAGTGAGGTGGTCATGTCTTTCATCGCGAACTGAGCGTGGTGGGTGCTTTGTGCTTACGCGCCAATGCGGGTCGGGACATGCGAGTTGTCCGCCTGGTCGAGAGCGAATTTGCTTTCGGGCTGCATGCGGAACGCGAGCACGACGCCGAGGCCCATCAACAGCATGCTGCCGACGAACGGCAAGTTCCAGTTGCCGAAGTAGTCGATCAGAAAGCCGCCGACCACCGGCGAGATGATCGCGGCCAGTGCCGAGCCCGTGTTCATCATGCCGCTCGCGGTGCCCGCGAATTCCGGCGCGATGTCCATCGGAATCGCCCACATCGGGCCGATCGTCATTTCGGCGAAGAAGAAGCCCGACGCGAGACACGCAATCGACAGCATCAGGTTGTGCGTGAACATCAGCGGAATCAGCGAAAGCAGGCAGAACAGCATGCAGACCGACACCATCCAGCTGCGCGCGCGTTTCAGACTGCCCGTGCGCTTGAAGATCCAGTCAGTCACAAGGCCGCCGAGCGTATCGCCGAGCACACCGGCGAAGAACACCACGGAGGCGAAGATCGCCGACTTCTGCAATTGCAGATGGTGGTTGCGCAGGAAGTAAAGCGGAATCCAGCTCAGGAACAGCCACAGCGTCCAGCCATAGCAGAAGTACACGATCGTGACCGGCGCCATGCGGCGAAACAGCTTGCTCCACGGCACGCCGGCCGCTTTCGGCTTCGGCGCGGGTAGCACCGCGAGTTCTTCCGACGTGATGCGCGGATGATCCTTCGGATGTTCGGTGAAGGTGAGCGCCCACACGACGACCCACAGCAGGCTAAGCGCGCCGCAGATGTAGAACGATTCGCGCCATCCCCAGGTCGCCATCACCAGCACGATCAGCGCGGGCGCTACCGCATTGCCGACGCGCGACGCCGCGTGCGTGATGCCCTGCGCAAAGCCGCGCTTTTCCTTCGCGACCCAGCGCGACATCGCCGAGGTCGCGGCGGGAAACGTCGCGCCCTCGCCGAAACCAAGCAGCACGCGCGCGGCCAGCAACGAAGCCAGGCCGCCGGCGAAACCGGTCAGCAAGGTGGCGACGCCCCAGATCGCGCCGCAAAACAGCAGCGTACGTTTCGCGCCGAAGCGGTCGCTCACCCAGCCGCCGATCACCTGAAACAGCAGATACGGATACGCGAAGGCCGAGAATACGAGGCCGACCTGCGTATGCGAAAGCTGGAATTCCTTGCCGAAGCCCGCCGCTGCCGTGCTGACGTTCACGCGGTCAAGGTAAGTGATGAAGTACATGATGCATAGCATCACTAGAACGATACTGGTCGCACTGGTCACACGAAACCGCTTCATCGTCTCTCTCCATGGCATGTGTCGACGACGCGCCTGAGTGGCGCGCCACGTCGTTGACCGTCAGCCGCTCGCGCGGCCGCGGACGCATTGCATGTTGTTCGGGCCGCGTTCTATGCGCGGCTGGCCGAATTCTCGAAGGGGGGCTCCCTGCCCTCCCTTGCTGCCTTGCTTGCTTGTTATCTTTCAAGGCTGATGGGCCGGCGTCTTGTGCCGATGCCGGGCTGCGGCACAAGACGCAATTCAGGCCGCCGCTTTCAAACCCGCGGACGTGGCCGGCTGGCTCAACCACTCCATAGCGGCAGGCAGACCGCTTTCCTTGAGGGGCACACCCGCGAGCCGCAGACCCATCTCGCAGCCGGCCAGCGTCGCGAGCAGCATCAGGTCGTTGCAATCGCCGAGGTGGCCGATGCGGAACATGCGGCCTTTCATCTTGCCGAGACCCGTGCCGAGCGACATGTCGAAGCGTTCGTAGATGAGCTTGCGCACCGCGTCGGCGTCGATGCCCTCGGGCATCATCACGCCGGTCAGCACCGGGCTATATACGGCCGGGTCCGCGCACTGGATCTCCAGGCCCCACGCGCGCACCGCGCGGCGGGTCGCTTCGGCGAGACGCTCGTGACGCGCGAACACGTTGTCGAGCCCTTCGCCGAGAATCATTTCCAGCGCTTCGTGCAGGCCGTAGAGCAGATTCGTGTTAGGCGTGTACGGCCAGTAGCCGGTCTCGTTCATCTCGACGATTTCGCTCCAGTCCCAGAAGCTGCGCGGCAGTTTCGCGTGCTTGCTGGCGGCCAGCGCTTTCGGCGAGATCGCGTTGAAGCTGATGCCCGGCGGCAGCATCAAGCCCTTTTGCGAGCCCGACACGGTGACGTCGACGCCCCACTCGTCGTGGCGATAGTCGGCACAGGCGAGGCCCGAGATCGTGTCGACGAGCAGCAGTGCCGGATGGCCCGCCGCATCGATCGCGCGACGCACGGCGGCGATGTCGGATGTGACGCCGGTGGAAGTTTCGTTATGCACGACGCACACCGCCTTGATCGTGCGTTGCGTGTCGGCGCGCAGACGCTCCTCGATCATCTGCGGCTGAACCCCACGCCGCCAGCCTTCGATGCCCGGCAAGCCGAGGAACTCGGGCTTCAGCCCGAGCTTGTCCGCCATCTTTTTCCACAGCGTCGCGAAGTGGCCCGTCTCGAACATCAGCACGTGGTCGCCGGGACTCAGTGTGTTGGACAGCGCGGCTTCCCATGCGCCCGTGCCGGAGGCCGGATAGATCACAACGGGCTGCTGCGTCTTGAAGATCTTCTTGATGCCGTCGAGCACCTTCAGACCCAGCGCGCCGAACTCGGGGCCGCGATGGTCGATGGTCGGATAGCTCATCGCGCGGAGGATGCGGTCGGGCACCGGGCTCGGACCCGGAATCTGCAGAAAGTGACGTCCAGCGGGATGAAAGTCTAGCTTGAGCATGTAACTCCTCCGATTGAATTTTGCATTCAAAAAACTATATCAGACGAAGCCGGACGCTCCCAAGGCCAAATGTGCGAGTGAACGCCGGTGTTTACCCGCGCTATTAACTAATCTTTCCGCTTCCGATAAAATTCCCATTCATGCGAGATGAGGGTTTTTGTATGCAAAATTCGGATTTCATTGCGAGCGTGCCCGCCTCCCCGCTGATGCCGAAGGTCGAGCGCCAGCGCCTGCACGACACGGTGGTCGAGCACATTCGCCGCTTTATCGTCGAAGGGGTGCTGGAGCCGGGCAAGAAACTGAACGAGCGGGAGTTGTGCGAGACCCTCGGCATTTCGCGCACGCCGTTGCGCGAAGCGCTGAAAGTGCTGGCCGCCGAAGGGCTAATCGAGATTTCGCCGAATCGGGGCGCGTCGGTGTCGAAAATGTCGGAGGCGGAACTGCGTGAGACCTTCGAACTGATGAGCGGTCTCGAAGCGTTTTCCGGCGAACTGGCCGCGGAACGCATGACTGCTGCCGAGCTTGCCGAGATCAAGGCGCTGCATTACGCGATGCTCGCGTGCCGCACGCAAAACGATCTGCCCGGCTATTACAGCCGCAACCAGGCGATCCACGACAAGATCAACGAGGCAGCGAGAAATTCAGCGCTGCGGCAAACCTATATCGCGGTGAACCGGCGCTTGCAAGCACTCAGGTTCCGTTCGAACTTTCAGGTTCCGAAGTGGGACAGTGCGATTCACGATCACGATGAAATGCTGAAGGCGTTAGAAGCACGTGACGGCAAGAAGCTGAGCGCGATTCTGCGGCAGCATTTGCTCGACAAGCGCGATGCGGTTTTGCAGGTGCAATCGCAGGAAGCGGTGGCGGGGTCGTCGTCGAAGACTTGAGGCGCCTGAGGTTGGGTGCCTTTGGCGTCGTAATAGTTGGGAGCGTTTGAACGTCCGCGCCGAGAGCAAAAACTTGTCCACCTAAAATGTTGGCAAGCCTGTGGACAACCTTCTCATATCCCCGCCAAGTGCTTGATACAGCAGCAGGATCGGCGCGCGGTTCATGCGTAAGCATTGGTCGCCGGTACGCAGTCGGTGGTGCGGAAAGCTCGCTTGCGCAAGGTGGGCGTCGTAAATCACTTCCGGTGATTCTCAAGCGGTCGCCTAGGCCGCCTCCTCTGCAGGTGTCCACTTGATCGCCCTCCGCCCGTGCTTGCGCGCCGGCAAATAGTCGTAGTCCAGTCGCATGCGAAGCCGAAGATCGGCCCTCCTGCCACGCTTCACATCAGGTCACTTACTGTCCTGACGGCCTATTGACCGGGGGCAGCGTAAGCGTCATGTACTGCTTGATGTCAGGCTGACCCAGCGCTATCGCATTAAGCATTCCGACTCCAAGCCGTCGCGCGAATTCGTCGTCAAGCCTGAAATCGAAATCATCCAACAGGATTGGCACTTCGAACAATCCGGCCAGGAGCGGGGCCAGCTTGGCCGGCTCAACTAACTTCACCGTCAGCCGTTGCTGCTCCTCGTCGTAGTTCAGAACCACGGAACGCGGTGGATCAACTGCCATCAATATTCCCTGCACTAAAGAATGACAAGATCAAATCGTAGGGCAACAGGCGGCACCAAGGTCCCGCCGCCGCTGCAATAAAGTTCCCACTGTTGTTGCTATACCTGCAAACGTCAGACCATACCATCGCGATCATCGAGCATCGTTCTCTCAAGTTACCCGATCAATGCGCAATTACTTTTTTAACGGCCTGTCGATCGGCTCCTGTGTGACGGCGAGGTGTTGGTTGATGTCAGGTCGGCCCAACGCAATCACATTGAGCATTGCAACTCCAAGCTGTCGCGCCAGTTCGTCGTCAAACTTGAACTCCTCATCGTCCACAAAAAACGGCACTTCCATAATTCCGCTTTTGAGCGGAGCCAGCCTGGCTGAATCTACAGCTTGCATGATCAACTGCTGAGGATCTTCGGTGTAGGTCAGAACCACGGAATACGGCGGATGTTTAGCCATCAATAGCCCCACTGCCGATATCTGTCGAATGCATTCGCTGGACACAGCGCCCAGTGCTCGGTGCTCGATCAGCTGCGCGCCAGACGTCGCGCGCTAATGTCCTCTGATGCGCTGACGCCGCAATCTCGCGGCTCACAGTTGTTGCCGTTCCTGACAGCAATAAAATGACGCCCGCATGAGCAGGCGTACGGTACTGCGAATCTTCCGGTCATGACCGGCTCCAGCCTAGCGCGATCGATAGTCTGCAATGCAAACTCCTGGCGATCCTCCAGGTAGGTCAGAACAACACCGTACAGCGGATGATTAGCCATTAATAGCGGCGCTCATGTCTGGCTCGAAGGTCAGCGTCATTAATGACACCCCGCGAGTTTCCGGGAAGAAACGCCCGCGTGTGCGGGCGCTAAAACGAAAGCGGCAAAGGGGTATTCACAGCATTCAGAGACACCTCATTTGACTCGCTACCTTACTGTCCAGACGATCAGTCGATTGGGTCCAGCCTAAAGCTCGTATACTGTTTTATATCAGGTTGGCCCAGTGCAATCAGAGTGAGTATCCCTGATCCGAGTCGACGTGCAAACGCGTCGTCAAGCTTGAACTCATGCTCGTCAAGCAGGATTGGTATCTCTAATTCCCCGGCCACGATCGGTGCCAATCTGGCTCGATCAACAGCTTGCACTGCAATCTCCTGACGATCTTCGAAGTAGGTCACAACCACGGAATACGGCGGATGTTGAGCCATTAGTACCCTCTGCACTGTTGGTAGGTTTGGAATGCCCTCTGCTTACATAGAGCGACTGCCCGCACGCCGCCCATTGCCGGAGCAAACGACGAGCACAGAGTCATTTGAGCATTGTATTGAGCGAAGCATTCGTCCTCATGATCTTCCCTGGCACTGCACTTCACCATCCCACCGGTTGCGCTTCCTGCTCCAAAGACAGCACTGTAGAGCAGTGACCTCTTCGCAGAGGCCGTCACATCCGGCACGAGGGTCGGATAAGGAACCTGCGACTGATCACTCAGCATCAGTTCCGTTGTCTCGCCCCATAGGGCTTCGAAAGATAGACCCGCCTGAAGACGATTGGCGACACGCCGCCGCTTTGAAAATCGGCTTCGGAAAGCGCGACAATCCCCTTTGCTGGCAACACCGGGTCCGCCACCGGACAGGAGTCGTCCGGCGTAGAGTCGTCAGGCGGTGTTGGGGGGTGTTGCACCATTGATCTATCTGGGCAAGGTCATTGATGCAGGCGTAATTGCCGAGGCCACCCGGCGTGTTGCTGGTCACGGTAAGCTTGCAGCTCGGCGTACCAGGCGTTGCACCGGACTGTGCGTAAAGCGAAAAGCAGTCGGCCGCATTCGCTCCGAACGCGAACATGACAAGCATGAGTGCAGCCAGCAGGCGGGTTGCAATACATACCGCCTCGACGGTGGTTCCGTCTCTTTTCATAGTCGTCCCTACTAATCGCACCTGGTTGTTTTCCCAAGCACCTTATCGGGCACGCTCTATCCCAACTATCCGACAACTCCTAAAATTACAATTTGCCCCTGAATTCTCAAACAGTCCGATACACACGCTGACGCGTGAAAGTTATCCCCTGTTTTTGTTGGCAAGCCTGTGGACAACCTGCTCACAGGCCAGCCAAGTGATTGATGCGACAGGCCTCTCTGCCGCCGGTTCAGTCGCAGGCAGGCCGCCGGCTCATCATTTTGCGAGGCGCCGCGCCGACGGTCCATCCACACGCTCCACGCCCACTCTCACCGCGCCCCTTCCTTGCGCCGCAGCGACTCCGGCATCCCGTACAACATGATCAGCGCGCAGATCACGCTCATCGTGCCGATCACATACAACGCCGGCGTCGTGCTCCCGGTCAGATCCTTCACCCGGCCCACCATGATCGGGCTCACGATCCCGCCAAGCTGTCCGAGCGTATTGATCAACGCAATCCCGCCTGCCGCACCGGCGCCTGTGAGCAGCTTGGGCGGCAGCGCCCAGAACGCCGGAATCGACGCCACCACGCCCGCGCCCATCACCGCCAGCGCGATCACCAGCAAGGTGGTCTGCTTGTCGAAGAAGCCTGCGGCAAAGAAGCCGATTGCCGACATCACCAGTAAGCCGAACACGAACTTGCGCCGCTCGCCGGTCGCGTCGGACAAACGGCCCACCACCACCATGCAGATCGCGCCGCAGACATAAGGCACGGCCGTCAGCAAGCCGATCATGGTCGGGTTGTTGGTGCCCGCGACGTGGATCAGGTGCGGCGTCCAGAAATTCAATCCGTACGACGCCACCTGAATCAGGAAGTAGACCAGCCCCAGCGTCAGAAAGCCCGGCGTTTTGAGCGCGCCCATCAGTGAATGGCCGGTGCTCGGATGACGGCTCTGCTGCGCAATCTGCCCCGACAGCAGCGTCTTCTCCGACGGCGACAGCCAGCCCGCGTCCTCGATGCGATCCTTAAGCAGTTTCAACACCATGATCCCGAGCACGACGCATGGCAGCCCGCCGAGCAGGAACAGCCAGTGCCACCCGGCCATGCCCAGCACCCCGTTCATGTGTCCGATCACCAGCCCCGCGAGCGGCGCGCCCACCAGCCCCGAGAACGCGGACGCCAGAAACAGCATCGACGTGATACGCCCGCGATAGCTCGGCGGAAACCATAGCGTCAGGTAGTACAGCACGCCGGGTGCAAAGCCCGCTTCCATCGCGCCGATCACGAAGCGCAGCCCATAAAACTGCCATTCGTTGTTGACGAACACCATCGCCGCCGTCGCGAGTCCCCACGAAATCATGATCCGCGCAATCCAGCGCCGCGCGCCGACCTTGTACAGAAACAGATTGCTGGGGACTTCGAACAATACATAGCCGATCACGAACAGACTCGCGCCGAGGCCGTACGCGGTATCGGACAGACCGAGATCGCTCTGCAACTGGAACTTTGCGAAGCTGATGTTGATGCGGTCGAAGAACGCGAACAGATAGCAGATCATGATCAACGGCATCAACCGCCACGCGACTTTGCGGATGACGGCCACGAGGTCGTCCGCGCTATCCTGACGGCCGCCGCTTGCAACTGCGCCCAGGTCACTCATGCTTGTCTCCAATGCCGGATTCGGCGAGGCCGTCCGGTCGTTTAGTCGGTTAATCGATCAGTCGGTTTTGGGGGAAATCAGATTTGCAGAACGTATTCGGGCACCGGATGCACGTCGCAATTGCGGCCCGCCTTCGCGAGTTGCCCAGGCACGTCGTGGCCGAGCAACGCAGGCAAACCACGCGACAGCGCAAGCAGCTTCGGCAGATCGACGCCAGTGGGAATGCCCATCTCGTCGCACATGTTCACGAGGTCTTCCGTGCAAATGTTGCCGGAAGCGCCCGGCGCGAACGGGCAGCCACCGAGGCCACCGAGCGCGGCATCGAAGCGGCGGGCGCCGACTTCGTATGCGGCCAGCACATTGGCGAGACCCAGCCCGCGCGTGTTGTGAAAATGCAGCGTGAGCGCGGCGGCCGGCAGCCGTTTGAGCACGCGTGCGACCAGTCGTTTCACCTGGCGCGGGTTCGCCATGCCGGTCGTGTCAGCGAGCGTGATGCCCTCGATGCCCATCTCGCGATACGTATCGACGATGCCGACCACTCGGTCTTCGTCGATCCGTCCTTCGAAGGGGCAGCCGAAGGCAGTCGCCACCGTCGCGTTCAGCAGCACACCGGCGCCCTGCACGTGCCGCACGATGTCGTCGAAGGCCATCAGTGACGACTCGCAACTCATGCGCATGTTGGCGCGGTTGTGCGTCTGACTCGCGGACATCACGAGGTTCAGTTCGTCGGCGTGCGCGGCAAGCGCACGCTCGGCCCCCTTCAGGTTCGGCACCAGCGCGACGTAGATCACACCGGGATGCCGTTCGATCTGCTGGAACACGGCGTCGCCGTCGCGCAATGCCGGAATCGCTTTCGGCGACACGAACGAGCCGGCTTCGATACGCGTGAACCCCGCGGTCGATAGCGAATCGATCAGTTCGATCTTGTCGACGGTCTCGACCCACGTGGGCTCGATCTGCAAGCCGTCGCGCGGAGAGACTTCCTGCACGATCAGCTTGTCGAAATGGGCGTCGTTGTCGGCGGCGTTCATTGCACGGCTCCTTCGCGGCGCAGCCGCTCGATGTCTTCCTTGTCAAATCCAAGTTCGCCGAGAACGCTGCCGGTATGTTCGCCGAGCGTCGGCCCTTGCCAGCGCACCTCGCCCGGCGTGTCCGACAGCTTCGGCACGATCCCCGGCATCTTCACCGACGCGCCGCCCGGCAATTGCGCTTGCAGCAACATGTCACGCGCCTGGTAGTGCGGATCCGCGACGATGTCGGCCACCGAATAGATGCGGCCCGACGGTACTTCAGCGCGTTCGAGCGCGGCCAGCACGTCGTCGGTCGCGTGGCGCGAGGTCCACGCGGTGATCGCCTGATCGAGCATCGCCGATTGTTTCGCCCGGCCATCGTTGTGCGCGAGCGCCGGATCGTCGGCGAGATCGGGGCGGCCGATCAATTGCATGAGGCGCTTGAAGATCGGATCGCTGTTGCCGGCGATCACGACGTAGCCATCGTCCTCGGTGCGATACGTGTTCGACGGTGCGATGCCCGGCAACGCGCCGCCGCTGCGCTCGCGCACGTGGCCGAGCAGGTCGTATTCCGGCACGAGGCTTTCCATCAGATTGAACACACTCTCGACCAGCGACACGTCGACCACCTGGCCTTCGCCCTGTCCAGTCTTCACGCGCAGCAGCGACATCAGCGCGCCAATCACGCCGTGCAGCGACGCGAGCGAATCGCCGAGACTCACGCCGACGCGCGC
The DNA here is from genome assembly GCF_012275575.1 of Paraburkholderia sp. SG-MS1. GTDB lineage: Bacteria > Pseudomonadota > Gammaproteobacteria > Burkholderiales > Burkholderiaceae > Paraburkholderia. The sequence goes on along the minus strand of NZ_NPIH01000201.1, from coordinate 21,876 downwards.
CGGCGCGCCGTCCACTTCGCCGGTCGTATAGCGAATCCCGCCCATCGCTTCGCCGATCGCGCCGAAGCCCGGCCGGTCGCGATACGGGCCGGACTGGCCGTAACCGGAGATGCGGACCATCGTCAGTTTCGGGTTGATCGCGTGCAGCACGTCCCAGCCGAGGCCGAGCTTTTCGAGCGCGCCAGGCCGCAGGTTTTCGATCACGACATCGGCATCGGCGGCGAGCCGTTTGACGATCTCGACGCCGTCCGCCGACTTCAGGTTCACGCAGACCGACTTCTTGTTGCGCGACTGCAGATACCACCAGAGCGAGGTGCCTTCGTGCAGCTTGCGCCATTTGCGAAGGGGGTCGCCGGTCTCGGGGGCTTCGATCTTGATGACGTCGGCGCCGAACTCGGCCATGAGGCGCGCGGCGAACGGCGCGGCGATGAGGGTTCCGATCTCGACGACGCGGATACCCTGAAGGGGTCCACCCATAGTGCTGTCTCCGAAGCTGGTTTCGTATTGGAAGACAGCTTAGGAGCGGCGTGGCGGCGGCGTCCAACCGCAATTCGCCAACGACCGTTCGCGAACGGCGAACGCTCGGTGTTTGACGGCGGCGGGTGGGGGCGTCAGTGGCGTGGGTTGGCTTGGCCGGCCTCGGCTGCTTCTGCGGTCCCGGTTGCTTTCGCTGCTTCGGTTGCTTCGATCGAGCGCAAGTGGTCGAACAGCAAACGGCTCACCGGCGAAAGCGCGTCGACGTCGCGCACCACCAGCACGAGGCTGCGTTCGGACCAGTCGTCCTCCAGCGGCGTGCCGACGAGGCCGAGCGGCGCGCCCATCAGTTGATAGACCTTGCGCGGCAGCACCCCGACGCCCATACCGGCTTGCACCATCCGGCACACCGCGTCGAAGCCCGGCACGTGAATGCGCAGGCGCAGCGGCTTGCCCGCCTGGCGCGCGGCCAGATGCGTGCGGGCGTTGATCGAACTCGCGGCGTGCAGGCCGACGTGATCACCATCGAGCGTTTCGGCAAACGCCACGCTCGCGCGCGCCGCCAGCGGATGATCGTCGCGCATGACGAGCACGAGCGAATCGCGCCGATAGTGCTCGACATGCAGGTCGTGCGTGTCGGCGTCGCCGGAACAGATGCCAAGATCGACGAGGCTGTCGTCCACGGCTTGGACCACGCCGCCGCTCGGCCGCTCTTCGAGATCGAGCTTGACGCGCTCGTGCTGCAACTGGAACGCTCGCAAATCTTCGGGAAGAAACTCGACGATCGCCGACAGATTGGCCATCATCCGCACGTAGCCGCGCACGCCGCTCGCGTGGCCGGCCAGTTCGATGCCGATGTTTTCGATGTCGCGCATGACGCGGCGCGCGTGATGCAGCAGCGTTTCGCCCGCCGGCGTCAGCGTCATGCCGCGCGCGGTGCGCTGAAACAGCGTCGCGCCGACCGCCTGTTCGAGTTCGAGCAAACGCCTGCTCGCGGCGGAAACGGCGATTGCCTCGCGCTCAGCGGCACGCGTGAGCGTGCCTTCTTCATAGACGGCGAGAAAGAGTTGAAGCGTCGTGAGGTCGAGCCTTCGGAGAAGGTTTTTGATTACCATGGCGGTGCGCCGGAAGTTCGGTCAGTGGTAATCATCCTCTAGCTGATGGCGTACCGCCAGCACGGTCACTGTCTGACTGTCCTCGATTTCGAACAGGGCGAGATAGCCTGACCGGCCAAACGTGATCAGCAGTTCACGCAGGAACGGCGTATCCCGCTGCGCCTTGCGGCAGGTGAACGGCGACGTGCGAAGCGTGGCGATACCATCACGGATCGCTTGCAACGCGCGTTCGGCAAGCCGGAAATCCGCCTCGTCCCGTTCGAGGATGAAGTCGTACAGTCTTTCAAGGTCGGCCACGGCCGCGCGCGTGAAACGAACCTGATACGTCATCGATTCTTCTTTGCTCTGGCCTTGGCTTTCGCTTTCACAAGCCGTGTCTCGAGGCCGGCGAGCACGTCGTCAGCGAGCGCGTAGTCGTCGCTTTGCTTTGCCTCTTCGCGCGACTCGAGCCCGCGCACGACAAACTCACGAAGATTCAAGCGCCGCGTGATGTTGTCGCGGATAGCCTGCTCCACGAAATTGGAGAGGCTTTCGCCTTCCTGTAGCACCTCCTCGGCCGCAGCCCGCAATTCGGGCTCGACACGCACTGACGGAAAAGTAGCGCTTTTCATTCGTTCGCTCCATGCATCGCATTTGCGATGCATTATCGCGCTATCCGGTTTCCGGTGCAAGCTAGCCAGGTGCGGCCACAGCCGTCAAATCCTCGGCTCAATCCTTCCACGCCGACCCGAGAATCATCGTGCAGAAATTCTCGCGATGATAATGCGGGTCTTTCAACGCCAGCACGTCCGCCTTCACGTTGCCGAAGGTCGTCTCCGGCTTGTGGATCGTGCCATGCGCGAACGCGTCGATGATGCCTTCCTTGAAGTGCGCGCCGCGCGGGTGCGCGTGAATCACCTCGTGACGCTGATGCTCGGTGAACTCGTCGTAAGCGAGACCCAGCACGTCCATCTCGACGCCTGCCGTGACCAGTGCGACCACCGGCTTCATATGCTGCGGAATGCCTGGCGTCGTGTGCAACGCAATCGAATTCCACACCTGCTCGATGTCGTCCTCGCCGATGCCGTGACGCCGCAGAAAATCACGCGCCGCATTGGCGCCGTCCACTTCGAAGCGGTCATGCTCGCTGCTATACGGCGCAACGAGTCCCATGTCGTGAAACATCGCGCCGATGTACAGCAACTCGGGATCGTACTTCAACTGCTTGCGCGCGCCGGCCAGCGAGCCGAACAGGAAGACGCGCCGCGAATGGTGATAGAGGAGTTCGGTTTCGGTATCGCGCACGAGTTGCGTGGCTTCGCGCGCCATCATGCTGTCGGGAATCTGGATGCCTGCGATCGTGGTCATGTGATGTACTCCGTGTCGGATTCGAATGAACGGGACGCGCTGTCCTCGCGACGTCAAAGCGCGTTTGGTATGCTGGTCCGCGGCGCTTTTTCGTGCGCTTCGAACTGCGCATCCGATGAAGCCCAGTATTGGCCAACGCGCCGCCCCGGACAATCGCCGTGGACCGTTGAACACTGCCAAACGCACCGCGTTGACTGCCGCGGGCTGCGGATTTTTGTCCATCGTCAAAGGAAGTCTTTCGATGCCAACCGTCGCGATCGCGATCTTCCCCGGCGTGCAGGCGCTCGATGTCGCCGGCCCCGTCGATGTGTTTTCCGAAGCCAATGGGTTCCTCGCGCCTGCCGATCGCTATGAGGTCAAACTGATCGCGGCGGAGTCCACGCCGCTGCGCGCGTCGAACAGCATGACGCTGGTGGCCGATGCCACGTTCGACGACGCGCGCGAGCCGTTCGATCTCGCGCTGGTCGCGGGCGGCCCCGCGCTGCCGAACAACGAGAGCCCCGACACGCGCCTGCTCGACTGGTTGACGAACGTCGCCGCACGTTGCCGCCGCTACGGCTCGATCTGCACCGGCGCGTTCGTGCTCGGGCATGCCGGCTTGCTCGACGCGCGCAACGTCACGACGCACTGGCAGCATGCGGCGCAACTGGCCGCGCAGTTTCCGCAGGCCCGTGTCGATTTCGACCGCATCTATCTGCGCGACGGGCCGCTCGTGACATCGGCAGGCGTGACGGCCGGTATCGATCTGTCATTGGCTTTGGTGGCCGAGGACCATGGTCCGCATACCGCGCTCGCCGTCGCCAAGCGGCTGGTCGTGTTCGCGCAGCGGCAAGGCGGGCAGTCGCAATTCAGTCCCTATCTGACTGCGCCCGCCGACGACACGTCGCCAGTCGCCAAGGTGCAGGCGCACGTGATGGAGCGGATTAGCGAGAGCTTCACGGTGAAGCAACTGGCGGAAGTCGCGGGTATGAGCGCGCGCAACTTCGCGCGCGTGTTCGTACAGGAGACCGGGGTGACGCCGCATGAGTTCGTCGAGCGGGCTCGCGTGGATGCGGCGCGCAAGCTGCTGGAGAGTAGGGGTGCGGCGCTCAAGGCGATTGCTTATGACTGTGGGTTTGGGACTGCCGACCGGATGCGGATTGTGTTTATGAAGCGGATTGGGGTGACGCCGATGGGGTATCGGGAGAGGTTTCGGGCGGGGTGAGAGTGGAGCGTTTCGGGTTCCACGGAGTGAGCAGCTTGTGGCTGCTTGCCGGAACTCGGGTCATGTGGCTTTCGGGTGTGGCGAGTTCATGCTGACAGGCATTAGTCGCCGGCTGCGGCTATTGCGCTGCGGCATTGCTGGTGTGCCGATATACCGGTCGTTCCCGAAAGTTCAGAGCGAAACTTGACGCACCTGAAGCAAAGTTCGCGAATGACCATTTTATGAACGGATGTACGTTCGCAAACATATTAACGATATGCGAAGTGCAAGCATACCGTTTAGCTCGCGCTCCGTAGCAAGGCGCGCCACCATCCATAGGTAGGCAATTCGCAATCAACGCCCCGCCAAAACCAAATCATGAATAGCTTCGACTCGTCAATGCTGGCTATCGTGACACGCGATACGATGCACTCGGAGACTTTCAGCCACGCAGTCAGGCTCGTTGCGGACTTCTATCTGTTCAAAGGCGTTCTGCCACTGGCCATGCTGTGTGCCCTCTGGTTCGACACAGGGGAGCGCCGGCAGTGGCAACGGGAAATGGTGGTGGCCACCATCCTGAGCGGTTTTCTGGCACTCTTCATCGGCAGAGTGCTCGCCTGCTGGTTGCCCTTCCGCCAGCGACCGCTCTACGACCCGAGCCTGCACCTGACGTTTCCGATAGCGGCCACTCCAGAAGCAGTGCTTCGAACCTGGAGTTCGTTTCCTAGCGACCACGCCATGATTTGGGCGGCCGTCGCGATGGGCATTTTTCTCGTCTCCAGATGGATGGGCGTGCTCGCGCTACTGCACTGCGTCTTTCTTATTTGTATTCCGCGCGTTTATCTGGGCTTGCACTATCCGACCGACGTTCTGGCAGGCATGATCCTCGGCATTGGCGTTACCTGCCTTGTCACGCGAAAACCGATCATGGAGCGATTTGCTCCAGTCATCGTGCGATTCATCGACAAGTATCCGAAAGTGTCGTATGCCTTCCTGTTTGTCATGTTGTTTGAACTGGCGACCATGTTCGATGAGCCACGGCAGCTTGCGGAAGGTATCTTTCGACATGTTCTACGCAATTGATGTTCGACCTCCATTTTTACGTCGCCTGATGGACTTACGTCACCCGGTTACTGCGTTCGGCGGGCGATGCCACGCACGTCACGCATGCGGAATTGACTGACCACAACACCTCGGAAGCCGTTGTTCGCGTTGCACTTTCGCCAATGGCACATAACAGATCCCATCCCCCGCCCACCCGCAAAGCCTCGCAAAAAACCCTGTGAAAATGGCCCCTTGCCAGCCACCGCTCACAAGGAACCCCATGCCTTCCACGTCTCCGACCCGCGCAATCGTCACCGGCCACACTCGCGGCCTCGGCGCGGCGCTCGCCGAACAGCTGATCGCACGCAACGTCACCGTGCTGGGTCTGTCCCGCTCGCGTCATGCGAGTCTGAAGACCCGTTTCCCAACACAGCTCGAAGAAATCGAACTCGAACTCGCCGACCCCACGCGCGTCGCGCAATGGCTCGCGACCGATGCACTGCGCGCGTTCGTCAGCGGCGCGCAAACGGTTCTGTTGATCAACAACGCGGGCATGGTGCAACCCATCGGCCCAGTCGAAGGGCAGGACGCGGCGGCTATCGCCAGCGCGGTGAGCCTCAACGTGGCCACGCCACTGATGCTGGCCAGCGCGCTCGCCGCAGCAGCCGTCGATGCGAGCGACCGGCGCATCGTGCACATTTCCAGCGGCGCGGCCCGCAATGCGTATTCCGGATGGAGCATCTATTGCGCGACCAAGGCCGCGCTCGATCATCACGCGCGCGCCGTCACGCTCGATGCAAACCGCGCGCTGCGCATTTGCAGCCTCGCGCCGGGCGTCATCGATACGGACATGCAGGCGGAGATTCGCGGCAGTGGCGAAGAACAGTTCCCGATGCGCCCGAAGTTCGAAGACCTCAAACGCAACGGCCAACTGTCGACGCCAGATCAATGTGCCGCGCAATTGGTCGACTACGCGCTGGGCGATGCATTCGGGCAAACGCCGGTGGCCGACATCCGCGAGATCGCCAAACCGGCGTAACGCACGGCAACGACGCCTCCCGAAAAATCTCACCTTTGACACGCAACGGTGCGGGTTCGGCTTGAGGCGTCGCTCGAATAGCTCCCGAAAACGCTCACCTTTCGAGCTCGGGGACAGGGCGCAAAGGCATGCTGGGCGTGCTGCCATGGGTTCGAACCAGGCTACTCCCGCAAACCCTCACCTTTAGCGCGATACGGAGCGATCTACGCGCCGATCCAGGACCCGTGAGCGACAACGCGTGGCGCGCGGCATTGCGCGAAACATTTCACGGCTCCTGCAGCAACGGAGTATGGATATCCCAACGCGGATCGCACTAACGACTCATCCGCTGATACAGCACGCACTATCCCTCACGCTGAGCGCGACAATGTGCAGTCGTGGAGTGCGTCGTCAGGCCAACACCATCACCGAATCGTTCGGCGAACGTTGCCGGAGCCGGTCATTGCAATTAGCGAAGAGTGAGGCAAACCGAGGCGCACAGACTCACGTATCGTCCAAGGCCTTCGGCTCCCGAATGTTCTCACCTTAGCGCCGCCAGGAGCATAGTGAAGCCAGGCCGTTCGAAGACAACCGATCAATTCACCCATGCAATCAGCGCGTGCGATGGCGCCCGGCAACCATCGGTGCCCGGCGGGTAACGCCTTGGTTCGAGCCGAAAAGCGCCCGCGCTCAGCGTCATTCCTTCGCAGGACACGCGCGGTGGGAAATCACGCCGCGATCGCAGCGGATAGCTCGGAGGGGGCGTACTTCGAGGTTGCGAGGACTTCGGCGGGAACGGCAACATAGGCGCGCCGCAACAGCGCGCCACGGCGAAACATCAACAGATCACCAGGCGTGCAGGCGGTCCAGACTTCATCGGTCAACGGCGTCGTGGCGATCACCGCCGTCCGGTCGGCCGGCGTGCCGCGCTCGGCAAAGTTCACCGTCAGATCATCGTCCACCAGACGCGCGCTCGAAAACGGCCAATGGCGTATCACGTACGACAGACGCGTCGAGCAATACGCAAACTGCGCCTTGCCGTTCGAAAGCACGAAGTTAAAAATGCCGAAGACGTTGAGCGTGCGCGTCGCGTGCTCGATGACGTCGAACAACGCGTCGACGTTATCCGGGTCTGCATCCGCATGCGTGGCGAAATGCGCGTGCAGGCGGTTCATGATGAAGCAGAACGCCGCTTCGCTATCCGTCGAGCCGACTGGTGTGAACGGCCCCGGCTCCTGCTCACCGAGCCGCTGCAGGTCGCCGTTGTGCGCGAACACCCATTGCTGACCACGCAACTCGCGCATGAAAGGATGGCAGTTCTCGACCCGCGCGCCGCCTTGGGTCGCCTTGCGAATGTGCGCGACGACATTGCGCGACCTGATCGGATAGCTTTTCAGAAACTCTGCCACGGGCGATTGATACGCCGGCCTTTCATCGACGAAGACGCGGCACGCGCGGTCCTCATAGAACGCCACGCCCCAGCCGTCGACGTGGTGGTCGGTCAGGCCGCCGCGCGCGGCGAAGCCCGTCAGCGAGAAACTGACGTCGGTGGGCTCCGCGCAACTGAGGGCGAGCAATTGGCACATGTGCGGCTTCGTCCTAAGCCCATTGCGCGAGGACACGCGCGCCCGCCGTCACCGCCTTCGCAGTGATGGTACTCACGCGCCCAGAAGGTTTCGCCGCCATTGCAAGTCACCCGGTGTCGTTCATATTCACTGGGAGACTAGCGCGTTTCAACAGCTGCCGTTATAGCGAATCATGCTTTGCAAATCATCGGTTTTGCAGCTCCCGAAAACCCTCACCTTTCGCGTGCCGCGCGGCTGCCGAGCCGCTTAGCCCGCCAGCTTGCGGAACGTTTCCAGCACCGCATCGCCCTTGAACGGCTTGACGATCCAGCCTTTGACGCCGGCCGCCTTGCCGCGCTCCTTCATCGCCGGGCTGCTTTCCGTGGTCAGCATGATGACGTTCACGGTCGTGTTCGCGAGTTCGCCGCGAATCTTCTCGACCATCGTCAGGCCGTCCATGTTCGGCATGTTGACGTCGCTGATCACGAGCTTGATGCCGGGGCTGGCCTTCAACCTGGCGAGGCCATCCTTGCCGTCCACCGCCGTGTCGACGTCCAGACCGTTCTTCTTCAGAAAGCCGGCCACTTCGTCGCGCACCGTGCTCGAGTCATCCACCACCAGAATTTTCGACATGTTGTTTCCTTTAACACTACTCAGAACAGATCCAGTTCGCCTGCTTCGACCATTGCGCCGACATCGCCGGAGACTTCCCGGAAATCTTCCGGCGACCAGTTCAGGCTGAACACGAAACGTTGATGCAACCTGACCGCGCGGCCCGATTGCGGCTCACGCAGCCAGTACATGAAGCACAGTTGCGGATTGCCGCTGCCGAACGAGATGTACTTGTGCTTGTGATTCACCAGCAGCGGCACTTGCACGTCGCTGCGCCGCGATGCATCCGCGTCGCCCACATAGCGGTTCTTGAACGAGCCCCATACGAGGTTCGTCACTTCACCGAGCACGCTGTTCAGATCGCGGAAATCCGCCTCGCCGTCGGGCGCGTTGTCGATCATCCGGTAACGGTCGAGCAAGTCGAGAATCGGCGTCTCTTCGGCCTGCATCATCATGTAGCCGCGGCACCACGCGCTTTCCAGCGGAATCAGGCTGAACACTTCGCCGAAGATGATGCGGTCGCGCACGATGTACGGCGTATCGCACGTAATGGTCAGGTCCTTGAACACGTCGCCAAGAATCGCCTGGGTCATCTCGGCGATGCCGCGCACCAGCGCGTTCGGATAGTCGAGACTGAAAATGTATTCGTCGATCACGCGGCGCAGCGGCGCCATATCGTGCGCGACGTAAGCGGCGCAGACCACGCGGCGCAAGCTCTCGGGCAAGCTCTCCGTGCCCGGGTCGCGCTCGCGCCGCATGATGATCGGCAACTCGGGACGCACCGCGTTGATCCGGATCGCGAGTTCGGCGCTGGCCTCGGGCGAGCCGCCGTAGTTTTCGGCGAACAGTACCGCGCCAAGATCGATGTTCGAGCGCAGTACCGACTGCAAACGGTTCTTGCCCACTTTCACGCCGACCAGGTTGTTCTCGTCGCAAAAGCGCTTGAGCGCCTCTTTGTGCGCGGCGCAATCGTCCAGCACCAGCACCTTGCTGACCGGTTCGTTGAAATTCATTTCACTTTCCTGAGAGCGGCGACGCATGCTGTCATGGTCAAAACAATTCCAGTTCGCCGCTGGTTTCTTCGATGGCGCTCGTGTCCGCGACGAAGTCGAGCGGCGCATGCGCGCACACGCACACGGTCGCGGCGAGCCGCACGTCGCCGTTGAGCACAACCGAATACGACGACAGCAGAGCCGGCTTCAATTCATGCAGATGCGGCAGGCAACGCGCTTTCAGCACATACGGCGTCGACATGCCGAGGTCCGGAAAGTAGCGCAACAGTTCCTGGTTCATCGCGCCGCAGCACAGGTTGCAGATTTCCAGAAACACTTCCTGGAACGGCCGTTCGTCGGTATCGTTCAGGTAATAGCCGCGCGTGCTGTCGTCTTCGTCGAAATGCAGGATCAGCAGCAGCCTGAATACGATCGACGAAATGGTCAGCAAGACCACCTGCGTGTCCTTCGTTGCACCCGCGCCGGCGTCGGCAAGCGGTGCGATCTCGCAGAGGTCGTCCGCATTGACGGGCAGGCGCGTTTGCGCCGCCTTGCGGAAGATACGTTCGAAGCTGTCACGGGCCTGGGCCGAAATCACATCGGCACCTCATCGAGCTGCGCATGAAAGCGGTTGGCGAGCGACTCGACACTGGCAAGCGACGCCGCGATCATCTTGCCGCCCGCCTGGATATCCTGGAACGTGGACGTCGTGGTCAGGTCGTTGCGATGCAGGCTGTCGCGATAGCTCTTCGACAACTCCTCGGAACGCGCGGCGAGCGAGCGCACTTCGCTCGCCACCACCGCGAAGCCCCGGCCGGCCGGCCCCGCGCGCGCCGCTTCGATCGACGCGTTCAGCGACACGATCACCACATGCCGCACGATCGACGACAACTCCTGATTCTTCGCGTGCATGTCGTGGTTCTGCGTCATCAGCGAGATCATCTGCTCGTGCCAGCGCTCGAACGTCGCGCCAAGGCCTTTCAGACGCGCAGCCTCACCGGCGATCTGGCGCGCCTGGTTGGTCCACTGCTCCGTGTGGCCGTGCGCGGCGTCGAGTGACGCGCGCAATTCATCGGCGCGGGCTGACTGCTGCCTCAACTCGTCACGCAACTGTTCGGTCAACGCATGTAAGGCCTGCTCGGCCCGCTCGCGGTCGATCAGCGCTTCGCGATGCGCCGCGTGCGCGGCTTCGAGCGCGTCGATGCGCGCTTGCGCTTCACCGCGCAGCCGCGCCGCCAGCTTCGCGCTGTGCAGCTTGTGAGCGGCCCATGCGGGCAGCGCGATCAACGCGCCGCCCCCCAGCGCAGCGAATAGATACTCTTGATACTGTTGAATCACAGCCAATCCTTGCGAAGTCCGTCGGTCGGCGCTTAGCCCGCCACTGCGTCGAGGTGCAGCTCGCCGGTCTGGCCGCGCGCCTGAACGCCGAGCGTATCGACCGCGACGCTGTCCGGCAGACAGACGATCGTCTGGAACTGACGGAACGGCGCGCCCGTGTGGTCATCGGTGAAGCGCAGTTCGATACTGCCGTTCTCGCGTCGCAAGAAGTCGCGCACGGCGTCCATGCCGACGCCACGGCCCGACACTTCGGTGACCGTCTCCGCCGTCGAGAAGCCGGGCCGGAAAATGAAGTCCGCCACCGCTTCGTCGCTCAGCGCGTCGTCATTGCCGATCCAGCCGCGCTCCCGCGCGATGCCGCGAATCCGTTCGAGCGCGAGACCACGGCCATCGTCGCTGAGCGTGATCTGCAACGCGCCGCTGTCCACGCCCACTTCGATGTCGATCGTGCCGGCCGGGGTTTTGCCTTGCGCACCGCGAACCTCGGCGGTTTCGATGCCGTGGTCGATCGAATTGCGCAGCAGATGCATGAACACGTTGCTCAGCGTGCCGCCCGCCTGGCCGCGCAAACGATAACCGTTGTCGTCGATCCGCACGGCCGGGGCGGGCTTGCCCAACTCGCTCGCGAGCGACGGCAGCGAATCCAGCACGCCGGACAGCGCGTCGCGTACGCTCTGGCTGCCCAGTGCGCGCAGCGTGCGGCGCAGCGCATCGCGCATCGACTGCAATGCGTGAAGCTCGGCGGCGTCGGTGCGCTCCAGCATATTGAGGGTCTGCTGGATGTCGTCCTTGTGGACCATCACGTAGCGGCCCGCGTTGCCCGCGTCGTTTGCCTGGCCTTTGCTCTTGCGCCCGAGGCTCTGCTCGTTGATCTTCGCGTAGCTTTCGATCGCCTCGCGCACCCGCGTCAACTCGCGCATCAGATGCTCCTGATCCCACGAGCGATCCGCGTCCGGCTGGCGCAGCTCGTGATAGCTGCGCTCGGTTTCGTGCACGACGTTGGTCAGATGCTGCAGGTTGTAGGTCCGCGCATTGCCCTTGATGGTATGCATGTTGCGGAACAGCTCGGCGATCGCCGCATGATCCGCTTCGGAATGCTTGCGAATGATGCGCTCGTTCTCGCTGACAAAGCCCGCCGAACTCTCGATGAAATGATGGAACTTCTCCTCGCTGACCGCAAGAATCTCGCCGATCATGTCGAGGCGGCGGCGCTGTTCGCTTGCTTCGGCCGCGAGCTTGCGCAGTTCGGTGACGTCACGCACACACAGCATCAGGCGTACGACGGTGTCGCTTTCGTCGGTGATCGCCGACCAGCTGAGGTCGAGTATCTTCACGCGGCCATCGGGCATGCGCTTCGAAATCTCGCCCACCAGCAGGTGCTGATTGAATGCGAAATTGATGCAGTCTTCGCCGAGGCACGCATGCGTCGCCGCGTCGATTTGCGACAGCGCGTCGGCGCCGAGTTCGGTATCCGCGAAAACGAGGTCCATCAGCGCGCGCCCGGCGATGTCCTTCGTCTCGAAGATGTCTTCCAGATACGCCGAGTACTCCGCATGAATCTTCGCCCCGTCGACCACCGTCAGAATGCCCTGCTGCATGTTCTGCAGCATCGCCTGGATGTCGGCCGTTTTCTGTTTGAGTTGCGCGGAGCTTTCCTGAATCTTCTCGATCATGCCGTTGAACGCGACGATCGAGCGGCCTATCTCGTCGAGCCGTCCCACCGGCACGCGGCGCGTGAAGTCCTGGCTCGACGCGATCTCGCTCATCATGGCCTGCATGTGACTGAGCGGGCGGGTGATCTGGCGATAGAGCAGCGCGCCGATCGAAGTCAGCAGAATGATCGCGAGGCCAGTGACGGATGCAATAGCCGTGGTCGTCGTGGCGAGCGTGGCGTTGAGCGCCGTAATCGCGTCGTCTTTCTCGCGATTCTTCTCGACGCGCAAGGTCTCGACGATGCCTTCGAGTTCGTCGCGATACTGCGCGACATTAGCGAACAGATATGCCTGCGCGAGTTCGTTCTTGCCGTCGGCTTTCATTTTCGCCGTGTCGGCAATCGCGGAGAAGTAGTTCTCGAGGCTGTCCTTCGCCTGCACGACGAGACCCTGCTGCGCGTGGCTTGCGGCCTCCTTGGCCTGCAGCGCGAGCGCCTGTTGCAGCGAGGCTTTTTTCTTCTTCAGTTCGTCCTGGGCCTGGGCGACCATGTTGGCGTCGGGCGCGTAGACGAGCGTCATCGTGGCGAGCTGCACGTCCTTGACTTGCGACACGAGGTCGGCGGATGCGAGTGCGCTAGGCACCACGCCTTCGGTCACCTTGCGTACTTCGGCGGCGCTGCCGCGCGTCTGGTAGACGGCATAGCCGCCGATCGCCGACAAGGCGACGAACATCAGAACAACCAATAGCGTGATGCGATGACGGATCGTCATTTGAACCCCCCGGGGTCTGGCCTGCGCGCCAGCCCTCGATCGGGGCAGCGCGTTTTTGTGCGAAATATGGTCTGACTTGCAGCGCTGCCGAGTATTGCCGACGCATATTACTCAGCGATGACTACATCGCTTTTTTCGCAACCGGAGGGGTTAAATTCCGTTCTAAAGTTTTCGTGGAAAAGGCCGTTATTTATCGGCCGTTCTATTGCGATGCAATTGCTTTGCTGGAAAAAACGCTCGATGTGCACGACTTCACGCGCATCCTATCGAGCCGCACGCATTCCCTTGCGCTCCCGAATTCCCTCACCTTTGAAGCTAAAGTGCGCCGACAGGTGCGCATATTCTCACCTCGCCGGCTCCCGAATCTTCTCACCTGTTCGCTGTCAGCCATGCTCCCATCCACCACCCAGCACCTTGTATAGCGTCACGAGATTCGCCTGGCGCGACAGGCTATCCGTCGCAAGCTGCTGTTGCGCGGTAAACAGCGTGCGTTGCGCGTCGAGAAAGGTGAGGAAGCTGTCCGTGCCCGCCTTGTAGCGCGCTTCGGCAAGCGTGTAGTAGCGCTGCGCGGAGGCCACGTAGTCGCGATCGGCCTGCACCTGATCGACGTAAGTGGCGCGCGCCGTCAGTGCGTTCGACACTTCCTTGAACGCGGTCTGAATCGCGCTTTCGTAGTCGGCCACCTCGATCTGCTTTTCGATTTTGGCGACATCGAGTGATGCCTTGTTGCTGCCGTAGTCGAAGATCGGCACCGACACGCTCGGCGCAAACGCCCAGGCACCCGTGCCCGCCTTGAACAGATTCGAGAGCGTCGAGCTCGACGTGCCGGCCGACGCGGTCAACTCGATCTTTGGAAAGAACGCCGCGCGCGCGGCGCCGATGTTGGCGTTCGCCGCCTTCAACGCATGCTCCGCCTGCACGATATCCGGACGGCGGGTGAGCAGCAGCGACGGCACGCCCGCACCGATGTCGGCGAACATCGATTCGTCGTCGAACGCGCGGGGGGGCGGCAGGTCGTCGGGAATCGGCGCGCCGAGCACGGCCACCAGATTGTTGCGGTCCTGCGCGACCGCGCGGCGGTAGGACGCGAGGCTGGCCCGCGCGCTCGCGAGCGAGTTCTGCGCCTGCTGCACGTCGAGCAGCGAAGAATTGCCCAGCTCCTGGACGCGCTTCGTCACGTCGAACGTGGATTGATTCGCCTTGACCGTGTCTTCGGTCAACTGCAACAGGCGTTCGTCGGCCAGCAAGGTCAGATAGTCGGTCGCCACCGTGGCGATCAGGCTGATCTGTGTGCTTTGCCGCGACGCGTCGGTTGCGAGATAAGTCTCCAGCGCCTGGCGCTTGAGGCTGCGCAGGCGTCCAAAGAAGTCGATCTCCCACGACGTGGTGCCGACGCTCAGATTGCTGACGCTGCTTGTCACGCCTTCGGTGCGTTCGCGGGTGAGGCTGCCGCTCGCGCTGATCGACGGGGCAAGCGCTGCGCGTGCGAGGCGGTATTGCGCTTCGTATTCGGCCACGTTCAAGGCAGCCACGCGCAGGTCGCGATTGTTGGCGAGCGCAATGTCGATCAGACGTTGCAAGCGCTCGTCGCGGAAGAAGGCGCGCCATGCGGTGTCAGTGGCTAGCGGGGCAGGGGTGGCGCTGGCGGCCGTGGTCGTTGCGCCACTGCCGCTCGCCGCTTCTGCGGTGGCGGTTACCGTTGCTTTTGCGTGTACGGCGGCGCTCGTGCTTTCATACGCATCGCCTTGCGGATACGTCGCCGCGACCGGAGCCGCGGGCCGTTCATAGTGCGGGTCGAGCGTGCATCCCGCCAGCATGGCGAAGGCGAACGCGGCCATGCACGCACCCGGTTTGAGTCTCATCATTCGACACCTTCCTGTTGCTTGGCGTCGCCGTGCTCACCGAACAGACGGCGCACGACGACAAAAAACACCGGCACGAAAAAGATCGCGAGAATGGTGGCGGCGATCATGCCGCCCATCACGCCGGTGCCGATCGCGTGCCGGCTCGCCGAACCCGCGCCGGTGCTGATGACGAGCGGCAGCACGCCGAAGATGAAGGCGAGCGAGGTCATCAGGATCGGCCGCAGGCGCAGCCGCGCGGCTTCAACGGTGGCGTCGAGCAGGCCGCGTCCCTCGGCCTGCAGGTCCTTGGCGAACTCGACGATCAGGATCGCGTTCTTGGTGGACAGCCCGATCGTCGCGAGCAGACCGACCTTGAAGTAGATATCGTCGGACAGCCCGCGAAGATGCGCGCCCAGCACCGCGCCGAGCACGCCGAGCGGCACGACCAGAATCACCGCGAGCGGAATCGACCAGCTTTCATACAGGCCGGCGAGGCACAGGAACACGACGACTAGCGAGATCGCGTACAGATAGATAGCCTGCGAACCGGCCACGCGCTCCTGGTACGATTGCCCGGTCCAGTCGATGCCATAGCCGGCGGGCAGTTTCTTCACGAGCGCATCGACGGCGGCCATCGCCTGGCCGGTGCTGGTGTTCGCGCCGGTTTGCGCGGTGATTTCCATCGCCAGCGTGCGGTTGAATCGCTCGATCTGCGGTGGCCCGAAGGTCCACTTGCCGGTGGCGAACGCGGAGAACGGCACCATCTGGCCGTCGTAGCCGCTGGTGGTGCTTGTGGTGCTCGTGCTGCTCGTCGTGGCCGAGCTACTGCTGGAACTGCTGCTTGCGCTGCTCGTCGTACTCGCCCTCACGTACCACCGCCCAATGTCGGACGGCATCATCCGGTACGGCGCATCGGCCTGTACGTAGACCTTCTGAATGCGTCCCGTATCGACATAGTTGTTCACATACGACGAACCGAACGCGGTCTGCAACGTGTCGTTCACATCGGCGATGGACAGCCCCAGCGCGCTCGCCTTCTCGCGATCGATATCGACATGAAACTGCGGCGTATCGTCGAGTCCGCCGGCGCGCATGCCGGACAAGGCGCTGTCCCTGGCGGCGAGTGCGATCAACTGCTGGCGCGCGGCCATCAGCTTGTCGTGGCCCTGACCCATGCGGTCTTCCAGTTCGAAGTCGAGCCCGCTTTGCGTGCCGAGTTCCTGAATCGCCGGTGGGTTGAGCGCGAAAATCTGCGCGTCGCGCTCGGCGGCAAAGTGCTGGTTCGCATGCTGGATCAGCGCCGCCGCCGAGCCGTCGCTGCCGCGCCGCTTGCTCCAGTCCTTGAGGCTGACGAAGGCGAGCGCGTTGTTCTGGCCCGAGCCGTTGAAGCTGAAACCCGTCAGCGTGATGATCTTGTCCACCTGCGGAAGTCCGAGGTAATACGCCTCGACCTTCTTCACGACTTCCAGGGTCTGCGCGGCGGGCGTGCCCGCAGGCGCGGAAATCGATGTGATGATGGTGCCCTGGTCCTCGTCGGGCAAATACGACGACGGCAGCTTCACGAAGAGCAGCGCCACGACACCGCCGATCAACACGTAGATCACCATGTAGCGCATCGGATTGCCAAGCACGCGCGAGACCGCCGAATCATAGCGATCGGTGCCGCGTGCGAGCACGCGATTGAACCAGCCAAGCATGCCGCGCTTCGGATGATGCGCGACGTCCGCGCCCCGCAGCAGCGTCGCGCACAGCGCAGGCGTGAGTGTCAGCGCGAGGAACACGGAGAGCAGCATCGCCGCGACGATCGTCACCGAGAACTGCCGGTAAATCGCGCCCGTCGATCCCGTGAAGAACGCCATCGGAATGAACACGGCGATCAGCACCGTCGTGATGCCGACCAGCGCGCCGGTGATCTGCTTCATCGCCTTGCGGGTCGCTTCGAGCGGCGACAGCCCCTCTTGCGCGATCAGCCGCTCGACGTTTTCGACGACCACGATCGCATCGTCCACCAGCAGGCCGATCGCCAGCACGAGCCCGAACATCGACAGCACGTTGATCGAGAAGCCGACCACCGACATCACCGCGAACGTGCCGAGCAACGCGACCGGCACGACGATGGTCGGAATCAGCGTCGCGCGCAGGTTCTGCAGGAACACGTACATCACGACGAACACCAGCATCACCGCTTCGATCAGCGTCTTCACCACCTCTTCGATCGAAATCTTCACGAAGGGCGTGGTGTCGTACGGATAATCGACCACGACGTTGCGTGGCAATTGCGCGCTCAGTTCGGTGAGCTTCGCGCGCACGGCCTTCGCGACGCTCATCGCATTCGCGCCACTCGCGAGCTTGACCGCGAGCGAGGCAGCCGGCTTGCCGTTCAGGCGCGAGTCGGTGCTGTAGTCGTCGCCGCCCACCTCGATGCGCGCGACGTCCTTGAGCATCACCTTCGAGCCGTCGCTATTCACGCGCAGCAGAATGTCGCCGAACTGCGCGGTCGTGGTGAGCAGGCTCGACGCCGAAATCGTCGCGTTGAGCGCCTGGGTTTTCGTCGACGGCGAGCCGCCGATCTGTCCCACCGACAACTGCACGTTCTGATTCGTGATCGCGGTGGTGACGTCGCTGGTGGTGAGGCCGAGCGCTTGCAGCTTGACCGGATCGAGCCAGATGCGCATGGCGTGCTGGGCGCCGAACAGCGTCACGTCGCCGACGCCGTCGACCTGGGTGAGCGGGTCTTCGATCTGCGTCGCGATGATATTGCCGAGATCGATGGAATTCGTGCTGCCATCGGTCGACGACAACGACACGATCATCAGAAACGAGTTCGCGGCCTTCGCGACCTGCACGCCCTGTTGCTGAACCGTCTCCGGCAGCGACGAGCTGGCCTGCTCGACCTTGTTTTGCACCTGCACCTGCGCGATGTCCGCGTCCGTCCCCTGCTGGAACGTCAGCGTGATGCGCGCCTGGCCCGCTGAACTGCTGGTGGACGACATGTAGAGCAGATGGTCGATGCCGCTCAGCTTCTGCTCGATCACCTGGGTGACGGTGGTCGCGATGGTCTCGGCGGACGCGCCAGGATAAGTCGCCGTGACCTGCACGGACACCGGCGCCACGCTCGGATATTGTTCGACCGGCAACGTCCCGACGGAAGCGCCGCCCACCATCATGATGACGATGGCGATGACCCATGCAAGGATCGGTCGGTTGATGAAGAAACCTGCCATTGAAGAGTCTCGCTTTAGCTGTGGGCGGCCGACGCGGCAACGGCGTTGTCCGCGGTGGCGGGCGTGCTGCCCGCTTCGACCGGCTTGACGAGTGCGCCCGTGCGCGCCCTCTGCGCGCCCGCGACGATCACGCGATCGCCCGCTTTGAGACCGCGGGTGATGAGCCAGTCGGCGCCCGACGCGATATCGGCGGTGACGGGCGTCTGCGCGACCTTGTTGTCGGCGCCGACCGTGAGCACGCTCGCGGAGCCGTCGGCCGCGCGCGACACCGCGAGTTGCGGCACCGTGATCGCCTGCTGGTTCACACCTTCTTCGAGCCGGGCGCGCACGAACATGCCGGGCAACAAGGTGCCGTCCGGATTGGGAAACACGCAACGCAGCGTCACGGAACCGGTGGTGGGGTCGACGGTGATGTCGGAGAACAGCAGCCTGCCCGGCTGCGCATAGGCGCTGCCGTCTTCCATCACCAGATGCACGAGCGCGCCGTCGCTGCCCGCCTGCTGCAACTGGCCGCTCGCGAACTCCTTCTGCAGACGCAGCCAGTCTGCCGACGAGCGCGTGACGTCGAGGTACATCTCGCCGGTCGCCTGGACCGTCGCGAGCGCGGTGGTCTGCTCGGCGGTGACGAGCGCGCCTTCGGTGACGCTCGATTTGCCGATGCGCCCGGCGATCGGCGCGACCACTTTGGTGTAGCCGAGGTTGATCGACGCGGTCTTCAATGCGGCGCGGTCGGCGAGCACGTCGGCCTTCGCTTCGTCGAGCGCGGCGACGGCGTCGTCGTAGTCCTGGCGGCTCACGCCCTGGATCTTCGACAATTCGGCGTAACGCGCCGCCTTGGTCTGCGCGGCGTTGGCGGTCGCCACCGCTTTGGCGAGCGTGCCGACGGCCTGGTCGTACGTGGCCTGGTAGCTGGACGCGTCGATCTGATAGAGCACGGCACCGGCCGCGACCAGCGAACCTTCGGTGAAAAGGCGCCGCCTGACGATGCCTTCGACTTGCGGCCTGACTTCGGCGACGCGAATCGCCGACAGACGCCCCGATAGTTCGGTACTCGAAACAACGGCGTGCGGCGTGATCGTTTCGACGCCGACTTCGGGAACCGTCGCTTGCGGTTCTGGCGACGCCTGTTCGCCGCAACCGCTCAGCATGAACGTGGCGGCCGCGACAGCGGTGGCCAGCAGCGTGAAGCACGGCGCGCGTCGTGACGGCTCGGCGGCGATGGAGGGAATGGGCATGCTATGGGCATCCTTCGACTGGAAACGACAAAGGGCCGTCCGGCATGCGTCGTTCGTTCGCGGAGGAAAGCCACGCAACGCGATGCCAGCGGCAAGATATGGCCGCAGCATAGTGAGCAGCGTCTTACGTTGGCTTAGGGGGGGATTACGAGGTGTAACGCTCGGCGTGGATCGAAGCGAAGACTCGCGCTTGCCACTCGAACTGGCGGCGCTGCCGTAATAAACTGTAAGGCGGGACAAGAACCCGAAACCGCCGCCAGCGCGCAATTCGCTATATTGCGGCGTAAGACAAACGGGCGGCGGCGCTGTCCGTTCATCAATCGTCCTCATCGATCAGGGCCCAGCCATGTCCGACACGCCCATCCAGGTTTTACTGGTCGACGACGACGCCGACCTTCGCGACCTGCTGCGCACATTCTTTCAGCAGCGCGGCATCGAGATGTCCGTGCTGCACGACGCCAATAATCTGGCACGCCGGCTCGAACGCGAGCGGCCCTCGATCATCGTGCTCGATCTGATGATGCCGGGCATAGACGGCCTCAGCGCGCTCAGGCAATTGCGCGCGAACGGCGACACGATTCCGGTGATCATGCTGACCGCGCGCGCCGACGGCGTGGATCGCGTGATCGGTCTCGAACTCGGCGCCGACGACTATCTCGGCAAGCCGTTCATGCCGCAGGAATTGCTCGCGCGCATTCATGCGGTGCTGCGCCGGCATGCCGGACCCGTGGCCGTGTCGACGCCGCCCGAGAAGCGCGAGGCGCTGCGCTTCGGCCGCTTCCGGCTCGAATTCGCCACCCGTACACTGTTTCGCGACGACGAACCGCTCAAGCTGACGGGCAGCGAATATGCGCTGCTCGAAGTGCTCGCCCAACATCCGATGGAAACGCTGTCGCGCTCGAAGCTCGTCGACCTGCTGCACGGGCCACACTCCGATGTGACCGAGCGGGGCATCGACGTGCCGGTGTGGCGCCTGCGCCGTCTGCTCGAAGACGATCCGGCCAACCCGCGCCGCATCCAGACCATACGCGGCACCGGCTATATGTTCGTGCCCGGCGGCGGTGACGATGAAGAATCCCTTTAACACGCTGTTCGGGCGGCTCTCGTTGATGACGGTGGGCCTGATCGTGCTGGTGCACGTCACCTCGATGGTGTTGGTGGACCGCGAGCGCGGGCAGATCGACACCGGCCATGCGCAGCGTGCGGCGCTGCTCGCGGTTGAGGCCGAACACGAAGGGTCGCTGACGCCTGTACAGATATCGAAGACGCTCGGGATTGCCAGGGTCGGCGCAAACGACGCGATTCCGTATGGCTGCCCCGCGCCTTGCGAAAACACCTCAGGTCCCTTCGAAACCGACTTGCGCGCGAAGTTGCCCGCCGGCAGCGCGGTGGTGGCCGACCCCGACAGCGGTACGGTCTGGGTGCGCTATGCGGGTCATCCAAGCTGGCTCGTGCTGCAGAATTCGATGCTGCCGGCGCGCCGCTTCCTCGGGGCGTCCGCGACGATGCTAGTGTTCGCGGTGATCGTCGCGTTGTTTGGCGCGTGGCATTTGCAGCGGCCCTTGCATCGGCTCGCGCTCGCGGCGCGCGAGTTTCGCGTCGGCCATCGCGCACCGGTCGTCGAGGCGAGCGGGCCGCGTGAGCTAAAGGAGCTGATCGGCGACTTCAACCAGATGGTGCACGAACTCGCGCAAGCCGAGCAGGAACGCGCGGTGATGCTCGCAGGCGTCGCGCATGATCTGCGCGCGCCGATCACGCGCATGCAGGTGCGCGCGGACCTGCTGCCCGATGAAGCGAACCGCCGCGGCTTTCTGCGCGATGCGGAATCGCTGTCGCGCATTGTCACGCAGTTTCTGGATTTCGCACGCGAGACGGCGGACGCGTCGCCTACCACGAGCGTCGATGCGCATTGCCGCCGGCATTACGGTGACAGTCTCGCGGATGACGCGCTCGTACGTCTCGATCTGCAAGCGGGCGATGGCTTCGGGCTGCCGCTCGTCGACCTCGACCGCATTCTGACGAACCTGATCGAGAACGCACTGACCTATGGCGATCCGCCCGTCGAAATCTCGACGTCGCGGGACAACGGCCACTACACGTTGCGGGTGCGCGATCACGGCAGCGGCATTCCGGCCGATCAACTCGATCGTGCATTGCAACCGTTCGTGCGGCTCGACGAAGCGCGCAGCGGCGATGCGCATTGCGGGTTGGGGCTCGCGATCGTGCGACGGCTCGTGCGCTACAACGGCGGTACTTTCCATGCGGATAACGCCGTCGATGGCGGTTTTGTGGTGTCGCTGACTTTTCCGGTTTAGGTTGCCGGTCCGGTGTTCGCTGTGGGTTGTCCGCTCAGGTTGTTTGATCAGGCTGTCTGAGCGGTTCGCTGTTTGGATTGCCGCGCGGTTGCGGCATCATTGCCGCATGGTTTCCGCGCGGTTCATGCGATGTGTGTCGTTCAACCC
>NZ_NPIH01000200.1 GCF_012275575.1 Paraburkholderia sp. SG-MS1 | reverse complement strand
GCGCCAACATCATGGAAAAGCTCAACGTCAATACGGTCGCCGATCTGCTGCGACTGGCGCTGTCGAACAAGCCGCAACCCGCGCAATAAATCCGACGGGCGGCATTCCCCGCAAGAAGCCATCGCATTGCTCACGGCCGGACGGCAGAAGCGTCCGGCCCGCAGCGGTTCCACGCCTGCGCTACCCGCGCGCGGCACCCTTCCCGCGTTTGTTTTTCCCTCCCACCGCGCATCTGGCGCCCGGCGAAGCCGAAAGCCCGCTCGGGCCGCTCGCCGCCACGATGCCCAACGGCAGGCTGCCGACGCAGGCGTATCACGGCTATCACTACCGGATCCTCACCGCGCGAGGGCCGCATGCGAAAGGCGGTGCGCGAAACCATGTCGAGCATGGCGTGATGAGCGGAGGGTTTGGGCTGATCGCATCGCCCGCCGGGTATGGCCGGACCGGTGATAAGTTTCATCGTCAATCAGGATGGTCAGGTGTATCAGAAGAACCTCGAACCTCAGACGGCGCGTGCAGCAGCAGCGATCAAAGCGTTCGATCCGGACGAGAGCTGGCAGGCGGTGCAGCCGTAAAGCGTGGCCTTCCCGGCACGGAGCGATGGCCTGCCGGTTGCGCTGCGTGTGACGCGGATCCACGCGTGGCGCGTCAGACAGGCCCGGTATAATGTCGGACTTCACGGCCGCGCCTATCTCCGATTCGCGCCGCGCGCTTTTCACGTGCCGACCCGTTCCCGCTGAAAAGCGCCATCGCGCGGGGCGCCTTCAGGCGTCCGCGCCCTGCCCCGCTTTCCAAACTGCCTATCTCGACCCGACCATGACTGCCAAACTGATCGACGGCCTCGCCCTTTCCAAGACCCTGCGCGCCGACGTCGCCGCGCGCGCCGCCGCCCTCACCGTCCGCGGCCATCAGCCGGGACTCGCCGTCGTGCTGGTCGGCGACAATCCGGCCAGCGAAGTGTATGTGCGCAACAAGGTCAAGGCGTGCCAGGACAACGGCCTCGGCTCGTCGTTCGACCGCTATCCGGCCGACCTGCCGGAAGCGGATCTGCTCGCGCGCATCGACGAACTGAACCGCGATCCGCGCATCCACGGGATTCTGGTGCAACTGCCGCTGCCCAAACATATTGACAGCCACAAGGTGATCGAGGCGATCGCGCCGGAAAAGGACGTCGACGGCTTTCACGTCGCCAATGCTGGCGCTCTGATGACCGGCCAGCCGCTGTTTCGTCCGTGCACGCCCTACGGCGTGATGAAAATGTTCGACGCATACGGGATCGATCTGAAAGGCGCGAACGCGGTGGTGATCGGCCGCTCGAACATCGTCGGCAAGCCGATGGCGCTGCTGCTGCTCGAAGCCGGCGCGACCGTGACGATCTGCCATAGCAAGACACGCGATCTGGCCGCGCACACGCGCAACGCCGACGTGGTGGTCGCTGCCACCGGCTTGCGCAACATTCTGACCGCCGACATGGTGAAGCCAGGCGCGACGGTGATCGACGTCGGCATGAATCGCGACGACGCCGGCAAGCTGTGCGGCGACGTCGATTTCGCGGGCGTCAAGGAAGTCGCCGGCTACATCACGCCAGTGCCGGGCGGCGTCGGCCCGATGACCATCACGATGCTGCTCGTCAACACGATCGAAGCCGCCGAGCGCGAAGCCGACGCGAAGGCGTAACGGCGGCACGCGGAAAATGCCGGCCGGCACAGCACATTCGCCGGCAGAGAAAGTTTCTGCGAACCTTGGCGCCCGGCTTCGCGCACAGAAGCCCGGCGCAGGAAACAGCGGCATGCGCGCGCCGGCGGCGAGAAGTGCAAGGTGCGCAGCGCGCGGCCAGCGCCGCCTCAACGCATCGCCTGGTCCCCCGCAGCCATACCCGGCGCCGGCGACCTGTGCTGCGGCGCAAGCCGCGTGCGGCACCACGTCAGCACGGGCCGTTCCACAAAGTGCCACGACAGCGCCGCGCTCACGAGGATCAACGGCGCGGCAACCACCAGCGACATCACGTGGCTCAACTGCGGCGCGATATTCGCGACGCACTGCTGCACCATGAACCCGTACAGATAAATACCGTACGAGTAGTCGTGAGCCGGCACGAAGCGCCGCAGTATGGGCGTCGTTCCCACCCACAGCACGCCGTACACGAAGGCCAGATAGAACAGCGGCTGCGCCCCGGCCGTATCGCGAAAGACCAGAAACACCATCCCGAACCCCAGCGCCGTCAGACCGTTGATGTCGACCCGCTCGCGCCAGCCGTACAGCAGCATTCCCAGGATGAAGAACGGCTCCGGCCAGAACGAATAGCCGTTGGCAGGATGGCTGAAATCGCGCACGCCCAGCTGCAGGTGCGGCAGATGCACGCGCACCACGATCGCGGCGCCGCCGAGCACCGCCGCCAGCAGCACGCCGCGCGGGCTGGACAGCAGCCCCAGCATCCCGGTCACGAGCACGATCAGATAGCAGCGCACTTCGAGCGGCAGCGTCCACAACGTTGCGCAGATCTCGTGCGGCATGCGGTTGTGCTCGAACACGCCAGGCAACGTCCAGCGGGTCTTCAGGGCGATGGTGGAGAAGCTGTCGAGGTTCGCCCAGGTCATGCCGGAGGCGAAGTATTCGCGCAGCGGCAGCGTCGTGAAAAGCGGCCCGATGATGAACACCGTCACGACCGAGCCGAGCGCCACCGCCGGCCACAGCCGTGCGATGCGCAACGCGACGAAACGCGGGCCCGAGCGTTGCCGGTCGAAGCTGGCAGTCACCAGCATGCCGCTCAGCAAAAAAAAGGCGTAAACGCCGAACGCGCCGAAGCCATCGAAGCCGAGCGCGTTCTGCACCCAGTCGGTCGTGCCATCCGGCGCCTGGAGCAGATACGAATGGCCATATACGACGGCCACGGCGGCCAGCAGCCGCACGAGGTCGAAGTTGTTGCCGTTGCGCTTTAAAGCGTGCGAAAGCGGATTCATCGATACCTCGGACAGAAAACATCGCTCACTGCTGGCGACATGTCAGATTGCGGCAGAGCAGCAATGCGCACCGTTCGCTTTCGCACAGAAACGCTTTAGCCGCAGCAGGCGCCCCGAAGGCGCCGCGAGCGCGCGTGGCCGCCGTCATGTCACACGCCGCACGCCGCATGCGATTCCCCCACGGAGCCACGACATCTGATAATTTGTCTGCCGACGGATTGGAATCGGCGCGTCCCGCCCCAATAATGCTCATATCGGGTGCCACAGGCGACCGCGCGCGCCTCTCGTCGATGCACCGATTACCCTTCACCCGCGTCAGACAGGAAGCCTCATGTCCACTACTCCCTCGCATCACGACAATCCGCTCCTCGATTTTTCCGACCTGCCGCGCTTTGCCGACATCCGCCCCGAACACGTGACGCCCGCTCTCGATGTGCTGCTCGCCGACGCGGCCGCCGCCGTCGAGCGTGCCGCGCTGCCGCTCACGCCTGCGTCATGGGCCGACGTGGTCGAGCCGGTCGAACGCGCCACCGAACCGCTGTCGCGCGCGTGGAGCGTGGTCGGCCATCTGAACGCCGTCGCCGATACGCCTGAACTGCGCGCCGTGTACGGCGAAAATCTGCCGCGCGTCACTGAATTCTGGTCGAGCGTCGGACAGAACCTCGCGCTGTACGAGAAGTACAAGGCGCTGAACGCGAGCAGCGATTTCGCATCGCTGACCGGCGAGCGCAAGAAGATCCTCGGCAATGCGCTGCGCGATTTCCGTCTGTCTGGCGCCGAACTGCCGGAAGACCAGAAGCCGCACTTCGCCGAGCTGCAGGAAAAGCAGGCGGGGCTATCGAAAGCCTTCTCCGACCACGTGCTCGACGCGACCAATGCTTACGCGTACATCGTCGATGCGGGCGAGGAAGCGCAACTGGCCGGACTGCCCGAAGACGTGATCGAAGCCGCGAAGGAAGCGGCCGAACGCGAAGGCAAGACCGGCTACAAATTCACGCTGCACTTCCCGTCATATTTCCCGGTGATGCAGTACTCGGAAAATCGTGCGATGCGCGAAGCGATGTACCGCGCGTACGTGACGCGCGCATCCGAACTCGGTGCGCAATACGGCAACGGCAAGCCTGAGTGGGACAACACGTCGGTGCTCGCCGAACAGTTGAAGCTGCGCGCGGAAGAAGCGCATATGCTCGGCTACGACAACTTCGCCGAAGTCTCGCTTGCGCCGAAGATGGCCGAGTCGCCCGCGCAGGTCATGACGTTCCTCGAAGACCTCGCCACGCGCGCGCGCCCGCATGCGGAACAGGACTGGAAGGAGCTGCGCGAATTCGCCGCGAACGAACTGGGCATGAGCGATCTGCAACCGTGGGACATGACGTTTGCCGCTGAACGTCTGCGCCAGAAACGCTATTCGTTCTCCGAGAACGAGGTCAAACAGTACTTCCCCGAAGACGCGGTGTTCAAGGGTCTCTTCAAGGTCACGGAGACGCTGTTCGGCGTGCGCATCCGCCGCGACGAAGCGGCCGTGTGGCATCCGGACGTGCGCTTTTTCCGCGTCGAAAATCAGGACGGTGGCCTGGTCGCGCAGTTCTATCTCGACCTGTATGCCCGCGAAGGCAAACGCGGCGGCGCCTGGATGGACGATGCACGCGGCCGTCACAAGCACTCGCACGGCGGCGTGCAAACGCCGGTCGCGTATCTGACCTGCAATTTCTCGGCGCCGGTCGGCGGCAAGCCCGCCTGCTTCACGCACGACGAAGTCATCACGCTGTTCCACGAGTTCGGCCACGGACTGCATCACATGCTCACGCGCGTCGATGAACTGGGCGTCTCGGGGATCAACGGCGTGGAGTGGGACGCGGTCGAACTGCCGTCGCAATTCATGGAGAACTTCTGCTGGGAGTGGGACGTGCTCAGCGACATGACCTCGCACGTCGAAACGGCGAAGCCGCTGCCGCGCGATCTGTTCGACAAGATGCTGGCCGCGAAGAACTTCCAGAGCGGTCTGGGCACCCTGCGTCAGATCGTGTTCTCGATGTTCGACATGCAACTGCACACCGGCTTCGATGCGAGCGGCACGAAGAGCGCCACCGAACTCGCGAGCGAGATCAACGAACGCTTCCACGTCGTGCCGCAAGCACCGTTCTCGCGTTGGCCGAACACGTTCAGCCATATTTTCGCGGGCGGTTATGCGGCGGGGTACTACAGCTACAAGTGGGCTGAAGTGCTGTCCGCCGACGCGTACGCCGCGTTCGAAGAAGCGGCGCAAGCCGCGAGCGGCAGCGTGCTCGATCAGACGACCGGCATGCGCTATCGCAAGGAGATTCTGGAGGTGGGCGGCAGCCGTCCGGCGATGGAATCGTTCAAGGCGTTCCGTGGCCGCGAGCCGAATATCGATGCGTTGTTGCGCCATAACGGCATGGCGCCGGGCTCGGTGCATTGACCGGTTGAAGCATCGAGCGGCGTGTGGTCGAGCGCCGTCGATGTCATCAAACAAAGCCGGCGGCCTGCGTG
The DNA here is from genome assembly GCF_012275575.1 of Paraburkholderia sp. SG-MS1. Taxonomy (GTDB): domain Bacteria; phylum Pseudomonadota; class Gammaproteobacteria; order Burkholderiales; family Burkholderiaceae; genus Paraburkholderia. Next base: position 10,787 of record NZ_NPIH01000200.1, on the reverse strand, counting down.
AGCAGGCGCCGGCTTTTTCTTGCGCTAACGCCTGCGCGCACAAACCGCAGACTTACCGCGCCGCGCCAGCGGCTAGCCGCGATGCAGCTTGAAGTCTACCTGCGCCGGCCGCCCTTCGAGCGACAGCGCCGCCCGCGCGGCCGGCGCGCGGCTTACCACCTTGCCACGGCTCACCACCGCGAGCCGCGCGGCGCGCAGGCGAATCGCCTCGACCGGATCGCGCGCGTCGAGCAGCACGAGATTGGCCGCGCATCCCGGCGCGATGCCATAGCCTTCCAGACCGAGAATCCGCGCGGCATTCACCGTGACCGCGTCGAAGCACGCGCGCATGCCGTCGACGCCCGTCATCTGCGCGACGTGCAGGCCCATGTGCGCGACTTCGAGCATGTCGCCCGAACCGAGGCTATACCACGGGTCCATCACGCAGTCATGGCCGAACGCGACGTTGATGCCGGCCGCCATCATCTCCGGCACGCGCGTCATGCCGCGCCGTTTCGGATACGTGTCGCTGCGCCCCTGCAGCGTGATGTTGATGAGCGGATTCGCGATCGCCGCGACGCCCGACTCGCGCATCAGCGGCAGGAGCTTGCTGACGTAGTAGTTGTCCATCGAATGCATCGACGTCAGATGCGAACCGGTGACGCGCCCCTGCAAGCCGAGCCGCTGCGTTTCGGCCGCCAGCGTCTCGATGTGGCGCGACATGGGATCGTCCGATTCGTCGCAATGCATGTCGACGCGCAAGCCCTGCTCCGCCGCGTATTCGCACAGCAGGCGCACGGATTGCGCGCCGTCGGCCATCGTGCGCTCGAAATGCGGAATGCCGCCGACCACGTCCACGCCCATCGCGATCGCCCGCTTGAGATTCTCGAACGCGCCGGCGCTGCGCAGCACGCCGTCCTGTGGAAACGCCACCAGTTGCAGATCGAGATACGGCGCGACCCGGCGCTTCACTTCGAGCAGCGCCTCGACCGCGAGCAGGCGCGGATCGCACACGTCGACATGGCTGCGGATCGCCAGCAAGCCGCGTGCGACGGCCCAGTCGCAATACTGCAATGCGCGCTCGACAAGCGCCGCCTGCGTCAGTTCCGGCTTCAACTCGCCCCACAGCGCAATGCCCTCGAGCAGCGTGCCCGACGCGTTCACGCGCGGCAAGCCGTATGACAGCGTCGCGTCCATGTGGAAATGCGGATCGACGAACGGCGGCGCGACGAGCGAACCCGCTGCATCGATTTCTTCGCCTGCGTTCGCGGCGAGGTTCGCCTCGACGGCGACGATGCGGCCCGCATCGATGCCGATGTCGACCGGTTGTCCGTCCTGCGGCGCGGCGCCCGACGGCAGCATCGCGCGGCGGATGATCAGATCCATATGTCTCTCCCTTTGCCCGCTTCTGGGTGGTTACGATTCTATCGACGACAGAAAAGGTCGTGCGGTGTTTTATCCCGATGCCCCGCCCCGGCTTGCGTACCGGCGCGCGGCGCGCAATCCGTACCGGCTGCATGCATCGCCGCACGCCTATACTCGGCGTTCAGGACGGTGCATGCCGGGCGTTCCGGCAACCGTCACCCGTTCACGGAGCAGGCAGATGAAAATGATCGGCGTGATTGGTGGGATGAGCTGGGAGTCGTCCACCGAGTATTACAAACTCCTCAACCGTCATGCAAAGGCGCGGCTCGGCGGTCATCACAACGCCCGCAGTCTGATGCTGACGGTCGACTTCGCGCCGATCGAGGCGAACCAGCGCGCGGGCGACTGGAACGCGCTCGGTCAGCAGATGGCCGATGCCGCGCGCCAGCTCGAACGCGGCGGCGCCGATCTGGTGATGCTCGCGACCAACACGATGCATCGCGTGTACGGGTCGATCGAGCAGGCGATCACCGTGCCGTTCCTGCATATCGCCGATCCGACCGGCGAAGCGCTGCGGGCTGCCGGTATCGAACGGGTTGGCCTGCTCGGCACGCGCTATACGATGGAGCAGACGTTTTACACGGGCCGCCTGCGTGAGCGCTACGGCCTCGACACGCTCGTTCCCGATGAGGCCGGCCGGGCCGACGTGCACCGCATCATTTACGACGAGCTGTGTCACGGCAACGTGCAGGATGCGTCGCGAGCGGTGTATCAAGGTGTGATCCAATCACTGGCCGAGCGTGGCGCGCAGGCGGTGATTCTCGGCTGCACTGAAATCACGCTGCTGATCAAGCCGGAAGATTGCGCGCTGCCGGTGTTCGATACGACCGCGCTGCATGCGCAAGCGGCGGTGGAATGGGCGATTGATACCCATCAGCCGCGCGGCTGACGACGGGCGGAACGCTCGCGCTGCTTACTCATCTGCTTCGCCGGGATGATCGCAAGCCTCCCCGGCGTCGGGATTTCGTGGTAATCCAAAGCTGACTCGCGACAATGCGCCTTGTCGGAATGCGTGGTCACGGCGGTGATACGCGCGATGAAACTGACTGCACGACTCAATGCGTGGGGGCCCGCATAATCGTGTCTTCCGGATGCGTTCGATCCACCAACGCTTCGTCGGTGGACTCCCGTGCGTCAATGCTCGTATTCGTACGGTCGAGCGTCGCTCGAGCCTTGTTCATGTCAATCGCCCCTTCCCATCGGGCGACCACGATCGTCGCCACGCCGTTGCCGATCAGGTTCGTGACGGCACGCGCCTCGTTGAGGAAGCGGTCGACTCCCAGCAGCAGCACGAGCCCGGACACAGGGATCTTGTGCATTGAGGCCAGCGTCGCAGCCAGCGCGACGAAGCCGGCCCCCGCCACACCCGCAGATCCTTTGGACGTTAGCAGCAACACGCCGAGCAGCAGCAACTGGTCCCAAAGAGTGAGGTGGATATTCATCGCCTGCGCAATGAACATCGAAGCCATGGTCAGATAGATTGCCGTGCCATCGGCATTGAAGGTATAGCCCGTCGGCAACACCATGCCGACCACGGGCCGTGAACACCCCATCTTTTCCATTTTGATCAGCATTTGGGGGAGCACCGCTTCGGTGGACGCAGTGCCGAGCGTGATGAAAATTTCGCCCTTGATGTAGCGGAGATACTTCCACAGCGACAGCCCACTCATGCGCATTACCAGTCCAAGCACCACGACCACGAAGAAAATCGAAGTCAGATAGAGGCACAGCATCAACTGGCCGAATGACGCCAGCGTGCCGATGCCGTACTTCGCGATGGTAAATGCCATGCCGCCGAACGCGCCAATCGGCGCGACGTACATCACGATTCGCACGACGCCGAACATGCCCTGAAGGAACATGTCGAGCATGTCGACGAACGGCGCGGTTCGGGGACCCAGCCTGGCGAGTGCGATGGCGAGCAGCAGTGAAAAGAAGATGATTGGCAGGATATCCCCATTCGCGAACGCTCCGACAATGCTGTTCGGAACGATGCTCATGAAGAACTCGAGCATGCCGTGCTGCTGTGCTGCGTGCGTGTAGGCGGCAATCGCGGAACTGTCGATATGCGCGGGGTCGATGTTCATGCCGCTGCCCGGCTTGATCACGTTCACGATGATGAGGCCGACAGCAAGCGCAATCGTCGATGCTATTTCAAAGTAGATGACCGCCTTGACGCCGACGCGACCGGCCTCATGAAGATCATTCATGCGAGCGATACCGACGACCACGGAGGCGAAAATGATCGGAGCAAGCAGCATCCGGATCAGTTTGATGAACAGGTCGCCAAGTGGTTTGAGTTGGGACCCGATGTCAGGATAGAAATGGCCGACGAGGACGCCGACGACAATGCCGATCAGAACCTGTACATAGAGCCTGGAAAGATATTTTCCGATCTTTGAAACCCGCATGACTGTCTCCTATGCGTGGCATCTTTTAATGAAAGTCAGGCCGAGCATCCGCAGCGGGATCTGCCACTGCGGTGAGCACGGACCGATTTCGCCTGCGTTCCTTTTGTCTATTTTTGTGAACGCCGCGCCGACGCCTGAGCCGGCGCGCTTGCCGGTCGACGGCTTAGGCGGACAGCTTCTGCATCTCGGCAAACAGATCGGCTTTGCCTTCGAAGCCGATACCCGGCAGGTCGGGCATGGTGATGTAGCCGTTGTCTACCTTCACACCGTCGGGGAAGCCGCCGTACGGCTGGAACAGGTCGGGATAGGATTCGTTGCCACCAAGACCCAGGCCGGCCGCGATGTTCAACGACATCTGGTGGCCGCCGTGCGGAATGCAGCGGCTCGGTGACCAGCCGTGCTGATGCAGCATGTCGAGCGTACGCAGATACTCGACGAGGCCGTAGCTCAACGCGCAGTCGAACTGCAGCCAGTCCCGGTCCGCACGCATACCGCCGTAGCGAATCAGGTTGCGGGCATCCTGCATCGAGAACAGGTCCTCGCCGGTCGCCATCGGTTTGTCGTAGTAGTTGCGCAAGGTCGCCTGCAGTTCATAGTCGAGCGGATCGCCCGGCTCCTCGTACCAGAACAGGTCGTATTGCGAGAGCGCCTTCGCGTACCGGATCGCCGTGTCGAGATCGAAACGGCCATTGGCATCGACGGCCAGCTTCTGCCCGTCGCCGAGCACGCTCAGAACCGAGTCGATGCGGCGCAGGTCTTCGTCGAGCGAGGCCCCGCCGATCTTCTTTTTCACGACCGTGTAGCCACGGTCGATATAACTGCGCATTTCGTCTTTCAGCTTCCCGTGATCCTGGCCTGGGTAGTAGTAACCGCCCGCCGCGTACACGAAAATCCGACGGTCGGGTTGGCCGTTGCCATAGCGATCCGCCAGCAGTTGGAACAGTGGTTTGTCCTCGATCTTTGCCACGGCATCCCAGATCGCCATGTCGATCGTGCCGATCGCGACCGAGCGCTCGCCGTGACCGCCGGGCTTTTCGTTGGTGAACAGGGTCGCCCAGATCTTGTGCGGATCGAGGTTGTCGCCGGCATCGTTGACGAGCGTGGCGGGATCGGCTTCGAGGATGCGCGGAATGAAACGCTCGCGCATCAGCTTGCCCTGCCCGTAGCGGCCGTTGGAGTTGAAGCCATAACCGACGATAGGCCTTCCGTCGCGGATGACATCCGTCACTACGGCGACGAGACTCAGCGTCATCTTGCTGAAGTCGATATAGGCATTGCGGATCGGGGAGCTGATCGGAACGGTCTTTTCGCGGATTTCCACGATTCTCATGACGTGTCTCCTGAGTTTTAGGCACGCATTGCATGCGTCTGGCTGCGATGGAAACTAGCTTATCCGCGAATCGAAGCGCTAGAATTCGCTTGGATTCATTTCATTTTTTACTTCAGGTGAATAAGCAAAGTGGCAACCGACCCGGCATCCGATTTCGAGTTTTTTGTCCTCCTCGCCAAACTCAAAAGCCTGTCGGGAGCCGCACGTGCGCTCGATCTCACCCCGCCGGCCGCCACCAAACGGCTGGGGTTGATCGAGCAGAAACTGGGGGTGCGGCTCGTCAACCGGACGACGCGAAGCGTCAGTCTCACGCCGGAAGGCGAGACCTACCTGCGCTACGCGACGCAATTTGTCGGGCAGGTCCGGCAGATGGAAGACGAGATATCGGGCGCCAGGTCCGATCCTCACGGGCTGTTGCGGATCAATGCGACGCTCGGCTTCGGGCGCACGACCATCGCGCCGCTCGTGTCCGACTTCGCAAAGCGATTCCCGAATGTCGAAATCCAGTTCGAAGTGACCGACCGCCCCATCGATCTGGTCGAGGAGGCATTCGATATGGCGATCCGTTTCGGCGAGCTTCCCGATAGCCGGCTGAGCGCGAGGCGCATCATGAGCAATCGGCGTTTTCTTTGCGCCTCCCCGAAATACCTGGAGCGTTTCGGAACACCGGCGCGCGTCGAGGACCTCGCCCGCCACCGCTGCATCATTCATCGCCAGAACAATGATGCCTATGGCGTCTGGAGGTACATGCAGGGCGAGCACACCGAGGCGCTGAAAGTCAAAGGCGCGCTGTCGAGCAACGATGGCGACATCGTGCTGCGCTGGGCGCTCGACGGGCATGGGATCCTGATTCGTTCCGAATGGGATCTGGCGAAGTACGTTCAGAGCGGCAGGTTAAGGCTGGTCTTGCCAGACACGGAACTGCCGTCCGCCGATCTATTTGTCTACTATCCCAGCCAGCGCAACCAGACCGCGCGCGCGCGAGCATTCATCGATTTTCTGATCGATCATTTTCAGGCGCCGTTCATCCCGGTCGAAACTGGCGCGCTGATCTACGCACGAAAAAAGAAAGCGGGCCGCAAGCCATAAATCGTGCATCGCATACAGCATGAAGGTCTGCTAGAGATAGCATTTTTGTGCGGTCGCAATCTGAAACGTATTTCGGTATCCCTACGATGGATATCTCAGGCGGACCCGTCGTCAAAGGCCGTGTGCGGCTTTCGATACTGCCGCCGTGTTTGCCCGCCCACGTGACGGGACTCGTGAACGGGTCCTGTAACGACCGCCCCAACGGTGTGATCGAATATTTGACGGCCACCGGCGGCGACGCTATGACACGGCGATTGACGAGGCCATTTCGCTCCAGGGGTCGCAGAGCCTCGGTTAGCGCCCGGTGAGTGACGGGGTCAAGGCGTCGCTTTATCGCATTGAGCCGGGACGGCTTCGTGCACAACACGGTGAGGATCCAAACCGACCGGTTATCGCGGCTGCCCGAAGCAGTGGCCGCTACTGCGCGATTTCTGGCACCGGCCGACAGCAGCTTTGTCACCGGTGCGCAAATGTGTGTTGACGGGGGCATGACTGCCTGACGCAAGTCTCGCGGGGACGCCCTGCTTTTGCGCTTCGTTCGGGGCGGCATGTCCCGGCTTCTCGCGATCTTGGCGACGCGCGACAAGCGACTCAGCAAAGAGGCTGATAAAGGCACACTACGCGTGTGCTGTCGTTCGTGGCGAAGTCTGCAGGTAGCACGGAAAGAGAACGGCGCGAAGCCGTCAGAAGCCGCAAAACAAAAAGCCCGCTAGCGCGGGCTTTTGTCACAACGGATTTGCTAGATTTCTGATGGCTTGCGATCTACTGCCTAAGCACCTGAAATCTTGCAAAGCCTTTAATGCGTTGGTTGCGGGGACAGGATTTGAACCTGTGACCTTCGGGTTATGAGCCCGACGAGCTGCCAGACTGCTCCACCCCGCGTCAGAGAAAAAAGATTATATCTGGCTGTTCGCAATACGTCAAACCAATGTACGCATTATTGCTCGAACGATCGTATGCACAGCGGCACTCGTCATGAAACGCGTCAAAGATCCTGGACCGTCGCGCCTTCCACCTTGCCATCGATGATGTCCGCGCCATACTGACTCGCGCTGCGTTTGGCCACGCCGAAATCCGCGATCGTGGCGGGCAGCACGAGGCGAAATACACGGCTCGCTTTCGAGCCGCTGATCGCGCCCGGACGGCATACGCGCACCGCGACGTCGTAGCCCTCGGCGTGCCGCTTGTGGCCGTCGAATTTGTCGAACGCCCGCGAAAACACCAGCGGGTGCACTTCGAAGTCCTTATAAAGGGCGGGGTAAAGTTCGGCCATGATGAGTCTCCGACTCGCAATCGTGCGAAAGTGTGTGGTCCCACTATACGCCGCGACATCCCGGCATCGCGCTTTTATTTTTGCGGCGCCGCGCGGGGCAACTTTCGCGGGCCCCGCTCTCGCGCGATAAGATGCGGGACTACTGCAATCGCCTGCGCAATCAGGCGCGTCGTCAGGCGCACCATGAGTCGAATGGCCATCGGCCCCGCGACACGCGGCAAACCTGAGCGCTCGAGCAAACGAGGGGTCGAGGCCCCCACGAAACCGTGCCCGCAAGAATGTGAGAATGTCATGAAAATCGCCACCTGGAACGTCAACTCTCTTAAAGTCCGTCAGCAGCACGTGATCGACTGGCTCGAAACCAGCGGCACCGACGTGCTCTGTCTCCAGGAGCTCAAGCTGCCAGACGAAAAATTTCCGCGCGCCGAACTCACGGAAAAAGGCTACCGCAGCTGGTATGCCGGTCAGAAAACCTATAACGGTGTCGGCATTCTCGTGCGCGACGGGCTGGATGTCGACGAAAGCAGTATCGTGCGCAACATCCCGGGCTTCGAAGATCCGCAGCAACGCGTGATTGCGGCCACCATCGAAGGCGTGCGCATCATCTGCGCATACTTCCCGAACGGCCAGGCGCCGGGCACCGACAAGTTCGCGTACAAACTGCGCTGGCTCGCGGCGCTGCACGACTGGATCGCGAGCGAAATGGCGCTGCATCCGAAGCTCGCGCTGCTCGGCGATTACAACATCGCGCCGGAGGATCGCGACGTGCACGATCCGAAAGCATGGGAAGGCCAGAACCTGGTATCGCCGGAAGAACGCGCCGCGTTCGTGCGGCTGATCGAACTCGGCCTGCTCGATGCGTTCCGCCAGTTCGAACAGCCGGAGAAGATCTACTCATGGTGGGACTACCGGATGATGGCGTTCCGCCGCAATGCGGGGCTACGCATCGACCACATCCTCCTGTCGAAGCCGCTGGCCGACGTATGCTCGGCGTGCGACATCGACAAGGTGCCGCGCAAATGGGAACAGCCGTCCGATCACGCGCCGGTCTTCGCGCAGCTCGGCTGATCCGCCGATTCGATGCCTGGTGCGGCTGCGTCGCCAACGCCTCGCACCAGGCGCAGCGTGCGCGCCCTACACCGCCGCGTCGACCTGCGCAAAGCCGCCCAGCACGCTCCACAGGAATTCGAAGACCATCGCGTCATGCTCGGCCTGCTCCAGCTCATCGGAGCCCCCGTGCCCGCCTTCCGTGTTCTCCCGATACCAGACCCGGTCTGCGCCAGCCACGCCGAGCGCCTGCATGCGCGCGGCCATCTTGCGCGCGTGGCCGGGATGCACGCGATCGTCGGCAGTCGAGGTGGTGAACAGCACGGGCGGATACGCGACGCCCGCGGACACGCGGTGATACGGCGAGTAAGCGGCCAGCACGCGCGCTTCGTCGGGCTCGTCCGGATCGCCGTATTCGTCGATCCATGACGCGCCCGCATGCAGCAGGTGATAGCGGCTCATATCGAGCAAAGGCACTTCGCACACCACCGCGCCGAACAACTCGGGACGCTGCACCATGCACGCCGCCACCAGCAAACCGCCGTTGCTGCCGCCCTGAATGCCGAGCTGCGCCGCACTCGTCACGCCGGTGCCGATGAGCGCCTCGGCGACCGCGATGAAGTCGTCGAAGGCGCGCTGGCGCTGCTCGCCCTGCGCCGCTGTATGCCAGCGCGTGCCGAACTCGCCGCCGCCACGAATATGCGCGACTACGTACACGCCGCCGCGCTCCAGCCAGCCGATGCCCTGCCCGGTCAGATAGCTCGGCAGGAGCGGAATCGCGAAGCCGCCGTAGCCGCTCAACAAGCAGGGGCGCGCGCCATGCGACGGTTCGAACGATTGCGCAGCGCGCGGCCCGATCACCGTATACGGCACCCGCGTGCCATCCGCCGACACCGCATGCCCGCGCGTGACACCGAAGCGCGTCGCATCGAACTGGGTCGGCCAGCGGTCGATCAATTCCCACTCGCTGAGGTCGTCCCGCGCGAGGTCGGCCAGCCAGTACGCCGGCGGCTGCAGATAGTCATCGGTATCGACGAACACTTCGTCGTTGAGCGTCGGCTCGACAGGCGACACGTCGGGCTGGGCGTCGGCATGCGCTGGAAAGAAGCGCTGCTGCCAACGCCATGCGTGATGCTCGTCTTGCGACGGTGTCCACAGTAAGGTCTTGTTCTGCACGTCGTCGAGATACGACACGATCAGGTGATTACGCGTATGCGTCCATTCGCAGGCCGAGGTCAGCGGCGTCGGCATGAACAGCGGCAACACATCGCGCTCGCCGCGCAGAAACGCATCCTCGCGGATCGCGAGCAACGCGCCGCCAGGATAACGCCCACCGTCGGTATCCCAGTCGAGACGCGGCTCGAGCAGCAGCCAGCCTTGCCAGCCGCCCACCGCGACGTGCGCGGGCACGTCGTACTGACGCCACGCGTCGATAGCGCCATCAGCCCCCTCGGCGCCATCGAGGTAATACGTGTGCGAGTCGAAAAAATCGACGCTGCTCACCACCGTATGCCGCCGCTCCACCGGATCGTAGTGTGCCTCCACGCCAATATCGCGGAACCTGCCCCTGAACACCACCGGCGCATCGGTGAGCGCGGTGCCGCGTGTCCAGCGCCGCACGTCGCGCGGATAACCGGAGCGCGTCAGCGTCTTGCGACCGTTGTCCCAGCCGACGTACAGCGTGTCGCGATCGATCCACGACGCCGTGTGCTTGCCAGCCTTCGCGATCACGAAGCCGTCGTCGACGAAACGTTGCGCGTCGATGTCGAACTCGCGCACCACCTGCGCGTCCGATCCGCCCGGCGACATCGTGATCAGCGCGCGATCGCCGTCCGGATAAAGAATGTCGAGTTCGACGCATACCCATGGTGTACCTTCCGCGGCGCCGAGCGCGTCGAAGTCGAGCAGGTTCTGCCAGACCGGTGCACCGCTGCGCCACGCCGCCCACGTCGTGCGCCGCCAGATGCCCTTCGGATTGCGCTCGTCCTGCCACAGATCGTAGGCCCAGTCTTTCCAGCGATCGGGAATCACCGGACGTTCGCGCGGCAGATACGCGTCGGCGAGCCGCTGCCTGAGCAACTCGAACTGCGCGCCGCTGCACCACGCGGCGCGCGTGCGGATGTTCTGCTGTTCGACCCACGCGAGCGCAGCGGGGTCGTCGAGTGCTTCGAGCGACAGGAACGGATCGGGGGAAAGCGGCCAGGAGAAAGGAGCGGGAGAGTTCAGAGAAGCG
>NZ_NPIH01000020.1 GCF_012275575.1 Paraburkholderia sp. SG-MS1 | reverse complement strand
CGCCGCAAACGGCTCGATCGACGGCTCCCCGTATACCCCGAGACGGCCCGGAGTCCGGATGTCGTCCGGCGCATTTCCGATAGAATTCAATATTCAGAGGTCCTCTCAAGCACCCAGACGAAGCACGCCATGTCCCGACGCATCATCCCAGTAGCCGATCTCAGCGCGGCGCCGGTCATCGCCGGCCCGGTGCAAACGCCCCGAGGCGTACTGCACGACACGCTGTCGCGCCCGCTGCGCGACCTGCGCATTTCGGTCACGGATCGCTGCAACTTTCGCTGCGTCTACTGCATGCCGCGCGCGGTGTTCGACAAAGACTATGCGTTCCTGCCGCATAGCGCGTTGCTGAGTTTCGAGGAAATCGAACGGCTCGCGCGGCTGTTCGTCGCACATGGCGTCGAGAAGATCCGCCTGACCGGCGGCGAGCCGCTATTGCGCAAGAATCTGGAATTCCTGATCGAACGGCTCGCGCAATTGACGACGCCGGCGGGCCGCCCTATCGATCTGACGCTGACCACCAACGGCTCGCTGCTGGAGCGCAAGGCACGCGGTCTCAAGGACGCGGGGCTGACCCGCGTGACCGTCAGTCTGGACGCGCTCGACGACACGCTGTTTCGCCGCATGAACGACGCCGACTTCGCGGTGGCCGACGTGCTGGACGGGATCGCCGCGGCACATGCGGTTGGACTTGCGCCGGTCAAGGTCAACATGGTCGTCAAGCGCGGCACCAACGACGGCGAAATCGTGCCGATGGCGCGTCATTTCAAAGGCTCGGGCGCGGTACTGCGTTTCATCGAATACATGGACGTCGGCACCTCGAACGGCTGGAATATGACCGAAGTGCTGCCGTCCGCCGATGTCGTGACGCGCATCGCCGAACAGTTTCCGCTCGTCCCGCTCGAAGCTCACAGCGCCGCCGAGACCGCGCAGCGCTGGGGCTACGTGGACGGCAGCGGCGAGATCGGCGTGATTTCGAGCGTCACGCGGGCATTTTGCGGCAGTTGCACACGCGCCCGGCTGTCGACCGAAGGCAAGCTGTACCTGTGCCTGTTCGCGTCGTCGGGCCATGACCTGCGCGCGTTGTTGCGCGGTGGCGCGAGCGACGCCGACATTGCGACCGCCGTCGCCGAAATCTGGCAAGGCCGCAGCGACCGCTACTCCCAGCTGCGCGGCAGCCAGCCGGCCGAGTCGGGCGAGCAGACGAGCCGCCGCGTCGAAATGTCGTACATCGGCGGCTGAGCGGCCGCGGCATGCAACCCTCGCGCGAACAGATCACTGGCCTGCTGCTCGCGGGCGGCCGAGGCATGCGCATGGGCGGCGTCGACAAGGGACTGCAAACGCTGCACGGCGAGCCGCTCGCCGTGCATGTACTGAAGCGCCTCGCACCGCAAACCGGCGCGCTGCTGATCAGCGCCAATCGTCATCCCGACACGTACGCGGCATTGGGTACGCCGTTTGGCGCGACAGTCGTCGCTGATACGCTGCCCGGCTTTCCGGGCCCGCTGGCGGGTTTGCTCGCCGGCATGCGCGCTGCCGGCACCGCCTGTTTGCTGAGCGCGCCCTGCGACTCGCCGTGGCTGCCCACCGACCTCGCCGCGCACCTCGCGCAAGCGCTGGACGCCCAGCAAGCGGACATCGCCACCGTCACGACCCTCGACGCCCACGGCGACGCGTCCCTTCACCCCGTGTTCGCGCTGCTGCGCACGAGTCTCGCAGACGACCTGGCGATGTTCCTCGACGCCGGCGAGCGCAAAGTTCGCGCGTGGTACGCACGCCACACGACGGTGGAAGTCGTCTTTACCGACGAGCGCGCGTTTTACAATGCCAACTCGTTACAAGAACTCGCCGACCTCGAACGCGATCGAGGCCCCGGTTGAGATCCGCCCCGGCCGCACGGCAACTGCCGCGCCCGTCTCCGGTCGCGACGCCCAGCTCTTCATGACCACGCTTAACGAATTTTCCCGCTGCGTCGCGCAGTACGATCCTCACGCGCTCCCCGTTTCGGCCGCTCAGGCGATTGTTCGCGAGTGGGCCGTGCCGGTTGCGGCTGTCGAACGCGTGGCGTTGCGCGACGCGCTCGACCGCGTGCTCGCGGCCGACATCGTGTCGCCGATCGACGTGCCCTCGCACGACAATTCTGCGATGGACGGCTATGCCTTCCAGCGAGCGGCGCTCGCAACCGACGCATCCAGCATCGAGTTGACGATTGCCGGTAAGGCGCTGGCCGGGCATCCGTTCGCGAGCCGCGTCCACGCGAATCAGTGCGTGCGCGTGATGACGGGCGCCTGCATGCCCGAGGACTGCGACACCGTCGTGCCGCAGGAGCTGGTCGAGCGCAGCGCGGATGGCGGATCGATCCGCTTCGCCGCCGACGCCGTGGCCCCCGGCGCCAACCGGCGCCTCGCCGGCGAAGATCTCGCGCGTGGCCATGCCGCGCTGCGCGCCGGTCGCATCCTGCGCGCGTCGGACCTCGGTTTGCTGGCGTCGCTCGGCATCGGTGAAGTGAATGTGCGGCGGCGCTTGCGCGTCGCGTTCTTCTCGACCGGCGACGAATTGCGCTCGCTCGGCGAACCGCTCGACCCGGGCGCCGTCTACGACAGCAATCGCTACACGCTGTTTGCGATGCTGCGGCGCTTGAACGTCGATTCGCTCGACCTCGGCGTGGTGCGTGACGAACCCGCCGCGCTCGAAGCCGCATTGCGCAGCGCCGCGGCGAGCGCCGACGTGGTGTTGACGTCGGGCGGCGTATCGGTCGGCGAGGCCGATTTCACCCAACAACTGCTGCGAACTTTCGGCGACGTCGCTTTCTGGAGCCTGGCGATGCGCCCGGGCCGTCCACTCGCGTTCGGCCGCATCTGGTCCGGCGAGCGGCCGGGCGTCGGGCTGCCTGCGCTATTCTTCGGTTTGCCCGGCAATCCGGTCGCCGTGATGGTGGCGTTCTATCAGATCGTGCGCGAAGTGCTGCTGCTGATGTCCGGCGCGACGCCGCACCCGCTGCCGACGATCCACGCCGCGAGCCGCCAGGCGATTCGCAAACGCGCTGGCCGCACCGAATTCCAGCGCGGTGTCGCCGAACAGGACGCGCACGGACAGTGGCACGTCACGCCGACCGGCTCGCAAAGCTCGGGCGTGCTGAGCTCGATGAGCGAGGCCAATTGCTTTATCGTCCTCGGTCACGACGAAGATGCGATTGCCGAGGGAGAACGCGTCGCCATCATGCTGTTCGACGGTCTCATCTGACGCTTGGGACCCGGCGCGGCCAGCGGCCACTTTGCAGCTTTGCTTTACCCATTACCACCAAAAACACGCGGGTTTGACTTACATGAAAAAACAGATCTCGTTCATTGCGCCTGGACAGACGGCCAAAGCACTCATCCTCGTGTACCTGACGTTCTCGGTGCCGATCGTGCTGCTCGGCGTGCTGGTTGCGTTCATCCGCTACGGTTCGGTGGAGTTGAGCACGGTGTTCAGCGCCTTGCTGCTGAATGCGATCCTGGGTTTCGTGCTGTTGTGGATTGCGTGCCACGCGTACAACTGGGTTGCATCGCGTTTCGGCGGCATTGAAATTCATCTGACCGACGCGCCCGAAGAGGCGTGATGTCTGCGACGACCCGCACCGCCACGCCCACGGACACGCGCGCCATCTTCGCGCTGACGTGCGGGCTGGCGGAATTCGACGCGCACGCTTGACGCGCACCTGTGGACCGCCTTGATCGGCTCGCGCTCCATATGACCCGCCAAACCCGCGCCACCCTAGTGCTCGTCGGGCTCGACGCCCGACAACGCATCGCCGAGCAAACCCGTCGCCTCGTCGCCCGGTAGTGCCTCGACGTCGCGCAGCTTGCGGTTCATCATGCGGGTGCGCGTTTCCGCCGCCTCGATAGAACGCGTGACGGTCTCCAGCTGCGCTTTGGTCCTGGCCAGCACGTCGCCGAATTTGCCGAACTCCGTTTTCACCGCGCCGAGCACCTGCCAGACCTCGCTCGAACGCCTTTCGATGGCGAGCGTGCGAAAGCCCATCTGCAAACTGTTGAGCAGCGCCGTCAGCGTGGTCGGCCCCGCGATCGTCACGCGATAATCGCGTTGCAGCGAGTCCGTGAGTCCGGGCCGGCGCAGCACTTCCGCGTACAGGCCTTCGGTCGGCAGGAACAGCAGTGCGAAGTCCGTGGTGTGCGGCGGCGACACGTACTTCTCCGCGATCGTGCGCGCCTCCGCGCGGATTCGCGCTTCGAGCGCGCGTGATGCCTCTTCCACGGCGACCGGATCGGCACGCTCCTGCGCTTCGATCAAACGCTCGTAGTCTTCGCGCGGAAACTTGGCGTCGACCGGCAGCCACACGGGCGTGGCCGCACCGCCCTGCTCCGTGCGTCCCGGCAAGCGGATCGCGAACTCGACGCGGTCCGCGCTCTTCGGCACCGTCGCGACGTTCTTCGCGTACTGGTCGGCGGTGAGCAGCTGTTCGAGCAGCGCTTCCAGCTGCACTTCACCCCACGTGCCACGCGTCTTGACGTTGGTGAGCACCTTCTTCAGATCGCCGACGCCGGCGGCCAGCGTCTGCATCTCGCCCAAACCGCGATGCACCTGTTCGAGCCGGTCGGAGACCAGCTTGAACGATTCGCCCAGACGCTGTTCGAGCGTCGCGTGCAGTTTTTCGTCAACGGTGCGGCGCATTTCTTCGAGCTTGGCCGAGTTGTTGGCCTCGATATCCTTGAGCCGCTGCTCGATGGTCGCGCGGACTTCTGCGAAGCGCCGGTCATTCGCCTCGGTCAGTTGTCCCAGTTGCAAACTCAGCGTGTCGCCGAACTGCTTGAGCGAGCGGCCCTGTTCGTCGCGCGCCTGTTGGGCCTGCGCCTGCAAACTGTGGCGTACGGCGTCGAGTTGCTGCGCGAAGGCGTCAATCTTGCCGCCTTGCACCGTGGTCATGCTGCTGAACTGCGCGGCGAGCGTCTGTTGAAAATGTGCGAACCCACTGCTCTGCTCGGTGCGTGACACCCGTGCGGTCTCGGTGATGTCGTTGCGCAATTGCCTCTCGAGGCGCTCGTAGGCATGCGCCTGCGTGTCGGTCGCCACGTCGATGCGTTCGTTGAGCAGCTCGAACTGCTCACTGTCGTCCGCGCGGCCATGAGCGCGCATCAACAACGCCAGCGCAATGACCAGGACGACCGCCAGCACCGCGACGGCCGCCACCAGAATCATCATCATGAACGCGCCTTACCGATCACGTCCGGATTGATCGGATTCGGTGGCTGGCCTGCACGCGGCCCAACGCCCAGCCCCGCGATCAGATTGTCGGCGGCGAGACTCGCCATCGCACGCCGCGTGGCTTCGGTCGCGCTGGCGATGTGCGGCGTCAGCACGACATTCGGCACGCTCAACAGATCCGGATTCAGATGCGGCTCGCCTTCGTACACGTCCAGACCGGCCGCGGCGATCTGCTTCGAGCGCAGCGCCTCGACCAGCGCCGCGTCGTCGACGATGCCGCCGCGCGCGATGTTGGTGAGCGTCGCGGTAGGTTTCATCAGCGCGAGTTCGGCCGCACCGATCGTGTGATGGCTTTCTTTCGAGTACGGCACGACCAGCACGACATGATCGGCACGCCGCAGCAGATCCTGCTTCGATGCATATTCGGCATTCAGTTCTGCCTCGATCTCCGGCGTCACGCGCGAACGATTGTGATAGATCACCTGCATGTTGAAGCCCTTCGCGCGCCGTGCGAGCGCCTGGCCGATCCGGCCCATGCCGATCACGCCGAGCGTCGAACCGTACAGATCGCTGCCGAGAAAACCGTCGTAGCTCCACTTCTGCCATTTGCCTGCGCGCAGCCAGTGCTCCGATTCGGCAATACGGCGTGCAGCGGCCATCATCAGCGCCCAGCCGAAGTCGGCGGTCGACTCGTTCAGCACGTCCGGCGTGTTGGTGCCGAGCACGTTCGCCGCATTGAACGCGGCCATGTCGAAGTTGTTGTAGCCCACCGCCATGTTCGACACCACGCGCAGGCGCGGTGCCGCCGCCAGAACGCCGGCGTCGATCGGCTCGCCCGCGGTCAGCGCACCGTCCTTATCCGCGAGACGGCGTTTCAGTTCGTCGGCGGGCAATACGTCACCCTGGTTCCAGTCGACGTCGAAATACTGTTTCAGTCGTTCGATCACATCGGGAAAGATCGAACGGGCGACGAGGATCTTCTGCATTGCAATTCTCCGTATGGCGCGTCGAGCGGGAATGCCTCGGCGTCGAAATCAGCATCAGAAAAACAACCAGCCGGTGACGGCGAACAGCGGCAACAGCACGGCACCCGACCAGCCCAGATAGGCGAAGAAACTCGGCATGCGAACGCCGCGCGATTGCGCGATCGCTTTCACCATAAAGTTCGGCGCATTGCCGATATACGTGATCGCGCCCATGAACACCGAGCCGGCCGAGATCGCGGCGAGCGTAGTCGCGCCGCTCGTCATCAGCATCTGCGCATCGCCGCCCGCCAGGTTGAAGAACACGAGATAAGTGGGTGCGTTGTCGAGAAACGAAGATAACAGGCCGGTCGTCCAGAAGTACATCATGTCGCGCGGCTGGCCTGCGGAATCGTTGACCAGATGGACGAGGCCCGCGAACGCCCCAGCCTCGCCCGCGCGCAGCATCGTGATGACCGGCGCGATGGTCACGAAGATGCCGGCGAACAGCTTGGCCACCTCTTCGATCGGCGCCCAGTTGAAATCGTTGCCCGCGCGCGCCGCGTGAGGCGTCAACGCGAGCGACAGCAACGTCACGCCGATCAGCGCAACGTCGCGCACCGCGTTCTGCAACGCGACCTGCGTTCCGAACAGGTCGAACGTGACCTGCGGTCGCCACAACCCGCTCATCAGAACCAGCGCGATCACCGCGGCGAGCAGCGCGAAATTGATCTTGCCGTCGATGCCACGCGGCGCGCCCTCGGGCGTCGGATCCAGAAAGCGTGAGCGCGTCTCTTCACGCCGGTGAAAGTAGTACGAGTCGAGCGCGTAAAAGCCGGTCAGCAGCACGACGCTGACGAACAGCATCGGCAGCGCGAGATGCTGGGTGGTCCAGAAGAAGCGGACGCCTTCGAGGAAGCCGAGAAAGAGCGGCGGGTCGCCCAACGGCGACAGCGAGCCGCCCACGTTCGCCACGAGAAAAATGAAGAACACCACCACATGGACCACATGCTGGCGATTGTCGTTGGCGCGCAGCAAAGGACGGATCAGCAACATGGCCGCGCCGGTCGTACCCATCACGCTCGCCAGCAAGGTACCGAGCGCGAGAATCGCCGTGTTCAGGCGCGGCGTGCCGTGTAGATTGCCGCGCACGCAGATACCCCCCGCGACGGTATAAAGCGCGGTTAGCAGAACGATGAACGGGATGTACTCGTCGAGCAACGCGTGCATCAGCTTGCCGAAGGCAACGTTCATGCCGAAGGTGAGTGCGAACGGCACGAGGAACACGAGCGACCATGCTGCCGCGATCTTGCCGAAATGGTGATGCCAGAACGCCGGCGCGATCAGCGGAAATACAGCGATCGACAGCAGCACGCCCGCGAACGGCAGGCTCCACAGCGCCGACAGGGTCGCGCCATCGAGCGTCGCAGCAGACGCCGATTGAGACCATCCGCCCAGCGTCAGCGCGGCGGCAACCCACGCGCTCGCGCTCATGCCATACCCTTTCATATCGTTGAAATCCTTGCAATGCGGTGGCCGTGTGCGCTGCGAGACGTCGCCGCGCGGGCCGTTCACGCATCCTGCACGACGATCACATGCACCCGGTAAGGGCCATGCGCGCCCAGCACGATGGTTTGCTCGATGTCGCCGGTGCGCGATGGACCGGAGACAAAATTGACGGCGCGGGGCAGTTCGCCGCGCTCCTTGCGGATCAGCCCGAACGCGTCTTCGTGACCCGCAACGATGCGCGATGCCGGCACGATGGCGATGTGCGTTTCCGGCAGCAAGCCGGCCGATGCGTAGGTTTGCGGGCCGGACAGCAGCACCAGCGTGCCGGTCTCGGCGGTCGCGCAGAAGCAGCCGGTGAGACCGACGACGTCGCTGCCGCGCGGCTTGCGGAATTCGACGCTGAGGCCGGCTTCGGCCCAATTGAGATCTTGCAGGGTTTGCCAGGCGATCGCCTGCAACGGCAACGCGTGCCCGGTGAGGTAGCGATGCGCCGCGGCCGGCACCTCGGCGAGCGTCTGAACGGTGTCGACCGTGGTCGACAGCTTCTGCGCTTCTTCGATGAAACGCGCGCTCAGATCGGCAGGCATCTCCGGACGCGGGCCGGCCGGATGGCGCGTCACATAATCTGCCGCCGCCTCGCGCTCGGCAGCGGACGGCTCGGGCTCGCGCCCTTGCGCGGCGCGGATGCGCGCCAGGATGTTGCGGCGGGCAATCGAAGTGTCCATGTGCGAAGTCCTCGTGTCGACAGCCGTGCGAAGTGACGAGGATTATACCGGCCACCCTCCACGCGAACACCCTGGCCGAACGGCATATTGCCAGCCAGCTCGCACGCGTCCAAAGTAGTCACCAGTCAACGGGCGCATGAACCCGCACGAGGTATGAAGCGCGTTACTTCGCTGCCTCTTCTTCGGGTTGCGCGATGCCGAATACCTGGCGCAGATACGCGAGATAAGCCTTGTCCTCGCACATGTTCTTGCCCGGCGAGTCCGACAGCTTGGCCACCGGCTGGCCATTGCAGCGAACCATCTTGATCACGATCTGCAACGGGTTGTAGCCGAGGTCGTTGGTCAGATTGGTGCCGACGCCGAACGCCAGTTTGCAGCGGCCGCGAAAGCGCTCGTACAGTTGCAGCACCTTCGGGATGTCGAGCGCGTCGGAGAACACGAGAATCTTGGTGCGCGGGTCGCAGCGGTTCGCCTCGTAGTGCTTGAGCAGGCGCTCGCCCCAGTCGAACGGATCGCCGGAATCGTGGCGCGCGCCGTCGAACAGCTTGCAGAAGTACATGTCGAAGTCGCGCAGGAAGGCCTGCATGCCGTACACGTCGGACAGCGCAATACCGAGGTCGCCGCGATATTCCTTCGCCCACATCTCGAAGCCGAAGGTCTGCGAGTCGCGCAACCGGGGGCCGAGCGCCTGGCACGCCTGCAGATATTCATGCGCCATCGTGCCGAGCGGCGTGAGGCTGTGCTTCATCGCATAGAAGACGTTGCTGGTGCCGGCGAACTGCTCGCCGAGACCGTCTTTCAGCGTGAGGATCACCTCCTCGTGCCATTGCTTCGAGAAGCGGCGGCGCGTGCCGTAGTCGGCGATCTTGCAGTCGGCAAATTCGGGGCGCGCGCCCAGCAACTGGATCTTTTCGACCAGACGGCCGCGCCCCTCGCTGTAATCGGGCTTTTGCTGGGTATTGCGAAAATAGACCTCGTTGACGATCGCGAGCATCGGAATCTCGAACAGGATCGTATGCAGCCACGGCCCTTTGATCTCGATGTCGATCTCGCCATTGCCCTTTGGCGACGGCTCGATCGAAATGTACTTCTCGTTCAGATGAAACAGCGCGAGAAACTCGATGAAGTCGCCCTTGATGAAGCGCATGCGCCGCAGGTAGTCGAGTTCGTCTTCGGTGAAACGCAGGTCGCAGAGCTTGCGCACTTCGTCGCGAATCTCGCCGATATACGGCACGAGATCGACATTCGGCGTACGGCAGCGGAAACGGTACTCCACATTCGCGGCGGGAAAATGATGCAACACCACTTGCATCATCGTGAACTTGTACAGATCGGTATCGAGCAGCGAAGTAATAATCATGATGGTGCGAACTGGACCGCGGGAAAAACGAAAGGCCGGACTCAAGCCATGCGCGTAGGACACGCCTGTGCGCGTCGACTGGACGCATGTTACCCGAATGCGCCCGAATTCAGCGCGCCGGCGAACGCTTGCATCACGGACCCGAAGAAACGCCCCTGGCGGGCGCCATAAACTAATCACGAAAACATATAAAAGGCATTGCCCGATGCTGTATGTGCCTCTTGACGTTACGTTACAATAACGCTTTTGGCGCTTGCGCCTCCCCTGATTCCGCATGCAGGAGCTGCCTGAATGACTCACGTTGTGACCGAAAGCTGCATCAAGTGCCGCTATACCGACTGCGTCGATGTGTGCCCGGTGGACTGCTTTCGCGAAGGTCCCAACTTCCTCGCGATCGACCCCGATGAATGCATCGACTGCGCCGTGTGCGTCGCCGAATGCCCGGTGAACGCCATTTATGCCGAAGAAGATGTGCCGGGTGACCAGCAGAATTTCATCGAGCTGAACGCCGATCTCGCGAAGAACTGGCCGAGCATCACCAAGACCAAGGCGCCGTTGCCGGAAGCCGACGAGTTCAAGGATGTGAAGGAAAAGCTCGCGCTGCTCGCACGCTGAGCGCCGCGGCCTGTCACGCGCCCCGCCCGATTCGAAATTGAATCGAGATGAACGCAGGGTATTGACAGTCGCTAAAGCTGCCTCTAAAATTTCGCTTCTCTGCTGTTGTTGTTCTGTTCCTCGATAGCTCAGTCGGTAGAGCGCCGGACTGTTAATCCGTAGGTCCCTGGTTCGA
>NZ_NPIH01000002.1 GCF_012275575.1 Paraburkholderia sp. SG-MS1 | reverse complement strand
CCCGCGGCCGCCGCACCGGTCGATTCGACCGCCCCGGGCAACGTCAAACCCTGACATCCCCACAATCCGAACAGGGTCTCGATCGAATCGCCGAACTTCCGCGGCGACGCCGACTCGCACCACTTGCTGCAACCGTTCGCGCGTGCGCTGCGTATAGGGATCAGCCCCATCGCAGGGGCCGAACACGACGCGTGCAATGGCCGAACGGACCCTCCACTGCATTCCCTTCAAGGAGCCCGCATGCAAGTGAACATCAACGGAATCGAAACGCGCTATGTGCTGAGCAACGAGGGCGGCGGCCCGTGGCTGACGTTCATCCATCAGCTGGGCGGCGATCTGTCTGTCTGGGACCAGCTTGCCGGCTATTTCCGCGACGACTACACCGTGCTGCGCTACGACGTGCGCGGCCACGGCAATACCGCTGTATCCGCCGGGCCGTTCAGTGTCGACGATCTTTCAAACGATCTCGCCGCGCTGCTCGACGCGCTGGGTGCCCCGACGACGCATCTGGTCGGCATGTCGATGGGCGGCATGATCGCGCAGCAATTCGCACTGAATCACCCGTCACGCGTCGACACGCTGACGATCGCCGACAGTGCCGCCGGCACGTTGCCGGAGAATCGCGCCGTCTGGGATCAACGCGCCCATGCAGCGCGCACCGATGGCGTCGCAGCGCTGGTGCCCACGACTTTGAGCCGCTGGCTCACACCTGGTTTTCAAGCCGCCCATCCCGAAGCGGTGGAGCAGATTCGCGAGGTGCTCGCCCATACGTTGCCAGAAGGCTACGCCATGGCATGCGAAGCGCTGCGCGATTTCGAAGTAAGCAGTAAGCTGGCAAGCATTCGTTGTCCCACCTTGACCGTGGCGGGCCGCCACGACTCAGGCACGCCGCCTGCTGCAACGCGTGCAATAGCAGACGCCATCGAAGGCGCACAGTTCGAACTCCTCGACGCCGCTCATCTCGCGCCCATCGAGCAATCTCACCGTTTTGCTGCACTGCTTGAAACGTTTCTTGAAAGGCCGGTCTAACCGGTAGGTTCGGAAGCTGGGCAAGCGTCACATCCGGACCCACCCCTTGAATTCCAACACATACGCTCCACGTATGGTGCAGAAACGGCCAGGAGCCAACGGAAATAAGGAGTGTCGCCATGCAAATGATCTACAACAGCCCCAATTATTGTGTCGTCGAGTTTCCGCCGCAGGAAGGTCCTCTGGCCATGAAGTCGGGTGGCTACGAGATCGTCGACAAAAACATGCAGCGCGAGATCTACATCGACGGCGCAATGGCGGCGCGCTTTCGCGAGCACGTGCAGAAGCTGATCGAAGAAGAGCCGTCCCTGGACGAGGTCGACGAATTTCTCGGCCAGTTCGACAGCCTCATGCATCAACCTGTGATCCTTCACTAACCGCAGGATTTGCATCAACGTCTTTGGCGACATGAATTGACCGCGCCGTCCGGCCCCAGCCGGCGGCCTTTATAAGACGGTCAGCACTCGTAAAACGGCCCAGCAGGTTTTTGCCTCGCTGGGCCGTTTTCTTGGCAGCGCGCTTTTGCCCCCTTAACGGTTTTGTCTCCGCATCCTTCTCGCATTATCTTTGGCTCACTGTCATGCCCGCACGCCGGGGCGTGGCTTCACCCGCGCCGGGCGCATCAGCCCGGCTGCGGCTACAATGACAGGTTTCCCGAAAATGCCGGCGCAAGCCCTCATCCGCCATGAACCAGCCTGCTCAAACCGCCACGCCAGTCCGTTCCGAGCCCGCCTACACGCGCGGCACGGCGCTCCCCGCGCTGCTCAAGTCGCGCATCCTGATCCTGGACGGCGCAATGGGCACGATGATCCAGCGCTACAAGCTCGACGAAGCCCGCTATCGCGGCGAGCGCTTCAAGGACTACGGGCGCGACATCAAGGGCAACAACGAGTTGCTGTCGCTCACTCAGCCGCAGATCATCGCCGAGATTCATGAGCAGTATCTGGCGGCCGGCGCCGACATCATCGAAACCAACACGTTCGGCGCGACCACGGTGGCGCAGGCGGACTACGGCATGGAAGCGCTCGCCATCGAGATGAATCTCGAGTCGGCGAAACTGGCGCGCGCCGCTTGCGACAAGTATTCGACGCCGGACAAGCCACGCTTCGTCGCGGGCGCGATCGGACCGACGCCGAAGACCGCGAGCATTTCCCCTGACGTGAACGATCCGGGTGCGCGCAACGTGACGTTCGACGAACTGCGCGCCGCCTACTACGAGCAGGCCAAGGCACTGCTGGACGGCGGCGTGGATCTGTTCCTCGTCGAAACGATCTTCGACACGCTCAATGCGAAAGCCGCGCTGTTCGCGCTCGACGAGCTGTTCGAAGACACCGGCGAGCGTCTGCCGATCATGATCTCCGGCACCGTCACGGACGCATCGGGGCGTATTCTGTCGGGGCAGACCGTCGAGGCGTTCTGGAACTCGCTGCGTCACGCGAAGCCGCTTACGTTCGGTCTGAACTGCGCGCTCGGCGCGGCGCTGATGCGCCCGTACATCGCCGAACTGGCGAAGCTGTGCGACACCTATGTGTCGTGCTATCCGAACGCCGGTTTGCCGAATCCGATGAGCGACACCGGCTTCGACGAATTGCCCGCCGATACCTCGGGCCTGCTCAAGGAGTTCGCCCAGGCCGGCCTCGTGAACATCGCCGGCGGCTGCTGCGGCACGACGCCCGAGCACATCGCGGCGATTGCCCAGGCGCTCGCCGAAGTAAAACCGCGCCAATGGCCGACGCAGTATCGCGACGCCGCATAGGCGAGGCTGCCCGAATTCGGGCAGCCGCTCCCGCAGTACCGAAATAGCCGCACCGTAGCCGCATCTCAACGCAAGCAATCGACTCGCACATACGCCATGACCGATCACACCATGCGCCTTGCCGGCCTCGAGCCGTTCAACGTCACGTCCGGGACGCTTTTCATCAACGTCGGCGAACGCACCAACGTGACTGGCTCGAAAGCGTTCGCGCGAATGATTTTGAACGACCAGTTCGACGAGGCGATTGCCGTCGCGCGCCAGCAGGTCGAAAACGGCGCGCAGGTCATCGACGTCAACATGGACGAAGCGATGCTCGATTCGAAAGCGGCGATGGTGCGCTTCATGAATCTGATCGCGTCGGAACCGGACATCGCGCGCGTGCCGATCATGATCGACTCGTCGAAGTGGGAGGTGATCGAAGCGGGCCTGAAGTGCGTGCAAGGCAAGGCGATCGTCAACTCGATCTCGCTGAAGGAAGGCGAAGAGTCGTTCCGCCATCACGCGAACCTGATTCGCCGCTACGGCGCAGCCGCCGTCGTGATGGCCTTCGACGAACACGGCCAGGCCGACACTTTCGAGCGCAAGACGCAGATCTGCAAACGCTCGTATGACTTCCTCGTGAATGAAGTGGGCTTCCCGCCGGAAGACATCATCTTCGATCCGAACATCTTCGCGGTCGCCACCGGTATCGAAGAACACAACAACTACGCGGTTGACTTCATCGAAGCGACGCGCTGGATCAAGCAGAACCTGCCATACGCGAAGGTGAGCGGCGGCGTGTCGAACGTGTCGTTCTCGTTCCGCGGCAACGACCCGGTGCGCGAAGCGATCCACACCGTGTTCCTCTATCACGCGATCCAGGCGGGCATGGACATGGGCATCGTCAACGCGGGCCAGCTCGGCGTGTATGCCGACCTCGACCCGGAGTTGCGCGAGCGCGTGGAAGACGTGGTGCTGAACCGTCGTGAAGACGGCACCGACCGGCTCCTCGAAATTGCGGACAAGTTCAAGACCGGCGCCGCGAAGAAGGAAGAGAACCTCGAGTGGCGCAACCAGCCGGTCGAAAAACGTCTGGCGCACGCGCTCGTGTCGGGCATCACCAACTTCATCGTCGAAGATACCGAGGAAGTGCGCGCGAAGATCGCAGCAGAAGGCGGCCGCCCGATCAACGTGATCGAAGGCCCGCTGATGGACGGCATGAACATCGTCGGTGACCTGTTCGGTCAGGGCAAGATGTTCCTGCCGCAGGTCGTCAAATCGGCGCGCGTGATGAAACAGGCGGTCGCGCATCTGATCCCGTTCATCGAAGAAGAAAAGAAACAGTTGGCCGCGGCCGGCGGCGACGTGCGCGCGAAGGGCAAGATCGTCATCGCCACGGTGAAGGGCGACGTGCACGACATCGGCAAGAACATTGTCTCCGTGGTCCTTCAGTGCAATAACTTCGAAGTGGTCAACATGGGCGTGATGGTCTCGTGCAACGACATTCTCGCGAAGGCGAAGGTTGAAGGCGCGGACATCATCGGCCTCTCGGGGCTGATCACGCCGAGCCTCGAAGAGATGGCCTACGTCGCATCGGAAATGCAGCGCGACGACTACTTCCGCGTAAAGAAGATTCCACTGCTGATCGGCGGCGCGACCACCTCGCGCGTGCACACCGCGGTGAAGATCGCGCCGCATTACGAGGGCCCGGTGGTGTATGTGCCCGACGCGTCGCGTTCGGTATCGGTGGCGTCGAGCCTCCTGTCGGACGAAGGCGCGGCGAAATACGTCGACGAACTCAAGGCCGACTACGACCGCATCCGCGACCAGCACGCCAACAAAAAAGCGCAGCCGATGGTCACGCTCGCCGAAGCGCGCGCCAACAAGACCAAGGTCGACTGGGCGAACTATCAGCCGGTCAAGCCGAAGTTCATCGGCCGCCGCGTGTTCAAGAACTTCGATCTGAACGAACTCGCGAACTACATCGACTGGGGCCCGTTCTTCCAGACCTGGGATCTGGCCGGCCCGTATCCGGCGATCCTGAACGACGAGATCGTCGGCGAATCGGCGCGGCGCGTGTTCTCGGACGGCAAGTCGATGCTCGCGCGTCTGATCCAGGGCCGCTGGCTGCAGGCCAACGGCGTGATCGCGCTGCTGCCGGCCAACACGGTCAACGACGACGACATCGAAATTTACACGGACGAATCGCGCGCAAAAGTCGCGCTCACCTGGCGCAACCTGCGCCAGCAAAGCGTGCGGCCGGTGGTGGACGGCGTGATGCGGCCGAACCGGTCGCTCGCCGACTTCATTGCGCCGAAAGATTCAGGCGTGGCCGACTACATCGGCATGTTCGCGGTGACGGCGGGTCTGGGCGTCGACGTGAAGGAAAAGCAGTTCGAAAAGGATCACGACGACTACAGCGCGATCATGCTGAAGGCGCTCGCCGACCGCTTCGCCGAAGCGTTCGCCGAAGCGTTGCATGCCCGCGTGCGGCGCGACCTGTGGGGCTACGCGAACACCGAAAGCCTGTCGAACGACGAATTGATCGCCGAAAAATATCGTGGCGTCCGTCCGGCGCCAGGCTACCCGGCCTGCCCGGATCACCTCGTGAAGCGCGACATGTTCGACGTGCTGCAAGCCACCGAAATCGGCATGAGCGTGACCGAATCGCTTGCCATGTTGCCGGCGGCCAGCGTGTCGGGCTTCTATCTGGCGCACCCGGACAGTACGTATTTCTCGGTCGGCAAGATTGGCCAGGACCAGCTCGAAGACTACGCGCGGCGCATGTCGCTGTCGAAAAAGGACGCCGAGCGGGCGTTGGCGCCATTGCTATAAGCCTTGTGGCGGGAAACCCACCATATCGGGTCCGAAAGACTGAATATTTGCGGCAGCGTAATTTTCGGCTTTGTAGACTGGGTCGGTTTCATCCCGCCAGGCGCGGCGAAAACGCGTCGGCTTATCTAATTGCAATCGTCAACGGAGAAAAATCGTATGAAAAAGCTGGCGCTGTTATTGACTGCTGTTTCGCTTGCCGTGGGCGCCTCGGCGGCACTGGCCCAGCCCGCCGCCCCCGGCGGCTCCAGCGCGGTCAGCTCTTATTCGCCGCCGGTCGCGAAGCACGTCAAGAAACCCAAAAAGCAGAAGATGAAGAAAGGTGCGTCGGCTCCCGCTGCCGCCCCGGCAGAGGCCGCCAGCCAGTAAGCGGCACGGCCGGCCTCGGCCCGTTCCAAAAACAAGGAGCCCGCGTCGAGCGGGCTCTTTTCGTTGGCGCGTCTGGCCTCACGTGGTCAGCCGTTGCGGCTGCTGCGCACGCTCTCTCGCGGCATGCGGGGGGATCAGAGCCCCCAGACGATGTCCGCGTTTACCTTCTGCGCCGCGCGCAGCATGTCGAGGAACGGATACGCGCGCTGCGCGAGCCCCGGCGGAATCTCGTGATGATCATGACCATCTTCGCCTTCGTGGAAATGGCCGTCGTGCTCGGCGCGTTCCTGCTTGTCGAAGGTGATGGCGGCTTCGAGCTTCTCGATGGCCGGGCCCAGTTCGTCGTGAGTGATGACGCCCCGCTCCCCAAGGCGTTTGCCGACAATGCCGACCAGATACTGAGCCAGATTCTCCAGCATCATCACGTCTGGGCAGGCGCGGCATTTGAAAGTAATCAGCATGACTGTTCCCTTTTTCGTTATGTTGGATCGACGCGCGAGCGGCCCGAAGGCGGCTGCCGGCGCGCATGACGCGCCTGTCACGACAACTCGCCGGTCAGGCGCGGCGGCCACGGCCCTTGCTGGGCATCTCATTGAACATATTAGCACCTGCTAAAATCCGTCTGGACGGAAAAGCGCGCCGCCCTGCGCCGCGCGAGGCGAAGCGCGAGCAGCGTGGCCGGGCCGGTTGGCCGCAACCCCGCATGCCGCGGCAGTCGACACCGTTGCATGTTGCCGTGCACCGTTTATCGCATTGCAGACAACGTGCCCGATGGCGCTTCGGATGTACCCCGGCGCCTTCGAAAGCCGCACCGGGTGCCTCGCCGCTTTCCCCGCTTCTAACGAATCGGCCGCGCCAGCCGTGCGGCCGGCGCCTCTTCCGCATCACCGGATTGTCTCACTGGACTCGCAACAAGCATGCTGCCCGCACATAAACATACCCTCGAAACCCTGCTCACGGACACGGTGAAGCAGGTCGCGCTCGCCACGCAAGGCGCGAGCGAAGCCGCTTTCGTGTCGCCTACCATCACGCTCGAACGCCCGAAGGTCGCCGCGCACGGCGACGTCGCGTGCAATGTGGCGATGCAACTCGCCAAGCCGCTGCGTGCCAATCCGCGCCAGCTGGCGCAGCAGATCGTCGACGCGCTGCTCGCGCAGCCGCAAGCCCAGGGTCTCGTCGAAGCCGCCGAAGTGGCCGGCCCCGGCTTCATCAACCTGCGCCTCACGGCCGCGGCCAAGCAGGCAGTGATTGCCGCCGTGTTCGCGGAGAAAGGCGCATTCGGCCGCTCGCAACGCGACGCCGGCAAGCATGTGCTGATCGAATTCGTCTCGGCCAACCCGACCGGTCCGCTGCACGTCGGCCACGGCCGCCAGGCCGCGCTCGGCGACGCGCTGTCGAATGTGCTGGCCTCGCAAGGCTGGGACGTGCACCGCGAGTTCTATTACAACGACGCCGGCGTGCAGATCCATACGCTCGCGCTGTCCACTCAGGCGCGCGCGCGCGGCCTAGCCCCCGGCGACGAAGGATGGCCGGCTTCGGCCTACAACGGCGAGTACATCGCCGATATCGCGAAGGACTATCTGAACGGCGTGACCGTGGCCGCGAGTGACGGCGAGCCGGTCACCGGCGCGGGCGACGTCGAGAATCTCGACGCGATCCGCCGCTTCGCGGTGGCGTATCTGCGCCGCGAGCAGGACATGGATCTGCAGGCGTTCGGCGTGAAGTTCGACCAGTACTACCTGGAGTCGTCGCTGTACACGGAAGGCCGGGTCGAGAAAACCGTCGAGGCGCTGATCGCTGCCGGCAAGACCTATGAGCAGGAAGGCGCGCTGTGGCTGCGCACCACCGACGACGGCGACGACAAAGACCGCGTGATGCGCAAGACCGACGGCACCTACACCTACTTCGTGCCGGACGTCGCCTATCACGTCGCGAAGTGGGAGCGCGGCTTCACCAAAGTTATCAATGTTCAAGGCTCGGACCACCACGGCACGATCGCGCGCGTGCGCGCCGGTCTGCAAGGTCTCGGCATCGGTATTCCGAAGGGCTATCCCGACTACATCCTGCACAAGATGGTCACGGTGATGCGCAATGGCGAAGAGGTGAAAATCTCCAAGCGCGCCGGCAGCTACGTGACGGTGCGCGACCTGATCGAATGGTCGGGCGGCGCGACGCCGGGCTCGGAAGCGGCCGTCGACCTGATCGACGAGGAAACGATTCGCCGCGGCCGCGACGCGGTGCGCTTCTTCCTGATCTCGCGCAAGGCGGACACGGAATTCGTGTTCGACATCGACCTCGCGCTGAAGCAGAACGACGAAAATCCTGTGCATTACGTGCAGTACGCGCATGCCCGGATCTGCTCGGTGATCGCCGAATGCAAAGCGCGCTACAACACGGACGAAAGCACGCTCGCGAGCGTG
>NZ_NPIH01000199.1 GCF_012275575.1 Paraburkholderia sp. SG-MS1 | reverse complement strand
TGCCGCCGCCGACCGCCTTGACGGTCGCCGCCGTGTCCTCGCAGACGAACTCGCCGTCCATCACCGGCACGCGCCAGTAACGGGTGTCGCCGATCATCTTCGAAATCTGCCAGCCGTCGCCGAAAAAACGCAGGCCGCTGCCGAGCGCCGCGCGATCCGACAGCGGCGCGCGGCTCGCGCCCGGGTCGATGCCGCCGAACACGGCGGTCGTGGGGCAGGTGAGCACGGATTGTCCGACTCGCCGCCCGATCTGCTTGGCCAGTTCCTTCGACGACACCGCGAACAGCAGCACCGCGACGCCGGGCCGGCCGTCCGGCGTCTCGCCTGACGAGAGCGCGCGCTCGACGCCTGCCTCGCAGCCGCAGCCGATCACCGAAGTGGCGAAGCCCGTCAGCGAGTTCGCCGCGTGCATCGCCCAGACGGGCGTATGCGCGGTGATGATGAGCCGGGTCGCCTTCATCGGAAAGGCCTCCGCGAAAGTGGCGTCGATCGCGGTGCCGTTGATTTCGAGGGGGGCCGGGGCGTTCATTGGGGGCGTCTGGATTGCCTTGATGGGTTCGCGTGGATCAATCAGTTAGCCAGACAGTCGACGGGCAACAGACGCCCGCCGCGGCAACAGAGGCAGACTTCGTCATTGCTGATCGCCGCATGCGCGAAGTTGCTCGCGAGGTTCGCGTCGCTATAGGCGCGCAGTCTTTTCTCGATGCCGCGGTCGAATTCCGGCGCGACGAAATGGATGCCGCCGGTCGGCGTCGCGACGAGCGTGCCGTCGCGCGCGACCAGTTCGCCGTCCTTGAACACATACGCGGGCGACGTGAACATCCGCTCGCGGTCCGGTTCGTCGCGGTAGACGGCGATGTCCGCCGCCGCGCCCGCACCCACATGGCCACGGTCGCGCAGACCCAGCAGCCGCGCGGGACCGGCGCGCGTGATGATCGCGATTTCGTAGAGCGAGAACTCGCGCTTCAACGCCGGCAATGCGCTCGCCACCGGCGCGTCGGGATGCAGCTTCGCAAGCTGCTCGTCGCGAAAGGACTTGTCCATCAGCAGGCGAATCAGATGCGGATAACTCGTGAACGGGCCGCCGTTCGGATGATCGGTGGTCATCGCGACGCGCCACGGGTCGTCGACCAGCAGGAAGATCTCGAGGCCGATGATCCACTGCAACGCGTTCACATAGCTTTGCTCGCGATAACGGAACGGCACCACGCCGCAGCCCGCATCGCATTCGATGTCGCCAGCCACCCACTTGTGTGGCCGCGCGAGCGGTGTGTTGCGGAACTGCATCATCGTGTCACCCGAGGCCGTGACGGTCTGTCCAAAGATGATCTGACCGACGTCGATCGACACGTTCGGCCGCGCGTTCACTGCATCGGCGATCTGCCGCGCGCCCGACGAAAACTTTTGCGGTCCTTCCACGCCATAGCTGTGAAACTGGATGTGCGTCAGATGGATCGGCAGGCCATCGGCGGCGTCCATGGTCGCGATCGTCGAATCGAGATTACCGGGCACGCCGAGATTGCTCGCATGCACATGCAGCGGATGCGGCACGCGCAATTCGGTCAGCGCGCGCGACAGCGTGTGCAGCACCTCGCGCGGCGTGATGCCGTAATGCACGTGCGGCTCGTCGACGTCGAGCGAACGCTGGTTGAACTTGAACGCGGAGATGCCGCCGGGGTTGACCACTTTCACACCGAGTGCCTTGCTCGCATGAATCGTCCAGCCGACGTAATCGCGCAGGCGCTCAAAGTCGTCGCGCGCCGCGAGCATCTGCAAAAACAGTTCGTCGTTGCCGAGCATCACGTAGGCACCGTGATCGATGATCGGCGTGTCGCCCATTTCGAGGTGCGTGTGGCGCGCGTTGGACGGCATCATCGCCGGTTCGAACGCGGCCGTGTAGCCCATTTCGGCGTAGCGGTAGCCGGTGGCGAGCGTGCCAGGCGTGCAGACGCCGCACGACGGCAGACGCAGATAGCGGCCAGCCTCGTCCTGCACCGATTCGTAGGCGGCGTCGCGCAGCGGATCGGCGCGATGGTCTTCTGGCAGCAGCAGCCGCGACAGATTGGTCTTGCCGCCGCCGATATGCGAGTGCAGGTCGATGCCGCCCGCCATCACGATCATGCCGGCGGCGTCGTATTCACGATCGGCCGGCGTGTTCGCGGGTACGTCGACGATGCGTCCGTCGCGGAAGGTCAGGTCGCGGCGCTCGCCGTTCACGCCGTTGGTGGGATCGAAGATCGTGCCGCCTTTCAGTCGGACCAGCGTCATGGGTGCTCCTGCGCGGTGCGCTGTGCATCGGGGCGGGTGGTCCGCTGCGCCGCCAACCGTCCGGTCAACTGAGCGGCAAGCGACGCCACGGTGTCCAGCGCGGCGCCCCGCGCGGCGGCAAGCGGCACCACGACCGAACTGTCGACGCGAAACAGATGACCGGTGCTGTCGATGCCCGGCGTCGCGACCGGAATGAACACGGTGTTCGCGCCGCGCGCCTTCGCTGCTGCTGCGAGCGCCGGATGACCGAGCACGATCAGCGGGATTGCAGGATCGAGCGAGGCCGGCCATGCATGCGGCGCGAAGCTCGCGACCCACAGCAGCGCATCCACTTCGCCGTCGGCAAGCAGCCGGGCGGTGCGATAGCGGTACGGATCGTGGTCGAGCGGCGCAGTACCGGCGAGCCGCGCGGGCGTCGACACGCGCGTGCGCAGCGGCATGCCGGAGAGCCACGTCACCGTCTGGTTGACCGTCAACGCGCCGTCGTCGCCGCCGAGCGCGAGGCAGGCCGCACGAGTCGTGCGGTTCGCCGCCTTGACGATCCGGTTCAGGGCTTCGATGAGCAGCGCCGCATGCGGGCCGGGCAAGGCGGCCGGCTCGTAGATGAGCACGGTGTAGCGCGCTGCGGCGATGCGTGCCTGCAATGCGGCGAGCGTCGCCGCTGCGCTGGGGTCGGCGTGGGTGCTGTCGTTGCGCAGCGACTCGGGGGCGCGCCCTTCGGCAAGCGCGGACCACAGCGCGAGCGTGTCGTAAGGATCGGTGTGCGGCAGCAGCGTTTGCGTGCGCGCATGAGTGAGGCCGGCCGCCGCCGGGTCCACCGCGCTGCCGACGAAGATCAGCTCGCGCTCGTTCTCCATGCCCATCAGCGTTCGCGTGAAAAACCGCGGATAACGCCGCGATGGCTGACATCCGAAGAACACCAGCAAGTCGGCCCGCGAGCGTACTTCGGAGAGCGTCGTGAAGAACGAACCACGGTCCTGCAAGGCGAGCGTCGCGCAGCTCAGCGCGTCGCCGTGCAGATGGTCGAGCATCGCGCCGCATCCGGCCGCGAGCGTGTAGAGCGCACGCGCCCCGGCAACGTCGGTGCCGAGTCCGCCGAATAGCGGACGCCGCGCATCCGCCAGAATGTGCGCGGCACGCGCCAATGCGCTATCGCCGTCCGCCTCGTTGCCGTTCATGACCGCGCCGCGTTGCGTGTGCGCCGCACCGAACTGCGCGAGCGCCTGCGACAGCCGCGGGCATTCGGTGTCCGGCACAGCGAGCGTGCCGTCATCGTGCGAGCCGACGACGAGGTCGTCGCAGAGCAATGGGCAGAACGGGCAGGTCCAGTCGCGGGTGATCGCCGGTGCGCCGGCGGCGCCCGATGCGCTCGTGCGGGATATCGATGGTTCGGTGGGCGAAAGGTGCATGGCGCACTTTTAGCAAGCTCCATGCCGATCGAGGCAACGGTGTGCCGGCGCTGTCCTGCCGCGGCTGACATGCACCGTCGTGCTGCTTCGTGCACAGCGCGATTCGGACGATCGATGCACATTCACTATCAACGTCCAATCACCATCCGCTGTCGATGCGATCGCGCTGCTTCGGCGCGTCTGCGCCGTACAGGTTGTGTGAGCGGCTGGAGCAGAGTGTCACGTGCAGTCCGTCTGGCTTGCCGTTGGCTTGTCCTTCGTTTACATACACGGCATGCGCGCCGCGTGGCATGGAAATTGTATGGCAAGCCTACAGCGATTCGAGTTGCGCGGTGCCGATCTGTCCGTCGTGCAACGCGGACGCGACGAGCCACGCCGTTGCACCAGTGCCGGCCGCGGCGTCCATATCGGCGCGATCGCGGATGCCGCCCGCGCCGATCACCATGGTGTGCGACGCGGCGCAGGCGCGGATGCGTTCGAAGGTGTCGAGGTCGGGGCCGGCGTAACTGCCGACCTGATCGAGTGTCATCGCGATCACACGCGACGGCCACCACGCCGACGAAGGGTCGAGCGCCGTGACCGAGAGCAGGCGGCCCGCCCGATGATCGAGCGAGAGGATCGGCGCGAGGCCGGCGGCTTGCGCGGTATGAAGTGCGTGAATATCACGCAGCGTCTCGGTGCCGAACACGGGCACGAGCGTCGCGAGTGGTGGGTGGGGAGCGGCACGGCCGTCGCGTGGGCCGATGGCGTCGATGTGGTCGAACAGCGCGCGCATCGACGCATAGTCCGCGTAGCCCGCGTCGAGCCAGAGCTCGACGCCGGGCAGCGCGGCCCGCAACGCGGCGAGTTCGGCGGCATGCGCGCCTTGTTGCAGGATCGCGCCGAGGTCGGCGATATACAGCGTGCGCGCGCCCGTCGCGGCGAGCAGCGCGCGGGCGAGAGGGAGCGGCTCGCTGGCGGCGGCGAGGCGGGACTGGATGGGCCGATAGGCTGTCCGCTCGCCGCGCACCGCGCGCACCACATGGCCGTCGAGCAGATCGAGAACCGGTATCACCTGCATAGGGGCGCGTTCCTTTGACCAAGATCTTTGTCTACGAGTATCTCACCGGCGGCGGCATCGATCCCGCACTGGCGGGCGCAGGCAGTCTCGCCGACCTGAGCGCGCTGATCGTCGAAGGACGGGTGATGCGCGACGCACTGGTCGCCGATCTGCGCGAACTCGACGGCGTGCAGGTCACGTTCGCGACGTCGCGTTTCGAAACGCCCGAGCCGGGGCAGCGTCATTGTATGGCCGCGCCCGGCGAATCGATGACGGCCTTCGTCGCGCGTGCCGCGCGCGAACACGATTACGCGTGGATCATCGCGCCCGAATGCGACGGCTTGCTGCTGCGCTTTTACGATGCGGTGGGCGCGGCCCGCTGGCTTGGCTGCGCGAAGGAGGCGATCCGCGTCGCGTCGAGCAAGAGCGCGACTGCGGCGTGTCTCGCCGCGCACGGCATTGCTGCGACGCGTGCGCTTGAACCCGGGCAAGCGGGAGAACAGGCGCAAGGCCGTTGGGTCGTGAAACCGGACGACGGCGCGGGCGGCCTCGATACCTTCGTCTTCGACCGCTTCGCCGATGCGTGCGCCGAGTACGACGCGCGCGCGGCCGCGGCGCGCAATCCGGTGCTGCAGGAATGGGTCGACGGCGAGCCGCTGAGTTTGTCGCTGATCTGCCGCGACCGGCATGCCGAGGTCATCAGTATCAATCGGCAGCAGATCGGGTTGAGCGCGGGTGGCGGGTCTTCCCGGCAGCCGCAGATCGTCGAATTCGATGGCGTGCTGGTCGATCAGTTCGATCGGTTCAGCGACGAGGGCCGCACGTTGAGCGCGCTCGCGCTGCGCGTCGCGATGGCGCTGCCGGGCTTGCGTGGTTTCGTCGGCATCGACGTGGTGTGGCATCCGCAGCGCGGACCGGTCGTGATCGAGGTGAATCCGCGTCTCACGGTGGCTTATGCGGGGCTCGCGGCGACACGCGGCGGCAAGCTCGCGTGCGCGTTGCTGGAGGCGCACGGGGTGCACATCGCGCGATGCGCCGCGACGTGCGCGGGTCCGTCGCGGCCGACCCTCGGGGCACAGCCTTGAGCGCCGCGCATCGCGCCGGTGCGGCGCCGGACGCCACGGCGTTCGGCTGGGACGTCGGCGGCGCGCATGTGAAGGTGTCGATGGCCGATCCCAGCGGCGCCGTGCTCGATGTCGCGCAATGGGCCTGCCCGCTGTGGCAGGGACTCGATCATCTGGAGCGCACCGTCGAGCTCGTGTTCGAGCGCTGGCCGCAGGCTCGCGCGGCCGATGCGCAGCACGCGGTGACCATGACCGGCGAGATGGTCGACCTGTTCGCGGACCGCGCCGAAGGCGTGCGCGCGATCGTCGCCACGCTCGCTCCCCGGCTCGGCGCGCGGCTCAGGTTTTACGGCGGCGATGCCGGCTGGCTCGCCGCCGACGCTTGCGCGGCCAACTGGCGCCACGTCGCGTCGGCAAACTGGCTCGCGACCGCGCGCTGGGTCGGTACCGGCGTGCCGAACGCGCTGCTCGTCGATATCGGCAGCACGACCACCGACATCATTCCGATCGTCGGCGGCCGCGTCGTCGCGCGCGCCGCGACCGACGCCGGCCGGCTTGCCACCGGCGAACTCGTGTACCAGGGGGTCGTGCGCACGCCGTTGTGCGGCATCGCGCACCGCATCGACTTTGGCGGCGTCACGGTCAACGTGATGAACGAATGGTTCGCGACCAGCGCCGACATCTACCGGCTGACCGGCGAACTGAACCCCTTGCACGACGTGCATCCGAGCGCCGACCAGGGACCGAAGACGCAGGTCGCGAGTAGTGCGCGGCTCGCCCGCATGATCGGGCGCGATGCACATGAAGCCGACGCGCTCGGATGGCGCGGCTTCGCGCAGCGCTGGCGCGCGTTGCAGTTGCGCGAAATCGGCATGAACCTCGCGCGGGTGGCGGCGGCGCATCCCGAATTGAGCGCCGCGCCGCTGGTAGGCGCGGGCTGCGGCCGCTTCCTTGTCGCCGCGCTCGCGCGAGAGGAGGCCCGCGGGTATGTCGACTTCGGCGCGCTGGCGGGCGTGCCGGACAGTTGCGCGCCGTGGGCGGCGACCTGCGCGCCGAGCGTGGCGGTCGCGCTGCTCGCGCTCGGCGAACGCCACACCGGTGAGCGAGCCGCGCGCCGCATGGCGTGAGATGAAAACGGCGGCGCGCAGCGCCGTCCAATGACAGGACGCGCAAGCAGCCACGCGCGCCGATCAACGCGCTTGGCAGCATGACGGAACAGACGGGCACTCAACCGGAAGCGAGGACAACAGTCATGTGGGTGGTCAAGATCGGAGGCAGTCTCAGTCACGAGCCGACGCTGCGCCACTGGCTCGCCGAGCTATGCGAGATCGGGGGCGGGCGCGTCGTCATCGTACCGGGCGGCGGCGATTTCGCGGACAAGGTGCGCCAATACCAGAGCGAGTGGCGCTTCGACGATCTCGCCGCGCACAACATGTCGCTGCTCGCCATGACGCAGTACGCGCTGCTGATGAAGGGCGTGTTCCCCGAACTCGTGCTGGCGTCGAGCGAGGCCAAGATTCGCCGTACATTGCGCGACGGGCATGTCGCGGTGTGGGTGCCGACCGCGCTGATGCGCGACACGCCCGATGCGATGAGCAACTGGGACACGACCTCGGACAGTCTCGCCGCCTGGCTGTCGACGATGCTCAACGCGGAGCGGCTGATCGTGGTGAAGTCCTGCCCGATCGCCGCCGACGACGCGCTCGAGACGCTGGCCGCGGCGGGGGTGGTCGATCGCCGTTTTGTCGACTACGTGAAGGATGCGAACTATGTGGTCGAGCTATTCGACAAGAACAGCGTGGCGTTGATGCGTGACCGGCTGCTTAACAGCCCGGTCACGTGATGAACGGCCTTACCGGTTCTATCGGCTCCATGGGTTCCATGGGCCTTTCCTGTCGTTTTCACCCGCGCTTTGCAGGGCGAGCAGAACGCCAGCAGCGCCAGGCTCACCGGCGTCCCCCCGTGCTCGTTATTGGCGCGCCGCGTTGGCATCGCCTTGCGCCGATGCGCTGCCGCCGACACCCCGCTCGCCGGGCCGGTGCAAGGCGCTCGCCCATTGCGCGACGCGCTGCGGATCGAGCCGCGAGCGCCGCCCGTCCGCGCATAGCGCGGTGCGAAAGCCCGCCACGTCGGGCGCGAGCGCCCGGATCTGCGCCAATTGCGCCCATCCAAGCGCACCGGCGATGCCGCCCATCCCGCCGCGCGCGCGCGTGAGCCGCAGCCAGCGCGCGAGCGTATCGACATCGACGTGATCGAACAGCGTGCTGCCGTCCTTGGCGGCGGTATCGAACATCACGCCGACAAAGCCGAGCGAGGCCGTGTGCGTGACCAGCTCGTCGTCCATACCGCCGTCGCAAAGGAGCACGGGCACCACCGCCGCCGGCAGATTCGCCAGTTGCTCGACGCAGCGCCGCGCGGACGCTCCACGCGCGACGCCGACCTTCACATAGTCGATGCCCGCATCGCTGACTTCGATCACACGCGAGGCGATCTCGTCGAACGCGTCGGCGGGCACGTCGCCGATCGTCGCGCTGATCGGCTTGACCGGGTAGCGCGCGCGCAGTTGCCGGGCGATGTTCGTAATCTCACCGATCGCGAGAGCGCCGAGCGCGCCCGCGTTCGGCTCCTTCAGGTCGATCAGTTCGGCGCCGGCGCGAGCGGCGTCGAATGCTTCGTCATCCGAGCGGACGCTCGCAAGCAATGCGGTCATCGGTCATCTCCGGAAAAACTAGTGGTGAACGGCTGCGGGGGCAGTGTGGCCGCCGGACGATTCGAGGCTCGCCCGATGCCGCGCCACCGCGGCGACGAGCCAGCCCCAGGCCGTGCGCTCGTTGTCGCCGGCGGTTTTGTCGATCGCGATCTGCAGGTAGGCCATCTCGCGATCAACCTTGTCGGCGGGCAGCATGAAGAGCCGGCTCACCAGAATCGCGCCTTCGACCACCGCCGATTGGGCGCGGTTGAAGCCGGCGAAAGGCGCGTGATTTTCGCGGTACACGCATTTCATGCGCAGCACCGGGCGTTGGGCATCGTCGCGCAATTCGTCGAGTTCGAGTTCGGCGTGCGCGAGCGATTCGGCGAGCCGCACACTGGCGACCTGGCTTGCGGCCAGCGTGGGCCAGTCGGTCATGCAATGCGTGACGCAGCCTGCAAAGACGCGCACGTCGGTGGTGAAATTCAGAACCGCCGCCCGCGACGCGACGATATTGTCGAGCGTCGTGGACGGGCGAAAAGGGGAAAGGATGACATGCTCACCCTCATAGCGCGCCCCCATCGGGGCGATGTGAGGACGGCCATCGCACGCTGCCGTGGTGACGATCGTTTCGTGGATCATGGGTGAGAACGCGTGTCCTGACAGCGCCGAAAGGCCGGCCGGTTAGCTAACGACAATGACGAACCACAGAGGGGCCGCGGCAAGCGGCCCTTCTACGGGTTTAACGCGTTGCGACATACATCACGATTTCAAAACCGAGACGCACATCGGTGTAGCTCGGAGTGGTCCATTGCATACGTGCTTCCTCCATGGGTTGAAACAGCGTTGCGCCACCGGCCGGCCTGATGCCGGACTTCGGCGGCATCCGGCATCACGCAAGCTTTATGCCTGTGCATGCTGCCGGGGGGATGCGCCAGCGCAAGTCGGAACCGCAATACAGCGTCTGCCGAATTACACCGGCGCCACGGCCACACAGCCTGCCCGGGAGGGCTGCCGCGCGGTGTGGCGAAAACGAAGCAAAGTGTTCCATCGCAAGCGGGTGACTCTTATTGCGTTGTCACGTGATCCTCGCATCGCCTCCAACACATTCTGCGCCGATTCCTCGAACGCTGCCGGGAATCCGCATCGCAATAGGCCATCGATAATGGATCGGTTAAGTCTGCCAAATAAAATCGTGAATTCCCCTTGGCGTCGTCCGTGCCTACAGTGCAATTCAAGCGCTTCGTTCTTCCGGCAACGCGCTTGCCACATTCGAGGACACGTCATGAACGATTTCAGTCAACCGGTGGTGATCGAGCCCGAACGCAATCCGCGCAATCCACGCGAACGGTACGCAGCAGGTGTCATGAAATACCGCGAGATGGGCTACTGGCAACCCGACTACGAGCCGAAGGAAACCGACGTCATCGCGCTGTTTCGCATCACGCCGCAGCCGGGCGTGGACCCGGAGGAAGCGGCGGCCGCGGTGGCCGGTGAATCGTCGACGGCGACCTGGACGGTCGTGTGGACCGACCGGCTGACCGCGTGCGACATGTATCGCGCCAAGGCCTATCGCGTCGAGCCGGTGCCGGCCTCGCGCGCCGACGAGCCGCAATTCTTCGCCTATATCGCTTACGACCTCGATCTGTTCGAAGAGGGCTCGGTCGCGAACCTGACCGCGTCGATCATCGGCAACGTGTTCGGTTTCAAGCCGCTCAAGGCGCTGCGTCTCGAAGACATGCGCATACCGGTTGCTTATCTGAAGACTTTCCAGGGACCGCCGACGGGCATCGTCGTCGAGCGCGAACGGCTCGACAAGTATGGGCGGCCGCTGCTCGGCGCAACGGTCAAGCCAAAGCTGGGTCTGTCGGGCAAGAACTATGGGCGGGTCGTCTATGAAGGCTTGCGCGGCGGGCTCGATTTCCTCAAGGACGACGAGAACATCAACTCGCAGGCCTTCATGCATTGGCGCGACCGCTTCCTGTTTTCGATGGACGCGGTGAACCGCGCGCAGGCGGAGACCGGCGAAGTCAAAGGTCATTATCTGAACGTCACGGCCGGCACGATGGAGGACATGTACGAGCGCGCCGAATTCGCGAAGGAGCTCGGCTCGTGCATCGTCATGATCGACCTCGTGATCGGCTGGACCGCGATCCAGTCGATGTCGCGCTGGGCCCGCAGGAACGACATGATCCTGCATCTGCATCGCGCCGGACATAGCACGTACACGCGGCAACGCAATCACGGCATTTCGTTTCGCGTGATCGCGAAATGGCTGCGCATGGCGGGCGTCGATCACGCACATGCGGGCACGGCGGTCGGCAAGCTCGAAGGCGATCCGCTGTCGGTTCAGGGTTACTACAACGTCTGCCGCGACGCGCGCAATGCGGTCGATCTGTCGCGCGGCATTTTCTTCGACCAGCCGTGGGCCGGCTTGCGCAAGGTGATGCCGGTGGCGTCGGGCGGGATTCACGCGGGGCAGATGCATCAACTGCTCGACCTGTTCGGCGACGACGCGATCCTGCAGTTCGGCGGCGGCACGATCGGCCACCCGGGCGGCATTCAGGCGGGCGCGGTGGCGAATCGCGTCGCGCTCGAAGCGATGGTCAAGGCGCGCAACGAAGGCCGCGACATTCTCAATGAGGGGCCGCAAGTGCTCGAAGCCGCCGCTCGCTGGTGCACGCCGCTCAAGCAGGCGCTCGACACGTGGCGCGATGTGACCTTCAACTACGCGTCCACCGATACGCCGGATTTCGCCGCCACGCCAACGGCGGCCTAGGCGATGTAAGCGACGTCAGCAACGCGAGGCAGCGGGTCAGCCTGTTGCCGATATTTACACGCGGCTCCATGCGGCGGCGCCACCGCGCCGCGCGAGGGACTGCTGGCGCCGTTCATCCGAACGCGACATCAATCAACGAGGTTCGTCATGCGCATTACACAAGGAACGTTCTCTTTTCTGCCCGAGCTGACCGACGAAGAGATCGGCTTGCAGATCGACTACGCGCTGAGCCAGGGCTGGGCATGCTCGGTCGAATTCACCGACGACCCGCATCCGCGCAACACCTATTGGGAAATGTGGGGGCTGCCGATGTTCGATCTGCACGACGCGGCCGGTGTGTTGCAGGAAGTGAAGGCCTGCCGCGCGGCACGGCCGCAGCACTACATCAAGATCAATGCGTTCGATTCGGTGCGCAGCTTCGAGACGATGCGGCTGTCGTTCATCGTCAACCGGCCGGACGAGGAGCCGGGCTTCCGTCTTACGCGTCAGGACGGGCCAGGGCGTGTGCAGCGCTACGGCCTGGCGGGCTATGCGAGTGACCGGCCGTCGGGTGAGCGCTACGGGCCAGGGCCAGGGCAGGCGCGCTGAATGCACGCGGTGCATGCAACGAGAAGCGATCTTCGACGAATCGTAGACGCATCGCCACAAGGAGGAGCAATGAGAGACGACGCTGCCATAGCGGACGCGATCCTGTCATCGATGCCGCGAAGCGCCGATGCGCCGGACACGCGGTCCGCCGCGCCGCAAGCCGACGCGCCGCAGCCGCGCAACGAGGCGCCGCAAGTCGATCTCGCGGCGCTGTATCGCGACTCCGGCATCGGCGACGTGCTCGGCGAACTCGATCGCGATCTGGTCGGGCTCGCGCCGGTAAAGACCCGCATTCGCGAGGTGGCCGCTCATCTGCTGGTCGAGCGCGCGCGCGATTCGCTCGGCCTCGCGGGCGCGGCGCCGACCCTGCACATGTGCTTCTCCGGCAATCCCGGCACCGGCAAGACGACGGTCGCGCTGCGCATGGCCGAGGTGCTGCACCGGCTCGGCTACATTCGCCGCAATCATCTGGTGTCCGTGACGCGCGACGATCTGGTCGGGCAATACATCGGCCATACCGCGCCAAAAACGCGCGACGTACTGAAGCGCGCGATGGGCGGCGTGCTGTTCATCGACGAAGCGTATTACCTGTATCGCCCGGAAAACGAACGCGATTACGGCCAGGAGGCGATCGAAATCCTGCTGCAGACGATGGAGAACCAGCGCGGCGATCTCGTGGTGATTCTGGCGGGCTACGCTTCGCGCATGGAAGTGTTCTTCGAGAGCAATCCGGGTTTCCGCTCACGCATCGCGCATCACATCACGTTTCCCGATTACGCCGAAGCCGAACTGCTCGATATCGCGGAGCGGATGCTCGGCACCATGCACTACCGCTTCGACGCCGCGTCGCGGCACGCGTTCGCCGACTATCTCGCGCGGCGCATCCGTCAGCCGAATTTCGCCAATGCCCGCTCGGTGCGCAATGCGCTCGACCGTGCGCGGCTGCGCCAGGCCAACCGGCTGTTCGCGAGCGCGCTCAATGGCGGCGCGCCGATCGACGCCGCCGCGCTCACGCTGATCGACGCGGCCGACGTGCGCGCGAGCCGCGTCTTCGACGCGCCGCTAGCGTCCATACCGACATCGCGCGCCCATACGGCGCCGTCAGGCTGAGTCATGACACCCTCCAGGAGAAACGCCATGCAGGACGGACGCACGACACTCTCGAAGTTTCTGATCGACACGCTCGACCGGCAGCCGTCGCCCGGAAAGGGTGTGGAGACGGCAGGGCTCCCGGCGCTGCTGATCGACGTGGCCGCCGCGATCAAGTCGATCTCGGCGATGCTCACGAAGGGCTCGCTAGGCGGCAACTACGGATCCGCGCAGACCGTCAACACGCACGGCGAGGAGCAGAAGAAGCTCGACGTCGCGACCAACGAGATCTTCGTGCAGCAATGCGAGTGGGACGGTCTGCTGGCGGCGATGGTATCGGAGGAAATGGAGGACGTGTACGCGATTGCGCCTCATTATCCGCGTGGCGATTATCTGCTTGCGTTTGATCCGCTCGACGGCTCGTCGAACATTGACATCAACGGCGTGGTGGGCTCGATTTTCTCGGTGCTGCGCATCAACGAAGGCGAGCGGGACGCGGTGGGCGACGCCGCCTTCCTGCGCCCGGGCTGCGAGCAGGTCGCGGCCGGCTACGCGGTATATGGGCCGTCGACGATGCTCGTGCTGTCGGTCGGCAACGGCACGCATGGCTTCACGCTCGAGCGTGAGATCGGCAATTTCGTGCTCACGCATTCGAATATCCGGATTCCTGAAGATACCGTCGAGTTCGCGATCAACGCGTCAAACGAGCGTTTCTGGGAACCGCCCGTACGCCGCTATGTGCAGGAGTGCAAGGACGGCCGCAGCGGGTGCCGGGCGCGCGACTTCAACATGCGCTGGATCGCGTCGATGGTCGCGGAGGTGCATCGCATCCTGATGCGCGGCGGCGTCTTCATGTATCCGCGCGATTCGAAAACGCCGGCGATGGAAGGGCGCCTGCGGCTGCTCTACGAAGCGAACCCGATGAGCTTTCTGGTCGAGCAGGCGGGAGGCCTGTCGATCACCGGGCGTGAACGCATTCTCGACGTCCGTCCGCGTGCGCTGCACGCACGCGTGCCGGTGATTCTCGGCTCGAAGAACGAAGTTGAACGCATCGCGCGCTATCACGGCGAATACGACCGTGGCGAGGACAAGCCGTTCACGTCGCCACTGTTCAGCCCGCGCTCGCTGTTTCTGCCGGATTTCACCGCGTGACGCGCCGCTGGCCGCGACAGCAGGCCACGCACCGCCCGTCGAGAAGGCGGCCAGAACATTGCCATCCGGAGACAAGCTATGTCAGTCAAACATCCGATCATCGCCGTGACCGGTTCGAGCGGCGCCGGCACCACGACCGTCATGAAAAGCTTCACCCATATCTTCAGGCGCGAGCATATCAACGCGCAGATCGTGGAGGGAGACGCGTTCCATCGCTATGACCGCAACGGCATGCGCGCGGCGATGAAGGAGCATGAACACGATGGCGCGCCGAATTTCAGCCATTTCGGCCCGCAGGCGAATCTGCTCGAAGAGCTGGAGACGCTTTTCACGCGCTACGGCGAAAGCGGCACCGGCCAGTTGCGCCACTACGTGCACGACGCGGCCGAATCGCAGCTGTACAAACAGGATGGCGGCACCTTCACGCCGTGGGAGGATGTCACGCCTGGCACCGACCTGATGTTCTACGAAGGGCTGCATGGCGCGGCAGTGACCGACAAGGTGGACATAGCGCGGCATGCGGATCTGCTGATCGGCGTGGTGCCGATCATCAACCTCGAATGGATCCAGAAGCTGCACCGCGATCAGACGATGCGCGGCTACTCGCATGAAGCGGTGGTCGATACGATCCTGCGCCGCATGCCCGATTACGTGAACTACA
Organism: Paraburkholderia sp. SG-MS1; assembly: GCF_012275575.1. Taxonomy (GTDB): domain Bacteria; phylum Pseudomonadota; class Gammaproteobacteria; order Burkholderiales; family Burkholderiaceae; genus Paraburkholderia. The sequence continues at coordinate 2,624 of NZ_NPIH01000199.1, read as the reverse complement.
TCTGCCCGCAATTCTCGCGCACGCATGTCAACTTTCAGCGTGTGCCGACCGTGGACACCTCGAATCCGTTCACCGCCCGCGAGATTCCGCAGCCGGACGAGAGCTTCGTGGTGATCCGCTTCGCGCGGCCGAAGGGGATCGACTTCCAGTATCTGCTGACGATGCTGCACGACTCGTTCATGTCGCGCCCGAACGTGATCGTCGTGCCGGGCGGCAAGATGGGGCTCGCCATGCAGCTGATCTTCACGCCGATGATTCTGCAACTGATCGACCGGCGCGCGCGTGCCTGATACGTGCCGTGTGTACCGGCCGGCGCAGAGCGTGTTCATTTCGCAAGGAGAGATTCGATGAGTGCTGTCGCAGACCCGGTGGTCGTACCCGCCACCCGCTTGATGGCCAACGCGCTGCGCATGCTCGCGATCGATGCGGTGGAAGCGGCAAAATCAGGGCATCCCGGCATGCCGCTCGGCATGGCCGAGATTGCGGTCGCGTTGTGGGACCGGCATCTGAAACACAATCCGCGCAATCCGGCCTGGCCCGACCGTGACCGCTTCGTGCTGTCCAACGGGCACGGCTCGATGCTGCTGTATGGGCTCTTGCATCTGAGCGGCTACGACCTGCCGATCGACGAGTTGAAGCGCTTTCGCCAGTTGCATGGCAAAACGCCGGGGCATCCCGAGGTGGGCGTCACACCCGGTGTCGAGACGACCACCGGCCCGCTCGGCCAGGGGCTCGCGAACGGCGTCGGCATGGCGCTCGCCGAGGCGCTGCTCGCGCGCGAATTCAACCGGCCGGGACATCGGATCGTCGATCATCGCACGTACGTATTCGCTGGCGACGGCTGCCTGATGGAAGGCATCTCGCACGAAGCGGCGTCGCTCGCGGGTACGTTGAAGCTCGCGAGGCTGACCGTGCTCTACGACGACAACGGCATCTCGATCGACGGTCATGTGCAGCAATGGTTCGCCGACGATACGCCGGCGCGCTTCGCCGCCTATGGCTGGCACGTGATGCGCGATGTGGACGGACACGACGTCGACGCGGTCGATCACGCGTTGCAATGCGCTCACGCCGCCGACCGTCCCACGCTGATCTGCTGCAGGACCGTGATCGGCCGAGGCTCGCCGTCGAAGGCCGGGACGCACGATGTGCACGGCGCGCCACTTGGCGCCGAGGAGGTCGCGCGAACCCGCGAGGCGCTCGGCTGGACGCATGCGCCGTTCGAGATGCCCGACGAAGTCCGCGCAAGCTGGGACGCGAGCGCGCGCGGCGAGGCCGCCGAAGCCGACTGGCGCGCGCGTTTCGAGGCTTACCGCCAGCACTATCCGCACGAGGCCGCCGAGTTCGAGCGGCGCATGCAGGGCGCGCTGCCCGCGCATTGGCGCGACGCAGTTCGCGCGCTGGTGCGCGACGCCGATTGCGCGGCCGAATCGATTGCGACGCGCAAGGCCTCGCAACAGGCGATCGCCGCGCTCGCGCGCAGCTTGCCGGAAATGCTCGGCGGCTCGGCCGATCTGACCGGCTCGAACCTGACCGACTGGCAAGGCGCGACCGAAGTCCGCACCGACGACAGCGGCCTGCAAGGCGGCAACTATCTGCACTACGGCGTGCGCGAATTCGGCATGAGCGCGGTGATGAACGGCATCGCGCTGCATCGCGGGCATCTGCCGTTCGGCGGCACGTTTCTCACGTTCTCCGACTATTCGCGCAACGCGCTGCGCATGGCCGCGCTGATGAAAACGCGCACGATCTTCGTCTTCACGCACGATTCGATCGGGCTTGGCGAGGACGGCCCGACGCACCAGGCGGTCGAACATGCGGCGAGCCTCAGGCTGATTCCGGGGCTGGACGTCTGGCGTCCGTGCGACACGGTCGAAACCGCGCAGGCATGGGCTGCCGCGGTCGAACGGAACGGGCCTTCTTGTCTGCTGCTGAGCCGGCAGAACCTGCCGTTCGTCACCCGCTCTGCTGAGCAGATCATGGCCATCGCACGCGGCGGCTATGTGCTGCGCGACTGGCCGGACGATCCGGCGCTTGCGCCCCACGCACGCGTCGTGCTCATCGCAACCGGCTCCGAAGTCGCGCTCGCGCTCGATGCCGTCGCGCCGCTCGCAGCCGCGGGCATCGCCGCGCGTGTCGTGTCGATGCCGTCCACCACCGCATTCGACCGGCAAACGCCCGCATGGCACGAGACGGTGCTGCCGCCGGGCGTGCCGCGTGTCGCGATCGAGGCGGGCGTCAGCGCGTTCTGGCGGCAATACGTCGGGCTGGACGGCGGCGTCGTAGGCATCGATTCGTTCGGTGAATCGGCCCCGGCCGCTGCGCTGTTCAAACATTTCAATCTGAGCACGCAGGCGGTGGTGGACGCCGCGGGCCGCGTCGCGCAACGCGCGCACTGAGCCGAACCGGTTTTCATTTCGAGGAGTCAGTCATGGCCTTCATCACCCTGCGGCAACTGCTGGATCACGCGGCCGAACACGACTACGGCGTGCCCGCTTTCAACGTCAACAACATGGAGCAGATTCACGCAATCATGCGAGCCGCCGAGGCCACCGACAGCCCAGTGATCCTGCAGGCCTCGGCGGGCGCGCGCAAGTATGCGGGCGAGCCCTATCTGCGCCATC
>NZ_NPIH01000198.1 GCF_012275575.1 Paraburkholderia sp. SG-MS1 | reverse complement strand
ATTGACCCCGACGTTGAGCCCTGAGGCCATTGCCGCACCCGATGCACCGAACGTCAAAACCCCGAGCAAAAGTGGAACTAAACGAGCGGACTTCATGGATCACCCTTTGGAAGAATGTGTTCTGTGGGCGGAAATATAACGCAAGGCAGCGTTCCGCGTATTTCACGTTTGTAATAACTGATGCACAACATCGCAGCATCAAAGGCTACGTAACGTCTGGTTACATGCGAGCGTGTTCTGGTGAAAACGATGCGAGGTTGTAATCGAAAGGACGGGTGGCGTCCAAGCGTGGCCGATGTTGCGCGCCATCTACTCGTCGCAAATTCATCGCCGCGAACACGGGCGTGGGCAAACAGGCATCGGTGTTTCGCTAGCGTTTAGCAGCAAGTGCCGACGCGCATCCGCTCCGAACTTCGAGCTGAAAAAAAACCCCGCAGAGCTTGGACTCTGCGGGGTTTGCCGCCATTGCTTGCGGAGACGGAGACCGCCATCAAGCAATCCGACGCGTTCCCCACCTATCCGACAATTCCTTTATAAACAAGGCCTTGGTCTAAAAATGAGGTCGTATCTCGCCGTATCGTCATGAGACGACCGCATGTACCGCAGCGCCCGCGCCCCATATCTGCCAGTTTGAACCGGACGTTACGCGCGCCACATCGCGTACACGGCGTATCCGGCTCCGCACGGGCGCATGCCTGTATGCGCTGGGCAAGCTGCCCCGAAGGGTCAAGCTGGGTCGCAGCGACGGCGGAATTCTTCAACGAGTCGTGCCGTAATGCCAATGTCGGTCTCGATGATGTCCGCACGCTGGATGACAGGTAATGGCAGCGCAAGATAGAGGATCAACTCGCTGTCTCACCGCGTCGCGGTTGCGGGTGAATGGCGTTCCCGTACGGCGGTTGAACTGCGTACCGCAGGCGCCACAACGGAATCTCGGCAGGCCGACAGTGCCCTTGCGGCGGATATTGCGCTTCCCGCATACCGGGCAGAGTGGCAGCGGCTGGGAGCGCGACGAGTGAATCTCGTCGAAATCGTCCATCAGTGCGCGGGTAAGCGTCCGGTCTTCATAGACGATACCGGCCGGCGGCATATGCAACTTGTCATACGCGGCAGTCAGATGACCGCCAAGCTGAACCGGCTTTTCATAATGTCCGGAGGGATCGAGTTCGAGCAGCCATTGCCGGATCAGCCGGACGTTTTCCACTACCGTGTGACTCATCACACCGAGCCGCTGCGCAGCCTGCGCGCAACTGAGTGACTGCGACAGTAGCGCGATCAGTTGATCGAACTGACCGCGAAAAGGCCGATGCGAAAAGGGCGTGCCACTCAGGCGGCTGAAGTGATGACCACAGAGGTCGCACGCGTAAGTGGGAAGTGGCCCCGTGCGCAATCGCGCATAGCCCTTCTTCACGACATGGATGCCCGCACATCGGGGACAGACTGGCAGCGGATCAGCGTCAGACGACATCAACCGGGCGACATGCACCCGCAGGAAGTCCTCCAGTTTCGGTGGCGTATTCATGGCAGGTCAGAACTGCGCGGTTAGCTGAAAACCCAAAGTAACCCGTGCAGTCGGGAAACCCGATGGTTTGTAGATGGGTGTTCCGGCGAAGAGGTCATAGGCGATTCCGCCAGCCTTCGCCGACGCGCTACCCCGCACGCCGATTACCGCGCCCGCTAGCTGCGTACCGGCGAGAAATGCGGTGTTCGGCCCGAACACGCGGCCGTAGTCGATACCCGCGTACACAGACTGGCCCGTCGAGCCGATCGGCACCTGAAGTTCATTGCGCCAGAAGAAACCGCGCTCGGCTGCCAGCATCGTTTCGCCGTCGAAGCCACGTACCGTGTAGCGGCTGCCAATGGTCAGGTCATCGATGTAGTTGAGCGTGTTGTTGGTGAGCTGCCCGTGAACGCTTGTCACGTAGCGTAGCGGCTGGCTGGCGATCTGGAACGGCACCGACAGGTTCGCATCGAGCAGGGCCATGTGGAAGCGGTAGGTCGGGCCATTGGGGTAATAGTCCGGCGTTGCACCAAGTCCGCCGATGCCCCGGCGGTAAGCGAGACTGCTGTCGAACTGCGATGCGCCGAAGTAATGACGATCGGTCAGCGCGGCTTCGATAAAGGTGTTGTTGCGATGCTGCTGCGGGATATCGGTATCTTCAATGAAGCTCTCGCCAAAGCGCTTCGTCAGCCGGAACTGCACGCCGAGCACACCGTTCTGGCTGCGCATGAGGACACGCGCCAGTTTGAAATCAACCGTCTGCGAATTGCCGCTTGAAACGAAAGTCGTGTTGACGCCCGCGATCTGCTGATAGTACGTGTTCGTATAGGCTGAGAGCGTGCCGGTCCAGTAGCCCCACGGAACGGAATAGAAACCGTTCCATCCGTGTGAGCCGAGGCGCTTGTCGCCGAATTCGAGGTCCTGGCTGACGCCGATGTTAAAGATATCGTTCAGCCCGAACGGGTTGTCGATACCCAAGCTCAGGTTGCCCTGAAGCTTGCCGGTCGCGCGTGTGCCCGAGTTGTCCACGGACGCGACCACCGTCCACGGTTTGGTTCGCTTCACGTCGAGCACGACATCACTTTCGCCGGGTAGGTCGGTCGGAACGATCTGCATAGAAACGTCCTGGCTGCCGACGCGCTTCATCTGTTCGAGTCCCTGTTCCAGGTCGCGCAGATTCAGCACGTTGCCATCGCGCGTCGGGAATGCCGACTTCCATGTGCCGCGCGTGGCAGGATCGGCAAAGCGAACCTTGCCGATGACACCCGGCACCAGCGCGAACTTCAGCGTCCCGGTTGACAGGTCCTGCTCGGGCAGCAGCACGCGCGTGGTGACGTAGCCCCGGCTCAGGATGGTCTGTTGCAGTCCCTTGGTCAGCGTGTCGAGCCCCGCCTTGCCTACGCATTGGCCCTCGTAGTGGCCGAGCCATTCGCGCGCGAAAGCGAAGCGGTCGAGCGGCAACGCCGACGCGCCCTGTTTGCGTACTGCATCCGGCAGCGTCGCGGGTACATCGAGAACGAACGAATCGATACGGAAGCACGGCGTCTCTGCTGGCAACTCGGGCCAGACAGAGGCGTGCTCAACCTTCGAACGCACCGAGGGCGCATTGACAGTGGCATTGCGTTCCTGTGCACTGCGTTGCTGCTCGACCTGCTGGTTCTGCTCGGCGTTCGCGCGTGCCGCTGCTGCTGTATCTGCTGGTGTCGGGGCTTGTTGCGCGTTGGACGCGAGTGATACCAAGGCCGTGAGCGGCAAAGCCGCCAGCCTCTTTCTGATTTTCATGCGAGAAGTCTTTATAAAACTAGATTTCGAAGGGATCGCCGCGATGGTCGATCAACGTTCCCGCACCACTGGCGGCTTTTTCGTTTTCCATACTGACAAATCCCTTTCCGTCACTTAGGTTGGCCCGATAAGGTCACTTGCCGGCAGTCGCCTCAGTAATTCGCTTGAATCTGAACTGACTTCCTTTTTGCCATGACTGATCTTGACCAGACCGTCTTTCAGAACGACTGACGACTCAGCACGCAATGCCAGAAATGGAATGACTTCTGGACGCTTGCTAGCGATTTCGAACAATGAGGCCAAACGGCCATCGCTAAAAACGTTCTTTTCTGTGGTAAAGAGCCATCCCGAATCGGTGCCAGCAGGAGAGGCACGGAACATCTGAAAGCTCCTTGACGTCATGAAGTCGGGGGAGATGACACCGGATTGCCGCAGAGAAGGGAACGAAGGTTCGATGCTCAACTGTTCCGCCACACTCTGGCGCTTACCCCGTCAAGGCCGCGCAACGCGCACCGAAGGGCAGCCTTGATGGCCACCAGGGTTTACGCTCAGGCTTGTCATCACGCCAGATTGAACAGCGCCACAAACAACAAACCCGGCTCGAAGGCTGGGCTTGCTTTTAATGCACCTTGGTTTTCGTTGTCTGCCAATGTTTACGGGCCTCATTCAGGCTGTTTTGATTGGCCCCCCCTGCGAATGTGGGATCACTTGATTGCACTGGATCGTCTTCCCAGCCGCACACAGGGCAGATTTCATAATCGTCTCGTACACCAATTGTCAGGCTCTTACAGCATGGGCACGGTAAGCGACTTTCTTTCTCTTGCATCATTGTTTATTCCAATAGTCCATTCCAGCCGCCGGTTTGAACATCGTCTTTGGCGCACCGTCTTTGGTTTTTGATGCGAACGTGTTCGTCGCTGGATCGTAATACAAGGTATCGCCATTGGGTCGTGTCTTGGTAAGCGTCCCATCGGGTGGATTGTTCACGAAGTCCTGCGCTGCCTGAACGTATTGCACCGAGTTTTGATACTCAGGGAACTCGTCACCGTGTGTCGTCGAATGGCCGTAGGCATTTTCAACTGGCGTCTTGTCCTTTGTTGAAGACCAGAACGTATTCTTATCGCCATCGCCGCTGTTTGCGTCGTCACCGTTCCCACTATTAAGCGTCGCATTACCCGCCGTACTGCCGGAAGACAATCCCGCACCGGCTGCCTGCCCGATTACGGAATCCACCAGCACCGCACCGGGGCTCGCGGCAGGCGGCTTGCCCCCACCCATGCCAACAATCGCATTCAAGCCGTTCGCAATGCCTTGCAGCGCCAGCGAGAACAGAGACGGAGACTTCGTTCCAAGGTCGCCCGTTAACGCACGCTCATCATCCATCGACTGGTTGTACAGTTGCACATTCGATGCCATCGCCGCGCCGGCCGTACCGCCGACGACAGCGCCACCGACGCCCGCTGCAATGTTGGCCGCGAGATTGCCGATCAGATCCGATCCCGTCGCTGACGCTACCCCCTTGGAGATATCGTTCAGCGAACCGGCCATCTTCGACGCCACGCCCGCGCCAGCAGCGCCTCCAATCGTGCTGAACGCGCTACCGCCACCGAGCCCACCGATCAGCGCGCCGCCCGCAACGTGCAGTTCAGCACGCGAATCACCACCCTCTTTCCAGTTGTTGTAATCAGTCGCTGCTGCGGCCATGCCTTCGCTGTCTCCGCGATCGGACGCGGCCTTGTAGGCCGCCGCCGCTTCGTCGCGCTTCATATCCGCATACGCACCGATACCTTGCGACACTGCCTGACCCGCCGCTTGTGCGGCCTGCATCGTGTCTGCCTGCTGCGACAGGATAGCGTTCACGTCCGGCGTTTTCGCAACAGTGCCGTTCGTATTGGTCGTGTCGCGCGACAGGTTACCGGGCACATATCCAGGCGTTCCCGGCGTTACAACTGGCACGGCAGCACACAACGGCGGAACGGCACATACTGGAACCAGCGCCGCCGAACCACCGGCCGCCGGTGGCTTCGAGTTCCCACCCGGACTATTCAGATCGTCCGGGTTCACATACGAACCCTGAGCACCATTCGCATTCACCAGCGCCGCGAACTGGTTCGCCATATTCACCGCGCCGCGTCCTGCGCTCGCAAGCTGGTCTGCGATCGAGTCCAGCAACTGGCTGCCCGTGCCACCGTTGCCATCGCCGTTGCCTGTGCTCCGGTTATACAGGTCTGCATTCGACGCCGTGAATGCACCCGCACTTCCACCCACCAGTGCACCGCCCGCACCCGCCAGCACATTCGACACGATATTGCCCGCGAGCATCGACCCCGTCGCATTGCCAATCGAATCAGCCAGTCCGTTCAGTTTCCCCGCAAACGCCGACGCGAAGCCCGCTCCCGCCGCGCCTTGCGCCGCGCTCCCGATGCTTCCACCACCCAGACCCGCAACCAGTGCGCCTCCAACAACGTGCAGCGCTGTTCTGTTAGTCCCACCCTCATCCCACCTGCCAACTCCCGACATGGCCGCCGTTGTCGAAGGCAGTTTCCCCCTGACGCAGCAAGGCGTTGCAACCGGTTTTCACCTGACACGGATCGGAGCCCGCAATTTTTTGCCCCGACGCGGGTTTTGGCCTAAAGATGCAAGTTTGCCAGTAACGCGCCCGGCCTTTGTCAAGGACTGTCAAGGTTGCTGGCGTCATCGTCCCGCCGGGTTTGACGGCTCCCGCAGGGAGACGGCAAACCCGGCGGAACAGGGCGTATCCATACCACTGCTCCATGACCGCGCAAGCCTTCGTTACGCGCTAACGGTGCTTCGCTGACCTCGCACGCTTACCCCGTCAAGGCCGCGCGCAGCGCGCCAGCGGGTATCCGATGAGGATCAGCAAGCGCTGATCGTCCTGATGGACAGCCCGGTCAAGCGTTCGCAGATGACCCGGCTCATGACGAGTTGAAGAAGAGAACCGTTAAAGAAGCGCGGGCCGTGAGTGCTGGAAACACTCACGGCCCGCTGACCACAACCAACTCAGACAGGGAGTTGATATGGCTGACGCCAATCTTAATGCATTGCACGCTCATCCCGAGCGCCGCGCCACCGTCCAGCAGATCATGCGCTGGCGACCCTCACCGAAACCCGGCAGGGACTGGCGTACACCCACGTTCTTTCCCTGGCTTCGCATTGCCGGCAAGTGGCTGGAACATGCCGGCTTCGAACCCGGACAACGCGTGAGGATCGAGGTCCACCACGGCAGGCTTGTCATCACCCCAGACTGAACGACGCTACAAACAGCAAACCCGGCACGCCGGGTTTGTTGTTGTTTGTTTTTTCATGTCTTCCGATTACCAAATCGGTCTATCAGGTTCCTACACGCTTGCTGCGCAAATGATCCAGCCCATTCTTCTGCATTCTTAAGCTCTGGTTCAAGACGAGCAAGCGCCTCTGGCGACCATAGCGGCCTCTGCTCTTCGAGTGGAAGATGATCTGTCTCCGATCGAATGACCACGAATACATCGAAGTCTGGGTCACGATCTGCTATTTCACTCAACTGGCTCCGAATGGCAAGCACCTGAGCCGCGCCTTCGAGGAAGAACAACTTGCCATCCAGCATGTCTTGCGCCACCGCCACAAGATGGTGACGCGCCCGAATCTCTATTTCGCTCATTTCAGAAACCCTTATTTCAGGGGAATTGACTTTGGCTCCACAACCTGACCAGTCGCCGTGTTGCGATAGGCGTGGATTTCAAACTGCGTTCCATCGGCAGCTGTATAGCTTGAGCTACTAACCTTACTCCAATCACTTGGCTGGCCCCCATACTCAGATACCAAACGGGAAGCGTCACGCAAAGGAACACTTGTTCCACTGCCTGCGATATTGGTGCCATTTCCTGCAGCCAGATCCGAGAGTTGCTGCTGGCTCGCCAGCGATTTATTTAGATTTAGACCGCTGACAGCATTAGCAGCACCCTCTGACATGCCACCACTCGATGCCTGTCCGTTGCCGTCATCGTTCCCACCGCTATTGAGCGTCGCATTACCGGGCGCATACCCCGGCGTTCCCGGCGTCGCCACAGCAGGCGTCATGACACAGCCTGCATTGGGCGTACAAACCACCGCAGGTGGCGTCACGACTGCCCCGCCTGTGCCGGCGGCTTGCCGTTGTTATTGGCCTGTACGAGAGGATTGGGGTCATCACGCCAGATTGAACGGCGCTACAAACAGCAAACCCGGCACAAGGCCGGGGTTGCTGCTTCAAATATCCTTTCCCGAGATTGTGCCAAGGGCGTATGCATCGATTTCAGGCAAATACGCTTCAACCTCATATGCTTCGGGCGATGCAGGATCACCAAAGACTAAAACAACAGTGACAGCCATCCCGGACGGGAGAGTCACCGCAGTATGTTCGCCAATAATTTCCGCTTCAATCGGCTTAGACAACTGAAAACTATCGTTCTCTTTCATCACATTCATTTTTTTGCAGGAATACCAGTTACAAGGCGAACTGTGCCGGAATTGTCCTTCATGAATACGAAGGTTGTGTCAATTGTCTTTCCGTTGGCTCCCGTGATCGAAATGACCTGTTCGTAGGTTTGCTCATACTGGGTAGCCTTCGTCGGTATGGCCGTCGCAGGATCAAAGTACAACTGTTTAGCAAGATCCTGCCAGTTGCTCTGATCGAAACCCAATGCTTGGCTAAACCAATTGGCTTTGGTTTGGTTCTGCGAATGGGTCAGGTCCAGAAGATAACCACAACCAACTCACCGAAGGAGTTGACTATGGCTGACGCCAATCTTAATGCATTGCACGCTCATCCCGAGCGCCACGCCACCGTCCAGCAACTCATGCGCTGGCGACCCTCACCCAAACCCGGTAGGGACTGGCGAACGCCTACGTTCTTCCCCTAGCTGCGCATTGCCGGCAAGTGGCTTGAGCAGGCCGGCTTCCCGCCCGGACAGCGCGTGAGAATCGAGGTCCAGTTCGGCAGGCTCGTCATCACCCCAGACTGAACAACCCCGCAAACAGCAAACCCAGCCTTGGGCTGGGTTTGCTGTCGTTTCAAGTTTGATAATCCTCAAACTCCCAGACAAAGATCCTGGCCAGTTTGATTGCGATTGCGCTCCAGTCGTTTCCATCGCATTGAGCAACATAGGTTCGAATATGCTCCTCAATGGACGGCAAGCTGTACTCGCGAACGATAAGCAAATGGCGTCCCCAACGAGGTTCCCATACGGTCTGGCCTAGCCACTCTGGCGTGCATACGCAAAGCTCGAAATCGTCGGCACCTGAACTTTCTGCCAGCCCAATTCGAAGGTGAAGATTCAAACAGAAGCAAGATCGATCCTCTGGTACAAATGCGCCTAGATCGAACTCATCACACGAAATTGATTTTACAACTGCATGCATTAGCCGTTCCTCAGTTGGTCACATTCAAGTGGCCGTTACCTATTTTCGCACGTTGCCCGGTTATTGCATTAATCGTGTAGGTTTCAAAGTTTGCTTGTGTGCCAGTCGTCGCATAAGGTGAGTCCTTTTCGTTAGGCATTCGGTAAACCCGAGTCCCGTCTGCACTGATCCATCCAGAGCCATCGCTGGTCATCTTTGCCCCGTCTCCAACCCAGAGTTTTCCTAGTTGGTCAGCTTCAGCCGCGGTGCCACTACCAATGGAGAAGTTTGGGTTGCTCTTCCCGCTTCCGTCAAGCGCTGTAGCTAGTCTTGAATCAGAAGCCGCAATATTCGCAAGGTTCTCATCCGCAAGCTGTCCCTTCAACGAGGGGTAATTTGCAATGTTAGAAGCTCCGCTATTCGCAGCTTGCCCCTCACCATCATCATTCCCGCTATTGAGCGTCGTATTACCGGCTCCATACCCCGGCGTTCCCGGCGTCGCAATAGCAGGCGTCGTTACACAACCCGCATTGGGTGTGCAAATCATCGTCGGCGGCGTCACCACCGCCCCGCCTGTCGCAGGCGGATTGCCATTATCGTTCGCCTGCACCAACGGATTCGGATCGGCCGAAGGATTCTGACCCGCAGGTGACGGAATGATGCTGTTCAGTGCATGATTCAACGCGCCCAGCGGATCTGTCGCCGTGGATACGAGCGCATCGCCCAGACGATCCAGGAAGTCGCTCCCCGTGCCGCCCTTGCCATCGCCGTTGCCCGTGCTCCGGTTGTACAGATCGGCATTCGCCGCCGTGAACGCCCCCGCACTCCCACCCACCAGCGCGCCTCCAGCTCCCGCCAGCACGTTCGACACCACATTGCCCAGCGTCATCGAGCCCGTTGCGTCGCCAATCTGGTCTGCAAGACCGTTCAGCTTGCCCGCAAACGCCGATGCAAATCCAGCGCCCGCCGCGCCTGCTGCCGCACTCCCTATGCCTCCACCACCGAGCCCGCCGATGAGTGCTCCGCCCGCAACATGCAGCAGCACCCGATCCGTCCCCCCCTCATCCCAGACGCTTGCACCCGACACGTCCGCCGTTGTCGATCGACAGTTTTC
>NZ_NPIH01000197.1 GCF_012275575.1 Paraburkholderia sp. SG-MS1 | reverse complement strand
CGCTTTCCCGCCACACGATGAACAGAATCTGACCCATCCAAGCTCTCCCTTCTTTCCTTCTAGCGCTCACTGCCTGAAACGAATGCGGCACGCCCCGTAGCCGCGCGCCTGCATTCCCAGGCCATCACTTCGCGACGATCACACCCTGCGCCTGCTGGTGGAAATCGTCGAAAAACTTGTATTCGCCCGGCTCCAGCGGAGCAATCACGACGAACGAATCCGCGCCCGGCGCCAACACCTTCTCTTTACGCAACTGCACGCTTTCGAATTCGGCAGCGCCTTTGCCGGTATTGCGCACTTCGATCTTGATGCGCTGCCCCGCCGGCACTTCGATGCGCGCCGGAGTCAGCTTGCCGTCGTTCATTTCCAGCTTGAAGGTCGGCAGGTCCGCTGCGTGGGCCGCGCCCGCAAGCAACGCCGTAGCGGCGAGCATCGCGATCTTTCGGTCAATTCTCATTAGCCTTTCCGGAAAACGCGGGGCCGATATTGATCATCGGCGCCCCGCCTGCTGCATTCACTCATTCGCCCAACCGTCGCCGCCCGGCGCCGCGCTCGAGCGCGGCCTGACGGCGTGACTGGCGGGTAATCCACCACGATCGGCAGATCAGTAACCGCCCTTCTTGCCGATACCGGCAAAGGTGAAGTCATAGTCGAGCGTGAACGGCTTGAACCACGGGCCCACGCCGGTTTCCTTGTCGACGTGGCGGCCGAAAGCCATGTGGCCAGTCTGCATCGGCGGTTCGACGATCAGCTTCAGGTGATACTTGCCCGGGCCTTGCAGCTTGACGTTGTCGCCGTAGTGCGGGCCGTCGTTGGCGACCATCGCCATCAGGTCGCCCTTTTGCGCCTGATTCGAACCGGCTTTCGTCAACTCGTAGCGAATTTGCAGATACGGCATCCAGTCGCCTTCGGCGAAACCGGTCGGATTGTTCTTGACGGCGTGGATATCCGCTTCGAGGTGGATGTCCGAATCCGACGCCTTGCGCATCATGCCTTCCGGTTCCATGGTGATTGGCTGCAGGTACACCGCGCCGATTTCCATGCCACCCTGAATTTGTTGCTTGCCGATGGGGTATTCCGCAGCCGTCGCCGACAAAGCCGCCAGTGCGGCCACCGCGACTGCACCGCCGCGCACAAATGAAGAAATCCGCATTGAAACTCCTTGTTTTTATCAGACTGGAATCGAATCCATTGGAACAGCGCGTCGGCGAGCCTGATGCGATGGCCCTCGCCTTTCGGCAGGCAATCGACCGGCCGGGTGCAATCGCATACAAAAACCTTAAATGCGAACCATTCTCAATATTGGGCGAGTTTATCATTGATCGCCAGCGAGAACAAATATCGACATTCGCAAAGCCTTGTCGCAACAGGGCCTTAAGGCTGCTTTAAGAAAGCGCGGATCGGGAAACGGCGGGGCAGCTGGGAGGGATGTGTCGCTGAAACTTGACAGGGCGCGGCAGGTTGCCGCGCCCCGGGTGAAAAGAGGCCTTATTCGACGCCGGACACGTGATCGCCGACATTCGCGCCGAACACACGCTGGCGCAACAGCGCCAGTTGATCGCGAGTCTGCGCGGCCTTTTCGAACTCGAGGTTCTTTGCGTGTTCCATCATCTGCTTTTCGAGACGCTTCAGTTCCTTGGCAAGCTGCTTCTCGGACATGTCCTCGAATTTCGCGCGCGTTTGCTGCTCCTTGAGTTCGGCGCGCGCGTCGTCGACGTTGTACACACCGTCGATGATGTCGCGAATACGCTTGACCACCCCGCGCGGCGTAATGCCGTTCGCGAGGTTGAAGGCAATTTGCTTGGCGCGCCGCCGCTCGGTTTCGTCGATCGCGCGGCGCATCGAGTCCGTCACCTTGTCCGCGTACAGGATCGCCTTGCCGTTCACATTGCGCGCTGCCCGGCCGATGGTCTGGATCAGCGAGCGCTCGGCGCGCAGAAAACCTTCCTTGTCGGCGTCGAGAATCGCGACGAGCGACACCTCTGGAATATCCAGCCCTTCGCGCAGCAGGTTGATCCCGACCAGCACGTCGAAGGTGCCCAGCCGCAGATCGCGGATGATCTCGACCCGCTCCACCGTGTCGATGTCACTATGCAGATAGCGCACCTTGACACCGTGGTCGGCCAGAAACTCGGTCAACTGCTCGGCCATCCGCTTGGTCAGCACCGTGACCAGCACCCGATCGCCCACCTTGACGCGCTCGTTGATCTCGCCCAGCACGTCGTCGACCTGGCTGCGCGCCGGACGCACCTCGATTTCCGGATCGACGAGGCCGGTCGGACGCACCAGCTGCTCGGCGACCTGTCCGGCCGTTTTCTTCTCGTAATCCGCTGGCGTGGCGGACACGAACACGACCTGGCGCATCTTGCGCTCGAACTCGTTGAACTTGAGCGGCCGGTTATCCAGCGCCGAGGGCAGGCGGAAACCGTAGTCGACCAGATTTTCCTTGCGCGCCCGGTCACCGTTGTACATACCGTTCAACTGCCCGATCAGCACGTGCGACTCGTCGAGCATCATGATGGCGTCGGGCGGCAGGTAATCGACCAGAGTCGGCGGCGGCTCACCCGGTGCAGCGCCGGAGAAGTGCCGCGAGTAGTTCTCGATGCCCTTGCAGAAACCCAGTTCCTGCAACATTTCCAGGTCGAAGCGGGTGCGCTGTTCGAGCCGCTGCGCTTCGACGAGCTTGCCGTCGCTATAGAAGAACTCCAGCCGCTCGCGCAATTCGCTCTTGATCGTTTCGACCGCACGCACGACCGTGTCGCGCGGCGTCACATAGTGCGACGACGGATACACGGTGAAGCGAGGAATCTTCTGCCGCACGCGGCCGGTGAGCGGATCGAACAGTTGCAGCGTTTCGATTTCGTCGTCGAACAATTCGATGCGCACCGCCATTTCGGCATGTTCGGCCGGGAAGATATCGATCGTGTCGCCGCGCACGCGGAACGAGCCGCGCTGGAAATCGGCTTCGTTGCGGTTGTACTGCATCGCGATCAGCCGCGCGATGATGTCGCGCTGGCCGAGCTTGTCGCCCGTACGCAGCGTCAGAATCATCTTGTGATACTCGGACGGATTGCCGATACCGTAAATGGCCGACACCGTGCCGACGATCACCACGTCGCGCCGCTCCATCAGGCTCTTGGTGGCCGACAGCCGCATCTGCTCGATGTGCTCGTTGATCGAGGAGTCTTTCTCGATGAACAGGTCGCGCTGCGGCACGTACGCTTCAGGCTGGTAGTAGTCGTAGTACGAGACGAAGTACTCGACCGCGTTGCGCGGAAAGAACTCGCGGAACTCCGAGTAAAGCTGCGCGGCGAGCGTCTTGTTCGGCGCAAACACGATCGCCGGCCGGCCGAGCCGCGCGATCGTGTTGGCCATCGTGAAGGTTTTGCCGGAGCCGGTCACGCCGAGCAGCGTCTGGAACGCGAGGCCGTCCTCGACGCCTTCGACGAGCGTGTCGATTGCCGTGGGCTGGTCGCCGGCGGGCGGGTACGGCTGGTAGAGCTGAAACGGCGAGCCTTCGAACGTGACGAATCTGGATTCGTCGAGCGTGTCTTCGGCTTCAGTCAGATGTTGTTCGGACATGGGGACGGCACCGGGCCTTGGGCAAAGGACCATTCTAACGGGTTGCGGGAAACGCGGATCGAGCGGGTCTGCGTAGGGTTCGGAAAGCCGCGGGCGGGTTGGCGGGCGTTCGGCGGCACCTCATGTGACGCCCCTCCACCTGAAAGATTGGTGGCCTTCCAGTCACATGTGGGCGGCTGCTACGAAGAGCCTTCACGCCGTGGGCCGATAACCGTCTGACTGCCCTCGCCGGGCGGCGCCCCGGCAGATCCGTTGATGTCACATGACGCCCGCGTGCCTGTTTTTCAAGCAAATAATTTCCTGCCGCGAGCCTAGTCGCCCGAAAAACGCGCGCGGATTCGTTACAATGCCACGTTGCGCTCGCTTGCCGCTGTCCGCCGCCTGTCCGCGTTTTGCATCAGACGCCTCAGGTCCGGCCGTTCGCACTCCGAGCCGCCCTCTTTTCACTACTGCTGCCCACCCATCATGTCTCTGTTCTCCGCCGTCGAACTTGCTCCCCGCGACCCGATTCTGGGCCTGAACGAAGCCTTTAACGCCGATACGCGTGCCACCAAGGTCAACCTTGGCGTGGGCGTGTACTTCAACGAAGAAGGCAAAATTCCGCTGCTGCGCGCCGTGCGTGAAGCCGAAAAAGCCCGCGTCGACGCGGCGCTGCCGCGCGGCTATCTGCCGATCGAAGGCATCGCGGCTTACGATGCGGCCGTGCAGAAGCTGCTGCTCGGCAACGACTCGTCGCTGATCGCGGCGGGCCGCGTCGTCACGGCGCAGGCACTGGGCGGCACGGGCGCGCTGAAGATCGGTGCGGACTTCCTGAAGCGCGTGAACCCGACGGCCAAGGTCGCAATCAGCGATCCGAGCTGGGAAAACCACCGTGCGCTGTTCGAAGGCGCAGGTTTCGAAGTCGTGTCGTATCCGTACTATGACGCGCACACGCATGGCGTGAATTTCGAGGGCATGCTGAGCGCGCTGAACAGCTATGCCGCGGGCACCGTCGTCGTGCTGCACGCCTGCTGCCACAACCCGACCGGCGTCGACCTCACCGTCGATCAATGGAAGCAGGTGGTCGAAGTCGTGAAGGCGCGCAATCTGGTGCCGTTCCTCGACATCGCCTACCAGGGTTTCGGCGACAACATCGAAGCGGACGCCGCAGCCGTGCGTCTGTTCGCGGCCTCGGAACTGAACGTGTTCGTGTCGTCGTCGTTCTCGAAGTCGTTCTCGCTGTATGGCGAGCGTATCGGCGCGCTGTCGATCATCACGGCAAGCAAGGAAGAGGCAGCACGCGTGCTGTCGCAACTGAAGCGCGTGATCCGCACGAACTACTCGAACCCGCCGACGCACGGCGGCTCGGTGGTCGCGGCAGTGCTCGCCTCGCCCGACCTGCGCACCACGTGGGAAACGGAACTGGCAGAAATGCGCGACCGTATTCGCGCGATGCGCAATGGCCTGGTCGAACGCCTGAAGGCAAGCGGCGTGGATCGCGACTTCAGCTTCGTGAACGCACAGCGCGGCATGTTCTCGTACTCGGGTCTGACGGCGCCGCAAGTGGACCGTCTGCGCGAAGAGTTCGGCATCTACGCGGTGAGCACGGGCCGCATCTGCGTGGCTGCGCTGAACACGCGCAACCTCGACGCGGTGGCTAACGCGATTGCTCACGTGTTGAAGTAAAGCAAGCCGGAGCGCGTGTCCTGATCGCGCGCTCCGCTGGAACTGCTGAGAGAAACGGCGCTCTTTCTGAATGGGCGCCGTTTTTTATTGCCTGAACGTTCGTTGTAGTCCTGTCAGCGCGAATCACGATGGATATCGTGCGTGACGAAACCCGCGTCGTTATCGGGCATGTCGAGCCAGTCGGGATGCTCGAGCGAATGGCGAATGTCGTCCAGTCCGCTTTGCCAGTGCTCGCGCATGGTCGAGAGGCCGAACTGGAAGTCCTTGTAGTGCCCCTCGTATTCCTTGTGCCGGTAGATGAGATGGATCACGTTGTAGCGCTTCGAACACGCGAGGTCTTCGGCCAGCTTGCACCACGGGTCGTCACGTTGATCGGACGGCACGCGCTCCAGCACCTCGCGCAGCACGTGCCGGAAACGCTGCGAGCGCTGCAGCATGTCGGTCACGAGACGCGTACGGCTCGAATACTGGATGTCTTTCATGCGGCCCTGAACATCCGTGAGGTTGTCCGGCACCGGTCCGATCGCGCTCCACAGATCGACCTGGAACGCGAGCGTGTCGCGACGCGGCGTGGTCTGGATCACTTCGTAGAGCGGCGTATTCGACATCAGGCCGCCGTCCCAGTAAAACTGGCCGTCGATTTCAACTGCCGCGAAGCCTGGCGGCAACGCACCTGACGCCATGAAATGCTCGGGCCGAAGCGTGGTGTGCGTATTGTCGAAGTACGCGAAATTGCCCGTGCCGCAATTGACCGCGCCCACCGACACGCGCATTTCACGCGAATTGATGCGGTCGAAATCGCAGAGGGCCTCGAGCGTGGCCTTCAACGGTGCAGTGTCGTAATAGCTGGCCAGTTGCGGCGGCCCTGACACCGTGGGCAAAGGCGGCGGAAACCGCGGCACGAAAAAGCCCTTTTGCCCTTCGACGAGCGCGCCTAGCGCCTGGGTCGCCGTAAAGGCCTTGCGCACCGCATCGCTTGAATTGAAGAGCGCATGCTCGATGAAAGCCGGCAATGGCGGCCCGAACGCCGGTTGGCAGATGGTTTCCCAGAACTGCAACAGCCGCTCGACCCGCTTCTCCCGCGGATTGCCGGCAATGATGGCCGTATTCAACGCGCCAATCGAAATGCCCGCCAGCCAGTTGGGTTCGATGCCCGCCTCGTCAAGCCCCTGAAAGACACCTGCCTGATACGCGCCCAACGCACCGCCGCCCTGCAGCATCAGCGCGACGGTTTCGTAGTTGGGCAAATGGATGCGCCGGCCGGGGTGGGCTGCGGCGGCCGAACCGGCGCCGTCGCCCTCCCCGTCGCCGGGCGCACCCACGCGCGCCCGCTTGAGATCGCGTTGAGCCATGGGCGCCTCCTTATTGCATATACCAGCCGTGGCTCACGATAAAGGACTGGCCGGTCAGCGCCGCCGTCGGGAAGGTGGACAGGAACAGCACTGTCTGCGCGACGTCTTCGACCGTGGTGAAGATGCCGTCGACCGTGCCGCCCAGCATCACGCGCTTGACGACCTCTTCCTCGCTGATGCCAAGTTCCTTGGACTGCTCGGGAATCTGCTTGTCGACGAGCGGCGTGCGCACGAAACCCGGACACACCACGTGCGAGCGCACATTGTGCTTCGCGCCTTCCTTGGCCAGCACGCGCGCGAGCCCTAGCAGCGCATGCTTGGCCGTCACATAGGCGGACTTCAGCGGCGACGCTTCATGCGAATGGACCGACCCCATGTAGATCACAATGCCGCCGCGATCGTCCTTGTACATGTGCTTGAGCGCGGCCTTCGTGGTGAGGAAGGCGCCGTCCACGTGAATCGCCTGCATCTTCTTCCAGTCCGAGAACGAATAGTTTTCGATCGGATTGACGATCTGAATGCCGGCGTTGGAAATGAGAATGTCGATCGAGCCGAGTTGCGCCGCGATCTTGTCGATGCCCTGATTGACGGCCTCCTCGCTCGTGACGTCCATCGCCACGCCGATTGCCTTACCACCGCCTTTCGTGATTTCTCCCGCGACGGCGTTTGCGCCATCCTGGTTCAGGTCGGCGATCGCGACCGCCGCGCCCGCCGCGGAAAGAGTCAGTGCGATCTGCTTGCCGATGCCGCTTGCCGCGCCGGTAACCACGGCGACCTTGCCGTTCAGATTCGTGTTCAGAGACGACATCCAGAACCTCCATGCAGTAGATGAGCAATGAGACCACAAGCCGCAAACGACGTGCAGTCAGCCGAACGACATAGGCCGTTCGGCCGAATGCTGCATTGCGGCCAACGCTGCTATTGTGCATGAACCCTGTGAACTCCATAGGTAAAACGCACATCGCGCTGTATCTCTTTAAACTGGATGTTTCCGGTGCAATTCCGGCAGCATCACCCACAAGGAGACATGCATGAATTATCGACGTCTGGGCCGCTCGGGCCTGCAAGTCAGCGAACTGTCCATCGGCTCATGGGTCACTTACGGCAACCAGGTGGATCATCGCGCGGCGCGCGAGTCGCTGGCGGCCGCGCGCGACGCGGGAGTCAACTTTTTCGACAACGCCGAGGTCTACGCAGGCGGCCAATCCGAGGAAATCATGGGCCAGGCGCTGAAGGAACTGGCATGGCCGCGCGTGAGCTACGTGGTGTCCACGAAATTCTTCTGGGGGCTCACGGAAGCACCGAACCAGTACCACACGCTGAACCGTAAATATCTGCTGAACGCGGTCGACGCGTCGCTCAAGCGTCTGCAACTCGACTACGTGGATCTGGTGTTCTGCCATCGCCCCGATCCGAACACGCCCATCGAGGAAACCGTCTGGGCGATGAGCGACATGATCGCGCGCGGCAAGGCGCTGTACTGGGGCACCTCCGAATGGAGCGCCGACGAGATCCGTGCCGCTTACGAGATTGCGCAGCGGCACCATCTGCACAAGCCGGTCATGGAGCAGCCGCAGTACAACCTGTTCCACCGCAAACGCGTCGAGCAGGAGTACAAGCGGCTTTACGAGGATATCGGCCTCGGCCTGACCACCTGGAGCCCGCTCGCGTCCGGCCTGCTCACCGGCAAGTACCGCGACGGCGTACCGGCGGATAGCCGCGCGCAGCTGCAAGGCTACGACTGGCTGCGCAAACAGGTCACCGACGCGGGCAAAAACTCCGTCGTCGGCAAACTCGGCGCGGTGGCTGACGAGTTGGACTGCACGATCGGGCAACTCGCGATTGCCTGGATTCTGAAGAATCCGAACGTCAGCACGGTAATCACGGGCGCGTCACGGGTCGAACAGATCGGCGAGAACATGAAGTCCGCCGAGGTGGCCGCGCGAATCACGCCGGAGATCAGGCAGCGGATCGAGGAAATCGTCGGCGACGCCTACGACTGAACGGATTCGCGCCGCAACGCGTGACATGGCCCGGCGGCAGCGGGGCCGTGTCAGGCGGAACTTACCCAACCCGCAGCGCGGCGTCGCGTACAATACGCGACCGCGCTGCACACCGGCGCCGCTTGCCCGCCTATGCCGCCGCATTGCACCCGCACCGCCGAATCCGCCCTGGACCGGCATGCCCTCTTTCAGCGTTTCCTCATCATGCTCAGCTACCGCCACGCCTTTCATGCAGGCAATCATGCCGACGTTCTCAAACACGCCGTCGTGTTGCAGCTATTGCGCTACCTCGGCCAGAAGGACAAAGCCTACTGGTATATCGACACGCATGCGGGCGCCGGCGTCTATTCGCTGAAAGAAGGCTACGCGACCAAGACCGGCGAATTCCAGACCGGCATCGCCAGGCTGTGGGAGCGCAACGATCTGCCGCCGCTCTTCGCCGACTACGTCGAAGAAGTCAGCGCGCTCAATCCTGATGGGCAGTTGCGCTTTTATCCAGGCTCGCCGTATATCGCGTGGCGGCAGTTGCGCGAACAGGACCGCATGCGTCTGTTCGAACTGCACACCACCGAAATCGACGTGCTGCGCCACAATTTCCGCGATGCGGGCCGCCGGGCGATGCTCTACGCGGGCGACGGCTTTGACGGCATTCTCGCATTGCTGCCGCCTGCGCCGCGCCGCGCGCTGGTGCTGCTCGATCCGTCGTACGAGGACAAGCGCGACTACACGCGCACGCTGCGTTGTGTCGAAGAGAGCCTGAAGCGCTTTCCGACCGGCACCTATGCGGTCTGGTATCCGCAGGTAAGGCGCCCGGAATCGCAGCGGTTTCCCGATCAGTTGAAGAAGCTGCAGGAGCGCAACTGGCTACACGTCAGCTTGACGGTCAGCCATCCGCCCGAGGACGGCTTTGGCCTTTTCGGCAGCGGCATGTTCATTCTGAACCCACCGTATACGCTGGCGAAAATGCTGAAGGACCAGATGCCCTGGCTCGTCAAGGCGCTCGGCGAGGACAACGCTGCCGGGTTCAAGGTCGAGTATCGCGGCGACTGAGGTTTGTCGCGCACGGCCGCCGGGCGACCGGCACGCGCATCCAGATTCGCGCTTACTTTAATTGTGCCGCTGCCCGACGCGCGAAGTCGTTCGTATAGGTAGCGTTCAGATCGATCTTCTTCGGATCCAGCCGGTCATCGAACGATGCCAGCGCGCGCAGCGAGGTCGCCGGGCCGTCGGCGGGCATCAACCCATCCGGCGAATACGCGTCGCGCCGGCGAGCCGGGAAAACGCGTGGACGCGCGAGAGCCCGGCAAAGCGTTCACCGGGCGTGGAAACAGCAAGGGGATGGGACCAGGCGCAGGAAGAAAACGCGCCGCAGGCGCTTATTGCGGACGCGGTACCGGACGAGGCAGCGGCGGCCGCGAGCTGCCGCCCGCGGGCAATTGAATATACGGTGCGACGATGATCGGTGTCGACGAATCCGGCGGCGCCAATTCGGCCGGCGCGGCCATTGGCTGCGCGCCAACGATCGGCTGCCATGATGTCGGCCCGGTGCGCATCACCGTGCCGCTCTGCCCATCGTTGATGCCGCCCTGCGAGTCGAGGATGACTGGCCTGCGCGCGTTGTCCGGCGTGGCGAATGCGTGCGACACGGCGCAAACCGTCGTCAGCAAAGCCGCGGCGGCTACGGACAGGATGGACTGAAGCGACCTGATAGAAGACATGGGCGGACCGGTGTGATTTGAGAATGCCGGATTGCGCAGAGAACGCTTTACCTTACCTCGCTGGCAGTCGCGAAGCTAGCTATTATTCGCCACGCATAGTGCGCCAACGCCTGTCGCGACGAAATTCTTAAGCCCAGATGTGACAAAGCCCCGAATTGTCGGGGCTCAACACTGTGCTGCAATCGCCGCGGAATATGCGCCGGCGGGTCCAACTCGAAGCGGATGAAACTTACAGCGAATAGCCGCTGGTTTCCAGCGAACGGATGCGCTGTTCGAGCTGAACAATGTCCGACGACGATGCCAGGTAGGCTTCGCGACGGTTGCGTTCGGCGGTTTCAAACCAGGTGCTCAGCTTTTCAAGAATGTATGCAAACATGATGTTCTCCAAGGACCAGATCGAATCCCCGGTGAAGTTTGACATCAGGGATTTCCCTTAAAAGGGTTAACCCGAATTATAGCCCTATGGTGCAACCACGCCAGTGAAATGCCCGCATGGCGTGCATTCCGTTTTGGAATGGTGCACGCTCGCTGTGCAGCAAAACCCTTGATTTGATTGGATTCAGCGGGAGTTTCGCGTCAATTCAAATGCTGCCTACCTTGCAAAGCACTAATGTGGTGCAAACTGCCTGCGGTTGCGATAAATCTACGCTTCGGGTTGCACCCGCTCCTTCAACCGCGTTGGATCGGGCTACAACCCTTCCCCGACACCAGATCGGTGTCGGCAAGGCGTTCGATGATGGGACAGTCGGGCCGGTCGTCACCGTGGCAGTGGTCGGCGAGATGCGCGAGGGTATCTCGCATATCGGTGAGTTCGGCGATCCGGCGGTCGAGTTCCGCGACGTGCTCCAACGCGATCTGCTTCACTTCGGCGCTCGCGCGCGAGCGATCGTGCCACAGCGCCAGCAGCCGGCGAATGTCTTCGACCAGAAAGCCCAGGCGACGCGCCTGGCGGATGAAGCGCAGCGAATGGACTTCCTGCGGACCGTATACGCGATAACCGGCGCTCGTGCGCGACTTCGCCGTCAACAAACCCACGCTTTCGTAATAGCGAATCATCTTCGCCGTGACGCCCGACGTGCGGGCCGCTTCACCGATATTCATGACCGTTTTCTCCAGGGTATCCGTCGATCGTACATCTTCCCATGATGGGAAGGTCCAGCCACTCAAGTGCGGATCGGCAGGCATAATCCAGTTCTCCTATTCTGATTTTCCCGAGGCAATTCCGATGACGACCGAATTGAAGGTAGAGGGCATGAGCTGCCAGCACTGCGCCACCGCAGTCACGAACGCCATTCGTGCACACGATGCAGCCGCGCAGGTTCAGGTGGATCTGGCGTCCGGCCGCGTGGTGGTCGACTCGGCGCAGCCGGTCGACGCGTTGAAGGCCGCCATCGACGAAGCCGGCTACACGGTCACCGCCGTCTCGAACGTGACGGCAACCGGCGGCGCAGCCCACTAGGCGGATTCACATCATGTTCAAAGTTGCCGTTATTGGCGCCTCCGGGCTGGTCGGCCGCGCGCTCGTCGACGAACTGGCGCAACAAGCCGGCTGGCAGGTCGTTGCCACGGCGTTCAGCCGGCCGGCTTCCAATACCGTCGCACTGGATATTCGCGACGCACAGGCGGTCGAGCAGTTCGTCGAGCGCGAAGCCCCGGACGCGCTCGTGATAGCCGCAGCCGAGCGCCGCCCGGATGTATGCGAGCACAATCCGGCGCTCGCGCGCGCGCTGAATGTCGATGCGGTGCGCACGCTCGCCGCGGCGGCGCACCGGCGCGGCGCGTGGACGCTGTCGATCTCTACCGACTACGTGTTCGACGGCACCCATCCGCCCTATCGGCACGACGCCGCGCCTGCGCCGCTCAACGCGTACGGATGGAGCAAGCTCGAAGGCGAGCGCGCGCTGACCGGGACCACCGACCGCGGCTGCGTGCTGCGTTTGCCGCTGCTGTATGGTCCGATCGTCAGCTGGGCGGAATCGGCGGTGACGAGTCTCGTGCCGGCGATTGCCGCATCGGCGGCATCGGACGGCAAGCCCGCCCTGATGGACGCGTGGGCGATCCGCTATCCGACCTTCACGCCGGACGTCGCCTACGTGATCCGGCAAATGCTCGAACGACATGCGCACGGCACAGCGATCAGCGGCATCGTGCAATGGTCGGGCGACGAACCGATGAGCAAGTATGAGATCGCCTTGCGCCTCGCCGAAGCATTGCGACTCGATGCGCACCTGACGCCGCAATCCACCCCCACCGATGCGACGCCTCGTCCGCATAATTGCCATCTGGCTTCGGACCGCCTCGAGGCGCTCGGGATAGGCCGCCGCACCCCGTTCGACACGGCAATTCGGCACGTGCTGGCCGCGTTTCCCTGGCGCGGCGAGACACCCGTCTGATATCGGGTCAACACGCGAGTCAGGATACGGTCGAATAGGCCCGCCCTGAGCGCGGCCCTCAATGAAAATCGCGGCTCGTCGTGGCCAGCTCGCCAAGCCACTCGCTGTAATCCTCCAGACGATGGGCGACGAGATGGACCACCTCTCCGCGATTGTTCTTTTTCTCCCGGCCAGTACGGTTGGCGCTCATCACATTGCCATCACTGCCCATGTTGGCGGCATTGGCCCCGCCCGTGAGGACGCCGTCGTCGCGTTGCAAGACGCCGTAGACCGCCAGCAGCGATGAACCCAGCAACGCCTTGCGCTGCTTTTCCACCAGCGACGGCCAGACGATCACGTTGATCGAACCGGTCTCGTCTTCGATAGAAACGAACACCGTGCCGTTTGCCGTGCCCGGCCGCTGCCGCACGGTGACGATGCCGCACGCTCGCGCCAGCGCGCCGTGCCGGCATGCGGCAAGTTCGGCCGCCGTGCGAAAGCGCTGCTGCGCGAGGCGCGCACGCAGCAGCGCGAGCGGATGACGATTGAGCGTGAGTCCGAGGCTGCCGTAATCGTCGACGATCTCGCGGCTTTCCGTTGCGCGCGGCAACGCCAGCGGCGCTTCGGCGATCGGCGCATCGCGCAGCAGCTTCGGCACCGTGTGCTGCGCGGTCACGGCCCACCACGCCTCGCGCCGATGGCCCGCGATACTGACGAGCGCATTGGCCGCCGCCAGTGCTTCGAGATCGCGCCGCGTCAAGGCCGCGCGCCGCGCCAGATCGTCGACGTCGGTAAACGGCGCGTCGTGGCGGGCGGCCATGATGCGCTCGGCGGCCCCTTGCGCGAGTCCCTTGATCAGCTGCATGCCGATGCGCACCGCCGGGCCGCGCGCGCCATATGTGTTCGACGGTTGAAACACGCGAGCGGTCAAGCGCTTTGCCGCGCGCCGGATCGTCCGGTTCACCGTCAGGCGCCGCAAAGACAGATCGCGCAACTGCTGCGCGGACAGTACGGCGTACTGACGATGCAAGCAGGTCTCGTCCGGGGAAAGCCGCCGCCCTTGCTCATCGGGCCGCTCGAATGTCGACTCCCAGTCGCTCAGCGTCACGTCGGGCGGCAATACCTTGACGCCGTGTCGCTTCGCATCCTGCACGAGTTGCGACGGCGAATAAAATCCCAACGGCTGGCTGTTCAGCAAACCGGCCAGGAAAGCAGCCGGCTCATAGCGCTTCAGCCACGCGCTGAGATAGACGAGCAACGCGAAGCTCGCCGCATGACTCTCCGGAAAACCATACTCGCCGAAACCCTCGATCTGGTTGCAGATGCGGTCGATAAATTCCTGCTCGTAGCCGCGCTCGAGCATGCGGTCGCTCAAATCCTTCTGATACTTCGCGAGGTTGCCGCTGCGCCGCCATGCGGCCATCGCGCGGCGCAACTGATCGGCCTGTTCCCCGGTATATTTCGCCGCAACCATCGCCAGGTGCATGACCTGCTCCTGGAAAATCGGCACGCCGAGCGTGCGTTCGAGCACGGGCCGCAACTCGTCTTTCGCGTAGTCGATCGGTTCGAGGCCCTGCTTGCGGCGCAGATAAGGATGCACCATGCCGCCCTGAATCGGCCCTGGCCGCACGATCGCCACTTCGATCACGAGATCGTAGTACTTGTTCGGTTTCAGGCGCGGCAGCATGCTTTGCTGAGCGCGCGATTCGATCTGGAACACGCCGATCGTGTCGGCATGGCCGCACATCTCATAGACGGCGCGATCCTCGCGCGGAATATCCTGCACCCTGAATGTCGGAAAGCCGCGTCTTAACGCGACGAATTCCAGCGCGCGCCGAATCGCCGACAACATGCCGAGCGCGAGCACGTCGACTTTCAGCAGCTTGAGCGCATCGATATCGTCCTTGTCCCATTCGATCACGCTGCGGTCTTTCATCGTCGCGTTTTCGATCGGCACGAGCCGCGACAGCTTGTCTTTCGCGATCACGAAGCCGCCGACATGTTGCGACAGGTGACGCGGAAAATTGCGCAACTCCTGGGTCAGTTGAATCAGACGCTGCGTGATGTGCGAGTGGGCGTCGAAGCCCGCTTCGGCCAGATATCGCGCGACCGCATCCGGACCGTCCCACCATTGCTGCGACTTGCTGATCCGCTCGATCAACGACACCTCGAGGCCCAGCGCCTTGCCGACGTCCTTCAATGCGCTGCGCGTGTGATACGTGATCAGCGATGCCGTCAGCGCGGCCCGATGACGCCCGTATTTCGTGTAGATATATTGAATCACCTCTTCGCGGCGCTGATGCTCGAAGTCGACGTCGATATCGGGCGGCTCCTTGCGGGCGCGCGAGATGAATCGCTCGATCAGCATGTTCATCCGCACCGGATCGATCTCGGTCACGTGCAGGCAGTAACAGACGATCGAGTTCGCCGCCGACCCTCGTCCCTGGCACAGGATGTTTCGCGAGCGGGCAAAACTCACGATATCGTGCACCGTCAGAAAATACTTCTCGTATTTCAGATCGGCGATCAATGCCAGCTCAGTCTCGATCTGCTGGATGCGCTTCAGGTCCATGCCGCCCGGCCAGCGCTCCGTTGCACCGGCCATGACCAGCTTGCGCAGATGGCTCGACGGCGACTCGCCGGCGGGCACCAGTTCCTGAGGGTACTCGTAGGCGAGATCGTCGAGCGAAAAATGGCATAGCGCGGCGATACGCAGCGTTTCTTCGAGGGTATCGCGCGGATACAGTTTGCCGAGCCGCTGGCGCGTGCGCATGTGCCGCTCCGCATTCGCCTCGAGCGCGTGGCCGCAGGCCGAGAGCGGTTTGACGAGGCCGATGGCGGTCATCGTGTCCTGGAGCGGCTTGCGCGAGCGCGTATGCATCAGCACGCCACCTGCCGCGACCAGGGGCAAGCCGCTCGCATTTGAAATCATTCGCAACGCGTCGATCTGAAGATCGTCGCTGCCGGTTTGCCACAGTTCGAGTGCGATCCACGCGCGATCAGTCGCGAACGATGCGAGCCAGTGCGCGCAACGCAGTGTGTGCGACAGCGTCGCCGTCCGCTGCGGCACGAGTATCAGCACGCAATCGGGCAGACCCTTCAGATGCGTCAGATGAGGCAACGAATCGGTGAAGTCGGAAGGACCGAGGCGGTAGCTGCCTTTGTCCGCGCGCGAGCGCGCCAACGTGATCAGTTCGGACAGGTTGCCGTAACCGTTGCGGTCGATGGCTAGTGCGACCAGCGTACAGAAAGGCTCGCCGGCATCGTCGGTCAGGTTGAGTTCGCTGCCGATGATCAGGTGGGGAACGGGTTTTAAAGGCTCGTTTTCTGGGGGTTTTTCTGGCGAGGCCGTTGCCGTGGCCGCGTCGTCTGAAGGTGCTTCCGCTTGCGCCGCCCGGGCCTTCTCCTCGCGCTCCGTCTGCTGACGCTCCCGTTCCTGTCTGATTTCCCTCAGCCGCGTGTGGGCGCGCACGACGCCCGCGAGCGAGCATTCGTCGGTGATAGCGAGTGCGCTGTAACCGCGCGACATTGCCTGCTCGACGAGCTCCTGCGGATGCGAGGCGCCACGCAGGAAAGAGAAATTGGTCAGGCAATGCAACTCCGCATACGCCGGCAAGTGGGTTGCGGATGCCTGCTGCGCAAGGCAGGATGGCTGGAGTTCGGAAGTGGTCATGATGCTCAGCCGAACAAACCCTGCAAATACCACTCACCCTTGATCCGCTCGCGATACACCCAGAACATGTGGCCACGATCGTCGGCCGCCACGTAGTAATCACGCTCGACGATATTGCCGTCCCACCACCCCGCTTCAATCCGCTCGGTACGTGTGAGCATTGTCAGCGGCCGGCGATAGATCGGCCGCTGGTCGCGCATCATCAGGCGTAGCGGCTTATCGAGCATCCAGAGCGGACGAGGCTGCGCAGGCAACGCGCTATCGGGCAGATCGAGCGATGACTGAGCGTCGCCTGGTTGGCCCACGGATGAAAGCGCGATTTCAGGATGGTTCGATCCGGATGTGCATGGGGTTGCCTGGGGTGCTTGCTCCTGCGCTTCGCTGTCCACGCATCCCTTCTCACCGGCAGCGTGCCGCAACTCATCGGTTAGCCAGGTCTTATCCGCTTTGACTTTTGTCCGTCCCTTCACCGGCGAGCGCTTCTTGCGTGAAAACGCCTGCGCCTCATAGGCATCGACGCGCATTGCCCGCTCAGGGCGATGGTCGTCCTGCACCGACATCTGCAACACGTTCTCCGGTCCCAACCTCGCGCTCAAGCGCTCGAGCAGACGCGCAACCGAATCGCCATCCGATTCGGGCATAGGGAATAACGTGTCCGACTTCCCGGCATATTCGCCGATCTGATCAGCAACCAGCTTCAACTCGATGACGGGCGCCACCAGAACGGTCTGATTCAATTTTTCCCGCAACAGCCAGATCAGATGCTCGGCATCGCGCGACGGAATCGCCCATGCGACCTTCAGACTCGATGTCTTCGGAGCATGACGGGAGGCCAATTCATGCTCGAGCAGCAACGTATAACCGCTGAGCGCCGCATGATGCGCGCTCAACCAGCCGGCCAATTGCACGATCAGTCGACGCGCGGCGAATAGCAACGCATCGGCGTTATCGACTCGCGACGGCAACTCCAGTTGCGCATGAAACGACGCCGGCGCACGAAACGCTTCACGCGGATCGGCGCGCGTGCCGTACGCCTGCGCGAGCAGGTCCAGAATCGCGCTGCCGAAACGCCGCACGACGCCCGAGCGCGGTAACCGACGCAAATCGGCCAGCGTCGCGCAGCCGACGTGCGCGAACGCATCGCGATGCGCCGGCGCCACTGGCAGCAGCGACACGGACAAACCATCGAGCACATGCGCGAGCGACGTCTGCTTGATCACATGCCAGCGACGCCCCTGCCGGGCGCAACGTGCCTGCGCCAATAGCCACGCACCCCACGCGGTCGGCGCACAGGCGATACGCGCCGTATAGCCGAACTCCTTCACCGTGGCCAGCACGCGTGACAACAACATGCGCAAGCCGCCGAACAACCTCAAGCCGGAACCGACTTCCAGCAACAGCGTGTGCGCGTCGGCGAGCGATACTTTCGGCGTGTAGGTCAGCAACGCAAGTGCCATGGCTTCGAATGCCTGAGTTTCGCGGGTAGCGTCGACGGCCAGCAGCTTGAGTCCTGGCGCCAGCGCCAATGCGTACGAGCGCGAATGGCCCGCCTGCACCCCGGCACGCAAGGCGTCCAAGTCCGGCATCAGAACGTGCGCGTGGTCGGCCAATGCATAACAGCGGCGCTCGGCGACACCTGCCGCGGCTTGCGGCTGGCTTGCCTCGCCGGCGCACGGTTCACACCGATTCGGTTGCGCGGGAAAACCATCCGGAAGCGACGCGAGAGGCTTCACCGCTTCCAGTGACAAGAGTGGCAATGTGACTGCGATCCACAACATGTTTGACCTCTGCTCCTTGATGGCGGCCGATTCCTTTTTCCGGCAACAAGGCGCTTTGTAAAGGCAGAACGAGACGAAGAGGTTCGGCTAGCGGAGGCCCGCGACGCTTGAAGATATCGATCGACAGGCCAATCTCCTGCAGCCATTGGCGACGGTTGATCATCTGCGCATTGGCCGGCAAGAGCGGCGCGCAGATCATTCGCAATGGCGCGGGTGATGATTGCGCGGCCGCCTCGACAGGCCGGATCAAAAATGCCAGCGAGGCGGACTCCTGAGCCGCCACTTGCAGGCGCCGGACCTTATCGGCACGCGCATTCGGCAGCCACACCAGAACCGCGCCGATGCCGTCCTGCTTCAATGCCTGAGTGGCGGCCCACAGCGCCTGATCTTCATTCGAGCGTACCCATAAGACGCGCCCGACATCGATACCCCAAGCCCTCAATGCCCCGGCACACGGCTGATAGGGGGGCGACACGAACAGGACATGCCGTTCGGTCTGCGTCGTAAGCTGGCGAAGTGAATGGGCCAGCAAGCGTATCTCTCCTACACCACAATGCTCGATCAGTAATTCCGTCAGACCCCCTGCCGACCAGCCTTGTCCCGGCAACAACCGGTCCAGGGCGGCATAGCCGCTGGAAATCACGCGCGAGTCCGATTCGGCAAGCTCGTTGCCCTGCCACACCTGACGCCGCAATTGCGAGGACAGCGTGGTCGTCGCAAGCTGAATCGCTGCTGCCATAGACACGCTCTTTGGATAGGGAATGCTCCGCCCTGCCCGGCATTGAGCAATGCATAAGGCGATCGGCGGCACTGTATATTTATACAGTATTTTGAGATGAATGTTAAGGTTCGCGCGTAGAGGGGATCGGCAGAAGCTGCCCCACGGGGCGAAAGGAGCATGTAGCGGTCATCCCGCATGGTGGGATGCCTGCCCGGACTGCGCGCCGGGCTCAGGGTAGCGCGGCGTATCACGCGGCAAACAAGAGGTAGGAACTGCGAACCCTGATGCCGCCGCCAGTACCCGCCCCTGTCATCGGCAAGGTATCCCGCTCGCAGAACTGCTCACCTGCGGCAATGTCACACGTGAATTTCGATAAGGACTGGGTCGTCGACGTCGGCTTACGCCAAACGGAAACTATTCTGGACGCAGCCAACTCGACGCACTTTTATGCATCAACGAACGATAAAAATTGCGATCCCGTTCTTCCATTGGAAAATCTTCCAAACTGAACGAGGTGTAGAGGTTGGGGGACCGCAAATAACCTCGCTTTGTCACCGTGTTGTGCGTCCCTATCAAAGCAAGGTGTACATTTTTAATGTCGGGGTGCTGAAGAATACGATCCTGGCCAATAAATGCAGGCTCCTCGCCGAAACGTGCGTGCTCGTCGTAACGTCGCGAATCGAGCACATGCGCCTTGTAGCAAAGGACTGCGTTGCAGCTCATATGCTCACGCACTGCCGGTATGAACAACACGCGTTGTCCACGTGGTTCGAAATACCAGTCCGCTCCTGAGCCCGCAAAGCAGGCTTCATTCTGCAATAGCAAGGTAGCCATGTCATCAAGGTAATCCGGGCCGTACCAGTCATCGTCATCCATGCTACAGATGATATCGGCACCCCACTCTTTTGCCGAATCGTTGAGCCAATTGCGTTTGGCCCCCAACGGCCGGACGTCACCAACCCATGTATAACTTACGTCTCTATCACTGGTACCAAAGTATTCGTGGCTGCTGGCTTCATCACTATCATCAAGTACAAACCAGCGCAGCGCTCGAAACGGATTTCTCTGCGCATGAAAATAACGGATTGTCTGCCCGATAAATAACTCGCGATTGCGTGTTGGCGTCACCACCGCGACCCGAAGTGTATCGATCGAGGCGCCCAGGTGATGGTAGAGCATCATATTTCTCCCCACAGCTTTTCGAATTTCCAGGGTACGTCGACCCAAATGTGAAAAAGGCGATGCGCGCGAACGCTGCATCGCCTTGATTCTCCAGACTATGGACAGTCGTCAGGGCTCTCGCCCATCCGACTGTCCGCGCCTGGCGTCAGTGCACCTGGATGCCGTGCTGGATCAGCAGGTCGGCCACGGTGTTCGAGCCCATGGAGGTATTGTGATACACGTCGTAGGCGACATTGTTCACCGTCGTCGTACCTGTCACCTGCCATTGCGCCGAACCCGTACCAGTCCCTTCAGCCAGCGTCACCGACGAGCTGCTATCGCCGCTGATCGTCATGTGCACGCTCGAGCTGAGCGAATCGGGCATGTTCAATACGTCCGAGAGCTTCAGGCTGAGCGCATTGTTGCCCGTACCTTGCCCACTGTTACCCAGATCGAAGTTCTCGATACCCTTGACTCGTGTACCGTAGTCGCTCAGGTTAAGCGACAGACCGGACGCCTCGAACTTCATCGTATCCACGCCGAGACCGCCATCGACACGGGTGAAGTTGGTGCCGACGATACCGATCGTGTCGTTACCTGCTCCGCCCATGGCCACGTCGTGCTGGATATTCAGCGCAGTGGTGCCCGTCGTGTCGGTGCCGATGCCGTGAATCACATCGTTACCCTGGCCACCGCTGATGATGTCCACGCCGTTCACGATTGCAGCCGCATTCGGACTGGTATTACCTGCGTACAGTACGTCATCGCCTACCGTGAAGCTTTGCGTCAGCTTGGCAATCGAGCCTGTGTAGACGTTGTACGCCCCGCCATTCACTGCGCCGGTATCGCTTTCCCAAATCCCGTAGGCATAGTCGGAAATACCGTCACCGTTCCAGTCGCCACCCGCCACACCCGTACCTGCAAAGTCGTTGGCGTTAGTTCCGGTGTATTTGACCGCCTGACCGCTGGCGACCAGGGCGTCGATATCGGTATTCGCCAGAAAACCTGCTCCGCCAGCCTGGCCGTACACGAGATACGCCGCTCCGGTGTTCAACGCCCCGGGATTATCCGCACCCGGTGCGCCAATCAGGAAGTCGTCAATGCCATCGCCGTTGACGTCGCCAGCTGAGGCGATGCTAAAGCCCATTTGGTTGTCGGTCGTGGTGGTGTTGGTGCCGCTATAAAGGATGAAACCATTCGTGCCATCAAGCTTGCCCAGGTCCACATTCGACCAGGTATCGCCCGCAGCCTTGCCGTAGATCACGTACACACGGCCCGGGGCGTTATATCCAGCGCCAGCCCCGTTCCAACCGGGCGAACCGATCGCAAAGTCTTCAATACCATCGCCGTTAATGTCGCCAACACTGTTCATCGTCTGCGACTGGCCATACCACGCGTCGCCATACCATCCAGCTGCGCCGCCCGAACGGGTAGATCCGCCTAACCATTCGCCAACCTGTGTACCGGTGAGCTGGATGCCTTGCGAAGGCTGCAGGTTCTTCAAATCGAAGTTGGTCCCGAGGCCATTTGCGCTACCGAACACCAGCCAGACCTGCCCGGAGTTCGTACCGCCCGTCGCCGGATCGGCAAGCGGTTGATTGACGATGTAGTCTTTGTAACCATCGCCGTTGACGTCGCCGATCACGGCCACCGTCGATCCCAGGTCCGAATCGGAATAGCCCGGTGCTGTGCTGCTAACGACCGTCTGGTTGGTTACCAGCGCGCCCTTGGTATTGCTGAGGGCGCCAGTGGCCGAATACAGACCATCGGTATACGCAAGCATGTTGCCCCAACTCGACGAGCCCGGATCTCCAGCATGACCGTACAGGACGTAATAGTTACCGTTACTCGAACCGTCGAGCGAGCCGATGATGATATCGCTGTAACCGTCGCCATTAATGTCGCCACCAGACATAGCGTTGCCGAACCATCCGCCGTCGTTGACGTTTTTGATGAAAAAGCCATCAGGCGATCCGTTCGTCTCAAACGAAGCAAGATCGATGGTAGCCGTCGAGTTGCCTCCACGTCCAAACACGACATAGACACGGTCGTTAAGAGTATTCGCGAGGCCAATGTCATCGTACCCGTCGCCATTGATATCGCCGAGATTCACGAGGGTATAGCCCTGATCGCCCTGATCGTAGGCACCTGTTGCATTGGTTTTTGTAAGGACAATATGCATCCCCTTGTCCGCGGTGAGATTGTCGATCGACGACATGCTCGGCACGCCGTTCGCACTACCGTACAGCACGTAAATGTCCGAGCTCCAGAGTGCGGTAGAACCCATTTGCAAATGCGGCGCCGAGACGATGAAGTCCTCATAGCCGTCACCGTTGACATCACCCGCTGACGACACGGCATAACCGAGGCCATCATTGGTCTGCACACTGGCCGAGGTAGAAGGCGTACCAACTGTATTGATCACCAATGCGGCATTCGCATTGTTATCCAGCAAACCGACGTTCGACATATTGCCGGACGCATCGACCAGCACGGCCTTTATGTTGTACGTGCCGTCGAACATGGACGGCAGTGTCACGTTGAAGGTACCCGTGGTGCCGTTCATCGTGAGCGCAACGTTGCTCGCGTAGGCGACATCCCCTGTATCGAACACGCCGTCGTTGTTCTTGTCGTCGAACAACATGACCGTGATCTTGCCTGCGGCTGCCTGCGCCGCATCCGCAGCCGACAACCCCGTCACGGTACCCGTAAAGGTCGGTGTAATAACGCTCGTAATGTTATCGGTCGAGCTCACACCGTTGTCGCTCGCTGTGGCCAGATCGATGGAGAACGTCGTATAGCTCGGCCCAGACGTGTTGATCGTCACGTTCTGGCTCGCGCTCTGGCCGACGTTGCCCGCCGTGTCGACGACCCGCGCGATAACGTCGTACGTACCGTCAGCCATCGGGTGGGCCGTGTTGTCGTACGTCCACGACGTGCCGGACACCGACGCGACGTTCCACGTCACGCCGCCGTCCAAGCTGACCTCGACCAGATCGCCACTTGCCAGTGCGACACCCAGCGAGCCACCAAACATCAACGTGTTGTCGCTGGTGATGAAGTCGCCCGGCGTGCCCGTATCGTCCGTCATCGAATTGATCGTGATCGTCTCTGCTGCCGACGGTGGCGTCGTGTCGATCGTGATCGCCTGGCTCGCCGCTGCACCCGCGTTGCCGGCCGTGTCCACCACGCGCATTTCGACCGTCGCG
>NZ_NPIH01000196.1 GCF_012275575.1 Paraburkholderia sp. SG-MS1 | reverse complement strand
TGCGTGCAGCGTCGCGTTGAGCCGGTTGCCGCCGCTGAATTCGGCGCGCGCGCTGATCTCTGAGATGCCGGTCGACGCGAGCCCACGACCGATCTCGACCGTGACGTCGCCGCTGCGCCGTCGCAACTGGATGTGCCCGCTCGCCGTGGCGCCGAGCGAGAAATCCCAGTCGCCGTCGAACACCAGATCGGTTTTGACGGCTGGCGGCTCGCCGGTGATCTCGTGGCGCAACTGCTGCAAACGCGTGAGCGAAATGTCGGTCAGGCTGCCCGCGGACTGGATCCTGCCGTGATCGAATGCGAACGACTTCAGACTCAGCACCGCGCCTTCGAGCGTCAGCCGCGTCGCGCCGAGCGTCAGCCGGTTCGGCGCGGCGCTTACCGCAAGCGGCGACTCGAGATTCAACGCCG
The DNA here is from genome assembly GCF_012275575.1 of Paraburkholderia sp. SG-MS1. Lineage (GTDB taxonomy): Bacteria > Pseudomonadota > Gammaproteobacteria > Burkholderiales > Burkholderiaceae > Paraburkholderia. The sequence continues at coordinate 54,205 of NZ_NPIH01000196.1, read as the reverse complement.
GCGTGCCACGGTTCTGCAGACGCGTCACGCTGCCGTCCCAGCGCGTGCCGTCGCGCGCTTCGGTCAGCTTGCCGTTGGCGGCGAGCGTCAAGTCGAGTGGCCGGTCCTGCAGCTTGCCGGTGGCCGCCGCTTCGAACGTGTGATTGGCGCGCGTGCCGGACAGGCGCGCGGTGAGCGTGCTCAGGTCGACGCCGCCCGCGCTGAGATTGCGCGCGTCGGTGGTGAACGCGAGCGCGCCGTTCGCGCCGTCGCGCAGTTCAGCGCGGCCTTCCGCATGGCCCAAGCGGTTGCTGCCGAACACCACGCTGTCGGCCTTGTAGCTCAGCGTGACGTTCGGGTGCGCGAACGAGCCGGTGACGTCGCCATCGGCGGCGATGAGCCCTGCGAGGCCGAAACCGAGCCGCTCGAGCTGCGGCGCGTCGATGCGAAACCGCAGCCGGTCGCCGCTCGCGCCGAAGCTGCCCTGCACATCGACCTGGTTGCCCGCCACCGACAGATTCGCGCGGCTCGGCAGAATCCGCGAGCCGGCCAGCTGAATCGTACCGCCGCCAGTCAGCGGCAGATTGTCATAGACACTCGGGCCCAACTTGAATTCGGCCCTGGTCGTGAAGACGGGACCGAGCACGCCGGCTGCGGTGAGCGTGCCGTTCACTCGCGCTTCGATCTTGCGTGCGGCAGGCGCGGCACGTGTGGCGGCGCGAGCCGGCGCGGGCGTCCTGCGCTGCACCACCTCGGTCTGCACCGCGACTTTGGCCGTGTGTTTCGCTATCGCGGCGGCCTGGTCGCCCGGCGCCGCGCTTCTTGCGCCAGCGGTGCTGCCGGCTTGCGCCGCGGCCTGCGCGGTGCGCGCGCGCTGCGCGCCGCTCGCCGCGGGCGCTGGCCCCGCGACCGGCTCGCGCGACGGCATCTGCGAAGCCAGCGTCAGCGGGTCGAAATCGGTCAGTTGCGCTTTCAGGTTGTAGGTGGAATTCGCGTCGTGCTTGAGCGCGCCGGACAAATCGATGCGCCCGCGTCCCGACGTGATGCGCACGTCGTTAAAGCTCATCCGGGCGGGATCGAACGTCACTTTGCCCTGGGCGCGCAGCGCCGCGCGCGAATCGGCGAGATCGAGCGTGAGGCTCTGAATGTCGTCGTTCAGGCGGATGCCGATGGTCCCGGCGAGCTGCGTGGGGCGCACCGTCGCCTGCAGCGCATTCAGGTCGAGCCCGGCTACGCGCAGATCGAACTGCCCGCGCCGGCCGGTCAACTCGCCGCCGCCGGTGATCGTCGCGTTGCGGACGATCCGCACGTTCAGGTTCGAGATGCGCTGGGCCTGGGCGTCGAGCCGCACGTCGGCGTTGGCGTCGATCAGTGGCAGCAGGTTCTGGTCGATCGCGCCGGGTTTCGCATTGACGATCGATACGTGGCCGGCGACCGCGAAGCCTGCGGCGCCGGTTTGCGCGGCGTCGTGCTTGCCGTGGCCGGCGGCGTGGTTCGCAGTCGCGCTGCCGCCTGGAACGACGGCGCTGGCCTGTCCCGACGCGCCGCCCACCGCGCCGCGGGCGACCTCCGGCGCACCGCCCGGACGATCCGCGACCGTCCCGCTGGCAGCGCGCGCCCCCGCGACACCGCTCGCGCCCGGCGCCCCGGCCTCATCCTGCCCCACCGGCTGCAACTCCGCGCGCACAGCCAGATCGGCCAGCGGCGCGCCGGGCGCGAAGGCTTGCGGGTTGACATGGTCGAAGCTCAGCGTCGCACGTTGCAAGGGCACCGCGGCGAACGGCGTAGCCTCCACCCGCGCATGGCCGGCGAGCTTCATACCGGTGGCGTCGAGCTCGGCGACAAGCTGTTTGAGCGAGCCGCCCAGATGCCCGCGTACCTCCACCGCCTCGTTATTGACCTTGCCCGAATAGCCGACCTCGCCGGTGAGCGGGAACGGCTGCACGCCGTCGAGCTTCGCCGACGCCGTCACCGCGCCGAACGGCGTATCGAGCCGCTCGATGGCGGCCTCGTGATGGCGTCCGTCGCTGCGTCCATGAAATGCGAAGCGCGTCAGTTCGGTGGTCGACGCGCCCTGGTGCAGCAGCAGCTTGTCGACCTGCACGTCGCGCACGTCGAGCTGCATCGGCAAGCGCAGGTCCTGCGGCAACTTCAGCGGTTCACTGCTGCTCGACGACGACGCGCCGATCCGCGCGTCGATCGTACCGACATGCAGGTACTCGATCGTGAAGCGCCACGGTTCGCGCGCGAGCGCCCAGCGGCCGGCGACGCGATCGATCTGGATATCGGTGCCGCTGCCGTCGAGGCTGCGCCAGCGCACCTGCCGCAGTTGCACGCCGTTCGCGAGCGTGCCGCCCTCCAGCGTGCCGCCCAGCCGACCGTCCAGCAGCCTGAGCGCCGCCTGCCACACATAGGCGGTGCCGCGCTCGGTGGTCAGCGCGCCATACAGCAGCCCGACCGCCAGCCCGAGCAACAGCACCAACACCAGCACCGTCGAGACGAACGTTTTCAGCAGCACACGGCCGAGCCGATGCCTGCGCGGCGGCGGCTCGGGCGGGGGCCGCTGTCCGGGCGGATTGGCGCCGGGCGGCTGCGGGTTGGGCGGGTCGGCCGCGTCCGTGGTCATGCGCGAATCATGTCAAAACAGGTTTTCATCAGAAGGCGATACCAAGCGTGAGATATGGCCGCACGCGATTGTCGCGGATCCCATAAGCGATATCGACATTGACCGGGCCGACCGGACTGCGCCAGCGCGCCCCGATGCCGACACCCGGATAGAAGACTTTTTCGCCCCAGGTGTCGGTGGCGGTGCCGATGTCGAAGAACGCGGCCGCGCCCCAGTCGTGCGAGAACCAGTGCTGATACTCGGCCGCCGCCGTCACGAGATATTTGGTGGGCAGCACCGAACCGCCGACGTTGTTGCCGATGCTCTGGAAACCGTAGCCGCGTACCGAGTTCGATCCGCCCGCCCGAAACAGCAGCGACGCCGGTATGCCGCTCGACGGACCGCTCGTGAACACGCCGCCGAGCTCGGCCCGGATCAGCACGATGTCGTCCTTGCCGATCGGCAGGTATTGCTGGCCGCGCGCGTAGCCGCGGATAAAGGTCTGATCGGTCAGCACGCCCTTGATCGCGAAGCCTGCCTCAGCATGAATCAGATTGCCTCTGCGCGGGAACAGGGGGTCGTCGGTGTCGCGCCGGGTCCAGGACCACGCGGGCACCAGCGCGCGCGCGGTGGAAGGCGGAGCCGTGTTCTGGTCGAGCCGGTCCTGGTAGTACAGCAGCGAGTAGTTGTAGTCGAGGAACTGCGACGTGCGGGCGCGCTGAACGCCGCCCCGGATACTGTAGATACGTGTGTCGGACACGTCGGTGGTGGTGTAGGACGCCAGCACGCTGTTGGTCCACCCGCGCAGCCCCGGGGGCATCGAGAGCTGGATTTGCCCGTATTGCTGGGTTTGGTCCGCGCGGCCTTCGACGGTGAACGGCCATGCCTTGCCAAACGTGTTCAGATAGGTGTACGCGCCTTGGACGAGGGGGCCGTTATCGGTCGAGTAGCCCACCCCGCCGCGGAAACCGTGAAACGGAAACTCCGAGATCTTCACATGGACCGGTGTGTTGATCGGCTTGGTCGGGTCGTTATCCAGGTCGATCGCGACGCTCGCGAAGTACGGCGTGTTCTGCAACTGCCGCTGCAGTTCGGCGACGCGGCGCGTGTCGTAGATGTCGCCGGGCGAAATCGGATTGACGTTGTGGACGATCCGCTCGGGATAGTGCCGCGTGCCCGATACGTCGAGCTCGCCCATCGTGAAGGTCGGCCCGCTTTCGTAGGTGACCGACAGTGTCGCCTCATGCGTGCGCGGATCGACCCGCGCCTCGGAGTGGTAGATCTTCGCGGCCAGATAGCGGCGCGAAGAGAGGACTCTGAGCGACGCGTTCTTGGCGTCGTCCCAGGCGCTCTGCGAGAACGGTTCGCCCTCATGCAGCGAAAATGCGAAGCGCGTGGCGTTTTCCTGCTCAGGGTCTTCGGTGAGTACCGCGCCGCGAAACGCCAGCGTAACCGACTTGACGATGGTTTGCGGGCCCGGATCGACGTTGACCGTGACGCGCCGTGTGTCGTCGACGGTACGCACATCCGTGCTGACGACCGGCGTGAAATAGCCCTGCGTCGCGGCCAGATCACGCACCTGCTGCGGCGTGGCGGTAATCAGGAAGGCGAACTGGTCGGCGCTGACGTCGGGGCGTTTGGCGAAACGGGCAATGTCCAGGTGCGCTTCGAGCAGCCGGCGCAGCGAACGCGGCGTGGCCACGACGTCGACCTTGTAGCTTGCCGCCGCGCGCGCGGCATGCGCGTCGCCGGCCGCCAGCGTCAGCATGACGATCCCGAAAGCCAGCCACGCGTGCAGCCGGCACAGCACGGACGCCGCACGCCCGGGCCCCGAGCCGGCCTTGCCGCGCCGCAGACGCGGCTTGTCGATCGCACCTCCCGCCAAACGGGACCTCCCAGCCATGATTGATGATTTTTCCCGCCTGGCCGCGCGGCGGCCGTGGCATGCTATTTGACCACATTGGCGGGCCGTGATATCTCAAAAAGGGCCGCTCTCGCCGTTTTTCGACCGCGCGCGGCGCATGCGGTAAAATTCCAGTACAACGGTGCTGCGCCTTGCCAGGTTCCTGCCGGGCAGCCGCCCACTCACCCACTCACGGACGTCGAGCCATGTATCAATCGGACATCACCCAGTTCCTGAACCAGCTCAAGCAACAGAAGCCCAATCTGGAAGCCGAGCAGCGCCGCGGCCGCGCGCTGCTGTGGGACAAACAGCCGATCGATCTCGAAGAACGCGCCGCGCAGAAAGCCTCGCGCGTGGAACAGACGTCTTACTCGTACTATCAGAACTTCTAAGCGCCCCGTCGCCGCAATGACTCACGCCGACGAGGTACACGGCCCCGCGCCGGCCCCCGCCGACGCCGCGCTGGCCGCGCCCGCCACCGATTCGACGCCCGACACCGTCGACGGCATCGCCTTCGCGCGCCTGTACGGCGAGCCGCTGTTCAAGCTGCCGACCGACCTGTACATCCCGCCGGATGCGCTCGAGGTGTTCCTCGAAACATTCGAAGGACCGCTGGATCTGCTGCTGTACCTGATCCGCAAGCAGAACTTCAACGTGCTCGACATCCCGATGGCGGACGTCACGGTGCAATACCTCGGCTACGTCGACCAGTTGCGCCAGACCAACCTCGAACTCGCGTCCGAATATCTGCTGATGGCCGCGATGCTCATCGAGATCAAGTCGCGCATGCTGCTGCCGGTGAAGAAGGCCGACAGCGGCGAGGAAGCCGAGGATCCCCGCGCGGAACTGGTGCGCCGCCTGCTCGAATACGAGCAGATGAAGCTCGCCGCGCAACGCATCGACCAGTTGCCGCAACTCGGGCGCGACTTCCTGCGCGCCGAGGTGTATATCGAGCAGAGCATCACGCCGCGTTTTCCGGACGTGAACAGCGAGGATCTACGCAGCGCGTGGGCCGATGTGATCAAGCGCGCGAAGCTCGTGCAGCATCACAAGATTTCGCGCGAGGAGCTGTCGGTGCGAGAGCATATGAGCTCGATCCTGCGGCAACTGCAAAACGCGCGCTTCGTCGAGTTCTCCGATCTGTTCGACACCAGCAAGGGCGTGCCGGTCGTGGTGGTGAACTTCATCGCCGTGCTCGAGCTGTGCCGCGAGTCGCTCGTCGAAATCACCCAGGCGGAGCCGTTTGCGCCGATCTATGTGCGGCTCGCCTATTTGCCGGCCTGACGCCGTCAATGCCACGCGCACCGCAGCCGCTCGCGCCTGCGCACCGGCGGCGGCCTCACGGCTTGCCTCGTTTCGGTGCGCCAAGCCCACAAATCCACTACAATCCCGCGCTTCAAACCCGTCATCGTCAATGAGACGGCGGCCCGCGCGATTCCCTGAAGTCTTGCGCCAACCGAGTCGCGCGCCGCGCGAGGAAATCCCTGTCCGATCATGAAAGTCATCAGCTCGATCCATGAATTGCGCGACCAGTTGCGCGGCCAGAATCGCACGGCCTTCGTGCCGACCATGGGCAACCTGCACGAGGGCCATCTGTCGCTGATGCGCCTCGCGCGCCAGCACGGCGACCCGGTGGTGGCGAGCATTTTCGTCAACCGGCTGCAGTTCGGCCCGAACGAAGACTTCGACAAATATCCGCGCACGCTCGAAGCCGACATCGACAAGCTGCAGAAGGAAGGCGTCTACGTCCTGTTCGCGCCGACCGAGCGGGATCTGTATCCGGAGCCGCAGGAGTATCGCGTGCATCCGCCGCACGATCTGGGCGACATCCTCGAAGGCGAATTCCGGCCGGGCTTCTTCCAGGGCGTGTGCACCGTGGTGATGAAGCTGATGTCGTGCGTGCAGCCGCGCGTCGCAGTATTCGGCAAGAAGGATTACCAGCAGTTGATGATCGTGCGCCGCATGTGCCATCAATTCGCGCTGCCGACCGACATCATCGCCGCCGAAACCGTGCGCGACGCGGACGGCCTCGCGCTCAGCTCGCGCAACCGCTATCTGCAGGCAGCCGAACGCGCCGAGGCGCCGGTGCTGGCCGCCGAGCTCAATCGCGTGCGCGACGCGGTGCTGTCGGGCGAGCGCAACTTCGCGAAACTCGAACAGGCGGCCATGGCGGCGCTCTCCGCGCGCGGCTGGGAGCCCGATTACATCGCGGTGCGCAAGCGCTCGGACCTGCTGCCGCCCGGCGCGCAGGACGCGAGCGCGGAACTGGTCGTGCTGGCCGCGGCCAAGCTCGGCGCGACCCGCCTGATCGACAACCTCGAAATCTGAAGCCGTCACCGAAAGCAGTCACTGAAGCCATACAGGATTGGTCATGCAACGCAACATGCTGAAGTCGAAAATCCACCGCGTCGCGGTCACGCACTGTGAGCTGCACTACGAAGGTTCGTGCGCGATCGACGAAGATCTGCTCGAGGCGGCGAACATCGTAGAAAACGAACGGATCGACATCTGGAATATCAACAACGGCGAGCGTTTCTCGACCTACGCGATCAAGGGCGAGCGCGGCAGCGGCATGATTTCGCTCAATGGCTCGGCCGCGCGACGCGCGCAACTGGGCGATCTGGTGATCATCGCGGCCTTCGCCGTGGTCGATGAAGCGGAACTGAAAGCGGGCTGGAAGCCGGATCTGGTGTTCGTCGACGATAACAACAGGATCAAGGGCAGCCGCGATCACGTGCCGACGCAGAACTGGACCTGAGCGGGGCGGTCGTTCGTCTTCTTCGGTCGGCACCTTAAGTTCGCTTTGCACGCGCGTTGCTTTTTTGACGCGCGTTTTCATTTCACCGGCACGCGCCCGCGATGGTGCAAGCGCGCGGCGAGCGGGCGGCCACAGCCGCCTGCCTCGCCACCTCAAGCCTGCTCCGCCTCAACCGTTGCGCGCTGCCCCATTCGTCCATTCGACGATTGGCTGCCACTGCTCCAGATCCTTCTCGACGCGGCTTTTCGCGACATCCCACAGGGTCAGCCCGTGGGCCGCCAGTTGCACATAGTTCTGCGTGTCGCGCAGAAAGCCGAGCACCGGCAGCTTCAGCCCCTCGACAAAGCGATGCAGCTGCTCCGCCGAACGCGTGCGCGCATCGACGCGCATGCCGACCACGCCGACTTCGATCGCGCCTTTCCTGACCGCTTTTTCCTTCGCGAGCCGCTCGAGAAATTCCTGGGTAGCGAGAATGTCGAACATCGACGGCTGCAGCGGCACGATCACCTTGTCGGCCAGATCCAGCGCGATGCTCAGGCGATGGCCGTGGAGGCCCGCCGGCGTGTCGATGACCGCGTGCTCGAGCCCCTTTGGAGGTTTGGTCGGCGCGTTCTGATTGACTTCCCAAGTCTCGATGGCCGGCAACGTGTCGGGCCGCAATGCCAGCCAGGCGTGCGCGGACTGCTGCTTGTCCAGGTCGGCAAGCGCGACCCATTCGCCGGCCGCGGCGAAATAGCCGGCCAGATTCGTCGAAAGCGTGCTCTTACCGACGCCGCCCTTTGGATTCGCCACCACGATCACCGTCATGAATGCTCCCGGAAAGAAGGCTGGTCGCCGCCAGCCGGTTTGCCGCGCGATTGCTTATTGCTGTGACTTGCGCCGGCGGGTTCCGATCCGTACCGTTCTCGGGTTCGCCCGCCGATCCAGGCGTTGATAATATCGACAAATGCACTGCGGTGAAGCCCCCACATGGCGAATCGGGGCTAATCGACCGCTTTGCCCTGCCGTCTTTTTCACTCAAGGACCCGAATCTCATGAGCAAGCTCCGCCCGGAATACACCGTCGAACGCCTGCACGAACGCCAGCAGGGCAAGCTGCCAGGCTTGCTGGGCGTACGCGTGCTGTCGCTTGAAGAAGGCGTTCTGACCGCCGAATTGACCGTGCGCCCCGAATTGCTCGCGCCGAACGGCTTCCTGCACGCGGCCACGGTGATCGGTCTCGCGGATACCGCGTGTGGCTACGCTTGCCTCGCGCACCTGCCGGAAACGGCGCGCAATTTCACGACCGTCGAACTGAAAAGCAATTTTCTCGGCACGGCGACCGAAGGGACGATCCGCGCGGTCGCCAAGGGTGTGCATCTGGGACGCAGCACGCAGGTCTGGGACGCGACCGTCACCGACCCGAACGGCAAGACGATGGCGCTGTTTCGCTGCACGCAGATCGTGTTGTATTGAGCGTTCGAGCGCGGCTCGGGGCGCGGCGGAACTTAACCCCTCACCCCGAACCGATCCCGCTCAGCCAATTGCCGCAAACAGCTTCGCGAGGTCGAGATGGCCGGCCAGCGTATCGGCGAGGCGCTCCAGCGACGCCTCGCGCAGCGCCGGATAGTCGATCTGCTGCGCGTCGCTCAGACCCGCCCACGCGAGCAACGCGGCACATGCGGCCGGCGTGTCGAACAGGCCGTGCACATAGGTGGCGAGGATCTGGCCATCAGTTGACTTTGCCCCGTCGGGATGCGTCCCCTGCGCGGTTTGCAGACGCAGCGCGGGCGTGTCCAGCGCCGGACCATGCGTCTCGCCCATGTGAATTTCATAGCCGGCCACTTCGGGCGATCCGGGCAGCGCGAGGCTTCCGGCCACGTTCTTCAGCGTCTTTTCCCGTGTGAGCACCGTCGAGTAATCGAGCCAGCCGAGCCCCGCCCACGTTCCCGGCGCGCCTTCCACGCCATGCGGGTCGGCCACTTCGCGCCCGAGCATCTGCATGCCGCCGCAAATGCCGATCACGCGCCCGCCATAGCGCAGATGCCGCTGCAGCACTGCGTCCCAGCCTTGCGCGCGCAGAAACGCGAGGTCGCCGGGCACGTTTTTCGAGCCTGGCAGAATGATCAGATCGGCCGGCGGCAGCGGCGTGCCACTACGCACGTAGTGAAAGTCGACCTGCGGGTGTGCGCGCAGCGCGTCGAAATCAGTGTGATTGCTGATGTGCGGCAGCACCGGCACGACGACCCGCAGCATTCGTCCCGCGTCACTGTGCGCCGCGCGCAGCTCGGGCGGCAGCATATCTTCCGCGTCGAGCGTGAGGCCGTGCAGATACGGGACGACGCCGAGCACCGGCTTGCCGGTCCGCGCTTCGAGCCAGTCGAGCCCCGGCTGCAGCAAGCTGATGTCGCCGCGAAACCGGTTGATGATGAAGCCGCGCACTCGCGCCTGCTCGCTCGCCGACAGACACGCGAGCGTGCCGGTCAGATGCGCGAACACGCCGCCGCGATCGATATCGGCGACCAGTACCACCGGGCAATCGACGGCCTCCGCGAAACCCATGTTGGCGATGTCGCGCTCGCGCAGATTGATCTCGGCGGGACTGCCCGCGCCTTCGACGAAGATCGTGTCGTACGCGGCCTGCAGACGCGCATACGACTGCAGCACCGCTTCGAACGCGACGGGCTTGTAGTCGTGATACGCGCGTGCGTCGAGATTCATGCGCGCCCTGCCGTGGATGATCACCTGCGCACCGCGATCGCTGGTCGGCTTGAGCAACACCGGGTTCAGGTCCGTGTGCGCGGCAATCCCCGCGGCCACCGCCTGCAACGCCTGGGCGCGGCCGATCTCGCCGCCGTCGACGGTCACCGCGCTGTTGAGCGCCATGTTCTGCGGCTTGAACGGCGCGACCCGTACACCGGCGCGGCGTGCGAGCCGGCAGAGGCCCGCGACCAGCGTGCTCTTGCCGGCGTCGGACGTGGTGCCCTGGATCATCAGCGTGCCGCGCGGCACGGTGACGGCGTCATGCGGGAGCGGAAGCGAAATTGAAGTGGTGGTCACGGGAGGTCGGGTCAGCGGTGAAAAGGCAGTGAAGCAAAGAGTGATGAAGGTTGTAGCGAAACGGCAAGCAGTGTGCGTGCGGCGATGAGGCGGTAAGGACGCGGCAAGACATGACAACGAACTCGCAGCGGAAAAACAGATCGCGCGGGGCGTTGAGGCACAACATGTACATCGGCGCTCAGACTGCCGCGCCGCGTGTCTCTCGCCCACACACATCACCCCGCCCGCCGCATTATCCCATCGCGCCGGCCCACGCCGCACGCCGGTACAATCACGCGATGACTCCCCGCGACCTCACTTTCGTCCTCGGCGGCGCCCGTTCGGGCAAGAGCATGCACGCCGAACAGCTTGCCGACGACAGCGCTTTCCCCGTCACCTACATCGCCACCGCGCGCGTGGCCGACGACGCCGAATTCAGCGCGCGCATTGCGCATCATCGCGCGCGGCGTCCCGCGCATTGGCACTTGCTCGAAGCAGGCGCCGACCTCGCGGGCGCCGTCACGCAAAGCGACGCCCCCGGCCATTGCCTGCTGATCGACTGCCTGACCCTGTGGCTCGCCAATCTGCTCTGTCCGGCCGAAGGCGAAGCGCTGCCGATCGATCGTTATCACGCGCATGTCGCCGCGCTCGAAGCGGCGCTCGTGAACGCTCACGGCAAGATCATCGTGGTCAGCAACGAAATTGGCCTGGGCGTGGTGCCGCTCGGCGCGGCCACGCGTCTTTACGTCGACGAACTCGGCCGCCTCAATCAGCGCATCGCCGCATTGAGCACCACGGCCACGATGATGGTCGCCGGCCTGCCGCTCGCGCTGAAAACAGCGGGCCGCGCATGATGCTCTCGCTTCCTCTCCTCGCGACGCTCGCGACCGCGGGCGTGGTCATCGACCGCTGGTTCGGCGAGCCGCGCGTCGCGCATCCGCTGGTGGGTTTCGGCAACTGGGCGAAGCGTCTCGAGAAGCGCTACAACACGGGCCGGCGCTTGCGGCTCAAAGGACTCCTCGCGTGGGCGCTGGCGGTGCTGCCGCCGGTGCTGATCGCGTGGTGGCTGGTCGCGGTGCTGCCGTTGTTCGCCGCCTGCGCGGTGCACGTCATGCTGCTGTGGTTCGCGCTCGGCGCGCGCAGCCTGCACGACCACATTGCGCCGATCGCACGGGCTCTTCTGCAACGCGATCTCGAAGAAGCGCGTCAACTGACCGCGCGCATCGTGTCGCGCGAAACCGCGCATGCCGATGAAGCCGCGCTCTCGCGTGCGGCCGTCGAATCGGCGCTCGAAAACGGCAACGATGCGATCTTCGGCGCGCTGTTCTGGTTCGCGATCGCGGGTGGCCCGGGCGCGCTCGGGTTTCGTCTGGCCAACACGCTCGATGCGATGTGGGGGTATCGCACGCCGCGCTATCTGCGTTTCGGCTGGGCCGCGGCGCGCCTCGACGACGTGCTCAACTGGATCCCCGCGCGTCTGACCGCCGCCAGCTATGCATTGCTCGGCGACACCCACACCGCCTGGCGTTGTTGGCGCGAGCAGGCACCGCGCTGGGACAGCCCGAATGCGGGACCGGTGATGGCCTCCGGCGCCGGCAGTCTGAACGTGCTGATCGGCGGGCCGGCGGTATATCACGGCGCGCTCGAACAGCGCCCGACCCTCGGCTTCGGCCACCCCGCCACGGCCAGCCACGTGACGGCCGCGCTGGCGCTGGTCGAACGCACGATCATTCTGTGGCTGGCGGTGCTGATCGTGCTGGCGTTGCTGAGCGTGCCCTTTCATGGTTGATCACATCGCGGATGGCCCGGGCAGCGCGGCAAACGACATCGTGGCCCACGGCGGCAATCTGCACGAAGCCGCCGAACGCTACGGCATCCCGTACGCGCAGTGGCTCGACCTCTCGACGGGCATCAATCCGCACGGCTATCCGGTGCCGCCGGTGCCCGCCGATGCGTGGCGGCGTCTGCCCGACGAGGGCGACGACTTCGCCGCCTGCGCCGCGCGCTACTACCGCGCGCCCGATGCGGCGCATGTGCTGCCCGTCGCCGGCAGCCAGGCGGCGATTCGCGCGTTGCCCGCGTTACTGCCGCGCGCGAGCGTCGGCATCGCGCCGCTCACCTACAGCGAATACGCGCCCGCATTCGCACGAGCCGGACATCGCGTCGCGCCGCTCGACGTGCGCTGCGAGCGGTTGCCGGATGCGCTCACTCACGCGATCGTCGTGAATCCGAACAATCCCACGGCCGCGCATCTGAGCGCCGACCAACTGCTGCACTGGCATGCGCAATTGCGCACACGCGGCGGCACGCTACTGGTCGATGAAGCTTTCGCCGATACGATGCCCGAGGCGTCGCTCGCGGCCAACACGCGTCTCGACGGACTGCTCGTGTTGCGCTCGCCGGGGAAATTTTTCGGGCTCGCCGGCGTGCGCGCAGGCTTCGTGCTCGGTGCGCCTGCGTGGCTCGCCACCTTGCGGCGCACGCTGGGCGCATGGACGGTCAGCGGCCCGGCACGCCACGCAGTCAAGGCCGCATTCGCCGACGAAGCGTGGCAACGGCAAATGCGCGCGCGACTCGACGGCGAAAGCGCGCGACTGGTCGAGCTATTGCATGCTCACGGTTTTGCCACACACGGCACCCCGCTTTTCGCATGGACCGACGACGCGCGCGCCGCCGCTTTACACGAAGCGCTGGCGCGGCGTGGCGTATGGACCCGGCTCTTCACGGCGTCGGGCAGCGTGCGTTTCGGCTTGCCCGCTAGCGAAGCGGAATGGACACGCTTCGAAGAAAGCCTGCGCGAAGCGATGCAGGCACTCGATACCGCGAGAGCCAGTTGACGTAGCGAGGCTGGCACGACCCTGCAGCGTCTCCCCATGCCCCTCATGCCTTTCACGCACACCCACCTCCTCGCCCGATGACCCGACTCGCCCGCCTCATTCCGTGCTTCATCGCCGCGTCGCTTTGCGTGAGCTCGCTGCACGCCCACGCCGCGATCACCGTCACCGACGACAGCGGCGCAACCGTCACCTTGCCCGCTCCCGCGCAGCGCGTGATCAGCCTCGCGCCGCACGTCACGGAGCTGTTGTACGCGGCCGGCGGCGGCGCAAAAATGGTCGGCGCGGTGTCGTACAGCGACTACCCGCCGCAAGCGCAGCAGCTGCCGCGCGTCGGCGACAACAAGGCGCTCGACCTCGAACGCATCGTCGCGCTGAAGCCCGATCTGATCGTCGTCTGGCGGCATGGCAATGCGCAGCGTCAACTCGAACGCCTGCGCGAGCTGCACGTGCCGCTGTTCTTCAGCGAGCCGCATCATCTCGACGACGTGGCCGTATCGCTGACGAAGCTCGGGCAATTGCTCGGCACGTCGCCGGCTGCGGATGCCGCGGCGGCCGCGTATCGTCAGGACATCGCACGGTTGCGCACGCGGTATGCGAGCCGGCCGCCGGTCAGCGTGTTCTATCAGGTGTGGGACAAGCCACTGATGACGCTCAATGGCGAGCATATGCTCAGCGACGTGATCATGCTGTGCGGCGGCCGCAACGTGTTCGCGGGACTTCAGCCGCTGGTGCCGACCGTCTCGACCGAAGCGGTGCTCGCCGCGAATCCCGAAGCGATCGTCACGTCGGCGCCCGGCGCGACGCAGCCGGATACGCGCTTGCCGCAACTCGACACATGGCGCGCGTGGCCCGCGCTCACGGCTGTCGTGAATCAGAACCTCTTTGCAATCGACGGCGATCTGATCAACCGGCCAGCGCCGCGCATCGTGCAGGGCGCGCAGCGGCTGTGTGAAGATCTCGAGACGGCGCGCTCGCGCAGGAAGCCGGGGGCGCAGTGATGTGAAGGCATGCCGACGCGCGGCGCGAGGGCCATCGCATAACGGCATGCCGCGCGTCGCGCGTTCAACCCGACCTCAAGCGCAAGCCACGCAGCTCGCAATCAACCTACCCGCCTGAATTGCACCACCCGTCCCCGCCACCGTCACCGTCACGCATTCCACCGCACCAGCGACCACCGCTGCGCGTCATCATTCCGGCGCAACCAGACGACCCCCGCCATTTCGAGCGACCATTTCAGACACCGCTCCAGCGGCACGTCCAGCACCAGCGACGCGATCACGCGCATCACGCCGGCATGCGTGACGACATAAGCAGGCGACAGCTCGCGTGTCTGCGCGAACGCATCGACCCACGCGCGCACGCGCTCGACGAATTGCGCCACGCTCTCGCCGCCATGCGCACGCGCGTGTTCGAAATTCGCGGCCCAGTCGTCGAGCAGCGTGCGATCGATCTCGTCCCAGCGCTGCGTTTCCCATTCGCCGAAGTTCATTTCCATCAGCTGGGCATCGTGACTGAGCACGCAACCGAAGTCGTTCGCTATTTCGGCGGCGAGCGCCGAGCAGCGCGTGAGCGGACTCGAGATCAACACGCGCGGCGCCGGCACCTGCAACTTCGCGAGCTTCAACGCGAGCGCGCTCGAGGAATTCGCGGCGTCGGCGGCGAGCGCGACGTCGCTGTGGCCGTAGCACACGCCCGCATCGAGCGCCACGGCGGGATGACGAATCAGGACGATATCCATGCAAGCCCCACCAGGTAGATGATCAATTCGAAGATCTGCTGCGCCAAGCCGAGGCAGTCGCCGGTATAGCCGCCAATGCGTTTGACGAAATAGCGGCCCAGAGCAAACCGCAGCGCGATCAGCACCGCCAACGTCACGGCCGCGAAGCGCCAGTCCGGCACGCCAGGCCCGTTCGGCCAAAGCAGCCAGGGAAAGCCGAACAATGCCGCGCACAGCAACGCAGGGCCGCTCAGGCGCTGCGCGACCGGCTTGGCCTTGCCTTCGGCGCGAACATAGTCGAGCGTGGCCAGATAGCTGATCGCGCACGCGCGGCTCGCCGCATGTGCGGCTATCATCAGACTTGTGGCACGCAACGGCGGCAATTCCGCGAGCGCCTGCCACTTCAACGCGAGCGCGATCACCAGCGCGATGGCGCCGAAAGCGCCGATGCGTGAGTCATGCATGATGCGCAACGCATCGCTGCGGTTATATGCGCCACCGAACGCATCGACGCAATCGGCGAGACCATCCTCATGAAAGGCGCCTGTCGCCAGTAACGACGCGGCCATCGACAGCAATACGGCCACGCCCGCCGGAAACACGCGCAGTGCCGCCAGATAGACCAGCGCGCTGAACGCGCCGACCAACGCGCCGACCAAAGGGAAGTAGCGCGCGGCCGCATTCAGATAATGCGGCTCATAGCCGACCCAGCGCGGCACGGGCAAGCGCGTGAAATAACCGAGCGCCGTGAAGAAATAGCGCAGTTCCGCGAGGGGGTTCATGAATGGCCCGGGTGCCTGGGTATCGGTGAGTGGCTGCGAGCGGCTGGTGAGTCACCGTGAAACGGTTCACGCATCGCGATTTGCGACGGCCGCCGAATCGAAGCTGGCCATTTCGTTGACGAACGCCGCGGCAGCGCGCAAGAGTGGCACCGCGAGCGCCGCGCCGGTGCCTTCGCCCAGACGCAGTTCGAGCGACAGCAACGGCAGCGCGCCGAAATGATCGAGCATGCGCCGGTGCCCCGCTTCATTGGACGCATGCGCGAACACGCAGTACTCGCGCACGCTCGGTGCGAACGCATCGGCGATCAGCAACGCGGAGCTCGCGATGAAACCGTCGACGAGGATCGTCATCCGAGCTTCAGCGGCAGCGAGATACGCGCCGGCCATCATCGCGATTTCGAAACCGCCGAAGGTGGCGAGCACGTCGAGCGGCGCGGTGGCTCCGGCATGCCGCGTGAGCGCCGACGCGAGCACGTTGCGTTTTTTCGCGAGCCCCGCGTTGTCGAGACCGGTGCCACGGCCGACGCATTCGTCGATCGGCACGTTGCATACACGGCTCATCAGACACGCGGCCGACGACGTGTTCGCAATCCCCATCTCACCAAAGCCGATCACGTTGCTGCCGAGCGCCGCGTGATGACGCACGCGCGCCGCGCCCGCCTGCATCGCGGCGAGCGCTTGGGCCTGGGTCATCGCGGGTTCGTGCGCGAAGTTGCGCGTGCCGCTCGCCACCGGAATATCGACGAGGCCGTCAGTCGACGGCAGCGGCGTCGCAATGCCGGCGTTGACCACTTCGAGTTCGATACCGGCGACCCGGCTCAATGCGTTGATCGCCGCGCCGCCCGCGAGAAAATTGGCGACCATCTGCGCGGTCACCGCTTGCGGATACGGGCTCACGCCTTCCGCGGCAATGCCGTGGTCGCCGGCGAACACGATCATCGCCGGGCGCTGCACCGTCGGCTTCGTGCTGCGCTGAATCAGGCCCATTTGACGCGCGAGCGTTTCGAGCCGCCCGAGACTGCCAGGCGGCTTGGTCCTGGTATCGATGATGTGCTGCAGCTCGGCGCGCAGCGTTTGATCGAGCGGTGTGACTTCGGGCAAGCCGGCCGGGCGTGGCAAAGAGGTCATAAGCGTGGTCTGAAATGAGAGTGTTTTGATCGGGCGATTATCCTGCCGGGCTGTCATCGCCGGCGGGCGATTCGTGACGCGCACGCGGCGCAGGAATCAGCGCCTCGTGTTCGCCGTCGCGAATCAGAATCAACGGATAGCCGAATGCGCGGCTCGTCAGCGTGGGCGTGAGCACGTCATGCACCGGCCCGGCATACGCGCCGCCCGCGCCGTCGAGCAACAACGCGTGCGTCGCGAAGCGGCGCGCCAGATTCAGATCGTGGCATGAGAACATCACGGTGCGGCGCGGCTCGCGCGTCCATGCTGCGAGCGCGTCGAGACAGTCGATCTGATGATGCAGATCGAGATGCGACAACGGTTCGTCGAGCAGCAACAATGGCGCGTCCTGACACAACACCGCTGCCAGCGCGACACGTTGACGCTCGCCGCCCGACAACGACAGCACGTCGCGCGCGGCGAAGTCGGCGAGACCCAGCAGGTCCAGCGCGGCGCGCGCGGCAGCGCGATCCGCTTCGCGCTCCCAACCCCAGCCGCTCAGATGCGGAAAGCGATTCAGCGTCACGATGTCGAGCACGCTCGCGCTGAACGCATCGGGTGCGCTTTGCGGCATCAATGCGCGCCTCTGGGCGAGCGGCAACGGCGGCCAGTCGGACAGGCGCACGCCATCCAGTTCGACATGGCCCGCCGCGGGGCGCAACAGACCCGCGAGCGCGGACAGCAACGTGGTCTTGCCCGCGCCGTTCGGGCCCGCGACGCACCAGATCTCGCCGGCATGGAAAGTATGCGTGAACGCATCGAGCAAGGTGCGCGCGCCAGCGCGCAAGGTCAGGCGTTGCGCGCTGAGCGCGGCGGGTTCGAGGTTGGTATGAGCTTGCGTCATCGGCGTTTGCGCAACAGCATCCAGAGGAACACCGGCACGCCGACGATCGACGTGATCACGCCGACCGGCAATTGCGCCGGCGCAATCACGGTGCGCGCGATCAGGTCCGCGCCCATCACCGCGACGCCGCCGCCGAGCGCGGCCGCAGGCAACAGCATGCGCTGATCGTTGCCGAACGCGAGCCGCAACATATGCGGCACCACCAGGCCCACGAAGCCGATGGTGCCCGCCGTGGTGACTGCGGCCGCCGCCGCGAGCGACGCCACCAGATAGACGCGCAAGCGCAGCGGCATCACCGCGACGCCCAACGCTTGCGCAGCAGCGTCGCCACGCAGCAGCACGTTGAGGCGCGGGGTCACCGGCACGATCGCCAGCAACGCGACAATCAAAGCAACGAGTGCGGTCCACGGCGGCGCACCGCCATTGAGGTCGCCGGTCAGCCAGAACAACATGCCGCGCAAACGGCTGTCGGGCGCGAGGTTGAGCAGCAGCGTGATGAGCGCGCCCCACCCCGCCGCGATCACCGCGCCGGTCAGCAGCAAACGCGGCGACGTGTCCTGCGGCTCGCCGCGCCACAATTCGCGGCGCGCGAGACCGAGCACCAGCAGGATCGATATGAAGGCGCCGGCGAAGGCGCTGGCATCGACGATCCACCCTGCGCTGCCGGCGATCATCGCCACCAGCGCGAAGCTCGCCGCGCCACCCGACACGCCCAATATGTAGGGTTCGGCGAGCGGGTTGCGCAACAGCACCTGCAACAGCGCACCGGCCAACGCGAGCAACGCGCCGCATGCGAAGCCGGCCAGCGCGCGCGGCAAACGCAGCGTGCGCACGATCTCGCTCGCCAGATCCGCCGACTCACCCGGCAACCCAGGCGACCCATGCGACGGCAGCAGCGCCGTCAGCACGCGCGACGGCGCGAGCGACACGCTACCCAGCGCGAGCGACGCCATCAGCACCGCCAGCGCGAGCACCGCAAGTACGAGCCAGATCGCGGCCGCCCGCTTCGCGTTCATCAGGCGCACGGCGGCCGGCACCGAACCAGGATGCCGGCTCATTCGCGCACGCTCAGCGCGGCGCCGGCATCACTGCTGCTGCCAACCGATCGTGACATATGCACCGCGTCCCGGCGAGTTATACGAGTAGGCCGTTTCATAGTCCTTGTCGAACAGGTTCTGGATTTGCGCGGTCACGTACCACGCTTTCGTGATGGTGTAGCGCGCCGACAGATTCACGACGCCGTAGCCGCCCAGCTTGCCGCTGCTGTCCTCGCGCGGGCCGCTCACGATCCACTCGCCGCCGACCCGCCATCCCGCGATGCTGCGATTCACCGTCAGCGAGCCGAACCGCCGCGCGCGCCGCACGAGGTCGACATCGTTGTCGAGGTCGACGGGATTTTGCAGCGTCAACGACGCGCGCAAGTCCGTCTTGCCGACATGTCCGCTCCACGATCCTTCGATCCCCTGCACCTTCGCACGACCGACGTTCTCGGCCAGATAGATGCCGGGCGTCACCTGCGCGTAGTCGATCAGATTCGAATAGCGCGTCTGGAACGCGCTCAGACGCATCACGCCGAGCGCGTTCGACGCGTACTGCAACGCCGCTTCGAGCGAATGACTATGCTCGGGCTGGATCGACGGATTGCCGCTGAGCGGATAGTACAGATCGTCGAAACTCGGCGCGCGGAACGAATCCGAATAGCTTGCGGTTGCCTTCCAGTGTTCGGTGATGTCGAAACCGTAGCCGAGATAGTAACTGTTCGCCCCGCCGAAATCGGAATACTGGTCGTGCCGCACGTTGGCCTGAAACTGGTTGCGCCCGAAGCGTCCCGTGTAGCCGACGAAGCCCGAATCCACATGACGGTCCGGCGCTGCGAACGTATCTGAGTCAAGGCTCTGATCGAGATGCTCGTAGCCCACCTGCAGTTTCTGCCGCGCGGCGAACGCGAAATCGTTCTGCCAGGTGTACTGGCGATTGTCGGTATCGAAGCGGCCGTTGTAGATGCCGTTGGTCTTCGACACACTGCGGTCGTCGCCCTCGGAGACGATGAAGTGCGTGGTCCACCAGTCGGTCAGCTTGCCGTTCGCGAACACCGACGCCTGGCGCACCTTGCTGTACAGGTTGTTCAGATCGGTCGGCACGCCGTACGCGTTGTCGTAGCTGTTATTGCCGTTCGACTGAAAATAGTTGACGCCCGCGTCCCAGCGGTCGGTGAACTTGTGACGCAACGACGCCGTGACGCTCTCGTTCAGATAGCCGTTCGCGTTCGGATTGGCGCCGGGCGCACGCTGCGGATCAAGCGACGAAAAGCCGTCGTCCTTCGAACGCGCGAGCGATAGGCTGAAGGTCGTGCGGCCGTCTTTGTCGAGTGCCCCGTTCACGCCGGCCTGCTGCGTCTGCGTGTGATAGCTGCCGTAGCCCACCGAAAAATTGAAACGCGGCGGATGATCGCCACCCTCTTTCGTGAACACCTGCACCACGCCGCCGATCGCGCCCGAACCGTATAAAGCGGACACGTTGCCGTTCACTACTTCGACGTGGTCGATCTGATCGAGCGGAATCTGCGCGAGCTGAGGCGCTCCGAGGCTCACCGAGTCGACGCGCACGCCGTCGATCAACAATAGCGATTGCGTCGACGACGCGCCGCGCAAATAAAGACTCGTCGTCGAGCCAGGACCACCGGTACGCGAGATTTGCGCACCTGGCGCGAGTTGCAGGAGGCCGGGCAAGTCGGTCGCGGTGGTGTCGGCGAGATCCTGCTGATCGAACAGCGAGGTCTGCGGGATCGCGTCCGCGAGCGCTTGCGGCCCGCGCTCCGCGGTCACGACGACTGGTGACAACACGGCGGGCACGGCTTTCCGAGCGACGGCGTTCGCAGGTATGTCGGTTTGCGCGTCGGCATCGGAGGCGGACGAAGCACTGGCCGAAGCAGCCGACAAATCAGAGGACGAACCCGGCGACGAGTCGGCGGTTTGCGCGTGCACGACGAGCGGCAAGCCCGCAAAAGCGAGCAGCGTCGCGCGGGCGATGGGGGACAGCATGGGATGACGATTCCTGTGGATAGCTCGCGCGGCCCGCTTCCCCGCAGGCCGATGCATAACGAAGCGCCCACGCTTTTTGCATTTCGCGGGGGACGTGCCTCTCCCTCTGGCCGGTATCCGGGCTAACGACACATCGATCCCGCCTTCCCACGCGTAACGCGCAGTGGCACACTCGCATGTCGAACGTCAGACACGCGATCAGGATCGACCTGCATGACGAATGCGGTCGCTTACCGTTGCGGGGGCAGCGCAGGTTCGCGCGTTCAGTTCGATAATGGCGCGCCCTGCTTCCCGTTTAACTGCGCGCGCTGTGAACAGCGGCGCGGGCACCAGAGTGCCGGCAGTTTAGGAGCGCCCTCGGCGCGCGTCAAGAAAGGTCAAACCGGCCGCAATCCGTTCTGTTAAGTGCAGGTTATTGTCCGATGGGCGAGTACTTTTTCATCATATGGTCGGGAAAAGCCTGCACATAGCGATGTTGTTACGTCTCGAAACGAGACAATTGTCGGAACCTGCAATATTCCGCGCTAAAATGCGATGTCTTTAGAGGACGCAGCACATGCTCACCGAACTCGAATCACTCTCACAGAATATCGGCAAGTTGATTGCGATCAGCCAGCGCCACAATGAAGCGCGGCTCGCGCTCGAAGAGCAACTCGCCCAATCGCGTGCCGAAGCGGAAGCCACGCGCACGGAACTTGCGCTGCTGCGCGAGGAGCGCGATGCACTGCAAGCGGAGCGCGACACGCTCTCAGCCAAGATCGACGACGCTCAGGTGCGCCTGAATGCGATTCTCGAGAAATTGCCGCGGGCCCGCGCGAGCAGCGAGCCTGACAACCAGCTCGATCTGCTCGAGCCGGTTCAGGACACCGCCGACGCGCAAAGCGAGGTTACCCGCCACGGAGAAAACGCATGACCGCCAAGCAGATCGAAGTATCGATTCTCGACGTGCCCTATCGCCTCGCGTGCTCGCCGGAAACGGAAGGCGCACTGCTCGAAGCGGTGGCGCGCGTCGACGCGGAAATGTCGAAGATCCGCAATAACAGCAACGTGCGCGGCACGGATCGCATTGCTGTCATGGCTGCGCTGTCGCTGGCATCGGAACTGCTTAAGCTGCAATCGAGCGTACGACACGGAGAAGCATTTCCCGCTGAGGAAATCCGGCGTACAATGCAGCAAATGAACGAACAACTGGGTACTGTGATTCAGCAGTACAGCATGCAGTAAGTATCGGCCGGTCTTGAGATCTGCCGCGAATTCAAACGAAGCGAAGTTAAAAGCAGGTGTATGAGTCAAGTCTTCGCAAACGTTTGAGTTCTATCGTTTAAGCTTCATCGGTTTAGCTTCCCTGCCTGGTTCGCCAAGGTCATATATTCCTTGAACCAATGCCATGTGCACGGTTGCGGAAATTTGTAGCACGGGTGTGCGCGTCACTCTGTCTGATGTACCCGAAGTGTTGCTAACTGCGACCAATTCTGAACCCCCGGTTCAGGATGCCGGCCTAGCGGCTAAGGCGGGGACCTTATCTAGAACGGCATCGGACTTCGGTTCGATGCCGTTTTTTCTTTGTGCGTCCGCTCGCGTGTCTGTGGGCGCGCCTCGCCTCATCGGCTTCGATTTTTTTCACATCGTCCAACCCTTAACGTTCAATTCGATTCATGCGCTACTGGCTAATGAAGTCCGAACCGGACGAGGCGAGCATCGACCACCTCGCCCGCGCGCCGCATCGCACGTTGCCGTGGACCGGCGTGCGCAATTACCAGGCGCGCAACTTCATGCGCGACATGATGCAGGTCGGCGACGGCGTGCTGTTCTATCACTCGAGCTGCCCTGAACCCGGCATTGCGGGGCTCGCGCAAGTGTCGTCCACCGCGTATCCGGACCCAACCCAGTTCGATAAAAAGAGTCCGTACTACGACGCGAAGTCGTCGCAGGAAACGCCGCGCTGGGTCTTGGTCGACGTGGTGTTCAAGAAGAAAATCCCGCTGATTCCGCTGGCCGCGCTGCGCGAGCATCCGGAACTGCAGGACATGCGCGTGCTCGCCAAAGGCAATCGCCTGTCGATCACGCCCGTGACCGAAGCCGAATGGCGCTTCATCACCACGCGGCTCGCCTGAAGGCTCGATCACCTCGGGGAAGCGTCGAACGCTGTGCTTCGACGAGCGGTCGCGACTGACCGGCAACATCAATCAGGGAACCAAGCTCCGGTTACAAGCGCCTAACAGGCGCACAAACGAGGCCGCAAACGTCATGCCACCACTTGCATGGCATTCGCGCCAATCGTGCACAACCCTGTTCAAGCTAGGAGTCCAGCAATGTCGAAAAAAACCGCACGGGCACTCGCATTCGCTCTCGTCTGCACAGCGCCGGTCGCGCTCGCGCTCACCCCGGCCATGGCTCGCGCGCAGGGCGTCATGCAGGCCCAGCCATCGGGCGTGCTGTCGCTAAACGCTCAGGCCAGCGCGGAAATCCCGCAGGACGTCGTCGATATCACGCTGTTTTACGAGCAGGAAGCGAGCGACCCGTCCGCGCTCACCGCCACGCTGAATCAGCGCGCCGACGCGGCGTTGCAGAAGGCGCGCGGCGTGAGCGGCGTGACGGCGCGCACGGGTTCGTTCGCCATCTTCCCGTCCACCGATCGTGATGGGCGCATTTCGGCGTGGCGCGGCCGCACGGAGGTCGTGCTCGAATCGCACGACTTCGCCGCGGCGTCGAAGCTCGCGGGACACATGGCCTCGGTCATGCAAGTCGGCAACGTGCAGTTCTCGCTGTCGCCGGAGGCGCAACGCGCCGCCGAGCAGAAGCTCACCGGCGAAGCGATCCGGTCGTTCCGCGATCAGGCTGCGTCGTCGGCGCAGGCATTCGGCTTCAGCGGCTATTCGATTCGCGAGGTCAACGTGAATCACGGCGGCGTGATGCCCCGCCCCATGATGATGATGAGCGCCCGCGCCATGAGCGCCGACGCGAAGACCATGGCGCCAATGCCACTAGAAGGCGGCACGTCGACGGTAACGGTCAACGTATCGGGCTCGGTGCAAATGAAATAACGCTAACGCGCTGGCGCGCTCAGCATTTCTCCTGCACAAGAAAACGCCACGGCATGCCGTGGCGTTTTTTCATCATGCGCTCGCTACGACAAACCGTAGCGCTCAGCTCGCGTTGACCGCCTGCGCCGGCTCACGGCGCGCACGGCGATACGACCACACCAGCATGCCGATGCCTGCGAGGATCATCGGCAGCGATAGCCATTGGCCCATCGACAGACCCATCGCCAGCAGTCCGAGGAAGTCGTCCGGCTCGCGGGCGAATTCGACCGTGAAGCGCGCGAGGCCGTAGCCGATCAGGAACACCGCGGAAATCGCGCCCAGCGGCTTCGGTTTGCGCGAGAAGAAGAACAGCACGAAGAACAGTGCGACGCCTTCGAGCGCGATCTCATACAGCTCCGACGGATGCCGCGGCAGCATGTGATATTGCGCGAACACCTCGTTCAGATGCCATTGCGCGGCCAGTTGCGGATGCGCGGCGAGCCAGGCGGCGTCGTCGGGCGCTGCGCCGGGAAACAGCATCGCCCACGGCGCGGACGGATCGGTCACGCGGCCCCACAACTCGCCGTTGATGAAATTGCCGAGGCGCCCTGCCGCGAGCCCGGTGGGTACCATCGGCGCGACGAAGTCGGTGACCTGCAGCCACGAGCGTTTGCGCTGATAAGCGAACAGCACCATCGCGAGCGTCACGCCGAGAAAGCCGCCGTGGAACGACATACCGCCCTCCCACACCTTGAAGATGTCGAGCGGATGCGCGAAATAAAAGCTCGCCTTGTAGAACAGCACATAGCCGAGCCGGCCGCCGAGGATCGTACCCAGCACGCCGTAGAACAGCATGTCGTCGATATCCCTGACGGTCCAGCCTTGCGCCGCGACAAACGGCAAACGCAGCCGCAGCCGGCCGACGACGATCGCCGCGATGAACGCGACGAGGTACATCAGTCCATACCAGCGCACGGCGAGCGGCCCCAGATGAATGGCCACAGGGTCGAAATTCGGATGAATGAGCATCGTGTTGTTATGGGCAGTTCAGGTTCAGAAGCGGGGTGGGTGTAATGGGTCGGATTGCGTGCGGCTGGTTAGTCGGTCGTCAGCGGTTCGCGCATTATCCGGCGCATGCGTTGGACGGTGCGGGCCACGATGCGTTCGCCGGGGCGCCGCTAATCATCTGACGCGAGACCCTGCGCGCCGACGGTGGCGGCATACGCGCGCACGATGTCGATGAAGCCGGCCAGCACCGGACTCACCTCGTCGGTGCGCCACGCGAGCCCCGTCTCGATCGCGGGTACCGCCTCGGACAGCGGCCGGTACACGACCCCCGTGCGGCGCAGATTACGTAACGATTGCGGCACCAGTGCGACGCCCATGCCGGCCGACACGAGGCTGACGATGGTCTGCATCTGGATCGCCTCCTGGCCGATCCGTGGTGCGAGGCCCGCCACGCCATAGCAATCCATAATGATGTCATAAAAGCCTGGCGCCAGACGTCTCGGGAAGATCACGAGCGGCGTGTCGCCGACATCGCGCAGGCTGACCGGCGTGTCGAGCCATTCGGCGCGCGAGTCCGAGCCGGTGGCGTGGCTCACCTGCTCCGCCATGTCCGCCGACATCGCGATCACCAGCGGCTCGCGCACGATCGGCAGCCACGCGAGTTGCTTCGCATGACGCGACGGCAGCGGCGCGATCACGAGGCCGGCGTCGATGTGGCCGGCCGTCAGCTCGTCCAGTTGCACATCGCTGGTGGCCTCGGTCAATTCGAGCCGCACCCGCGGATAGCGCGCGCCGAAATCCCGCAGCAGCGGAGGCAGCAGGCCGTAATCCGCGGTGGACACGAACGCCAGCGACAACACCCCCGCCTCGCCGCGCGCGAGGCTCTGCGCGAGCGGCCGCAAGCCCTCGGCGCTCGCCAGCAGACGCCGCACCTCGGGCAGCAGATCCGCGCCGACCGCGGTCAGTTCGACCGAGCGCTTGGTGCGCGCGAACAGCTCGACGCCGAGCGTCTCTTCGAGCGCGCGGATCGCTTGCGACAACGGCGGCTGGGTCATCGCGAGGCGCGTGGCCGCGCGCCCGAAGTGCATCTCTTCGGCGACGGTGACGAAATAGCGCAACTGGCGCAGGTCGGGAACGGCAGGCAGCATGATTAATACATTTTACGACCTAATTGCGTGTGAATAATATATTGGACACGCAGTTTGCAAATCTGCAACCTTGCTCGACGCTGCGGAACTACACTGGACTGGAGCATCGGCCAGCAGGCCGGCCGATGCGGCGATACCGCAGATCGGAGTGCATGCAGCGCGCAGCGCGGCTCAAAACAAAACAGATTGGAGATTCCCCATGGCATACAACCGTCGTTCGAAGAACATCACGCAAGGCGTGGCGCGTTCGCCAAACCGCTCGATGTACTACGCGCTCGGCTACCAGAAAGACGATTTCGACAAGCCGATGATCGGCATCGCCAACGGCCACTCGACCATCACGCCATGCAACGCCGGCCTGCAGCGTCTGGCCGACGCGGCTGTGGTCGCAGTCAAGCGCGCCGACGCGAACCCGCAGATCTTCGGCACGCCGACCATCTCGGACGGCATGTCGATGGGCACCGAGGGCATGAAGTACTCGCTCGTGTCGCGCGAAGTGATCGCCGATTGCATCGAGACCTGCGTGCAAGGCCAATGGATGGACGGGGTGGTCGTGATCGGGGGGTGCGACAAGAACATGCCGGGCGGCATGATCGGCCTCGCCCGTATGAACGTGCCGGGCATCTATGTGTACGGCGGCACGATCCGTCCGGGCAACTGGAAGGGCACCGACCTGACCATCGTATCGTCATTCGAAGCGGTCGGCGAATTCACCGCGGGCCGGATGTCGCAAGAGGATTTCGAAGGGATCGAAAAGAACGCGTGCCCGTCCACCGGCTCGTGCGGCGGCATGTACACCGCCAACACGATGAGCTCGTCGTTCGAGGCGCTCGGCATGTCGCTGCTGTATTCGTCGACGATGGCCAATCCGGATCAGGAAAAGGTCGACTCGGCCGCCGAATCGGCGCGCGTACTGGTCGAAGCGGTCAAACAGGATCTGAAGCCGCGCGACATCATCACGAAGAAGTCGATTGAAAACGCCGTCGCGCTGATCATGGCGACCGGCGGCTCGACCAATGCCGTGCTGCACTATCTGGCGATCGCGCACGCGGCGGAAGTGGAATGGTCGATCGAGGACTTCGAGCGCATGCGCAAGAAAGTGCCGGTGATCTGCAACCTGAAGCCGTCGGGCCAATACGTCGCGACCGATCTGCACAAGGCCGGCGGCATCCCGCAAGTCATGAAGATTCTGCTCGACGCGGGTCTGCTGCACGGCGATTGCATCACCATCACCGGCAAGACGCTGGCCGAAGAACTCAAGGACGTGCCGGCCAGGCCGCGCGCCGATCAGCAGGTGATTTTCCCGATCGAGAAGGCGCTGTACAAGGAAGGCCATCTCGCGATCCTGAAGGGCAACCTCGCCGTCGACGGCGCGGTTGCAAAGATCACCGGCCTGAAGAACCCGGTCATCACCGGGCCCGCACGTGTCTTCGACGACGAGCAAAGCGCGCTGGAAGCGATTCTGGCCGACAGGATCGTCGCCGGCGACGTGGTAGTGCTGCGCTACCTCGGCCCGAAGGGCGGCCCCGGCATGCCGGAAATGCTCGC
Source organism: Paraburkholderia sp. SG-MS1 (assembly GCF_012275575.1). Lineage (GTDB taxonomy): Bacteria > Pseudomonadota > Gammaproteobacteria > Burkholderiales > Burkholderiaceae > Paraburkholderia. Next base: position 26,831 of record NZ_NPIH01000196.1, on the reverse strand, counting down.
GCCGACCTCGGCGATCATCGGCAAAGGTCTAGGTGAAACCGTCGGCCTGATCACCGACGGCCGCTTCTCGGGCGGCACGTGGGGCATGGTCGTCGGCCACGTCGCGCCGGAAGCGTTCGTGGGCGGCACGATCGCACTCGTGCAGGAAGGCGACTCGATCACAATCGACGCGCACAAGCTGCTGCTGCAACTGAACGTCGACGATGCCGAATTGCAGCGCCGCCGTGCCGCATGGCAGCAACCGCAGCCGCGTTACACGCGTGGCGTGCTCGCGAAGTATTTCGCGCTGGCGCTGCCGGCGAACCGGGGCGCGGTGACAGGCTGAGCCCAGGGAGGTGAACTGTCGGCACGCGCAATTTTCAGGGCAAGTTCGACGCGGCATTGATGGCGGCAAAGGGCCTGCGAGTGCTACGTAAAAGCGCAAAGGGGCGCACGGAAAAACGTGCGCCCCTTTCCTTTTATAATGCTCGCACCACGAGTCGGGCACCTGCACCGACGGAGACCACAATGAAATCAATGTCGTATGCAGCGGTCGCAGCAGCCGTCATGCTGGGCACCACGTTGAGCACCGGCAGTCCGGCGGCGCATGCCGAGGCCGCCGCCGGCCTCGTGTTGGCCCAGCAGCAGAACTGCATGAGTTGCCATTCGGTCACGCGCTCCTTCATGGGACCGGCACTGCACGAGGTCGCGGCGAAATATGCGGGACGCGAAGACGCCGCCCTTTACCTGAAGCGCAAGATTCTGGATGGCAGCACGGGCGTGTGGGGTCCGGTGCCGATGCCCGCGAATACCCAACTCACGCCCGATCAGGCGGCCACGCTGGCGGTCTGGGTGCTGACGCTCAAATGAAGCGGGCGCCGCATTGAAGGCGCCCGGTGCGAGCGTCCTTAGCCACGCCGCCTTGTATGATCAGTCGCGCACGCCTAGCCGCGGCCCGCGCGTCGCTTGATCTCCTCTTCCACCGCTTCCCGCACCCAGCCGGCCATTTCGGTTTCCAGCGTCAGCGCCACTTCACGGGTGATCCGGCTGACGAGCAACGTAGTGTGCTCCTGCAAGGCGTCATGGCAACGCGCTTCGATGATGCCGCGTCCCTCGCCTGTCAGGAAATCCGCGAAGCGTCCGCGCAGACGCCCGGCGATCACGTCCGCATCGAGATCCTGTCGCGGTGGCGCTGCGACTGCGGCTTCGCGAGCGATGTCCGGCGGCACGATCGTGCCTGCTTCAAGCGGTGCGGCGGGTTCGGTTCGGTCGAAAACACCCGGCGATACATGCCCGTGGTCTTCGTGCTCAGTGCCGTGATGCAGCCGCAAACGCCTCTTCGGATGAGCGTGCTCCGCCGCATGCAGCGATTGCGGCTCCGGTGCGAGCACGGGCTCCGCAGGGTGCACGGCTTGTGAGGGGGCCAACGAGGCAGGCGGGAAAACAGGTTCTGCCGCATGCGCAGGCTCTGGCACAAGAACCGGCTTCGGCGCGCGCGTCTGCTCCGGCGCCAGCACCGGTTGCGGCGCCAACGCGGGCTCCGGTGTCAGGCCGGGTTCATTCGCCAGCGCCGGTTGCGGCGCAAGCGCCGATTCCACCCTGAAACCGGGTTCCCGCGGCATGTCGGCTTGTTCAGGCGGCGCCGGCTGAGCCGCCGATGCACCAGCGGTTCCTTCGCGCGCCGCGGGCACGCGGCCCGGTACGAGAATCTCGTGCAGAACCGGAATTGAATTGTCGTTGGGGTCGGACACGTGCGCTCTCCGTGTTTGGGTCGAAGCCGAAGCAGGATGCCAGCAAATCGAAACCGGCGGTCATGCAACTCCGCACGACGAACCCGGCGCGATGAAGGCGGATGAAACCTAACTGCCTTGCTTGTAGTTGTTCAAAGCATAGCCGCGATCGCGATAGAAGCGATAACGCTCGCGGCCCGCAACGAGTTCTTCGTGTGCGTTACCGACCACTTCCAGCAGTCTTTCGAAGCGCGCGAACTGCGCCGGCACCGTCGCGCCGAGATTGAGCAGTATCTGGTGATGCGGCACGTCGTCGAGACCCGTGGTCAGCACGATCGGGGTTTGCGCGACGAGCGGCGTGCCGGCCATGCAGTGCGGCACGAAGTCGAGCGGCGAGAAGGTCCACAGCTGTTCGTCGAGCGCCCGCAGGCGCGCGGGCTCGGCCAGCACGATGGTCGGCTGGCCCGCCTGATATGCCTTGCGCAACAGCCGGCACGCATACAGCAGCGAGTCGCCGACGTTCGAGTGAAAATCGATTCTCGTCATCGGCGGCTCTTCCCTGCTTCTGCCTCGGCGGTTGTGACTGCTCCCGCGGGCTGACTGCAATGCGTCATTGTGCAGCGCGACCGTCAGCGGCCCTGTCGATCAGGAACTGTGCGAGCAACGGCACCGGGCGGCCGGTGGCGCCCTTCGCCGCGCCGCTCTTCCACGCGGTGCCAGCGATATCCAGATGCGCCCACGGATAAGCGTCCGTGAAGCGCGACAGGAAGCAGGCCGCCGTGACGCTGCCCGCCGGGCGGCCGCCGATATTGGCGATATCGGCGAAGTTCGACTTCAGCTGGTCCTGATACTCGTCGTCGAGCGGCAGACGCCAGGCCGGGTCGGACGCCTCACGCGAGGCATCGAGCAGTTCGCCCGCGAGCGCGTCGTCTTTCGAGAAGAGGCCGCTGTTGTGATGGCCGAGCGCGATGATGCACGCGCCCGTGAGCGTGGCGATGTCGATCACCGCGGCCGGCCTGAAACGTTCGGCGTAAGTCAGCGCGTCGCACAGGATCAGGCGGCCTTCGGCGTCGGTGTTCAGCACTTCGATCGTCAGGCCCTTCATGCTGGTGACGATGTCGCCCGGCTTGGTGGCGGTGGCCGACGGCATGTTCTCGACCGCCGGGATAATGCCGACCACGTTGATCTTCAGGCCCATTTCGGCAACCGCGCGCAACGTGCCCAGCACCGAGCCGGCGCCGCACATGTCGTACTTCATCTCGTCCATGCCCTCGCCCGGCTTCAGCGAGATGCCGCCCGTGTCGAACGTGACGCCCTTGCCGACCAGCACTACCGGCGCGGCCTTGGCGCCGCCGCCCTGGTACTGCAGCACGATGAACTGCGCCGGTTCGACCGAGCCGGCCGTGACCGACAGGAACGAGCCCATCTTGAGCGCTTCGCACTGCTTCTCGCCGAGCACTTCGACCTTCAGCTTCCAGTCCTTGGCGAGCTTTTTCGCGGTGCCGGCGAGGTAAGTCGGCGTGCAGACGTTGCTCGGCAGGTTGCCGAGGTCGCGCGTGAGGTCCATGCCGTTGGCGAGCGCCGCGCCCTGCTTCGCGGCCAGCTTGGCGGCTTTCTCGTCACCGGTGTTCACGCTGAAGACGATGCGCTTTAGCGCGCGCGCCGAGTTGTCCGGTTTGCTCTTCATCTGCGTGAACTTGTAGGTCAGCTCGCGCAGGGCGAGGATCGCGGCGCGCACGCCCCAATCGGCGGTGCGCTCGAGCACCGGCAACTGGGCCAGCGTGAAGGTGACCTGGACGATCTTGGTGGGCAGCAGCGCGCGCCATGCGGCCCGCACGGCGTCGCCGTAGGCTTTCTGGCTGAAGGCATCCTGCTTGCCGAGGCCGACGAGCAGCACGCGCGACGCGCCGATTCCCGACACTTCGTGCAGGAACAGCGTGGTGCCGGCCTTGCCGTCCATGTCGCCCGCCTTGATGATGCGGGTCAGCAGGCCGCGGGTGGCCTCGTCGATCTCAAGCGCCGCGCCCGAGAGCGTTTGCGACTCGAACACACCGATTACGATGCAATCCGACTTCCCGGTCAGGAAACCGTTTGACGAGCCTTTGGTCCAATCACAGGCTTTTATGCTAAAGTCCATCGCGCTTGTCCTCGGATAAAATCTGGGCTTAGGATGAAAGCCGCAATTATCCGCTATTTTTCCCGCGGCGGCTGCACCGGAGGCGTGACGGGAACGAACCCGCGCGTCACTGAGAGCGCCCCCTCTCGTCATCAATAATGATCTTCGAACGCTCCCTCCAGCGCGAACTCGCGTATACGGCTGGTGCCGTGTTCATGGTTCTCCTCACGCTCGTGCTGACGACGATGATGATCCGCATCGTCGGCTTCGCGGCCCAGGGCGAGATCGACCCGCGCGACGTGCTGGTCCTGATCGGTCTCACCGTGATCGGCTATCTGGCGATCATGCTCGTCGCGACCCTGTTCGTGTCGATCCTGTTCGTCCTCACGCGCTGGTACAAAGACTCCGAGATGGTCGTGTGGCTGTCCTCGGGCGTGAGCCTCACGCAATTCATCAAGCCGATCGGTATTTTTGCCACGCCGATCATCATCCTCATCATGTTCTTCGTGTTCGTCGGCTGGCCGTGGTCGAACCAGCAGAGCAAGCTGATCCGCGCGCGCTTCCAGCAGCGCGACGAGGTCTCGCTGCTCGCGCCGGGGCAGTTCCGCGAGTCGGCTGCGAGTCACCGGGTGTTCTTCATCGAGAAGATGTCGCCCGACCAGGGGCGCGTCGAGAACGTGTTCGTGACCAGCACGGAAGGCGGCAAGGTCAACGTGGTGGTGTCGAAGTTCGGCCATACCGAGACGCACAAGAATGGCGACCGCTTCGTCGTGCTGGAGAACGGGCGGCGCTATGACGGCGAGCCTGGCCATCCCGACTTCCGCATCATGGAGTTCGAGCGCTATGGCGTGAAGATCCAGAGCCAGCCGGTCGTCAATACGCCGACCACCACCGGCACGCCCACGCTCACGCTGCTGCGCAATCCGACCAAAGAAAACCTCGCGGAATTCGCCTGGCGCGCGGGGCTGCCGCTGATCGCGATCAACCTGATGCTGCTGGCCATTCCGCTTGCGCACCAGAATCCGCGCCGCAGCCGCACCATCAATCTGGTGATGGCCGTGCTGATCTATCTGACGTATTCGAATCTGCTGAACGTGGTGCAGTCGTGGATCGAGCAGGGCAAGATGTCGTTCGGGGTGGGGCTCGTGATCCTGCACGTCATCGTGGCGGCGATCGTCGCGTTCATCTTCTGGCTGCGCGTGCGCAACCGGCCGCTCTTCACGCGGGCCATGTTCAGCCGTTCGCAGGGAGCCTGACCGATGCGCATCTATGAAAGGTATTTCGCGCGTCAGATCTATCTCACGTTCATCTTCATTCTGTTTGCCTTTTCGGGTCTGTTCTTCTTCTTCGACCTGATCAACGAACTGAACTCGGTCGGGCACGGCAACTACAAGTTTCAATACGCGGTGCTGCGCGTCGCGTTGCAAACGCCGTCGCGCTTCTACGAAATCATTCCGGTCGCCGCATTGATCAGCGCGATCTACGTGTTCGCGCAGATGGCGGCGAATTCCGAGTACACGATTTTTCGCGTGTCGGGCCTCGCCACCAATCAGGCGCTGCGCTCGCTGATGAAGATCGGCATTCCGCTCGTGTTCCTCACGTATCTGATCGGCGAAGTGGTCGGCCCGTACACGGATCAGTTGTCGGAGCGGGTGCGGCTCGAGGCGCTGGGTTCGTCGGTGTCGACCAACTTTCAGTCGGGCGTGTGGGTGAAGGACACGCTCACCGCGCGCGCGGACGGCGAGCAGGTGACGCGCTTCGTGAACGTCGGCGAGTTGAAGCCGGACGCGACGATCGCCAACGTGCGGATTTACGAGTTTGATTCGAAGTTCCGGTTGTCGAACGTGCGGACCGCGCAGAGCGGCCGCTTTCAGCCGCCGGGGCACTGGCAACTGACGGGCGTGACCGATACACAACTGATCGATGTGCCCCCTCCTGCCGGCACGCCGGCCGATGCACTCAATCCGGTATATCGCGCAAAGCAGGTCTCGTTGCCGGAGTACTCGCTGCGCTCGGAATTGACGCCGCAGATTCTGTCGGTGCTGCTGGTGGCGCCGGATCGGATGTCGATGTTCAATCTGTTCCGCTATATTCAGCATTTGACCGAGAATCATCAGGACACGCAGCGTTATGAGATCGCGCTGTGGCGCAAGGTGCTGTATCCGTTTGCGGTGTTCGTCATGCTGGTGTTGTCGTTGCCGTTTGCGTATTTGCACACGCGGGCTGGGGTGGTGGGTGTGAAGGTGTTCGGCGGGATTATGCTCGGCATGAGCTTCCAGTTGTTCAATACACTGTTCTCGCATATCGGGACGTTGAATACCTGGCCCGCGCCTTTGACTGCCGCGACGCCTGGGCTCGTTTATCTGGTGCTTGGGTTGGTTGGGCTGAAGTGGGTTGACCGGCATTAGGGGTTATCGTCATGGCTATGCGTGGGTTGGTTCTGTTTGGGCATGGCGCGAGGGATGTGCGGTGGCGGGAGCCGTTTGAGAGGCTTGCCGACAAGCTGCGGGCCGTGCGTGGTTCTGGCGATGCTGGCGGCCCTGTGATGTTGGCCTTTCTTGAGTTGATGGAGCCGGATTTGCCGACTGCGGTGGGTGGGCTTGTTGCTCAGGGATGTGATGGGGTTACCGTCGTGCCTGTTTTTTTTGGGCAAGGTGGGCATGTCAGGAAGGATTTGCCTGAGATCATCCAGCGGTGTCGTGAGTTGCACCCTTCTGTCGAGATTAAATGCGCCGGCGCTGTGGGTGAGGATGAGGGTGTGCTCGATGCCGTCGCGCTTTATTGTTTGCGGCAGGTTTGACCGTCCTGTCTTTCTGTTGCGCGCTTTGCGGGTGCTCTTTGGGCGTTGGCCTTTTTTCGACGCTGCGCTCGCTGGCGCAGTACTTCATCAAACATCCTCTATGTTTTCGCTGAAATTTCTTCCTCGGCGCGGTGGCCTTCATTCATTCGGAAATTTCAGAAATGTTGGCTTCGCGCACTCTTTAGCGTGCCCCTGCAATCGCTCTCCAAGCGATACGTTCTAAACTCATTTTGCCGTCAAGACAGCGACGGCCAGGCTTGGCAGCCTGCACACCTCATACCCTGGGCTCAGCAGAATGCGTCTGCTTCTGCACGTCCTTCTGCGGGCGGGCCGTGATGTAGGAGACCTCCGGGGTCTGCTGGTGTGGGTGTGAGCCAGTCTGCCAACCTTGTCACTGTGCCCGCTCACCCCTTGCATGCGAGTGTCGGGTGATCCAGTCAAGTTTCAGGGAGAACGCACATGAGTAAATTCGCCAAGCATTTTGGAACCGCCTCGCGCCCACCTGTCGACGCTCTCCAATACGAAAAACTCGCGCTATCCGCTTTCGGACTCATCGAACGACAAATAAGCCAGTTGGACAAGCTGGTCACTCTCGCAGCATCGATCTACAGAAGCCCCCCTCTGACGCGTGACGAAAGGTCCCGCCAGCGGAGACTGCTGGGACTATTGATCGATACCGGCGAGGATTACCAGCGAGAAGTAGAGACCGACCTCGAGTTGTACCGGGTCATCGCACTGGATGCGAAGGGAATCCCGCAAAGCCGAATCACCGCCCGCCGCGCAATAAGCCTCCTGGCAAAAGCGGCAAGGGCTGCATCAGAGCGTCGCAAGCGGATCAGCGCCTCCAAGGCCGTGCAGATCAAGCAGGCTCGCTTCAAAACCACTCCAAGGTCCAACGCTACAGCACATTGACCCCGCCTCGCTGCACCGTGCCCCAGACGTGAAAAAAGGCGCAATCAATGCGCCTTTCCCGTAGCAAGCAAGCGATGTCGCCGAACGCCGGTCACTCCGGCCGCTCGGGCAAGAGAAACCTAAGCCGCCACCAACATTCCATCCACGATCCGAACCTCCGTCTGCCGCCGCTCAGCAAACGCCTCGCCGATCATCAGCAAACTCGGTTGCGAGGCATCCACCCACTGTTGCGCCTCACCCGCAGCCAGGTCCTCGAGCGTCAGCGTCAGCATCCGCTCGCGCGCCGTGCTGCAAGCCTCGACGATCGCGACCGGCGTCGTGACTGGCTTCCCCGCATCGATCAGTTGTTGCGCGATTTCCACCCCGCTATCACGGCCCATGTAAAACACGAGTGAATCCGCATTCACCTGCTCGCGAATCTCATCGGACCCGGGCGCACGGCTGAACGTCGCCAGCGCCACACTGCGCGACACGCCTCTTAGCGTCAACGAACGCTTCAGCGAAGCCGCACTTGCGAGCGCCGCGGTAATCCCGGGCACCACCTCATACTCGATGCCCGCCGCTTCCAGCGCGCGCATTTCTTCATCGGCCCGGCCAAACAGCATCGGATCGCCGCCCTTCAGACGCACCACTACCTCGTGCTCCAAAGCGGCATCGACGATCTGCTTGTTGATGAACTGCTGAGCCGTCGACAATTGCCCGCAACGCTTGCCCACCGCAATCCGCTTTGCGTGCGAAGGCGCGTAGTCGAGCATGGCCGGCTCGACCAGCGCGTCGTGCAGCACGACATCGGCGGCGCCGAGAAGCCGCGCGCCGCGCACCGTAATCAGGTCCGCCGCTCCCGGTCCCGCGCCGATCAGATAAACCTTACCCATTTGCATCAACCTGTTGGTTAGGGTGCGAGCGCCGCGGTATGACGCATTGCATCACAGCGCAACGCTGCATCGCGCCGCCGGCCGCCCCTCGCCGCCTACGCCGAAAACGCCCGGATCATCCCGGCCGCGACGGTGTGGTGGGTCGCTTCGTCGATCAGCACGAATGCGCCCGTGCCCTGATGCGAGTCGTACACATCGCACACCAGTGGCTTCTGCAACGTCAGCGCAACGCGGCCGATATCGTTCATCGCGAGTTCCTTGCGATCGGTCGCCTGCGACAGCGTATGCACGTCGAGCACTTCCTTGATCGCACCGATTCGCGCGAACACCGTGTTGGTGGTCTGCTTCAACAGATACTTGCGTTGCGTCGACAGCGGCGTGTCGTCGAACCAGCACAGGTCGGCTTCGAGCTTCTTCGCCGGTTCCGGCGCCGCTTCACGCAGCACGAAGGTGTCGCCGCGCGACACGTCGACGTCTTCCGCAAGACGGATCGTCACCGTCTGGCCCGCGAACGCGCGATCCACTGCTGCCGTGCCGCCCACCACCGGCGCGATGATCTCGGCAACCGTTGCTTCGCGGTTGGCCGGCAATACGACGATCGTGTCGCCGAGCTTCGCTTCGCCCGCTTCGACACGGCCCATGTAGCCGCGAAAATCGTCGGCCTGGCTGCCGTCCTGGCGCGCCACCCATTGCACAGGGAAACGCAGCGCCTGGCCAGTCGGCACTTCGACCGGTAGCGCTTCGAGCAGGTCCAGCAGCGGTTCGCCCGCATACCACGGCATGCTTTCGCTCGCCGTTACGATGTTGTCGCCCTTGAGCGCCGACACCGGCACGAAGCGCACATCGGCGAGACCCAGTTGGCGCGCGAGTTCGACATACGCGTCGCGAATCTCGTTGAAGCGCTGCTCGCTGTAGTCGACCAGATCCATCTTGTTGATCGCGACGATTGCATGCTGCAAACCGAGCAGCTTGACGATCGCGCTATGACGCTTGGTTTGCGGCAGCAATTGCGCGACGCCGTCGACGAACGTCACGCGCGTCGCGTCGACGAGAATGATCGCCGCATGCGCGGTCGACGCACCCGTCACCATGTTGCGCGTGTACTGCTCGTGGCCCGGGGTGTCGGCGATGATGAACTTGCGCTTAGCGGTAGCGAAGTAACGGTATGCGACGTCGATCGTGATGCCCTGCTCGCGTTCGGCTTCGAGGCCGTCGGTCAGCAGCGACAGATCGATTTCATCACCGACGGTGCGCTTGTTCTTCGCGCGCGACAGCGCCGAGAGCTGGTCGGACAGCACAGCCTTACTGTCGTACAGCAGGCGGCCGATCAACGTGCTCTTGCCGTCGTCGACGCTACCCGCAGTGATGAAACGCAGCACGCCGAGGTCTTCTGGTTGGTGAATACTGCTCATGATTGTCTTACCTCGTGTGCTTAGAAATAACCTTGCTTCTTACGCTGTTCCATCGCGGCTTCGGAGACCTGATCGTCCATCCGCGTCGCGCCGCGCTCCGTGATTTCGGTCACGGCCGTTTCGGCGATGATCTTCTCGATATCGTCCGCATCGCTTTCCACCGGGCACGTGCAGCTGATGTCGCCGACCGTGCGGAAACGCACCTGCGCGTTTTCGCTGACTTCGCCTTCACGCATCGGCGTAAGTGGCGTGACCGGCACGAGCAGGCCGTTGCGGCGCACGATCTCGCGCTGGTGCGCGTAGTAGATCGACGGCAATTCGAGCTGTTCGCGAGCGATGTACTGCCACACGTCGAGTTCGGTCCAGTTCGAGATCGGGAACACGCGCAGATGTTCGCCGTTATGCAGACGCGCGTTGTACAGGCTCCACAGTTCCGGGCGTTGCGCCTTCGGGTCCCATTGACCGAACTCGTCGCGGAACGAGAAGATGCGTTCTTTCGCGCGGGCCTTCTCTTCGTCGCGGCGCGCACCGCCGATCAGCGCGGTATAGCCGTACTGTTCGATGGTTTCGAGCAGCGTCACCGCTTGCGCGGCGTTGCGCGAATCCGTTTCGCGACGCAGACGCACGGTGCCGCGCTTGATCGAATCTTCGACGTGGCCCACCACCAGCTCTGCGCCAATCTCTTGCGCGCGGCGATCGCGAAAGTCGATCACTTCGTCGTAGTTGTGGCCGGTGTCGATATGCACGAGCGGGAAGGGCAGCACGGTCTTGCGATTCGCGCCGATGCCGAAGGCCTTCAGCGCGAGGTGCAACACCACGACCGAGTCCTTGCCGCCCGAGAACAACAGTGCGGGCTTGCTGCATTCGGCGACCAGTTCGCGCAGGATGTGGATCGACTCGGCTTCGAGCCAGTCGAGGTGATCCATACGGTTCGCCGTGTTGGTAAGCGGAGCGTTCACAGTGGAATCGAGCGTGGTGCTCATGTCGGGTCCTTCGTTGATTGCCCGGCGAGCGGTTGCCCGCCGGAGCACAAGTATTCAAATCGATCCGGGCGGCGTTCAACCCGTTCAAACCGGGAGCCTGCCCTTAGTGTAGCGAGATATCAGACCGAAGCGTTTTCGCCGCGTTCGACCGCTATCGGGGTAATCGTCGTGATGTGCAGGCCGCATTCCTTCGTATCACGCGACTCCCACCACCAGCGCCCTGCGCGGCTGTCCTCGCCGGGACGGATCGCGCGCGTGCACGGCTCGCAGCCGATGCTCGGATAACCGCGCGCATGCAGCGGATTGACCGGCACGTCGAACGCTTTGAGGTAATCCCACACCTCTGCTTCGGTCCAGTCCGTCAGCGGATTGAACTTGGCGATGTTGCGCGCGGCATCGTGCTCTTCCGCATGCAGTTCGGCACGCGTCACCGACTGTTCACGGCGCTGGCCCGTCACCCAGGCGCTGACATCAGACAGCGCGCGATTCAACGGCTCGACTTTGCGAATCTCGCAGCAGCGCTTGCGCAGATCGACGCTTTCGTAAAACGCGTTCAAACCGTACGAGCCGATGTATTCCTCGACTGCCGCCGCTTGCGGATGAAACTGTTCGATCTCGTAGCCATAGCGCTCTTTCACGCGATCGAGCATACCGAGCGTTTCCGCATGCAGACGGCCCGTGTTCAGCGAGAAGATGCCGATCCTCACGCCGCGCGAGAGGATCGCGTGCGTGAGCAGCATGTCTTCCGCTGCGAGGCTGCTGGCAAGCTTCACGTTCGCGTGACGCGCGGCGATCGAGTCGAGCAGCGCATCGAGGCGCTCGACCTTCGCAGCGAGTTCCGGCGTGAGCGTGTGTGCGCCGGTCATGCCGACGCCTTTTGCAGTTCGCCCGCCTCGCGGCGGCGGAACAGCGGCGACGAATTCACCGCGCCCTGATAGTTGAAGCTGAATTCGTCGAATGCTTTGAGCGCGTCGTCGAAGTCCTTGTCCGCGCGCAGTGCATACGCGTCGAAGCCGCAACGGAACATGAACGTGATCTGGTCGCGCAGCACGTCGCCGATCGCGCGCAGTTCGCCCTTGTAGCCATAACGCTCGCGCAGCAGGCGGCCGATGCTGTAGCCGCGGCCGTCGCGGAACACCGGGAAATCCACGGCGATCAGCGCAATCTTGTCGAAGTCGGCGACGATATCCGCCGGTTCGCTGTCCGGCGCGAGCCACACGCCGATCTCGGCGGCACTGCGCGACGCAGCGAGCGCTTCACGTTCGGCCTGCCACAGCGCGAGCGGCACCAGCACTTTGCCGGCCGGCAATTCGTTCACCGCAGGCAGCGCGCCGTCTTCCGCCGGACGCACAACGGTCCAGTCATCGTTGACGATTGCGCGGTTCTTGATGATAGAAGCCATCTGTTCAGTATCCTTTTCGCGGTTACGCGTGAGCCGGTTGACGCGAGGCGTACACACGTTCCTTGAACGGGGTGATGCCGATGCGGTTGTACGTTTCGATGAAGCGCTCGCCCTCGTGGCGGTTTTCCACGAAGGTGTCGATCACCTTGCTCATCACGTCCGGCATTTCTTCCGCCGAGAACGACGGGCCGATCACGCGGCCGAGGTGCGCGCCTGTCGCGCCCGTGCCCTGCTCGCCGCCGAGCGTCACCTGATACCACTCCGAGCCGTCCTTGTCGACGCCCAGAATGCCGATGTTGCCGACGTGGTGGTGACCGCACGCGTTGATGCAGCCCGAGATGTTCAGCGACACGTCGCCGAGGTCGTACACGTAGTCGAGATCGTTGAAGCGTTCCTGGATGGCCAGTGCGATCGGGATCGACTTCGCATTCGCGAGCGAGCAGAAGTCACCGCCCGGGCACGCGATGATGTCGGTCAGCAAGCCGATGTTCGGCGTCGCGAAACCTTGCGCCTTGGCCTTTTCCCACAGCGCGAACAGATCGCGCTTCTTGACGTTGGCAAGGATCAGGTTCTGCTCGTGCGACACGCGGATTTCGCCGAGCGAATACTCGTCGGCCCAATCGGCGACCGCTTCCATCTGCACGTCCGTCGCGTCGCCCGGGGCGATCGTGGTCGGCTTCAGCGACAGCGTCACCGACGAGTAGCCCGACACCTTGTGCGGCCGCACGTTACGCTCGACCCAGCGCGCGAACGCGCGGTTTTCCAGCAGATGGTTTTCGAACGACGCGTCGGTGTCCGGCAGCTTCTCGTAGACAGGCGGCTGGAAGTATTGGACCACGCGATCCACTTCGGCTTGCGTGAGCGTCGACGGGCCGTCCTTCAGGTGCTGCCATTCTTCTTCGACCTGCGCCGAGAATTTCTCCGGGCTCAACGCCTTCACGAGAATCTTGATGCGCGCCTTGTACATGTTGTCGCGGCGGCCATAGCGGTTGTACACGCGCAGCACGGCTTCGCAGTACGTCAGCAGATGTTGCCACGGCAAATCCTTGCGGATGATCGCGCCGATGATCGGCGTACGGCCCATGCCGCCGCCGGCCAGGATGTCGACCACCAGTTCGCCCTGCTCGTTCTTCTTCAGATACACGCCCATGTCGTGAATCTGCACGGCGGCGCGGTCTTCCTTCGACCCCGACACGGCGATCTTGAACTTACGCGGCAGCCACGCGAATTCCGGGTGAAACGTCGACCATTGGCGCAGGATTTCCGCCCACGGACGCGGATCGACCACTTCGTCGGGCGCGACGCCCGCGAACTGGTCGGCGGTGATGTTGCGAATGCAGTTGCCCGAGGTCTGAATGCCGTGCATTTGCACTGCGGCGAGCTTGCGCAGGATTTCCGGCGTTTCTTCGAGCTTGATCCAGTTGTACTGGATGTTCGAGCGCGTCGAGAAATGGCCATAGCCGCGGTCGTGTTCACGTGCGATCTGCGCGAGCACGCGCATCTGGTCGCTGCGCAGGTTGCCGTACGGAATCGCGATACGGTGCATGTATGCGTGGCGCTGGTAGTACAGGCCGTTCTGCAGGCGCAGCGGACGAAACTCCTCTTCGCTCAATTCGCCCGACAAGCGGCGGCGAACCTGATCGGCGTATTGCGCGACCCGTTCATCGACGATGGTCTGGTCGTACTGATCGTATTGGTACATTCGGGGACCCCAATTTTTCGTAACTTGCGAGACACACGGCGGTCCGGTTCCGCCGTGCCTTGAATATCCGTGTTAGTCAGCAACCGCAAACGAGGGTTTAGACCCATCTCTCATTTGCTTATGACAAATACAGATATCCATATTGAAAAAGATGGACAGATCGTAATAAACTCGCCTTATATTTCAAACGACTAAAAAATTCTTTTTATATGCGGAGAGGTTATATATGAACCTGCATCAATTCCGCTTCGTCCGCGAGGCTGTGCGGCAGAACTTCAACCTCACCGAAGCTGCCAAGGCGCTGTTCACCAGCCAGCCGGGCGTTTCCAAGGCGATCATCGAGCTCGAGGACGAACTCGGCGTCGAAATCTTCACGCGGCACGGCAAGCGCGTACGCTCGCTGACCGAGCCGGGACGCATCATCCTGCAGTCGGTCGAGAAGATCCTGCAGGAAGTCGAGAGCTTAAAGCGCGTCGGTAAAGATTACGCGGCGCAGGATCAGGGCAATCTCGTCATCGCGGCGACCCATACCCAGGCGCGGTACTCGCTGCCGGCCGCGATCGCAGAGTTCAAAAAACGCTTCCCCAAGGTCCACCTTTCAATCCTGCAAGGCAGCCCGACCCAGGTCGCCGAGATGGTGCTGCACGACCAGGCCGATCTTGCGATCGCCACCGAAGCAATCGCCAACTATAAGGAACTGGTGTCGCTGCCCTGCTTCCAGTGGCACCACATCGCGGTCATGCAGCCGGATCATCCGCTGCTTGAGCGCAAACTTTTGGCGCTGGATGATCTGACCCAGTATCCGCTGATTACGTACGACAACGCGTTCGCCGGCCGCACCAAGATCAACGAGGCGTTCCGTCTGCGCGGGCTGCATCCGGACATCGTGCTGGAGGCGATCGACGCCGACGTGATCAAGACCTACGTGGAACTGGGCCTCGGCGTCGGCATCATGGCGGATATCGCGTTCAACGCCGAGCGCGACCGCCATTTGCGCGCGATGCCGGTCGGCCACCTGTTCGGCAGCAACGTGACGCGCGTCGCGCTCAAACAGGGCGCCTATCTGCGCAGCTACGTGTACACGCTCGTCGAGCTGCTGTCGCCGAGCATGAACCGCAAGCTGATCGAACAGGCGCTCAAGGGCGAGCACGAAACCTACGAACTTTGATATCACCCCGCTTCCTGCCACGGAGACCCTCCCCGATGAAGTCGCATAAAAACAAACTTCGCGGCATCGCCGCTCTCGGCGCGCTGTTGCTCGCCACCGCAGCCCATGCCGACCTCAAGGTCGGCATCGATCTGTCGAGCACCGGCCCGGCGGCCGTGATCGGCATCACCAGCAAGAACGCGATGCTGATGTGGCCGGCGACGATCGCCGGCCAGAAAGCCGACTACATCTTCCTCGACGACGCATCCGACCCGGGCGTTGCCGTGCGCAACATCCGCAAGCTGATCAACGAGGACCACGTGGACGTGATCGTCGGCCCGAACATCACGCCGGCCGCAATGGCCGCGCTCGATCCGGTCGCCGAAAGCCAGACGCCGATGATCACGCTGATCGGCTCGGCCAGCGTCGTCGAGCCGCAGGAAGGCAAGAAGGTGTGGGCCTACAAGATGGCGCAGACCGACAGCGCGATGGCCGACGTGATGACGCGCTACATGGCCAATCACAACGTGAAGACGGTGGGCTTCATCGGTTTCGCGGACGGCTACGGCGAGAGCTGGCTCAACGAGTTCAGCAAGTTCGCGGCGCTGCGCCATCTCCAGCTGGTTGCGACCGAGCGCTATAACCGCACGGACGCGAGCGTCACTGGGCAGATTCTCAAGCTGATGGCCGCGAAGCCCGATGCAATCCTGGTCGCCGGTGCCGGCACGCCGACGGTGCTGCCGCAGCGCACGCTGATCGAACGCGGCTACAAGGGGCCGATTTACCAGACGCACGGCATCGCCACACCCGAGTTCATCAAGCTGGGCGGCAAGGACGTCGAAGGCACGCTGTTTCCGACCCAGCCGGTGGTGGTCGCGCGCACGCTGCCGGCCGATCATCCGGCGAAGAAAGCGGCGCTCGCCTTCACCAACGAGTATGAAGCGAAGTATGGCGCAGGCAGCGTGACCCAGTTCGCGGGCGACGCGGCAGGCGTGTATCCGCGTTTGCAGGACGCGGTAGCGCGCGCGCTGAAGACGGCGCAGCCGGGCACGCCGGCGTTTCGCGTCGCGTTGCGCGACGAGTTGGAGCACGCGCATGAACTGGTGGTGCCGAACGGTGTGGTGAACACGAGCCCGAAGGACCACGTCGGTCTGGATCAGCGCGCTAGCGTGATGGGCACCATCAAGAACGGCAAGTTTGTTTATCTGAGCCAGTAAGCACGCGGATACGCCCGTGCAGGCGGCGATGGGGACATCCCGATGACCGAACTCGGCCTGCCGGACGCATCGGGCGGCACCAAGGCGAGCCAGTGGAGCTTGCAGGGCGACGACATCGCGAACTGCGGCGGCTCCCGGAGGCCGCGCAAGTCCGGATGGCGAAGATTCCTCGGCTCGTCGATCTCGATTCGAACCTGTCGGCCAACAAGCCGATCGTCGCGATCAACTTGAAGCGCGAACAGGCTACGAACGCTGCCATTCGATATCTCCCTGTCAGGACCGTCCGCGGCGCGGCCTTTCAATGCGACGTGCCAGTGGCTCTCCACGGGCGGTTCATACAAGTTTGTTCATTCGGGCCTTTAGGTACCGGCCCGAAGAAAATCGCGCTCAGCGTTTTTCGGCCGATCACCCGCGCAAGTTCGGCGATGACGCAATACATAAAGATCAGCGTTGCGAGGAGGATCTGGACGGCCCAAAAGCGAGGCCAACTGACATCGGCCCAGAGTTGCGCATTGGCCGCGATGAGACTGGGCGTTTCCTTCCAGTAGTCATAGAGCCGCTCAAGGTAATGAACGATGAGCGCGACGGTCGCATACATCAGCGTCTTCCAGCCGACGTTCCAGACAAGCGGCTTGTCGGGGAAGCGATTGATGAACGGCAACATGTCTGCAACCAGAACCGATTTACCCAATATCAATGACGCGACGAGCACCGAAGTCGACGTAGGCAGCGAGATACCCGAGCCTCTGATCATGAGCGCCCTGACGATCGCGACAATGTGAAGGATGATGAAAAAGAAGATTGTCGGCGGAAGCGCTTTCATGAATTCATGCTTGATCTTGTTTGTCAGCGTACTCATGATGTGTTCCTCGCTGCCCGCCGGACGGATCAGTAACTGTCGGTGACCGTCGACTCCGCCATCGTGAGCATTTGCGTCAGCGACACGTTCGCGTTAGCAGACGCGTCGATCATGAACAGCGATTCGCGCAACGCTTTTTCGATATCAAAACGGTAATCCAGCCACGCTCGCAAGCAGGCCTCGGACGTGAGGACGATGTTGCCGCGCTTCGCTTCGTCCGTGGTCGTTACGTCAGGCATCTCGGGAACGATGTCCGGGTCGAAGCCATTTGTGGTCGCATGAAAAAACCCCCACGTGTCATTCTCGATGAGCAACACATAGAAGTCCGGGAGCGCCAGAAGCGCGTCTTCACTATGAGTCTCCTCTATGCGCGCCTGAAGCAGGTTCATCGCTTCGACGGAGGACATTCGCATTCGCGCCGCGGAGAGCGCGCCTTGCGTGGCATCGATCGGCTCGATGAGTCCGGCCTCGATTGCATTTCGGGTCGACACTGCGACCGTCAGCGCAAACGGATGGCCGACCCCGAAATCGATGTTGAAGTTGCAGATTGCGCACATGGCTAGCCTCAAGGCGTGACGATATTGAACCAGAAATCGAAATTGTCGAGCCATGAGACGAACTCGCCGAGCTTCTGACTATTGCCGTCGATCTTGGCGCTGCCTGCCATCACCAGCTTCTGCATGTTGGTTTGTCCCATCATGATGCTGTTGAGGTCCGCGCGCGTCATGGTGACCGTCGCGTCCGCTGATTTCGAGGTTCGGTCCTTTGAATAGTGCAACGCGCTGTTCTCGACCCCCAGCACGCAGTTTTCCTTCGTATCGGTCAGCACAAGATTGAACGACGCCGTTTTACCGTTCGCGCGCTCAGCATTAAGCCGGATACCTAGGTAATCAAGGAACATGTCGAGCGGCATGGCCTGGATGGTATCCGGGCTCTGCGGCGCGGGCGCCTGTCCCTTCCTGACGCCGTTGCGCAATTCCATGGCTCCCGTCAGATAGAAGTTGCGCCAGGGCGCAGACTCCGACTGGTAGCCTAGCTGTTCATAGGCGTCCGCCAGCAGTTGTTTCGCAGCCGTATTTTGCGGGTCTGCGAACACCACGTGGTTGACGACTTCCGCGACCCAACGGTAGTCGCCCTGGTTATACGAATCGTGCGCCCTTCGCAGAACGGCAGCCGCTCCACCCATGTACTCGACATAGCGCTTGCCGCTGTCGGTGGGCTGCAACCGGTGCAGATTTGCAGGGACACCGTCGAAGAATCCAAGGCGCAGGTTGTACTGTGCAACGGCGTCGTGATAGACCGTGCCGTAGTAGCTTCGGCAATACCAGTGTTTTGCAAGGCTGTCCGGCAAACGGATGGCCTCACCAATCTCAAGCGGCGTCTGGCCCATGTTGGCCATGCGCATGACCTGGTCGTGCAGATAGCGATACATGTCGCGTTGCGCACGCAGGAACGCGTTGATTCGGTCGTTGCCCCAGGTCGGCCAGTAATGCGAGGCAAAGATGACCTGCATATCGTCACCGTGCAGGTCGAGCGCCGTTTGCAGGTACTTGGACCAGAGCAGAGCGTCACGAACCTTTGCGCCTCGCAACGTATAGAGATTGTGCAGCGTGTGGGTGGCATCTTCCGCCGCGCAGAACGCCTTGAACTTCGGCAGATAAAACATGAACTCTGAAGGCGCCTCCGATTCCGGCGCCATTAGAACCTCAATGTCCACACCGTCAAGCGTAAGTTTCTGGCCGGTCTTTTCCGCAAACATGGAAGGCACGGCGAGCGTGATGGTACCGACCGAAGTCGTCTTTCCCAGACCACCATCGACAATCCCCGTCGGGCTGCGCGGTAGCAGTGAGCCATACATGTAGCTGGCGCGGCGCCCCATTGCATTGCCGGCGATGATGTTCTCGCCGACCGCAGCTTCAGTGAAACCGACCGGCGCCACAATCTGCACCTTGCCCGATTTCAGATCGTCGTCACTGACGAGGCCTCGCACACCGCCATAGTGATCGACATGGCTGTGCGTGTAGACGACGTGAGTGATCGGCTTGTCGCCGAGATGCGGGATGACGAGCTGCTTCCACACCACCGAGGCTACTTCGGTCGTAATGAACGGATCGACGACGATATAGCCGTGATCTCCGCGAATAATGCTCATCACGGAGAGGTCATAGCCGCGCACCTGCCAGATGCCATCGACCACCGTGTAAAGCCCGTGATTCATGTTCAGCTTGGCGTTACGCCAGAGGCTCGGATTGACCGTCGATGGAGCGTTGTTTTCCGGACCGCCGTTCACAAACGCGAACTGCTGAAGGTCCCACGCCGGAAATTCGCCTTGTCCCTTGATGATGACCGGCTCGGGGAGCGTGGCGATGAGGCCGCGCTTTGCGTCTTCGAAATCCTGGGCGTCAGCGAAAGAAAGAAAATCCGCGTATTGCTTATTCAATGCAATGGTCGAAGGCGACGCGGGCTTTGAGGCCGGACTGGTTGAGTTTGTCGAACTGGTTTGCGCGAGCGTTTCACCTACTACCCCGGAAAATCCGGTTGCTACGCCGACAACCGCCACGTTTTTCAGGAACGCCCTGCGTGCTACAGGCTTTGCTGCATCATCCGATTGGGACATGCCCACCTCCCGTCATTTGGAAGAGCGGACGCTTGATGGCCGGTGAGAGTGCCCTGCCCGCCCTCTTATTGATCCAGAAACTCGATGGATTATTCAACTGACAGCTGACTACACCGCAATCTGTAGCACCGTTCGCCTGAAGCAGGCTTTTTGGCCTCCGGCCATGTAAAGCGGAATCAATGAAGGTTATGCGCTCGTCACAGGCCGCCTCGATGGCGAATTGCCAGAGCGATCAATGCCCGCTACCTCGTAACGTATGAATGACCGACGAAAGAGGAGGGTTCAAAACGCGGTTCACATGTCCGCGTTTGTAAACATAGGACAATTTTTTTTAATATGCCTCGCATTTTTTGCGCGAATTTATCCCCCGGGAGTTCGCAAAGCCGGAAGTCACTTGGATGGGTGTCCACGATACGGCGCCGCGAAGTTATCCGGGGCGCCTTCGTTGATTGTTCTTCAACGATACGAGTCGGTCCAAGGAAGATGCCTGGCCGTAGCACTCATCGCAAGCGCTGCGCTGTCACGGCTGCCTGCTGTCAAGCCACCCGCTGATCACTTCGTGGAGCTTGACCATCGTCATCTTCCGGTCACCTTGCCCGATCAGAGTGCGCGCGCGGTAAAAATCAGATCCATCTCGAAGGGAACGAATATGGCCAGCCGCTCCGTTTCCTGACCGCTCAAAGCACATCGACGCTAGAGAGATCCGGATGATGCCCGCCGACGCCCTGCCGCGCGGCGTCGGCGAAATTGTTAAAGTAGCAGTCTCTCCCCGATCAGCAGTCCCACACCATGCGCACCACCCGAGCCATCCACGCCGTCGAACGGCTGAAAACGCGCAGCGGCAATCCGCTGTTTGCCGCGATCAGCCTGTCCGGCGGCCTGTTCTATCTGGTCGACAAATCGAGCGGCTCCGACAAGAAAGTCTCCGACCCGTTGACGCTCGACGACTTCGTCAAGTTCGTCGACGCATACGGTCCGCAGAAGCCGCGCAAGGCGAGTAAGCTCGATATCGCGTTCGAAGAGCAGATCAAGAAAAGTAAGGGTGGCTAAGCGCCCCCTCCGCTTCACGTCCCTACGATTTCGCGCCACTGCCCATCCGCCGCGCTACTCGCGAGCACGGCATCGATGAAGCGCAGCCCCGCGACGCCATCGTCCACCGTCGTGAGTAGCAGACTTTGCACAGGCAACGCGCGACCTTGGTCCAACGCTTCGATTTGCAACGCCGCATCCTTGTACAACTGCGCGAACGCTTCCAGATAACCTTCGGGATGCCCCGACGGCACGCGCGTCGCGTGCGCGGCGAGCGCGCTTTGCACCCGCCCTCGCGTCAACCGCTGCGCGAGCCCGCCTAGCGGCGTGAACCACAATTCGTTCGGCTGCTCCTGATCGAATGCGAGGCCGGCCTTCGTTCCGTACACCCGCAGACGCAGCGCATTCTCCGCGCCGCTCGCCACCTGGCTCGCCCACAACATGCCGCGCGCGCCGTTCGCGTAACGCAGCATCGCCTGCACGTGATCGTCGATGCGGCGTCCCGGCACGAAGGTGTGCAGCTCCGCCGACAGCGCCCGCGGTGTCATCCCCGTGACGAAGGACGCGAGCTGATACGCATGCGTGCCGATATCGCCGAGACAGCCCGCCGGTCCCGCCAGCGACGGATCCGTGCGCCAGCCCGCCTGTTTGTTCGCGCCCCCCGTCTCGACCGGCTCGGCCAGCCAGTCCTGCGCGTATTCGACCTGCACCACGCGAATCTCGCCCAGCTCGCCGCGCTCGACCAGTTCGCGCGCATGACGCACCATGGGATAGCCGGAGTATGTGTGCGTCAGCGCGAAGAGCTTGCCCTTGTCGCGTGCGAGCTTCGCGAGCGCTTCGCCTTCGGCGAGTGAAATCGCCAGTGGCTTGTCGCATATCACGTGGATGCCCGCGTCGAGGAACGCCGTCGCCACCGGTGCATGCAGATGGTTCGGCGTGACGATTGCGACCGCGTCGATGCCGTCGTCGCGGGCGGCTTCGGCGCGCGCCATCTCGCGCCAGTCCGTATAGCTGCGCGCGACGCCCGCCTCGGCAGCGCTCGCCTGCGCGCGCCGCGGGTCGGACGACAACGCGCCCGCCACCAGTTCGAAACGATCGTCGAGCCGCGCGGCGATCCGATGCACCGCGCCGATGAACGCGCCCTGCCCGCCGCCGACCATGCCCAATCTGAGCCTTCTGTGTGGCATCGCGTTACTCCCCATCAAAGGCCCAGCACACGCCTGACCTGCGCATCATTCACGCCACTCCCGGCAAAATCATCAAACGCATGCTCGGCCACGCGAATGATGTGCCGGCGAATGAACTCCGCGCCTTCACGCGCGCCGTCGTGCGGATGCTTCAGCGCGCACTCCCATTCGAGCACGGCCCAGCCCGGGAAATCGAATTGCGCCATCTTCGAGAAGATCGCGCCGAAGTCGATCTGCCCGTCGCCGAGCGACCGGAAACGCCCCGCCCGTTCGACCCAGCCGCTATATCCGCCATACACGCCCTGCTTGCCGTTCGGCCGAAATTCCGCATCCTTCACATGGAACGCCTTGATGCGCTCGTGATAGATGTCGATGAACGCCAGGTAGTCGAGCTGCTGCAAAACGAAATGGCTCGGATCGTAGAGGATGTTCGCCCGCGCGTGCTGCCCGAGCGCGTCGAGAAAGCGCTCGAACGTAACGCCGTCGTGCAGGTCTTCGCCCGGATGCAATTCGTAGCAGACATCCACGCCGGCCTCATCGAACGCGTTGAGAATCGGCGTCCAGCGGCGCGCGAGTTCATCGAAGGCCGCTTCGACGAGGCCTGCCGGACGCTGCGGCCACGGGTACAGATACGGCCACGCCAGCGCGCCGGAAAACGACACGTGCGTGCTCAGGCCCAAACGCTGCGACGCCTTCGCCGCGAGCTTCAGCTGGTCGATCGCCCACTGCGTGCGCGCTGCCGGATCGCCGCGCACCTGCGGCGCGGCGAAGCCGTCGAACAATGTGTCGTACGCCGGATGCACGGCAACCAGTTGCCCTTGCAGATGCGTCGACAGTTCGGTGATCGTCATGCCCGCATCGTCGGCGGTCTCGCGCAACTCGTCGCAATAGGCCTGGCTCGCGGCCGCCTGTTCCAGATCGATCAGGCGCGCATCGCACGGCACCTGAATGCCCTTGAAGCCGAGACCCGCAGCCCAGCCCGCCAGATGCGCGAGATTGTCGAACGGCACCTCGTCGCCCATGAACTGGGCCAGAAAGATCGCCGGCCCTTTGATGGTTTTCATCGTACGGTTCCTCGAACGATCACGCGCTCGCCGTGCATGTACGGCAAAATCACGGCGAGCGCGCTGGCTCAGCACTCACGCTCAGAACGGCGAGTCCGGGAAATAGAACTGCTGCGCATTTTCCTTCGTGATCAGCACAGACGGAATGATCGTCGTCGCCGGCAGCTTCTCGCCCTTTAAACGCGCTTCGGCGGTGAGCTTGATCGCGTCGTAGATGAATTTCGGTGAGTACGACACGTCGGCCTTGATCATCGGCGCGCCGTCCATCACGTTCTTCACCATGCCCTTCGAACCCGCGCCGCCGAACACGATCTTGATGTCGGTGCGCTTGGCCTGATCGATCGCCTTGATGACGCCGACCGCCATGTCGTCGTCGGCGGCCCAGACGGCGTCGATGTGCTTGAAGCGCGTCAGGTAGTCCTGCATCACCTTGAACGCGTCGTCGCGATTCCAGTTCGCGTACTTGCCGTCGAGAATCTTGATCTCCGGATAGTTCTTCAGCACGCCGGTGAAGGCGGCCCAGCGTTCGTTGTCGAGCGTGGTCGGAATGCCGCGCAGCGCGACGATGTTGCCCTTGCCGCCCAACTCCTTCGCCAGAAACTCGGCGGGAATCTTGCCGAACGCGGTGTTGTCGCCCGCCACGTACGCGTCCTGCGCGCTGGTGTCGGTCAGCCCGCGATCGACCACCGTCACGT
Organism: Paraburkholderia sp. SG-MS1; assembly: GCF_012275575.1. Classification (GTDB taxonomy): domain Bacteria; phylum Pseudomonadota; class Gammaproteobacteria; order Burkholderiales; family Burkholderiaceae; genus Paraburkholderia. The sequence continues at coordinate 3,105 of NZ_NPIH01000196.1, read as the reverse complement.
ACACGCCCTTCTTCTTCACCTGCGCGACCGGCTGCGTCAGCGATGCCGATTCGAACGGGAAGATCACCAGCGCGTTGATCTTGTTGACCGTCACGAGGTCCTGCAATTGATTGGCCTGTTCGGGCGCGCCGGCTGCGGTTTTGACGATCACCTTCAGATCCGGATGCGCTTTCTCCAGATCGGCTTTCGCCTTGTTCGCCCACCAGACGATGCCGCCCGTGAAGCCGTGGTCGGCTGTCGGAATCGCGACGCCCAGCGTGACTTTCTCATCGGCACGCGCGACGCCCGCTGCGCCCAGTATCCCCAACGCCAGCATGCCGGCGCCGACCGCTCGAATGACGTGTTTCATGGTTGTGTCTCCATCCAGTTGGTGAGGCGTTCCGGCGCCCCGATTTTTGGACCTGCTGGTTTTGCCCGCTATTGCCTGGTATTGCAGCCTGAAGCACTAAAACTATCGCCGTCCGCGCTGCACGAACGCGACGAAAATAATCACCACGCCCTGAACCGCGGCGTTCAGATACACGCTGATGATGCTGGTCAGATTCAGAATATTGGCGATCACGGAGAGCAGAATCGCGCCGATCACCGTGCCGATCACGCGTCCTTCTCCACCTTTGAGCGCGGTGCCGCCGACCACCACCGACGCGATCGCCTCCAGCTCCCATAAGAGCCCCGTGGTCGGCGTGGCCGAACCGAGCCGCGGCACATAGAGCACGGTGGCGACGCCGACGCAGATGCCGAGCAGCACATACGTGACGATCTTCACGGTATCGACGCGAATCGCCGCATAGCGTGCGACCTGTTCGTTCGAGCCGATCGCCTGCACATGCCGGCCAAACGCGGTGCGATTGAGGATCAGCGCGCCGCCCGCGGCCATCACGAGGAACACCCAGATCGGCACGGGTACGCCGAACAGGCTTGCGTAATACACCGGTCCATATAGATCGGATAACGAATTATCCAGAGTCAGCGCACCGCCGTCGGCAAGCCACGTGAGCACCGCGCGGAAAATCCCCAGCGTACCCAGCGTGACGATGAACGGCTCGATGCGTCCTTTGGTGATCAGCAACCCGTGCGCGCAGCCGAACAACCCGCCCAGCACCAGCGCCGCGACGATGCCGATCGTGACGATCGCGAGCGGCGCGAACGTGTGCCCGCCTGGGCCCGACGCGAGCCCGTTCATCAACCAGATCATGCTGCCCGCGATCAGCGCGGCCATCGAACCGACCGACAGATCGATGCCGCCCGAAATGATCACGAAGGTCATGCCGACCGCGATGATGCCGATGAACGACGTGCGCGTGAGCACGTTCATCATGTTGTCGACGGTCGCGAAATCGCGGTTCAGCAGCGTGCCGGTCACGCACAGCAGAATCAGTCCGACGAGCGGCCCGAGCGCATACAGACGATGAGCCACACGCAGCGCGCGGCCGGATTGCACGGCTTCAGTGGGTGCCGGTCGCATGGGCGATCAACTCCTCTTCGGTCAGATGGTCGAGCGTCAGCGTGGCTTGCAGGCGTCCCGCGCGCATCACGGCGACGCGGTGGCACAAGCCGATCAGCTCGATCAGTTCGGATGAAATGACGATCACCGCGCGGCCTTGCGCGGCGAGCCGGTGAATCAGGAAGTAGATGTCGCGTTTCGCGCCGACGTCAACGCCGCGCGTGGGCTCGTCGAGCACGATCACGTTCGGCTCAGGTTGCAGGAATTTGGCGAGCGCGAGCTTCTGCTGATTGCCGCCGGACAGCATGCGCGCGCGACTCGACAGGTCGCCGGTGCGGATGCCGAATTCGCCGACCGCCTTTGTCAATGCCGCGCGCCCCGCTTTCAAGTCCAATAAGGGATGCGTGTAGCGTTCGAGCGTCATCAACGTGACGTTGTCCTGCAGGCTCAGGTTCACGTGCAGCCCTTTGCCCTTGCGATCCTCGCTGAGATACGTGAGGCCGTGGCGCATCGCGTGGCGCGGGCTCTTCAGATCGGCGCGCTGTCCCGCGATTTCGATGCGCCCCGCCGTGCGCTTGCGCAAGCCGATGATCGCCTCGAACGCCTCGGTACGGCCCGCGCCGACCAGCCCCGCAAAGCCCAGCACCTCGCCCGCGCGCACGTCGAAGCTCAGGTCCTCGACCCAATCGGGCACCGCGAGCCCTTCCACCTTCAGCGCGAGCGGCGCGTCGGCGGGAACGGTCAGCTTGTCGGGGAACATGTCGGACAGCTCGCGCCCGACCATCAGGTTCGCCATCTGCTGACGCGCGAGCCCCGCCGTTTCGCCGCGCGCGACGAAGCGGCCGTCGCGCATGACGATTACTTCGTCGGTGATGCGCTCCACTTCGTCGAGCTTGTGCGAGATGTAGACGATCGTCACCCCATCGGCCTTGAGCTTCGCCATCAGTGTGAAGAGCCGTTCGGTTTCGGACGGCGTGAGCGTCGCGGTCGGCTCGTCCATGATCAGCAGACGCGCGCGGCGCGACAGCGCCTTGGCGATCTCCACCATCTGCTTTTCCGCGACGATCAGTTCGCGCACCTTCGTATCGGGCGTTTTCTCCAGCCCGACTTGCGCGAGATAGCGGGCGGCCTCGGCGCGCATCGCGGCGTCGTCGACGAACCAGCCGCGCCGCGTCTCGTGGCCGAGGTACATGTTCTGCGCGATCGTCAGATGCTCGGCCAGGTTGAACTCCTGGTGGATCAGCACGATGCCCAGCGCTTGCGCGTCGCGCGACCCGGCGAACTGCTGCGCGTGGCCGTCGACCAGCACGCTGCCCGAGGTCGCCGTTTCATAGCCGGCGAGAATTTTCATCAGCGTCGATTTGCCCGCACCGTTCTCGCCGAGCAGACCGTAGATGCGCCCCGGCGCAAGTTCGAAACTCACGCCGTGCAACACGCGCACCGGCCCGAAGTCTTTGCGGATGTCGTCGAAGCGGATCGCGAGGCTCATGTCACGCGCTCCCGCGAATCACGAGCCGATGCGGCAGCAGCACGCCCGGCACGGTCGCCAACGGATTCGCGAGCCGCTGCAAAAGCAGCCGCGCGGCGGTTTCGCCGAGTTCGCGCATCGGTTGCGCGATGGTGGTGAGCGGCGGATCGATTTGCGCGGCGAGCGAGATGTC
>NZ_NPIH01000195.1 GCF_012275575.1 Paraburkholderia sp. SG-MS1 | reverse complement strand
CCGCGCGCGAACGACTCCGGCACTGCCACATCGAGATGCACGCGCTGCGCGAGCGGCAGGCCATCGCCGAGCGCCGCCGCGAGCATCGCGAGCACGTCGCGCTGCATGTCACGCGCCGGATTCAGGCGGTTCACGATGATCCTCAGTTTCGCGCCGTCGCGCCGCAAGTCTTCGAGCCGCGCGACGAGCGTCGCGCAGGCGCCCGGTTCGGGCGGCGTCACGCACAGCACCAGGTCGGCGCAACGCAGGGCTTGCGCGGCCTGCTGCGAGGGATAACGGGCGGTGTCGATCAACACGACGCCATCGGGCGGCAGACTGAGTTGCGCGAGCGCACTCGCGAGCCACCGCGGCTCGGCGGCAAGCCGTGCATCGCAGCGCGCGCCATGCGCGAGCGAGACCTCGCCGTACGGCACGAACAGCACGCCCTCGGCATTGCGCCAGGTATGCGCATGCCACGCGCAGTTCTCGTCGAGCAGCGCTTGCGCGAGCCCGGCACGCGCGAGGCCGTCGATCCCGAGATGCGCGCCGAGCATGTTCTGCGGGTCGAAGTCGAGCGCGACCACCTGACGGCCGCGCCGCGCGAGCAATACCGCGAGCGCGGCACTCAGCGTCGTGCGGCCCGTGCCGCCGGCGGTGGAAACGACGGCGATCGTTTTCATCGTGCGGCCTCGTCGACGCGCTGCACGTCCGGCAGCAGCCGGGCACGCAGCGCAACCGGTTCGATGTCGCAGCGCACCGCGTCGCGCGGATCGAAGCCGCGCATCGCCGCGAGCCCGCGACGCGCGCCGCCGCGCTGCCAGAGGATCCATACCGGCACCGCGATGACCACGCCCGCGGCGAAACAGGTCAGTAGAAATTCCATCACTCGTGCTCCTTGTTTCGCAGCGGCATCGCGTAAGGTTCGGCATGGCGGCGCGGCGGTGTCGCGCGGTGCGTCGCTGGGCGCGATGTGCTCGAGGCCTGGCTTTCCTGCGGCGACGCGCCCGCGTGCGCTGCGTTGCGTTTCATCGCTGCGGGGGTCTGCGCGACCTCGGTGTTCGCGGCGTTCGCGCAATCCGCAGCGCCGTTGTCAGCAAACGCAGCGGCACCCTCCTGCGCCTCACTACGTGCCCACTTCAGCGCTTCTTCCACCGTCGCGAGTTGCGCCGCTACCGCCAGCTCACCCGCTCCCAACGGCCTGCGTTCGACCCGCAAGCTCTGCCTCAGTCCCTCGGCATCGCTGGCACGCACCGGCGCCGCAAACAGATCGCTGTAGTCGGCAATCCGCGCGCGCCGGTTCGCCGCTTCCAGCGCAGCCAGTTCATCGCCGATGCTCTGCTCCGCCAGATGCACGAGCGCATTCGTCATCCGCTCGACCGGCACATCGAAGATGCGCGCGAGCGCGGCATCCGCGTCGGCCGGCCGGCACGCGAACAGGAACACGTACAGATGCGACGCGTCGGCGGTAAACACGTCCCCCTCGCGACGCGGCACGCAGTGCCTCAGCGCGTCGACATGGGCGCATTGCGGCAGCAGCGTCAACTTGACGAGCACATGCGGCAACTGCAGCACGGCACTGCGTTCGAGCACGGTGCGCACGCGCTCGCAGAACGCGCCGGCGGGCAAATAGCCGAGCACGGCGTCGCTCAACGCAGCGCTGAGCGCGGCGCGATAGTCGGCGGCGACCGGTCGCGCATGAAGCTGCCCTTGCAACGATTGCAGCAGCGACTGCATGCGCGAGAACGGCAGATCGCGGCCCAGCACGAGGTTGGCGCCGAGCGTCAGCACCAGCAGCTCGTATTGATGACGCAGGACCTCCCCGCGTTCGACAATCACGATCTTCAGCGCGCGTCCCGCCTCGCGGCGCAGCGCATGGACCGCCGCGCACAGCGCGTCGAGCTGCGCGCTGCTTGCGTAGTCGAGCACCACGGTGGCCGCCTGGGCATCGGCGCAGGCGGCCAGCACCGCCGCCTGATCGGCCAGCACTTCCCAGTGCGGCGGCACCCATGCTTCATGGCCGCGCACGACCGCGCGACTCACCACGACCCGCTGTTCGTCGCGCGCAAGCAACCCGTCGCCGCGTGCGATCACGCCGCCTGGCGCATCGGCCGCGACGCCCAGGCGGCCGCTCTCGGCGAACCGCAGCGCACGGACTTCGCCGGTCACGAGCGTGCGGTCGGAGCGCCAGAAGTCGACGTGCCACAACAACTCGCCATGCGTGTGCTCCATGCGCGCGACGCCGGCACACGCGGCGTGAAATTCGTTGCGGTCATGCTGCGCGGCCGGGTTGTCCGTCGATGGGCGCGCAGCGCGCCAGGCAGTGTCGTCGAGTTCGGCCTCGCCCGACGGCGCGCCGAGCAGCAGCACCAGCGTGAGCTTGCGCGCCGCGCACCAGTTCGCCAGCATGCGGCCCTCGCGTGCGAGCGCGCGGGCGTCGTCCCAGCTGAACCAGCGCTCGGCGCCTTCAATGAAATACAACGACCGCGAGCGCAATCCGAAGCGCTTGAGCGCGCGCAGACCGCCGAACACCCTCGCGAGTTCGACGGGTGCGGCGCGCGGCGCGCTGGCTTGCGTGGCATCGATCCCATCGGCCGCATCGGCCGCCTCGCCGACGGTCTGCGGCATCGCCAGCACGCTCAGATTGCGCGGCCAGCCCGAGGCCGGTGCATTCGCGCTGAAGCCGAGTTCGCGCAGACGCTGCGCCACGTCGGCGCGCTCGCGTGCGAGCACGACCGTGACATCGCGTGTGTGCGCCGCGCGTGCGCTCTGCCAGATCAGCGCATCCGCGTCGGGAGTGCGCGGCGCGGCATAGAGCGCGTAGAGCTTGCCGGCTTCGAGCGAGGCCCATTCGTCGGGCAACCCGTCGAGCGCGAGCCGTCCGAGCTTGCGCGCGGCCGCTCGCGAGCCCGCGCGGTCGAAGGCTTGCAGCCAGCGGCGCACGATGGCGCCGGGCGCCGCTGGCTTGAGTGGATTCGAAACGGTGCTCACGCGTGGATTCCCTGATCTGATTGCATCGCCGGTCAATAGCTGGAGTAAAGACGCACAGGTCGCGGCGACAGACCGTTGTCCTGCTTGCGCGCGTCGAACGTATAGCGCAGATAGACCAGCGCTGAACTCGGTGCGTAGTCGTGCGAACGATCGATGCTCAGTTGCGCGCCCGCCAGCAGATGCTGGTTGAAGCGGTATTGCACGATGCCCGCGAGCCCATACGAAAACGCGACGCCGCGCGTCGAGCTCGCGGTGTTCACCAGCGTGCCGAGTCCGGGCGCCGCACCGAGTCCGGCGGGCAAACCGTTCGGGTAGTACGGCGAATTCTTCTCGTACGAGTTGGACACCCCGAGCGTCGCGGTCAGATCCCAGTTCAGCGCGTCATGCCGCCCGGCCCATTCGATCGGCACGCCGAGCGACAGGTAGCGCTGTGGACTGTAGTAGCCGCCCTGGCCGAACGAATAGAAGCGCAGGTTGTTCGTGTAGTGCCACACGTTGCCGACCAGACCGGTGCTCACGAGCGTGTCGACGCGCCGGTAGACCGGCACCGTGAAGCCCGTGCGCAACGTCACCTCCTGATTGCTCGCGACGTTGCGGCCCGTCAGCATGCCCAGGCCGAGATTGGCGAAGAGACTCGTCATGCCGACATCGACCGCCGAATGCAGATCGATGCCGTCGCGGCGCACGCCGCCCCACACGGTGCCGGTCACCGGGTCGTGCATGCCGGCGTACGAAAGCTGACTGCCTGTTTCGGGACGCCGCGAGCCGCTGACCGAAAAGCTCGCCGGTCCGGCGTCGAACTCATAACGCGCGCCGCCGACGAGGTAATGCACCGGGAACCCGAGCGGCGTCGTGCCGATGTCGAAGCGCCACGCGTCGGACGTATAGCCTGCGCCGAGCGCCACGCCGGTCACCGATTGATGCAGATACGGCGAACTCGCGAGCAGCGCGGCGCGGGTCTGCGCCGGAATGCCCAGCGAGGCCGCGAGATTGTCGGCCGCGCCGATGGTGCCGAACGTATCGCGCGTGAACGCGTTGGCTTCGCTCGGGTCGAGCGTGCCGGCATCCAGATGCACGGTGTCGATGTGAGCGAAAAAGTGGCCGTCGTAGCGATACGGAATCTGCAAGTACACCGGCGCCTGCCACGCGCGCAGCTGCGAGATGCCGGCATCGCCCGATTTATACGCGGGCAGCCAGCCGGTCTCGATTTCCGGATTGCGGCGCTGCTCGAGATCGGCGAGCGCCGCTTGCGCGGGGGTGCCGTCGGGACCTGCGCTCACGCCCGCCGCGCGCTCCTGCGCGAACGACAGACGGTACAGCGAAGCGGCCTCCTCGTATTGCCCGAGATCCTGCGCGACGCGCCCGCTTTGCACCGTCACGTCCGGGCGTGCCGGATACGCAACGCGCAACGCCGAGGTCACCCGCTGCGCTTGCTGCGGCTGACGCAGCGCGGCGAGCCGGCGCGCCGCCGAGAGCCGCGTGTCGACATCGTCGGGCGCGGCGTCGTCGAGCACGCTGCGCACCAGGTCGAGCGCGCTGCGCCGCTCGCCGCTCTGCTCCAGCACGCGGGCGAGCGCCAATTGCGCATCCGGGTCGTTGGGCGTGGCGGCCAGTAACGGACCGAGCGCGGCGCGCGCGGCCGCGTAGTGCCCTTGCAGGCGTTCGAGATCCGCGACTTCGAGCGCGTAGCGTTTGTCGCGCCGGCCCGCCGGACTCACGTGGGTGAGCAACTGCCGCGCACGTGGGTAATCCTGACGATCGAGCGCCTCGTCGGTTTCGCGCAGCACGAGACGCAGCGCCTCGTCTTCGAGACGCGCGCTTTGCGCGGCGCTGAGCGTGACTTGCGGATCGTCGCGCAAGCGGGTCAGCCACGCGTCGAGTTCGGCGTTGCCGATCTTCGGGCTGGCGCTGCCGAGCAGGTCGCCATAGCGCAGGCGCACGTCGGCATCGGTCTGCTGCGGGTGAGCGTCCATCCAGTTTCGCAGCAGCGCGAGACCGCGCTGCGCTTCACCCTGCCCGATCCACATCGCGCCGACCGCCGCGAGCAGATTCGGGTCGTCGGCGGCTAGTGTGCGGGCTTCGTCGAGCGCCTGGCTCGCGCCCGCGCGATCGTCGAGCGCAAACGCGGCGCGCGCCTTGACGAGCCACTGCTGCGCCTGCAGGTTGCGCGCGAGCGCGCGCATGCCGTCGGTGCGGTCCCGCTCGGCGATCGGCGCGAGCACGGCTTGCGCGCCGCCGACGTCGTCGAGCGAGTTGCGGTACAGCGCGCTTGCATAGCGCATTTCGGGCGAGGCGGAGATCGCGAGGCCGTCGTCCATCACGACGCGGCCGAGTTGCGGCAAGCCCAGATCGCGATACAGACGCGCGAGCGCAAAGCGCGTCCATGGCGCATCGGGCGCGGCCCGCAGGGACGCTTCGTAGCGCTGCGCCGCGGGCCCCCGCTGATCCGCGGCCAGCAGCCTGTCGGCCTGGCTCGCGAGCAGATCGGCGCGCAGTTGCGCGAGGCTCTGGCGATCGTCGGCGGCGGTGAAGCGGCTTTGCAAGGCGTCGAGCAAAGGCTCGACCTGTGCCGCGCGGCCGGTGTTCTCGAACAGCGTCTGCGTGCTGCGCAGCGCCGCGATGCTCGGCTCGCGCGCGGCCAGCAGTTCGCGCAGCAGGGGTTCGGCCGCGCGCCAGTCGTGCTGCGCGAGCAGCGCATCGGCCAGCATCAGCTTCGCGTCCGGGTTGCCGGGCTCCATCGCGAGCGCGGCACGCGCGAAGCGCTCCGCGTCGCGCGGCTGGCCTGCCGCCGCCGCGTCGCGGCTATGCGCGAGCGTGCCCCAGAACTGCGCCGCGCGCGCGAGGCTCTCCCATTTCGCGCGATTGTCCGGCGCGAGTGCGGCCGCACGCAAAAACAGCGCGTGCGCTTCGTCGCGCCGCCCCGCCCGCATGCGTGCGAGACCCAGGCCGCCGACCGCCTCGGCGTCGTCCGCACGCGCCTGCGCGGCGCGCGCGAGCAGCGCTTCCGCGCTCGTTAGATCATTGCGCGCAAGCGCCTGCAAACCGCGTTGCTGCGCGATGTAGTCGGGGTTGCGTTCGAGTTGCCGCTGCGCGTCGAGTCGCGCTTCGATCGCGGCGACCCGCTCCTTGAACTCGGTGTCGTCCGGAACGAGCTGCAGATAGGCGCGCAGCGCGTCGACATACGCGGGGTCCGCGCCCGCCGATTGCAGCACGTGACGCCATGCGTCGAGCGAGGCGGAGCGATCAGAGTCGGCCCGCGTCGCCAGATTCCACGCGATGCGGTTGGCCTCGGCACGCGTCTCGCCGCGCGCGTTCAGCAGGTTAGCGAGCACCAGCGCCGAATCGACGTCGGACGGGTCGGCGGCAACCCGCTGACGCAACGCGCCGATGGCCTGCGTGCGGCCCTCAGGCGTGCCGGCGATGATCTGGTAGTACTCGGCGCCGAGCGAGCCCGACGGCGCGCCGTGCGGATACAGCGCGAGCAGGCGGCGCGTCGCTTCGGCGGACTGGCCGCTGCGCGCGAGCAGACGCACGGTCGCGAGTTCCTGACGGCCGTTGGTGGCGACCCGGAACTCGTCCTCGATCTGCTGCGTCGCGGCTGTACCCGGCGCGACGGACCGCAGCCGCGTGAGCGTGGCCTGGGCGGCTTGCGCCTCGCCGAGACGCAACTGGATGCGCACCTGCTCGGCGAGCAACGACGGATCGTCGGGGGCGATCAGCAGCGCTTTCTGGATCGCCTGCGACGCGAGGTCGTCGCGATGTTTGGTCGACCACATGCGGGCGGTGGCGAAGAGGCGTTGGGTGGCGGCGTACTGCGGGGCCGACGCGCCGGGGCTCGCACTGATCATGGCGGCGCGAGCCGCGCTGGAAGCCGCATGGGGTGCCACGGCACGCGCCGTCGCCGCTTGCGCGACTTGCGCCCACATGCTGCCCGCGAGGCCCATCCACGCGAGCACGGCCAGACGCGCCGCGCGCTTCACTGAGCCGAGGCGCGACATGGCGAACTCCATCGTGGATCGAGGGTGCCGTCGGCGGCGAACCGGTAGCGGCCGTCGCGCCAGCCCAGCGCGAACAGGCTCAGGACACTGCTGTAATAGCCAGCGGACGTCTCATGGTCGAGTTGCGCCGCGCGCGCGATCTGCGCATCGGCGAGCGCATGTTCGCCGCGCGCGTCGAGAAATGGCACGGCGGCCGCCGAGAAGCCGGCGTTGCCCATGTTCGCGCCGACGGCGCCGGTCGTCGTATCGACTCTTTCCGGCGGCGCGCCATGCGCGGCGATGAAATCCGCGAACGGCGCGAAGCGCGCAAGCAGCGCCGAAGCAAGCGGATCGCCGGGGTCGAGCATGCCGGCCCACAGGTACACGCGGATCGCGTTATACGCGCTCTCGGCCTGGGTCTGCGGGTCCGGCGCGAAATCCTGCTTCGCGCGATACAGCGCCCAGTCCGGCGCGAAGCCGCGCGGCGCGGTATCGGTCAACACCCGGCGGCTGCTCGCGAGAAGACGCCCCCAGCGCGCGTCGTCCGGGAGCCGCGTGGCGATGCCGCGAAGCACTTGTGGCGGCGAGTAGCTCGGATTGACGCGCCACACGTCAGCCGCCGGATGAAAGCCGACCGGCCCCGGCAGCAGCGTCAGGCCGAGCCCGGCCATGCTGGCGGTTTCTTCGTCGAGCACGCGCTTCGCGAGCACCGCGCCGCGCGCCGTGTAACTGCGCTCGTGCCACGCGTGGCCGGCTTCGAGCAGCGCATACGCGATCCACAGGTCCGCGTCCGACGATGCGTTCGCGTCGAGCACCTTCCACTGCCCATCGTCCGCGCGGCCCCACAGCCAGGCCGGCAGATGCGCGGTCAGATCGCCTTGCGCGAGATGCTGTTCGGTCCATTGCAGGATCGTGTCGAAGGCCGCGCGATCGTTCGCGACCAGCGCAAAAAACAGCGCGTACGACTGGCCTTCGGAGACGGTGCGCGAATCGGTTGAGCCGACGTCGATCACGCGGCCGTCGGCGGAAACGAAATCGCGCTTGAATTGTTGCCAGCGCGGCCAGGGAGAGAGTGAGCAGTTTGCGGGGGGCGTGGTAGTCGCATTCGACGCGTTGGCTGTGCTGGTTGCGTCGGTTGCGCTAGTCGCAAGAACGGCATGAGCGGCGTTAGCATTCGATGCAATGACCGCATTCGCCTTGCCGCCCCATTGCGTCACCTCTTTCGCAATTACCGGTTGCGCGTCCATGCCCATCGCCATCGACGCACCCGCCGGGGCCATCGCCACGCCGACCGCCCGCACGACAACCACCGCC
>NZ_NPIH01000194.1 GCF_012275575.1 Paraburkholderia sp. SG-MS1 | reverse complement strand
GCCGCTGACCGGCAGCGGCTCGGGCGGCAACAATGCCTCTGGTTCCAGCGGCCTGCTCGGTGGCGACAAAGACAAGGGCGACGACAACCAGGCCGGCGGCATGATCCAGGCGGACTCTGCCACCAACTCGCTGATCATCACGGCGGCCGAGCCGGTGTACCGCAATCTGCGCGCGGTGATCGACCAGCTCGACGCACGCCGCCCGCAGGTCTACATCGAAGCGCTGATCGTCGAGTTGAACTCGAACACGAGCGGCAACCTGGGCATTCAGTGGCAGATCGCGAACAACTCGCTGTTCGCCGGCACCAATCTGTCGACCGGTTCGAGCAACAGCATCATCAACCTGACGGCGGCCGCCGCGGCGGCCGGCACCACCGGCGGCCTTGCCACGGCGCTCGGCGGCGGGACTTTGCAGCAGGGCCTGAACGTCGGCTGGATTCACAACATTTTCGGCGTACAAGGGCTCGGCGCGCTGCTGCAAGCGCTGTCGCAAAACTCCGACGCGAACGTGCTGTCCACGCCTAACCTGATCACGCTCGACAACGAAGAAGCGAAGATCGTCGTCGGGACGAACGTGCCGATTCAAACGGGTTCGTATTCCAACCTCACGAGCGGCGCCACGAGCGCGGCGTTCAACACGTTCGACCGCGTCGACGTCGGTCTGACGCTGCACGTGAAGCCGCAGATCACCGACGGCGGCATTCTGAAGCTGCAGCTCTACACCGAAGACTCGGCGATCGTGAACGGCACGACCAACGCGACGACCAACCCGTCGGGCCCGGAGTTCACGAAGCGCTCGATCCAGTCGACGGTGCTCGCCGACAACGGCGAGATCATCGTGCTGGGCGGTTTGATGCAGGACAACTACCAGGTCAGCAACAGCAAGGTGCCGTTGCTCGGCGACATTCCGTGGCTCGGTCAGCTGTTCCGCTCCGAACAGAAGACGCGCGAGAAGACGAACCTGATGGTATTTCTGCGCCCGGTGATCATCAACGACCGCGATACCGCGCAGGCCGTGACGTCGAACCGTTACGACTACATCCAGGGCGTGCAGGGTGCGTACCGGTCGGACAACAACGTGATGAGGGACAAGGACGATCCGGTGATGCCGCCGATGCCGCTCGGCCCGAGTCAGGGCGTGCCGCCCGCGATGAACCTGTTCGATCTGAACCAGATGCGCCGTCAGCAGGCGGCGCCGCAAGCGCCGCAGCAAGTGCCGCAGCAAGTGCCGCAGGCCGTGCCGCCGTCGAGCCCGCAGCCGGTGCTGCAAACCGCCCCGCAGCCGGTCACCGCGCCTTATCCGACGACCGGCACGGAGCCGACCACCGCATCACCGGGAGCGCGTCCGTGATTCAGGCGCCCGCGCAAACCGCGCCCCGCGCGCCGGGCGGCGACCCCGCCAACGGCGAGCGCGCCGCGCCCTCCCCACTCGCCGCGCGGCTCGTGCCGTACGGCTTCGCGCGCAGCGGCCAGATTCTGGTCGCGCATCAGCACGCGGACAGCCTCGAAGTGTGGATCAGCGAGCGCACCAGCGAAGCCGCGCTCGCCGAAATCACGCGCAACTTCGGCGCGGTGTCGGTTGTACGTTTGCCTGCCGACGAACTCGCGCAGGCGATCAACCAGGCGTATGCGCGCCAGGACGGCAGCGCCGCGCAGGTGGTCGGTGAAGTGGAAGGCGAAGTCGATTTGTCACGTTTGATGCAGGACATCCCCGAGGTCGAGGATCTGCTGGAATCCGAAGACGACGCGCCGATCATCCGCATGATCAACGCGCTGCTCACGCAGGCGGCGCGCGAACAGGCGTCGGATATCCACATCGAGCCGTTCGAGAATGCTTCCGTGGTGCGCTTCCGGGTCGACGGCACGCTGCGCGATGTCGTGCGCCCGAAGAAAGCGCTACACGGCGCGCTGATTTCGCGGATCAAGATCATGGCGCAGCTCGACATCGCGGAGAAACGCTTGCCGCAGGACGGCCGTATCACGTTGCGCGTCGGTGGGCGTCCGGTCGACGTGCGCGTCTCGACGCTGCCGACCGGTCACGGCGAGCGCGCGGTGCTGCGTCTGCTGGAAAAAGACGCGTCGCGTTTGAACCTCGAAGCGCTCGGTATGGCGCCCGACACGCTCGTCAAGTTCGACAAGCTGATCGGCAAGCCGCACGGCATCGTGTTGGTGACGGGTCCAACCGGCTCCGGCAAAACGACCACGCTGTATGCGGCGATGTCGCGGCTCGAGACGGCCACGACGAACATCATGACGGTCGAAGATCCGATCGAATACGACCTTTCCGGCATCGGCCAGACGCAGGTCAACGAGCGGATCGGCATGACCTTCGCTCGCGCGTTGCGCTCGATTCTGCGGCAGGACCCGGACGTCATCATGATCGGTGAAATCCGCGACCTCGAAACGGCGCAGATCGCGGTGCAGGCGTCGCTCACCGGCCACCTCGTGCTGGCCACGCTGCATACGAACGACGCCGCCTCCGCGGTCACGCGTCTGACCGACATGGGCGTCGAGCCCTATCTGCTCGCCTCCTCGCTGCTCGGCGTGCTGGCGCAGCGGCTCGTGCGGCGGCTGTGTCCGGTGTGCCGCGAAGAGCGCACCGAGGACGACGGGCGCGTGCGCTGGCATCCGGTGGGCTGCGACAAATGCGGTCAGTCCGGTTATGCGGGACGGCGCGGCGTCTACGAACTGTTGTTGATCGACGAGTCGATCCGCACGCTGGTTCACCGCAATGCGGCCGATGCGGAGATTCTCACGGCCGGCCGCGAGCAAGGTATGCGTACGTTGCGTGAGGATGCGAATCGCTGGCTCGAGTCCGGGCTGACCTCGCTGGAAGAAGTGATTCGCGTGACGGGCGGAGCATAAGCGCATGCCGGCATTTCGTTTCGAAGCAATCGACGCGGCGGGCAAGGCGCAAAAAGGCGTGCTCGACGCGGACAGCGCGCGCAGCGCGCGTACCAACCTGCGCTCGCAAGGGCTCACGCCGCTCGTCGTCGAGCCCGCCGCATCGCGCATGCGCGGCGAGCGCAATCAACGGCTGTCGCTCGGGCGGCGTTTGTCGCAGCGCGAACAGGCGATCCTTACGCGCCAGCTGGCCAGTCTGCTGATCGCCGGTTTGCCGCTCGACGAAGCGCTCGCGGTGCTCACCGAGCAATCGGAGCGTGACTACATCCGCGAGCTGATGGCATCGATTCGCGCCGAAGTGCTCGGCGGCCACTCGCTCGCCAATGCGCTGACGCAGCATCCGAAAGACTTCCCCGAAATCTACCGGGCACTCGTTGCCGCCGGTGAACACACCGGCAAGCTCGGGCTGGTGCTGTCGCGCCTCGCCGACTACATCGAGCAACGCAACGCGCTCAAACAGAAGATCGTGCTCGCGTTCACGTACCCGACCATCGTGACGATCATCGCGTTCGGCATCGTCACGTTTCTGTTGAGCTACGTGGTGCCGCAGGTGGTGAACGTGTTCGCCAGCACCAAGCAGCAACTGCCCATCCTCACCGTGATGATGATGGCGCTGTCCGGATTCGTGCGTAGCTGGTGGTGGGCGGTGCTGATCGGCGTGCTGGTGGTGGCGTATCTGGTGCGCTCGGTGCTCAGGCAACCGGGCCCGCGCCTCGCGTTCGACCGCTGGCTGCTGACCGCGCCGCTGCTCGGCAAGCTCGTGCGCGGCTATAACACCGTGCGTTTTGCCAGCACGCTCGGCATTTTGACCGCAGCGGGCGTGCCGATTCTGCGCGCACTGCAAGCTGCCGCCGAAACGCTCAGCAACAACGCGATGCGCGAGAACATCGACGACGCGATCGTGCGCGTGCGCGAAGGCACGTCGTTATCGCGCGCGCTCGGCAATACCAAGACGTTTCCGCCGGTGCTGGTGCACCTGATCCGTTCGGGCGAAGCGACCGGTGACGTGACGACCATGCTCGATCGTGCGGCCGACGGCGAGGCGCGCGAACTGGAGCGCCGCACGATGTTCCTGACGAGCCTGCTCGAACCCCTGCTGATTCTGGCGATGGGGGGCGTGGTGCTGGTGATCGTGCTGGCGGTAATGCTGCCGATCATCGAGTTGAACAACCTCGTGCAGTGATGCGGGAAGAGACCGGATGGCGCGGCGTCGGGTTGACGACGACGGGCGCCGCGCAATCGGTTGAGGTGGGTTGAAGCGGTTCAAGCTGATTGATGCGGTTGATCCGGCAAAACACGGGCAAAAAGCGCAGTCCAGATTAAAGCGCGCAAGCCGCGCGCATTCGCTTCAGCGCCGGTGTCTAGCGCACGTAGATCGTAGGACCGCCGGCGTTGGCGGGCAGAAAGACTTCGGAGTGCGCGCCGTTGCGGTCGATGATGATCGAGCGGGCCCGGACCTCGGAAAGTTTGGCGCCTTGCATCAGCGTGCTGCCGAGCGACACCGCATGCGGCGGTTCACCGCCCACGCT
The DNA here is from genome assembly GCF_012275575.1 of Paraburkholderia sp. SG-MS1. Classification (GTDB taxonomy): domain Bacteria; phylum Pseudomonadota; class Gammaproteobacteria; order Burkholderiales; family Burkholderiaceae; genus Paraburkholderia. The sequence goes on along the minus strand of NZ_NPIH01000194.1, from coordinate 4,005 downwards.
GACAATGGCCGCGGCGCCTTCGCGCAAGGCGAGGATGCCGAACAGATGCACGTCCTGGTTGGCGCTGCGCGTGAGCTGGCCGCCGAACAGCGTGGCGGCCTGGTCGGTCGAAACCTGCGCGTGCGCGGCCGCCGCGGGCAACGGCGCGCCGGACATCGTGGTGAGCGTGATGACCCAGTAGGTCAGCGTCGCGCAAAAAACGGCGAACAGCGCGAGCGACAGAAGGCGGATTTGGATGGCGTTCATGCGCATCATTGTACGGACTATTGTGAAAATTGCGTTGCGTTGGAACCCTTCAACACCATGACATTAAAATGACCGCCCGGGCGTGTTCAATAGCGGCCTGATAGCTGACAGCGAATCCCGCCCAGTCGAAAATTTCACCTGAAAAGAGGTAGCAAGCTATGCAACTGTCGACCACTCGCCGCACTGTTATCGCGGGTTCGCGCAGCCGTCGTCAGCGCGGTTTCACGCTGATCGAAATCATGGTCGTGATCGCGATTCTGGGCATTCTCGCCGCGCTGATCGTGCCGAAAATCATGAGCCGTCCGGACGAAGCGCGCCGGGTCGCCGCCAAGCAGGACATCGGCACGGTGATGCAGGCGTTGAAGCTCTATCGTCTCGACAACGGCCGCTATCCGACCCAGGAGCAAGGCCTGCGCTCGCTGATCGAAAAGCCGACCACCGACCCGGTGCCGAGCAACTGGAAGGACGGCGGCTACCTCGAGCGTCTGCCGAACGATCCGTGGGGCAACACGTATCAGTATCTGAATCCGGGCGTCCACGGTGAGATCGACGTGTTCAGTTACGGCGCGGACGGCAAGGCCGGCGGCGAAGGCAATGATTCCGATGTCGGCTCGTGGCAATAGGCGCGCTGCACGACTTTTGATTCTCCCGCGCGCAATGCCCGCGCTGCTCTGCAGTGATGTTCGCGCGCTTTATCGATACATCGTCGTTTGATCTTGGGTTGATCGTTTCGTGGCCGGCACTATGCGTACGTCCGCTTGCAAGTCCCCTGTGGACACTCCGTGTACGGTCTCGCCGCCGCGCGCGGCGTGCGCCGGCGCGCGTCGTTCGCGCCTCGCCGGCAGCCGGCGCCGCGCCGCGGGCTTCACGCTGCTCGAAATGATGGTGGTGCTGGTCATCGCGGGCCTGCTGGTGTCGTTGACCGCGCTAACGATGACGCGCAATCCGCGCACCGATCTGAACGAGGAGGCGCAACGTCTCGCGCTGCTGTTCGAATCGGCGGGCGACGAAGCGCAGGTGCGCGCGCGTCCCATCGCGTGGCAACCGGTCGAGGGCGGCTTCCGGTTCGATCAACGCACTGAAGATGGCTGGCGTCCGCTGCGCGACGATCTGCTCGGGCCCCGTCCGTGGGAAGGCGGCGTGACCGGCGTGACGATCAGCTATCCGGGCTCGGATTCGCAGCCGAGCCGCGTCGTCTTCGGCACCGAAGCGATCGACGTGCCGGTGCAGATCACGCTGTTTTCGGCGGCGGGGCGCGCGACGATCGTCGGCACCGGCAATGGCCGCTATGAGGTGCACTGAGATGCGTCGTTGCAGCAGCAGGACCGCTCGTCAGCGTGCCGCACGCGCGCAGCGCGGTTTCACGATGATCGAAGTGCTGGTCGCGCTTGCGATCATCGCGGTGGCGCTATCGGCGTCGTTGCGCGCGGTCGGCAGTCTTGCGAGCGGCGAAGCCGATCTGCACCGACGCTTGCTGGCCGGCTGGAGCGCGGACAATACGCTCGCGCAATTGCGGCTGACGCATGCGTGGCCGAACGTCGGCGAAACGAGTTTCGATTGCTCGCAGGGTAATTTGCAATTGATCTGCACCGAGCATGTGACGGCGACGCCGAATCCGGTGTTTCGTCGTGTGGAAGTGATGGTGACGATGCCTGGGCGTTCCGGCAATCTCGCTCAGATGGTCACGGTGGTCGCGAATGAAAACAACCGCTCGCTCTGAGCGCTGCCGCCGATCGGGCGCGCGTGGCTTCACGCTGATCGAATTGCTCGTCGCGATCGCGATCATGGCGGTGATCGCCGTGCTGTCGTGGCGGGGGCTCGACCAGATCATTCGCGGCCGCACCACCATCACGAACGCGATGGAGGAAGAGCGTGTCTTTGCGCAGGTATTCGACCAGATGCGGATCGACGCACGCCAGGCCGCGTCCGACGACGAGTCCGGGCAGGCAGCGATTTCACTGTCCGGCAACACGCTGCAGATCGTGCGGCAGATGAACTTGCCTGGCACGGCGCCGCGCCTGCAGGTGGTGCGCTACCGGGTGTCCGATGGGCGCGTGATCCGTTACGCGTCGCCGCCGCTCGCCAATGCAGGCGAATTACGACGCGCATTGCGCGGCAGCGAAGGCGAAGGCTGGAGCGCGGTGCCGTTGATGGGCGGTGTCGGGGTGATCTCCGCGCGGCTCTATGTGCCGAAGCTCGGCTGGACCACACAGATGAAAGACGTGCAGAGCGCGATCACCGAGGCCGACAATAACCTGAAGGTGCCGCAGCTCGGCAATGCGCCGCTGCCGCGCTCGGTGACGGGGCTCGAAGTGAGCGTCGGCGCCCGCTCGCTGGCGCGGCCCGTGACGCGGGTTTTTCTGGTCGGAGAATGAAATGAAATTCTCTTGCTCATCTCCGCGACGCTTTTCATCTTCTTCACGCCCGCCATCTCGCGCGCGAGAACAAGGCGCGGCGATCATCAGCGCGCTGCTGGTCGTCGCGTTATCGGCGATTCTGGTCTCGGGCATGCTCTGGCGCCAGCAGGTGCAGATTCGCCGGATCGAAAACCAGCGGCTGCTTTCGCAGGCGCAATGGGTCGCGCGCGGCGCATTGGACTGGACGCGCCTGATCCTGCGCTCGGAAGGCGATACGTCGGCCGGCATCACCTATCTCGGCGGACTGTGGGGCGTGCCGATCGCGAAGACGCGCCTGTCCGATTTCCTTGGCCAGATCGGTGAGGTCCGTGCCGAGCAAGGCGCGGCAACCTATCTGTCCGGTTCGATCGAAGACGCGCAGGCGAAATTCAATCTGCGCAATCTGGTGGCGAGCCCCGCGCCTGGCGTGATGCAACTGAACCTTGAACAGATCGGCGCGTATCAGCGCCTGCTGGTGTCGCTCGGCGCGAACAGCCAGCTCGCGAAAGCCACCGCCGTACAGGTGCGCAACAGTCTCTCGCAGTCGGCGACCCGCTTCCAGAGCGTCACGTCCACCAGCGGCTCGACGACATCCGCGACGCCCACCATTCAAGGCGGTGCCACCGGCGGCAACTTCACCGACAAACCCGGCATCGAAGACGGCGACGACAACGCGGCGGTCGCGCCGCTGCAAATGACCGGTGTCGATTCGCTGCTCGACATTCCCGGCTACACACCGGAGATGGTCGCGCGCTTGCGCCCCTTCGTCACGGTGTTGCCGACCGTCACGGCGCTCAACATGAACACGGCATCGGCCGAAGTGATCGCGGCGGTCGTGCCGGGCATGAGCCAGTCGGCTGCGCAAAGTTTCGTCGCGAGCCGCACGACGGTGTTCTTCCACAACGTCAGCGACGTGCAGCTCGCGTTGCGCGGCGCCGGCGTGCAATCGGTCGCGATCGATCCGGCCGAGATGGACGTCAACTCGAACTACTTTTTGATCCACGGCCGCGTGCAGCACGAACGCGCCGAGGTGGACCGCACGACGCTCGTCTATCGCGATGCGATGACTCACACTACGCGTATCGTGCGGGTACAAGACCAACTATGAACAACGCAATTCCCAGAGAGAGTGGCCTTTGAGCACGCTGATCGTCCTACTGCCGCCGCGTGATCCGGCGGTGCCATCGCAGGAATGGCAATTGCCGGAGCTGCCGTTCGTTCTGCTCGACAAGTCGGGCCGCACTCAGCGCGCCGGCCGCTCGGCGCTCGCGCTGCTGCCGCGCGCGACGTCGACGGTGCTGATGGTCGCCGCGCGCGACCTGCTGATGATGCCCACGACGCTGCCGCCGTTGCGCGGTCCTAA
>NZ_NPIH01000193.1 GCF_012275575.1 Paraburkholderia sp. SG-MS1 | reverse complement strand
GACGACGACCCGCCGCAACACCCGCGGCGCTCGTGCGCAAGCCGCGCCGAGCAATGATTTCGATTGGGATATCTGATGAGCCGCACACATCGCCGCACCGCGGCCGCGCTCGTCTACGACACACAAGGTGGCGATCCCGCGCCGCGCGTGGTCGCCAAAGGCTATGGGCTGCTGGCCGAAATGATCGTGCAGCGGGCCAAGGAAGCGGGCCTGTATGTCCACGAGGCGCCCGAGATGGTCTCGCTGCTGATGCAGGTGGACCTCGACGCGCGCATCCCGCCGCAGCTTTATCAGGCGGTGGCGGAATTGCTCGCGTGGCTGCATCGGCTGGAAAGCGGCGCCGAGGAGGAACCGGCACATGACGGCGCCGCCGCGCAGGACGTGACCGACGTGGTGGCCACCGAGATCGAAGGCGGCACGGCGCCGCGCTAGACGGCGTCCGTTGCGCCGCCTGGGCCAATTCTTCAGAAGCGCATCATCAACTTCAGCAACGCGTTGACGCGCCTGCCCTACGGCAGCGCGATCCAGCCGCGACTGCGTCAGCACCGGCTTCATTTCGAGAACGTCACGAAGCCTTCATAGCCGTGATACGCGCCCATTCCGCTCGTGCCCACCCCACCAAACGGCAGGCTTTCGCACGCGAGGTGCATCAGCGTTTCGTTGACCGCCATGCCGCGCGCGATCGTTTTGTGCGTCACGCGTTCGATTGTCGGCGCATCGTCGGCGTACAGATACAGCGCGAGCGGACGAGCGCGCGTGTTGATGTACGCGATTGCGTCGGCGAGCACGTCGCGATTGTCCAGCATGACCTGGCGCAACGCTTTCAGATGCGTGGCGCGCCGTGTCCCATGACGGATACGGCGCGCGGCAGTGCTTCGAGCGCGGCGAGCTCGGGCAAATCGTTCTTCATGCGGGTCCAATAACCGATCGGATGACGGTGCGCGGTGCATCGCGCTCATTGATCTGGCAGTGTCTGCTTGGAGTGTTTGATTGACGTAGGCTGAATCTCACACGGGAAACGCACGTTCGATGATCGCCGCATGATCAAACGTGGCCGGCAGCGTGCCGTACACGCGGCCGCTTTCGCCGCAGCCCTCGGCGAGACGCGTGGTGATGAACGCCTCGGCGATCGCGGCGGGCGCATGTTCGACGAGCAGCGTGGCCTGCGCGATCAGCACGATCTGCTGGGCGATCCGGCGCGCCGACGCCTCGCGCTCATCGGCTGGACGATTGAGCGTGGCGGCCAGCTTGCCGAGCGCGGCGCGCAACGCCGGATGCGCGCCCGCCTGCGCCTGCCACGCGGCGAACAGCGCGTGCGCTGCCTCCGGTTCACGCTCCAGCGCGCGCAGCACGTCGAGGCACATCACGTTGCCTGAGCCTTCCCAGATCGAATTCACCGGCGCTTCGCGGTAGAAGCGCGCCATCGGACCGGTTTCGACGTAGCCGTTGCCGCCCCAGACTTCCATCGCCTCACCGGTGAATTCCAGCGTCCGCTTGCAAACCCAGTACTTCGCCGCCGGCGTGACGATGCGCCGCCACGCGCGCTCGGCGGGTGAGCTGGACGAAGCGTCGGCGGATGCCTCGAATGCGCGCGCGAGACGCATGAACAACACCGTCGCCGCTTCGGACTCCAGGGCGAGATCGGCCAGTACGTTGCGCATCAGTGGCTGGTCGGCCAACTGCCGGCCGAACGCGCTGCGATGGCGCGCATGGTGAATCGCTTGCACCAGCGCCGCGCGCATCAACGCCGCGCTGCCGATCACGCAATCGAGCCGCGTGTAGTTCGCCATTTCGATGATGGTCGGCACACCGCGCCCTTCGTCGCCGATCATGACGCCGAACGCGTCGAGGAATTCGACTTCGCTGCTCGCATTCGAGCGATTGCCGAGCTTGTCTTTCAGACGCTGGATCTGCACGGTGTTCTTGCGGCCGTCCGGCGCGAAACGTGGCACGTAAAAACACGACAGGCCGGTGTGATCGTCGGTGCGCGCGAGCACGAGATGGGCGTCGCACTGCGGCGCGGAGAAGAACCACTTGTGCCCGACGAGCCGGTAGGCGCCGTCGCGGCCCCCGGCGGCGAGCGCATGCGCGTGAGTCTGATTGGTGCGCACATCCGAGCCGCCCTGCTTTTCGGTCATACCCATGCCGATCATCGCGGACGTTTTCTGCGTGAGCGGCACATCGCGCGCATCGTGCTCGCGCGAGTAGAGCTTGCCGCGCAGCGTGTCGAACAAGCCTGGCTCGCGCTGCAATACCGGGATGCTCGCGAAGGTCATCGTCAACGGACAGAGCGAACCCGATTCGAGTTGCGCATGCAGGAAGTAGCCGGCGCAGCGTGCGGCCATCGCGCCGCTCTGCGGATCGGAGAACGGCAACGCGTGCAGTCCTTCGCGTCGCAATAGCGAAAGCAGCGTATGCCACGAAGGATGAAACTCCAGCGCGTCGATGCGCTCGCCGCGCGGGCTGTGCGTGAACAGTTCGGGTGTGTGACGGTTGGCCAGTTCGGCGAGCGCGAGCGTCGCGGGGGTGGTGAGCGCCGCGCCATGCCGCAGCAGCGCTTCGCGATGCCACCCGGCGCCGTCGCGTTCGAGGGCCGCGGACAACGCGACGTCGCTGGAAAAGAGGTTGTAGTCCGTGAGCGGCGGGACCTGATTCGTCACGTCGTGCGTCTGGCCGAAGTGATGCCGTTCCATATGCTGTCTCCGTTCATCGCAGGCTCGCCATGCTGATCGACGGGGACCGCGACGGGGTGCCGTTTAATCGCCGTGTGTCGTGCCGCACGCTGAGCCAGGAATGACGGACACGGCCGGCTGGCGAGCGTGCGCGCGTCTTTCATCATAGGGGCGCGGCCGCGCTTGCGTTAGGGGAATCGCTCTGGCGCGAAGGCGCCGCGCCCCGGAACGCTCCTTAGAATGCCGGTGAAGCACACGAGGACAAGTGTGCACGAGACAGGGGGCGCGAGCAACGCGGCCCATCAGGAGGAGCGGATGCATTACGACTACATCATTGTCGGCGCGGGCTCGGGTGGTTGCGCGCTGGCGAGCGTTCTCGCCGATAGCTGCTCCGATGCGACGATCGCACTGATCGAAGCCGGTCCGCACACCGACCGCAATCTGTTCCTTAACATGCCGGTCGGCGTGGCGGCCGTGGTGACCAACAAACTCAAAACCGATTACGGCTATCTGACAACGCCGCAGCCAGGCCACATGTGCGTGTTGCGCCCGCACAGCCGCAACACGGTGACGCTCGCGAGTGCCGATGCGCATACCGCGCCGATCATCGATCCGCGTTTTTTCAGCGAAGCGCGCCATCTTGATCTGCTGGTGGACGGCGTGAAGATGGCGCGGCGCATTCTTGATGCGCCGTCGCTCGCGCTACGTGGCGGTGCCGAGTTGTACACGCATGCGGCGCAGTCGAACGCGCAATTGCGCCAGACCATCGCCGGGCACGCGAATACGATCTATCGCCGGTGGCGATCTGCCGGATGGGCGGCGATGTTTCGCTCGGTGGTCAATCCGCAATTGCGCGTGCGCGGCGCGAGCGGCTTGCGGATCGTCGATGCCTCCGTGATGCCGACGCTGATCGGCGGCAACACCAATGCGCCGACAGTAATGATCGGCGAGCGCGCGGCCGAGCTGATCGGCCAGCCGCGGAGATGGCGCGGGCTGAGCATCGCCGGCGGGCAACGGCGACATGGCGGCGCGGGCCGCCTGAGGCGCATCAAAAGCCCGCAATCTGTTTTCATTATCAAGGCAAATTGGGTCAACGTCGGTCAATTGTCATAAATTGTCCAGCTTCGATTTTGAGACGCCTTGGCTCCTATAATCGCGCCGCGAAAAAGAGCGCGTCATGTGGCGCGCCCGGAATCTCAAGGAAGCGTAGCGATGAGTCTCAATGTGATCCAGTTGGTTCAGTCCGTGCTGACGGACGATATCGTGCGGCAACTCGGCGCCCGCCTGGGGCTGCCGGCGGAAACCGCCCAGAAGGCGTTGACTGCCACCGGCCCGGCGCTCGTCGCAGGCATGATGCACAAGAGTGCGACGCTCGAAGGCGCGCGCTTGCTGTTCACGACGATCCTTTCACCGGAAGTGGATGGGCACATCGCCGAACAGTTGCCGCATCTGCTCGCCAGCACGAGCGGGTTGAACCAGCTGGAAACCGTCGGGCGGCAACTGCTCGAACGCGGACTCAATCGCCCAGCCGATCTGGTGAGCGACGAAGTCGCCCGGCAAACCGGCGCGCCCGCGCACGCCGCGCATGCGATCACGGGCATTGTGGGCGCCACGCTGTTCGGCGTGCTCAAGCGGTATCTGCTCGACGGCCGGGGCAATGTCGGCCAGTTGCCTGCTTTGCTTGGCCAGCAGCTTCCGGTCATTACGCCGTATCTGAACGACCATCTGCTAGGCGCGCTGGGCGTGGGCGGCCTGAGCGCGTTCACGGGCAGCATCCTGTCGCAGCTCAAAGCGGTATCGGCGCATATCGACCAGCCGACACCGGCCGGCAAGCCGGTGCCGGAAATGCTGGCGCCGATCCATGTGCCGCCGGACGCGGTGGTGCGCGAAGAGCGCCGGTCGCACGCGTGGCTCTGGTGGCTGCTGGCGGCCGTCGCGGCCGTGCTGGCTTTTCTGTTTTTGCGCGGCTGCCATGGGGGCGCAGGCGGCGAGGCGATGTCCGCCACTAGCGGCGCGCAAACGGCTGTCGCTGCGCAGCCGGCTTCCGCACCTGGCGTAGCGTCGGGGACGGCAGCCACCGCGACGCCAGCGAGCAGCGCCGCCGCCGCATCGACGGTCGAAGCCAGCGCCGCCAGCGCGCCAGCCGCCGCGCTCGAGCCGACCAAAGACAGCCAGCTCGCCTTTACCGTCAACGCCGCGGGCAAGCCGACGCTCACCGCCACGGTCGGCAATGAAGCGGAAAAGACGCAGTTGATCGACGAACTGACGAAGCGGCTCGGTGTCGCCAACGTGGTCCAGAACGTCACAGTCGATCCGCAGGTGAAGCCCGCCGACTGGCTTTCGCATCTCGACGGCCTGCTGCCGCTGATGGCGTTGCCGGGCGCTGAAGTGAAAGTGGACGGCACGCGCGTCGAACTCAGCGGCAGCGCGGCCGAGACGAAGCTCGGCTGGCTCGGCAAGCTGAAGTCGCTGTTCGGCGCGTCGTATCAGATCGGTACGTTCGACGTCGCGCACGCCGTCGCCGACGCCACCGAAAACTTCCGCAGCGCGATCAAAGGATTGTTCGCGCCCGACAGCACATGCGTGGCGGCGGACGTCGTCAAGGTGCTGAATCTGCAGGTAATCAATTTCGCGAGCGCGAGTGCCCGTGTGCCGGCTTCGGCAGTGGAAGACCTGAGCCAGTCGGCGCGGGCGCTGAACGCCTGTGCGCACAACGGCAGGACGATGCGGCTCGAAGTGGCCGGCTATTCGGACAACGTCGGCGGCGCGCAAGCCAATTTGCAACTGTCGAAGAAGCGCGCCGAGGCGGTTCGCGCGTATCTCGTCAACGCAGGTGTGCCGGCTGACTCGTTGATCGCGCAAGGTTACGGCGATGCGAATCCGGTCACGAGCAACGACACAGCTGGCGGGCGCTTCACCAACCGTCGCATCGAGTTCGTCGCGCAGCAGTAATTGGCTGCGTCACGCGGGCATTCTGTCATTCGGTGGGCGGAGTTCGCGTCGGCGGCGCGATGCCCGTCATGCCGATGCCCGGACCCAGCATGAAATCGTCGCCGGCCTGGCCGGGCAACGCCTCGCGCGCGACGTCAAGCCACGCGCGCGCGGCGTGCGACAGATAACCGTTGCGGCGCCAGCCGATCGCCATTTCCCATCGGATCTCCGGGTCGACCACGGGCAGGCAGGTGAACTGCGCCGGGTCGAGCCGGCGGCAATACGGCGCCGGCAGCAGCGCGATGCCGACACCGGCCAGCACCAGCGCCGCCATGAAATCCCAATGCCCGCTTCGCCCGACGATGGTCGGCGCGAACCCCGCCGTGCGGCACGCGTTCAGCACCACGTCGTTGAGCGCGAGGCTCTCGCCATAGAACACGAACGGTTCGTTGGCGAGTTGCGCGAGCGGCACCTCGTGCAAGTGATCCCAGCGCGAGCCTGTACGCGCGACGAGCCAGAGCAACTGGCGCGTCATCGGCAGCACCTCGATGTGTTCCGGGTCGACCGGTTGTAGCACGCCACCCAACTCCAGCTCGCCGTTGATGAGTGCCGCTTCGATCGCGCGCGAACCCTGCTCGAAAAGCTTCAGTTCGATCTTCGGATATCGCTGGCGGAACGCCGCGATGGCTGGCGTGAACAGCGAGCCGCCCATCGGCGGAATGCCGATGGTGAGCTCGCCACGGCCGAGCGTGTCGAGATCGTTCAGTTCCGCCTGCAATTGCGCGTGCGCGGCCAGCACGTCCTGACCGCGCTGGTAGACGATGCGCCCGGCATCGGTCAGCACCATCTGACGGCCGTCTCGCAGCAATAGCGGCGAGCCGATCTCGTCTTCGAGCGACTTGACCATCTTGCTGATGGTCGGCTGCGTGACGAACATCTGCTCGGCCGCGACGGTGAAACTCTGTTGACGAACCACTTCGACGAAATACCGCAGTGCACGTAGTTCCACGATCCCGGCCTCCGGAATTCCAATTTGGAATGATTTGAATGATTGTAAGTCATTATATTTATGTTGCGGTGCAACCTATACTGGCTCTCATTCGAGGTCACCCCAAGGATTGCCATGACGACGCCCGTTCCCGCTCATACCGCCGGTGCCGGTGCCCGCGCCAGCGGTGCGTGGCGCGTCGGGCGCATCGTGGTGCAGAGCGCCGCGCTGGCGGGTTTATGGGTCGTCGCCGATTTCGCTGTGCGCATGCTCCGCCTGCCGGTGCCGGGCGGCGTGGTCGGCCTGGTCGTGTTGCTCGCGCTGCTGTTTTGCGGTGGTATCGCGCCGCGCTGGATCAAGGCCGGCGCGGACTGGCTACTGTCCGACATGCTGTTGTTCTTCATTCCGGCCGCGGTTGCCGCCGTGCAATACGGCGGACTGTTCCGCGAGGACGGCTGGCGTCTCGCGCTGGTGGTGGTCGGCGGCACGCTGATGGTGATGATCGCGGTCGCCTTCGCGGTCGAGCAGGCCGCTCGCCTCGAGCGGCGCCTTGCGCTGCGCCGTGTAATCGTCGCGCGGCACGCGGCGCGCACCTGAGTTTTCCTGATCTGCCATTTCCGCCCAAGCCCCCTCGATGAGCACGCTCTATCCGTCCCTGTTTGCCGACGATGCCTCGCGTCTGATTGCAGCCGGCTGTTTCGTGCTGACGGTGGCGCTGTATTTCGCGTCGAAGGCGCTGTACGCGCGCTTCCGATCGCCGTGGCTGACGCCGCTGCTGGCGGTGCCGGCCGTGCTCGCGGCGATTGTCG
>NZ_NPIH01000192.1 GCF_012275575.1 Paraburkholderia sp. SG-MS1 | reverse complement strand
TATGGGATGCCTGAATGAGCGGTTTGTGTTCTGCAGCGGCTCGGTCGGCCGCTGCTTGTTGCTCCGCCGCCGCTTGTTCTGCCGCCGCGCATTCTGATTCGGCGCGTTCGGCTACTGCGCGTTCTGTCGCGGTGCGTTCAGTTGCTGCCTTGTCAGCTGCTGCCTGTTCTGCCGTAGCCTGTTCTGCGGCAGCCCGTTCCGCCGCAGCCCGCTCAGCTACCGCCAATGCCGCAGCCTGCCGCGCGGCGTCACCATCGTCCGCGCCCGACACTTCGCGCATGGGCGTCTGCCCGCGAACCGCATCGCTGTCCCGTGGGTCACCTGCTCGCGTCGACGCCGCCACTTCGCCGTCCGCCGAAGCCGCGCCTTCGCGCTTACGCCGACGCATGCGCAACGCCGTCAGCAGCACAACCAGTGCTGCGCCAACCGCCGCCGCGATGCTCAACTCTTTCTGCGACATCCCGCCACCATTCGACGCGGGAGCAACCGCCACAGCGCCATGATTGGATGCCGCCGATGTGGCCGGCGACGCTCCGGCAACCGGCTTCGCAACGCCCGCCGCCGCCGTGCCGCTGGTAGCGACCGGCGCACCGCCGATACCATGCTTCTGTAGCTCCATCAGCACGCGGTTCTTCAACGCAAGCAGTTGCTGCAGGCTGGAAACCTGCGCGCGCGGTTGCGACGCCGCTTGCGCGGCGCCAGGCGCCGGAGTTGTCCCAGTAGGCAGTGTCGGGGCGCTTTCAGTTGGCGCACTCGCTGGCGGCTGAATCGATCCAGACCACTCATGCGCGTCGCTGGCCGGCGCCGCAGCCACCTGCGAACCCGCCGCTGCAGGCGCCGATGTCGATGTAATAGCGCCGCTCACAGCCGCGCTGCTTGACGCGGGCGAGCTTGCCTGCGCCACTGCACTGGCCGTCCCAGAGACCGCAGGCGCAGACGCCGAAGCATGTGCCGCAGCGCTTGCATTCGCCGCGCTTGCAGTCGTTGCATCGACTGGCGCGGCACCGCTCGCCGCACCAACCGCCGCATTGGGCGCCGAAGCACCCGCAGCCCCTTGAGCCCCCGCCGACGACGCCGCCAAAGCTCCGGACGCGTCCAGCGCGGGCACAGTTAGCACCGCTCCTACGCGCATCCGGCTCGGGTCATGCGCCATGAACGCGCCCGGGTTCGCGTCGAACAACGCGCGCGATGCGCGCACGAGCGTTGCCCGGTCGTGCGACTGCGTGACGGCGATGGCCACGTCGTTCAACGACTGCCCTGGCCGCACCGTATATTGACTACCGGCCGCATACGAAGCCGGCGCGGCGTCCGGCGCGCTCGCGGCATCGCCTGGCGCGGCAACGGCACTCGCCGCGCCCACGCTGGCCAGCACAAAAACCAAAGCAGCAGCGGCCGCCGGACGGCTCGTCAAACGGCCCTTCTCCTGATGAGTGAACATAGCCCGAATGGACGAGAATCGAAGGTTCATCGGGACTCCTGGCGCGTCAGCGCGCAGCCCTTTTTTGCGATTGGAAGGAGACAAGATAATCGAAGCACACAATGAAAAAAGCGTCGCGCAAGCGCGACGCTTCTTAAGTTTTCTACGCGTCGTGACCGCGTAGTTTACTTTACTTGTCGAGCACAATGCGAAGCATGCGACGCAGCGGTTCAGCCGCGCCCCACAGCAGCTGGTCGCCGACCGTGAAGGCCGACAGATATTCGCCGCCCATCGCAAGTTTGCGTACCCGGCCGACCGGCACCGTCAGCGTGCCCGTCACCACCGCCGGGGACAGATCGCGCATCGACGCTTCGCGTTCGTTCGGCACGACCTTGACCCAGTCATTGCCCGACGCGAGGATGCTGTTCACTTCGTCCAACGGCACGTCCTTGTTCAGCTTGATGGTCAGCGCCTGCGAGTGGCAGCGCATTGCGCCGATGCGCACGCACAAACCGTCGACCGGGATCGAACCCGGCGTGCCCATGGCCGGCTTGCCGAGAATCTTGTTGGTTTCGGCACCCCCCTTCCACTCTTCCTTCGACATGCCGTTGCCGAGATCCTTGTCGATCCACGGAATCAGCGAGCCGGCGAGCGGCACGCCGAAGTTATCGGTCGGCATGCGATCGCTGTTCATTGCGCTCAGCACACGGCGGTCGATGTCGAGAATTGCCGACGACGGATCAGCCAGGTCTTCCTTGGCCGCGCCGTACAGCGTGCCCATTTGCTGCAGCAGTTCGCGCATGTTTTGCGCGCCCGCGCCCGAAGCGGCCTGATAGGTCATGGCCGTCATCCAGTCGACGAGATTTTCGCGGAACAGGCCGCCCAGCGCCATCAGCATCAGGCTGACGGTGCAGTTGCCGCCGATGAAATTCTTCTGGCCCTTGACCAGCGCATTCTTGATCACGTCAAGGTTGACCGGATCGAGAATGATGACCGCGTCGTCCTTCATGCGCAGCGACGAAGCGGCATCGATCCAGTAGCCGTTCCAGCCCGCTGCGCGCAGCTTCGGGAACACTTCGTTCGTATAGTCGCCACCCTGGCAGGAGATGATCGCTTGGCACTTCTTCAGGTCTTCGATGCTTGTCGCATCTTTGAGCTTGGTCTCGTTTTTGGCGAACGACGGCGCGTTGCCGCCCGCGTTGCTGGTGCTGAAAAACACCGGTTCGATCAAGTCGAAATCGCCTTCCTGCTGCATACGTTGCATCAGGACGCTGCCGACCATGCCGCGCCAACCTACGAGACCTACGTTCATGACTTCATACCCTTCGAATGGAGACTTCCCCGCATCTTTGCCCGCAGTGACCGCGCGGGGAAGATGAGCGGGCACGACGGACGATCAGCGTTTCGTGATCGTTTTCGGGGTAATCGTTTTAATGGTAATGGCGAACTCAACCACACGGCCCGTTGTGCCGTGCAGTTTGGAAATCGAGGAGATTTGGGAGATCTGCGCCATCGTTACAATATACACGAAAACCGGAATCTGGCGACGTCATTCGCCGCTGTCGCCCGTGTTGTGTTGCACGCGAATGGGCCTGTTTTAAGGCCGATTCGCGTTTGAAAGGCCGTTTGAGGACCTGATTACTGCCTGAGCCCGATGCGCTTTACAGCGCTGCAACGACGGCGTCGCCCATCGCGACCGTGCCGACCTGCTTGCAACCCGGCGTGAGGATGTCGCCGGTGCGATAGCCCTGCTCGAGCACCTTCTTCACTGCGTTTTCGATGCGATCTGCCTGCTCTGCCTTGTTCAGCGAATAGCGCAACATCATTGCCGCCGACAGGATGGTAGCCAACGGATTGGCTACGCCCTTGCCCGCGATATCCGGTGCGGAGCCGTGCGACGGTTCGTACAAGCCCTTGTTGTTCTTGTCGAGCGATGCCGACGGCAGCATGCCGATCGAACCCGTCAGCATGGCGGCTTCGTCGGAGAGGATGTCGCCGAACATGTTGCCGGTGACGATCACGTCGAACGACTTCGGCGCCTTCACCAGTTGCATCGCCGCGTTGTCAACGTACATGTGCGACAGCTCGACGTCAGCGTATTCCTTCGACACGTCGATCATCACGTCCTTCCAGAACTGCGACGTTTCGAGCACGTTGGCTTTATCGACCGAGGTCAGCTTCTTGCCGCGCTTTTGCGCCGCCTGGAACGCGACGTGTGCAATGCGGCGCACTTCCGGCTCCGAATAACGCATCGTGTCGAAGCCTTCCTTCGCGCCGGCGAACAGGCCGTCCGGCGCTTCGCGCACGCCGCGCGGCGCGCCGAAGTAGATGTCGCCGTTCAGTTCCCGCACGATCAGGATATCGAGACCCGACACGATCTCTTCCTTCAACGACGACGCGCCGGTCAATTGCGGATAGCAGATAGCCGGACGGAAGTTCGCGAACAGCTGCAGGTGCTTGCGCAGACCGAGAATCGCCTGCTCAGGGCGCAGCGCGCGTTCGAGCTTGTCGTACTTCCAGTCGCCGACGGCGCCGAACAGGATCGCGTCGGCTTCCTTCGCCAGCGCCAGCGTCGAATCGGGCAGCGGATGACCCTTCGCTTCGTAGCCCGCGCCGCCAACCGGTGCTTCCTCGAGTTCGAACTTTTCGCCGAGCACGTTCAGGACCTTGACGGCCTCCTTGACGATTTCGGGACCGATGCCGTCGCCCGGCAACACTGCGATCTTCATGCGAATTCCTTGATGATTTTCTTCGAGAGTGTTGAGCGTGATTCAACGCGCGGGCCGAGGCCCCTCGTGCTACTCATGCATTAACCGACGATGCGGTGGCTCAGCCAAGGCTGCTTCGCGATGCGCTCGGCTTCGAACTGGCGAATCTTGTCCGCGTGACGCAGCGTGAGGCCGATGTCGTCGAAACCGTTCAGCAGGCAGTATTTGCGGAAGCCCGCAACCTCGAACGGATACTCCGCGCCGCCATCCGACGTGCGCACGACTTGCGCTTCGAGGTCGACGGTCAGCTGGAAGCCATTGAACGCGTACGTTTCGTTGAACAGATGATCGACTTGCTGCTCGGTCAGTACGATCGGCAGCAGGCCGTTCTTGAAGCAGTTGTTGTAGAAGATGTCGGCGAAACTCGGCGCGATCAGCGCGCGAAAGCCGTACTGCTGCAATGCCCACGGTGCGTGCTCACGCGAGCTGCCGCAGCCGAAATTCTTGCGTGCCAGCAGCACCGAAGCGCCTTGATAACGCGGCTGATTCAGCACGAAATCCGGGTTCAGCGGACGCTTTGAGTTGTCCTGGCCCGGCTCGCCGTGGTCGAGGTAACGCCATTCGTCGAATGCGTTCGGACCGAAACCCGTGCGCTTGATCGACTTCAGGAATTGCTTCGGAATGATCGCGTCCGTGTCGACGTTCTCGCGATCGAGTGGCGCCACGACGCCGGTGTGTACGATGAATTTATCCATGACGCTTGCGCCTGTTTCAAGACCGGGCGATACGGGTGGCGGCCGGAAAGCCGCACGCCGCATCGCCGGCAAAAATCAAAAACCGCTTATTTATCAGCGTGATTGCTGATCGAATTGCCGAGGTGCGACATGTCCTGGCCGAATCCGTGCACCGTGTTGCAACCGGCCAGACCGAGCAATAGCCCAGCGAGCGTACCGAGTGCGAAGTGGCGCAATAGAGTGCTGCGATTCATGTTCTTCATCATGCGATTTACCCAAGCTTGCGAATATCGACGAAATGCCCTTCGATCGCCGCAGCCGCAGCCATCGCGGGACTCACGAGGTGGGTACGTCCACCGGCGCCCTGACGACCTTCGAAATTGCGATTCGACGTCGATGCGCAACGCTCGCCCGGATCCAGCCGGTCGGCGTTCATCGCGAGACACATCGAGCAGCCCGGTTCGCGCCATTCGAAACCGGCGTCGGTAAAGACCTTGTCGAGGCCTTCACGTTCCGCTTGCGCCTTCACGAGCCCCGAACCCGGCACCACCATGGCCAGACGGATGTTCGATGCGACGCGGCGGCCCAGCTTCTTCACGACGTAAGCCGCGGCGCGAATGTCTTCGATGCGCGCGTTGGTGCACGACCCGATGAAGATTTTATCCGGCTTGATCGACTCGATCGGCGCGTTCGGCTCGAGCGCCATGTACTTCAGCGCGCGTTCCATCGCATCGCGCTTGACCGGGTCCTTTTCGCGTTCCGGGTCCGGCACACGGCCGTCCACGGCGGTGACCATTTCCGGCGACGTGCCCCATGTGACTTGCGGCACGATTTCCGCAGCGTTCAGTTCGACCACGCGATCGAAATGCGCGCCGTCGTCAGACTCGAACTGCTTCCAGTACTCGACCGCGTGATCCCACTCGACGCCTTCCGGCGAGAACGGACGGCCTTTCAGGTAGTCGATGGTGGTGTCGTCGACCGCAACCATGCCCGCGCGTGCGCCCGCTTCGATCGCCATGTTGCAGACCGTCATGCGGCCTTCCATCGACAGCGCGCGAATCGTCGAACCGCCGAATTCGATCGCGTAGCCCGTACCGCCAGCGGTGCCGATCTTGCCGATGATCGCGAGCACGATGTCTTTGGCGGTGCAGCCGCGCGGCAGCGGGCCGTCGACCTTCACCAGCATGTTCTTGCTCTTCTTCTGCAAGAGCGTTTGTGTAGCCAGCACGTGCTCCACCTCCGACGTGCCGATGCCATGCGCCAGCGCGCCGAACGCGCCGTGCGTGGACGTGTGCGAGTCGCCGCAGACGATCGTCATGCCCGGCAGCGTGGCGCCCTGCTCCGGCCCAATGATGTGCACGATGCCTTGGCGCATATCGTTCATCTTGAACTGCGTGATGCCATAGGCGTCGCAATTCGCATCAAGCGTGTCGACTTGCAGCCTGGAGACCGGATCGGCGATGCCGTGGGTGCGGTCCGTGGTCGGCACGTTGTGGTCCGACACCGCCAGGTTCGCGCTGATGCGCCACACCGGACGTTCAGCCAGCTTCAGGCCTTCGAACGCCTGCGGGCTGGTCACTTCGTGCAGCAGATGACGGTCGATATAAAGGATCGTCGTGCCGTCTTCTTCGGTGTGGACCACGTGCGTGTTCCACAATTTGTCGTAGAGAGTCTGTGCCATGGTATGCGGGTAGTAATGACTGCGGGCTGACTGTGTCAGTCGATTATGCCACGCAGCGCCCCGTCGTGGGCCGTTCGATCAGCGGAAAAACTGATAAAAAACAGAGAGTTGAGTGGTAGTGCCGATACCTGTATCGACGTTACCCGGCAAGCGGGCGTCCCCTTTTCATCGACGGCTTCGGGTCAAAAACAAAACGCCCCAACGGCGAGCCCGTTGGGGCGTTTTTCCTTCAGCAGACTCCGCGCTCGCTCCTCACCAATCAATCAAACTTGACGAGCCAGGCAGAGCTAAGCCGATCAACGTTGCGCGATCGGCTTCGCTTCACGTTGCGTGTCGCCGATGAACAGCTGACGGGGACGGCCAATCTTCTGTTCCGGATCAGCGATCATTTCATTCCACTGTGCAATCCAGCCGACCGTACGTGCCATCGCGAAGATACACGTGAACATCGAGGTCGGGATGCCCAGCGCGCGTTGCACGATGCCCGAATAGAAGTCGACGTTCGGGTACAGCTTACGCGACACGAAGTATTCGTCTTCCAGAGCGATCTTTTCCAGTGCCATTGCCAGCTTGAACAGCGGGTCGTCGTGCAGGCCCAGCTCTTCCAGCACTTCGTGGCAGGTTTCGCGCATCAGCTTTGCACGCGGATCGTAGTTCTTGTAGACGCGGTGACCGAAGCCCATCAGCTTCACGCCCGAGTTCTTGTCCTTCACCTGCTTGATGAACTCAGGAATGTTGTCGACCGAGCCGATTTCTTCCAGCATGTTCAGCGCGGCTTCATTCGCGCCGCCGTGCGCCGGGCCCCACAGACACGCGATACCCGCCGCGATACACGCAAACGGATTCGCACCCGACGAACCGGCAAGGCGCACGGTCGAGGTCGACGCGTTTTGCTCGTGGTCCGCGTGCAGGATCAGGATACGGTCGAGCGCGCGCACCAGCACGTCGTTGACCTGGTAGTCTTCGCACGGATTCGAGAACATCATGTGCATGAAGTTCGCGCTGTACGACAGGTTGTTCTTCGGGTACGCAAACGGCTGACCGATGCTGTACTTGTACGCCATCGCGACGAGAGTCGGCAGCTTTGCGATCATGCGGATCGCCGACACTTCACGGTGACGCGGATTGTTGATGTCGAGCGAGTCGTGATAGAACGCCGACAGCGCGCCGACTGCGGCGACGAGAATCGCCATCGGGTGCGCGTCGCGACGGAAACCGCGGAAGAAGAAGTGCATCTGCTCATGCACCATCGTGTGCTTCGTGACGGTGTTCACGAACTCTTCTTTCTGCTTCGCGTTCGGCAGTTCGCCCTTGAGCAGCAGATAGCAGCTTTCGAGGAAGTCGGCGTTTTCCGCGAGGTTGTCGATCGGGTAGCCTCGGTACAGCAGCTCGCCCTTGTCGCCGTCGATGTAGGTGATTGCCGAATTGCACGCCGCCGTCGACATGAAGCCCGGGTCGTACGTGAACTTGCCGGTCTGGCCGTACAGTTTGCGAATGTCGATTACGTCCGGACCGAGCGTGCCCTTGTAAATCGGCATTTCAACGCTCGGCGAATTGTCGCTGAACGATAGCGTGGCTTTAACATCTGACGGGGTCATAGCACATCCTCAATCGAAGTATGGATACAGGGTTTCGATAATCGCACGCCTGGACAACGGACTCGCCGCGGACTGGCGGCGCTCAAGCGTTGCGCAGCAGCTCCAGCACCCGAATGACATCCGGGTCGGCAAGCTCGCCTTCCGGTTCCTTGCGCACGAGCAGCAAGTCCATCAGGTCGTTATCGCTCAGTTCGAGCAGACGCGTGAGAGCGCCCACGTCGGCATCGCTGAGGTCATGCTCATATCGGCCGAAAAAACGTTCGAAGATCAGATCGTTTTCCAGCAGGCCCCGCCGCGCGCGCCAGCGAAGGCGCGCGCGGCGGAGAGGGTCGGACTGATGCGATGTTTCGTTCATGTCAGTACGCGCCGGGCCGCCCCAAGCGTACTGACCGCCCCCTCGGGGGGCAGCGAACGATAGGGAGCGTGGGGGTTATTCATCCTAGACAGCGCGGCGAACCATCAATTCCTTGATCTTGCCAATCGCCTTGGTCGGGTTCAGGCCCTTCGGGCAAACGTCGACGCAATTCATGATGGTATGGCAACGGAACAGACGGTACGGATCTTCCAGGTTGTCGAGGCGTTCAGCCGTCGCTTCGTCACGGCTGTCCGCGATGAAACGATAGGCTTGCAACAGGCCGGCCGGGCCGACGAACTTGTCCGGATTCCACCAGAAGCTCGGGCACGAGGTCGAGCAGCTAGCGCACAGAATACATTCGTACAGGCCGTCGAGCTCGTCGCGTTCTTCCGGCGACTGCAGACGTTCCTTTTCCGGCGGCGGCGTATCGTTGATCAGGTACGGCTTGATCGAGTGATACTGGTTGAAGAACTGCGTGAAATCGCAGATCAGGTCGCGCACGACCGGCAGACCCGGCAGCGGACGCAGCACGATCTTTTGCGGCAGGTCGTTCATGTTCTGCAAGCAGGCGAGACCGTTCTTGCCGTTGATGTTCATTGCGTCCGAACCGCACACGCCCTCTCGGCACGAACGGCGGAACGACAACGTCTCGTCCATTGCCTTCAGCTTGAGCAGTGCATCGAGCAGCATGCGTTCGTGCGAATCGATTTCGACCTCGTACGTTTGCATGCGCGGCGCTGCGTCCTTGTCCGGGTCGTAGCGGTAAATTTCAAATGTACGCTTTGCCATTTCTGAATTCCTTTGACTTGTGCCTTAGAAGGTACGCGCTTTCGGCGGCACCGATTCGACGGTCAGCGGTTGCATGTGAACCGGCTTGTAGTCGAGGCGATCGCTTTCGCTGAACCACAGCGTATGGCGCAGCCAGTTTTCGTCGTCGCGATGTTCGAAGTCGTTCTGCGCGTGCGCGCCACGGCTTTCCTTGCGCGCTTCGGCGGAGACCATCGTGGCACGTGCCACTTCGATCAGATTCGCCACTTCCAGCGCTTCGATGCGCGCCGTGTTGAACACCTTCGACTTGTCCTTCAGATGGATGTTATCGACACGTTCTGCCACTTCGCGGATGCGCTCGACGCCTTCAGCCAGCAGCTTCGACGTACGGAACACGCCGGCGTGAGCCTGCATCGTGCCGCGGATGTCGTTCGCGACCGACTGCGCGTACTCGCCCGACGACGACTTGTCGAGCTTGTCCAGACGCGACAAGGCGAAATCAGCAGCGTCGGCAGGCAGCGGCTTGTGCTCCTTCATGTCCTTCACATGCTTGACGATATGGTTGCCAGCCGCGCGGCCGAACACCACCAGGTCGAGCAGCGAGTTCGTGCCCAGGCGGTTCGCACCGTGCACTGACACGCACGAGCATTCGCCCACTGCGTAAAAACCGTTGACGACTTCTTCGTGGCCGCGCGGCGTACCGACGACCTGACCGTTGATGTTCGTCGGGATACCGCCCATCTGATAGTGGATGGTCGGCACAACCGGAATCGGCTCTTTAATGCAATCGACGTTCGCGAACTTCATCGCGATTTCGCGGATCGACGGCAGACGCTTCATGATCGTTTCTGCGCCGATGTGCGACAGATCGAGCAGCACGTGATCCTTGTTCGGACCCACGCCGCGGCCTTCCTTGATTTCCTGGTCCATCGAACGCGAAACGAAGTCGCGCGGCGCCAGATCCTTCAAGGTCGGCGCGTAGCGTTCCATGAAACGCTCGCCGTTCGAATTGCGCAGAATGCCGCCTTCGCCGCGCACACCTTCGGTGATCAACACGCCCGCGCCAGCCACGCCGGTCGGGTGGAACTGCCAGAATTCCATGTCTTGCAGTGCGATGCCCGAACGCGCCGCCATGCCCAGGCCGTCACCGGTGTTGATGAACGCGTTGGTCGAGGCTGCGAAGATCCGGCCCGCGCCGCCGGTGGCGAACAGCGTGGTCTTGCCTTCGAGGATGTACACGTCGCCGGTTTCCATTTCCAGCGCGGTCACGCCGAGCACGTCGCCGTCGGCGTCGCGGATCAGATCCAGCGCCATCCATTCGACGAAGAACTGCGTCTTTGCAGCCACGTTCTGCTGGTACAGCGTGTGCAGCAGCGCGTGACCGGTACGGTCAGCCGCCGCGCAGGCGCGTTGCACCGGCTTTTCGCCGTAGTTCGCGGTGTGGCCGCCAAACGGGCGCTGATAGATCGTGCCATCCGCGTTACGGTCGAACGGCATGCCGAAGTGTTCGAGTTCGTAGACTGCGTTCGGTGCTTCACGGCACATGAACTCGATCGCGTCCTGGTCGCCGAGCCAGTCGGAGCCCTTGATCGTGTCGTAGAAGTGATAGTGCCAGTTGTCTTCGCTCATGTTGCCGAGCGAAGCGCCGATGCCGCCCTGAGCGGCGACCGTGTGCGAACGCGTCGGGAACACCTTGGACAACACGCACACCGACAGACCGGCGCGCGCGAGTTGCAGCGAAGCGCGCATCCCCGAGCCGCCTGCGCCGACGATAACCACGTCAAACTTGCGACGCGGCAGAGAATTCTTGATTGCAGCCATTCTTTTACACTCTCCAGAGAATCTGCGCAGCGTAGCCCGCACATGCGAGCAGCCAGACGATCGTCAGCGCCTGAAGCGTCAGGCGCACGCCAACGGGCTTCACATAGTCCATCCAGATGTCGCGGATACCAACCCACGCGTGATAGAACAGCGACAGCAGCGTGACAAACGTGGCGAGCTTCATCCATTGCGTCGCGAAGATCGACGCCCAGCCTTCGTACGAGAAGTCGTGCGCGCCGAAGAACCACGCGAGCAGGATCACCGTGTAGATTGCCATCACGGCGGCGGTAATGCGTTGCGCGAGCCAATCGCGCAAACCGTAGTGCGCGCCGACGACGAGACGCTTCGAACCGATTCGGTTATTAGCTGACATTTTTTAGAATGCTCCGAACAGTTTTGCCGCGAATGCAAGGGTGAGCAGCGACGACACGACGATGACCACGATAGAGGTCGACTTGCCTTTTTCCTTCGTCACCGCATTGTGGTTGGTGTCCATCACGAGGTGACGAACGCCGGCGCAGAAGTGAAAGAGGAAAGCCCACGCGAGAACCAGCGTGATGAGCTTGACGATGATGTTGGAGAGGAAACCTTTGAAGACTTCGAAACTCAATTCGGAAGTCAGGCTCTGATCAAAGAGGTACAGCAGGAACGGAAGAAAAACAAACAGCAGACCACCGCTCACACGGTGCAGAATCGACACACGTCCCGCTAGCGGGAGACGGTATGCCGTCAATATTTGCCCAATACCGATGTTCCGGAATTCCGGCCTCGGTTTTTTTACCGCTTCAGCCATGCTAGACCCCTACTATGTAGTCACACTAATCCGCAATTTTAGCGCCTTTTTATATCGCGCTGCAGCGAAAACCACGACAGGTCCGTTACAGCACGCGCGATAAAGCGCCGTCAAACAGGCACGCGTGTGGGACGCCGCGCCTGAATTCAGCCCGATTCAGCTCAGATCGTTCTGATAGTAATACCCGGTTGTGACATACCAACCTCGCCGGACTTCAACCGGCCGGTCCCCGTACGTAAAGGACACGCGCTCGACCGACAACAGCGGAAAACCCGCGGGCACGTGCAGCAGATCGGCCACCGACGGCTCTGCCGCCACCGCGCGAATCTTCTCCGTCGCGCGGATCATGCGGGTGCCGAACTCCGTCTCGAACATCGCGTACAGGGGACCTTTGTATTCCGACAGCCGTTCGAGCGTGAGCCCGCGGAACACGGCGCCGGGCAGCCAGATTTCGTCGAGCACGGTGACTTCACCGTCAAACTGCAGCAAACGCTTGATCAGCACGACCGGATCGGCCGGCTTCAGATCGAGTTGCCGGGCGATGTCCGCCGACGCGCGCAGGCGCCGGCACTCGAGCAGGCGGCTCACGTGCGGGTGCTCCGCGCCGTCGTCGGCGAGGAGCCTCAGGAAGCGAAACTGGGCGCGGTCCTCGTTGTGCGTTGCAACAAACGTGCCCTTGCCCTGGCGGCGCACCAGCAGGTTGTCGGCGGCAAGCTCATCGATCGCTTTGCGCACCGTTCCCTGGCTGACCTTGTATCTCGCCGCCAATTCGACTTCACTGGGAATGATCTCGCCGGGTTTCCACTCACCGCTTTCAAGGCTCTGCGTAATCAACCCCTTGATCTGCTGATACAAGGGACTGAAAGTGGGTGACGCAGCGGGAGCGGCAGCAGATACACCCTCGCCTGCGGCCCCTTGGCCGTTCGGGTTCGTGGTGTTCGCCGGGTTCGAATTCATGCGCGCATTTCATCATAAAGGGCTGGGGTGCGTCTAGGGTTTTCCCCGCCATAGATGTGTCTTATATAAGACATAAGATAATGTTGACTTTGTGCTTCACGGCTCCTACACTCCTTGTCGAGCAAGGGTTTGCGGGATTTTCGGCGGCTGTTTTCAGGCAGCGCCGCAATGCGCCAGCGGCCACTCTGCACCATGCTGTTCCCTCGCAGTTCAGGTTTCGATTCGCCGCCATCCGTTGGTCCGACGCTTGCCGAAACGCGCTGTTTGCAGGAGCCCGCACCGTGCAGCGGCTACCCCGGCGCCTCGCTGTCCCAGTCCCGCTCTCTCAGGAAAATGCCGGGCCGTCCCCACGTGTTCCTGCCCTTCCGGGGGCCTGGCGCGAAGCACCCGAGGAGAGCGTCCGATAGCTCGGTAGTACAGGTTTCCGGCACGGCGGTCTTGCCGCAGCACGCCGCCCGGTCTCAGCAGATCTAGAGGCCGCACGCGAACAGTGAATTCCGCCGTGTTTCATAACGCTTCGCTGAACGCGCATATAGAATGGCGTTTTCCCTAGCGTCTAACGCATCGTCCTGGAGATTTCTCAATGGCTAAGCCCGCAAAGCGCGTTGCCGTCACCGGCGCCGCAGGTCAAATCGCTTACTCCCTGCTGTTCCGCATCGCCAATGGCGACCTGCTCGGCAAGGATCAACCGGTCATCCTGCAACTGCTCGACCTGCCGCAAGCGCAAGGCGCCGTCAAAGGCGTCGTGATGGAACTGGATGACTGCGCATTCCCGCTGCTGTCGGGCGTCGTGATCACCGACGACCCGAAGGTCGCATTTAAGGATGCAGACGTGGCCCTGCTGGTCGGCGCGCGTCCGCGTTCGAAGGGCATGGAGCGTAAGGATCTGCTGTCGGCCAACGCCGAAATCTTCACGGTTCAGGGCAAAGCGCTGAACGATGTCGCAAGCCGCGACGTGAAGGTGCTGGTGGTCGGCAACCCGGCCAACACGAACGCGTACATCGCGATGAAGTCGGCGCCGGATCTGCCGAAGAAGAACTTCACCGCGATGCTGCGTCTGGACCACAACCGCGCGCTTTCGCAACTGGCGGCCAAGTCGGGCAAGCCGGTCGCATCGATCGAAAAGCTGGCCGTGTGGGGCAACCACTCGCCGACCATGTACCCGGACTTCCGCGTTGCAACGGCTGAAGGTCAGGACCTGACCAAGCTGATCAACGACGAAGAATGGAACCGCAACACGTTCATCCCGACCGTCGGCAAGCGCGGCGCGGCGATCATCGAAGCGCGCGGCCTGTCGTCGGCGGCGTCGGCGGCTAACGCTGCAATCGACCACGTGCGTGACTGGGTCCTCGGCACGAACGGCAAGTGGGTCACGATGGGCATTCCGTCGGACGGCTCGTATGGCATTCCGGAAGACATCATCTACGGTGTGCCGGTCACGTGCGAAAACGGCGAGTACAAGCGCGTGGAAGGTCTGGAAATCGACGCGTTCTCGCGCGAAAAGATGGACGCCACGCTGCAGGAACTGCTGGAAGAACGCGAAGGCGTTCAGCACCTGCTCGGCTAAGCATTCCATGCCGATGAACCGGAACTCCGAAGCGTTACCGCGGCGGGTTCCGGTTTTTTTCGTGAGAACGCAGCGTTTCGCAGCCGATTCGAACGCGTTTTGCCACCACGTCACCGTGGTCGGGCAGAACCCGTCCGAATCGGATTTTCACCAATCACCACCCACACCCTGACGCCGAAGATGCGCGCCCTCACACCCGCCGAAGTGCTCTTTGACGGCGAAGTGCCGCCCACCGTGCTGCCTGCCTGCGACCACTACGCCGGCAGTGAAAAGCTGATGCTGAAATCGCTCGCTTTGCAGCAGCAATTGGGTCCGGTGTTCGATATCACGCTCGATTGCGAAGATGGCGCGCAAGTCGGCCGCGAAGCGGAACACGCGGAGCTGGTCGCGTCGCTGCTGGGCAGCGAGCATGACCGCTTCGGCCGCGTCGGCGTGCGGATTCACGACTTCGCTCACGCGCATTGGCGCGACGACGTCCGCCTCATCCTCCGCGCCGCGAAGCGAGCACCCGCTTACATCACCCTGCCGAAAATCCGCAACGTGCCCGACGCCGCCGAAATGGTCGCATTCATCGAGGCAACGCGGCGCGAACTCGGCATCGCGCAGCCGGTGCCGGTGCAACTGCTGGTCGAAACCCACGGCGCGCTCGCGCGCGTCTTCGATCTGGCCGCGCTGCCGGGCGTCGAAGCCCTGAGCTTCGGCCTGATGGATTTCGTCTCCGCACACGACGGCGCGATTCCCGACACCGCCATGCGCTCGCCGGGCCAGTTCGATCATCCGCTGGTGCGACGCGCGAAGCTGGAAATCTCGGCCGCCTGCCATGCGCATGGCAAAGTGCCGTCGCACAATGTCAGCACGGAAGTGCGCGACATGGGGGTGGTCGCCCACGACGCCGCACGCGCCCGCAACGAATTTGGCTACACGCGCATGTGGAGCATCCACCCGGCGCAGATCGAGGCAATCGTCGCCGCGTTTGCGCCGCGCGACGAGGAGATCGCCACGGCTACCGACATCCTCCTGGCCGCGCAATCCGCGCAGTGGGGCCCGACGCGCCATCACGATACGCTGCACGATCGCGCGAGCTATCGTTATTACTGGTCGGTGCTGCGCCGCGCACAATTCACGGGCCGCGCCGTGCCGCCGGACGCCGCGCCGCTGTTCGCGGAAGTGGGCGCTAACGGACGGTCGGCACCTTGAGTGGCACGGTTCAGACAGCAGCTACGAGCAGGCATATAGGAGAACGCGGGAGATGAGCGAGACGACGCAAGCCGTGGGTGCACAAGGCGGCAACGAATCCCAAAGCGGCTTCAAACCGAAGAAATCCGTCGCGCTGTCCGGCGTGACGGCGGGCAACACCGCGCTGTGCAC
>NZ_NPIH01000191.1 GCF_012275575.1 Paraburkholderia sp. SG-MS1 | reverse complement strand
GTAATGTACTGTTACAAGCAATGCGACGACAGGCGACATGAGCAGCGTCGCCATGGCTTCAGGTCAGTTCAATCTCTACTTCCCCAAGACCATCGATATGGCCGCGCACGATGCCCGGCTTGTCGACCCTGTGTGCGCCGACGTACGAACCGGTGGTGAGCGTCCAGTCGGGCTCGATGGTAATGCCCATGGCGGCGCAATGGTTGACGAACCACACCAGCAGTTCGCGCGGGTCGCCTGCCGGGTTGCCAGTCGCGTCGGGCACCAGCGAGGCGCCGTCGAAGCTCAGCTCAAGTTCGGGTGAAACGAAATCGAAGCCGCGCGCGAGACCCGCATAAGCGAGCGGATGACCGGTGACCAAGGCGCCATTGTTCTGCGCATCGGCCAGTTGGGCGAGCGGCGCGACGTTCGGCCATTCGCTGAAGCGGCTATCGACAATCTCGATGGCGGGCAGCACCACGCCGACCTTCGAGAGTACCTCGTCACGCGCATAGGCGCGGCCGCGCGGCTCGATCGCCTCGGCGAAACGGAAAGCGATTTCGAGCTCCACCAGCACCCGGAAAAATCCGTCATGCGCGGCCCGCGCCGGCGACGGCAGCACCAGCGAAGCCGGGATCGGCGCACCCGCGGCGGCCCCGCCCGGCGCTCTTGCGCCGATCTTCCACGCGCCGGTCGAGTCGCCTAAACCCGCGATCACCGCCTGCTGGATCGCATACGCGGTCGCGGCATCGGGCGGCAGGCTGTCGGGTGTGGGCGCATCGATCGGGCGATGCAGCCGGCGTGCTTCGACGAGGCGGTGCGCGAGGTCGTGTGGCGTCATGTCGGTCCTTTCTGGCTGGCGCATTGAGCGGTTCATGGTGACGTGAGGTTGGGAAAAGGCGCAGACGTTGCCGCGACGCAAAGACCGGCGCTCGCGCAGGGTCGCCGCGCTGCACAGGCCATGGCGCTGCGACAAGCGATGGCCTCGCCCGTCAATGTACCGGATCGCGACACGCGCCAGGGGGCAGACTGTCTGCGCAAACGTTAGTTGATGCGCACACCGTAAAAAAAGACCGCGAATGCCCTGGGCAATCGCGGTCTTGCGGGTGAGGCGTTCATTCAAGGCGAAGTATCGCGCGCGGATGCTCCGACGGGAATGATTGTTGCGAAAGATGCCATGTTCGTCCGGCAGCCCCCTCGAGCCGGTTAGAACGTCTCCCAATCCTGGTCACCGCCGGCGCTTGCGGTCGCGCTCGACGTTGCCATCGCTTTGGCTGGAGCGCGCGCTGGCGCAGCGGCGGCTTGTGCCGCCGCACCTGTTGCAGCCGGCGCCTTCACCGTAGAAGCGGCGAACGAGGCCTTGCGCGCAGGCACAGCCCTCGAGCGCACCGGCGTTGCCACGCGAGCAGGCGCGGTGCTCGCCGGCGCCTTGTAACCCCCTTCCTCGAGCTGGAACACCGCGACCGCAGTGCGCAGCTTGCCCGCCTGGTCTTCGAGCGAGGACGCAGCCGCAGCGGCTTCCTCGACCAGCGCCGCATTCTGCTGCGTGACTTCGTCCATCTGCGTGACCGCACGCGCGACCTGGTCGATGCCGCCGCTCTGCTCTTCCGACGCCGCCGCGATCTCTCCCATGATGTCAGTCACGCGCTGCACCGCGCCGATGATCTCGGTCATCGTGCGGCCCGCTTCGTCGACGAGCGCCGAGCCCGACTGCACCCGCTCGACCGACGTGTCGATCAGTTCCTTGATCTCCTTGGCCGCCGCCGAGGAGCGCTGCGCGAGGCTGCGCACTTCGCCCGCCACCACCGCGAACCCGCGCCCTTCTTCGCCGGCGCGCGCCGCTTCGACGGCCGCATTCAACGCGAGGATGTTGGTCTGGAACGCAATCCCTTCGATGATCGAGATGATGTCCGCGATCTTCGCCGAGCTCTGGTTGATGTCGCCCATCGTGCCGACCACCTGGCCGACTACTGCGCTGCCCTTGTTGGCGATCTCCGACGCGTTCGCCGCGAGGGCGCTCGCCTGGCGGGCGTTGTCGGCGTTCTGCTTGACCGTGCCGGTCAGCTCTTCCATGCTCGACGCGGTTTCCTGCAAGGCCGAAGCCTGCTCTTCGGTGCGCGAGGACAGATCAATATTGCCGGCTGCGATCTGACGCGTCGCGGTCGCGATCGATTCGCTGCCGCTGCGCACCGTACGCACCGTTTCGGTGAGGCTGCGCTGCATTCTGGCGATTCCGTCGAGCAGTTGCCCCATTTCGTCGCGCGAGGTCACGATCACCGGACGGCGCAGGTCGCCGGCGGCGATCGCGTCGAAATGGCCGAGCGCTTCATCGAGCGGCCGGGCGATCGCGCGGCTCAGCGTCAGATAGGAAAACGCCGCTGCCAGCACGCCCACGACCAATGCGCCGAGGCTGACCATGCGGAACACGTCGAAATTACCCTGCGCATCCTCGTAGCCGCTCTTCGCCGATTCGAACTGGAGCTTGCGCACTGCGTCATCGGCGATGGAGAGCTCGTTGTAGGTCGCCTGCAGGCGCTTGGCGCCGTCGATGATCTTGCTCGGATCGTTCGCCGCGACAATCGCCGCAAAGGCGTCCATCTCGCGATGCAGCGCGTCGCGTTTGGCGGCGACGTCCTGCGCGAGGCGGTCCTCCTCGGCTTCGCGCGGCAGATCGAGATACTTTTTCCACCACATGTCCGACGTGGCGCGCATCGTGCGCGCGCGCTCGAGCGTCGCCGTGACTTCCGGCGTGCCGGCCATGAACGCGGCCCGGTCGAGCGCGAGGCGCTCGCGCGCCGCGTACAGTTCTGCGTTGCCGATATTGACCGCGCTCGGCATTGCATTGGTGAAGGTGTCCTTGTAAGAGTCGTTCGAACGGCTCATGCCGAACAAACCAAAAACGCCAATGGCGACCAGCAGCGCGGCGAGGAAAGCCATCGTGAGGCCAATCCGCGCCTTGATCGTAATGCCCTTGTTCAACATGCTCGTTCGTTCCCTGTGCTTGACCAATGAGAGGCTGCATGCGCAGCGCTAAGTGATGTGTGGCGTCTGCGTTCCGGCACTTTCCGAAGAAGCGCTCTAATAACCTCGTTTACGGCAAGGGAACTGCATACTTGAAGCATTTATAAGTATGAAGAAAGGCGTTGTAAGCAATTGGAAGGGGTTTTGAGAATCACGAATGGCCGCAGGTCGAGACGGATTGTCTTGGCGTGCTTGCCCGGGACACGCATGTCGGTGTAGTGGCTCGGCATCAGAACCCTGTTTTAGTTCCGCACCGGCGGGTCGTCGCTTCGGGTGGGAAACCGGGAGCGGTGCCGCACAACCCGGTGCAACACGCCAACGAAGCGACCTACGTAGCATGCGCAGTCCGCCTGATATCGCACGCGTGGTGCAATCAGTCTGAACCGTCCAGTTCGGCGCGGTTAGGAATCGACGGCTGAGCGCCGGCGCGCGTCACGGAGAGCGCCGCGGCGCGCTGCGCAAACCGGATTGCGGCCTCGACGCTCGCGCCCTGCGCGAGCTGCGCCGCGAATCCGCCGATGAAGGTATCGCCCGCCGCGGTTGTATCGACAGCCTTGACCTTCGGTGCTTCGTACAGCGTCGCGGCGGTCGCGCCGTCGAGCGTCGCCTGTACGCCACGCGCGCCCAGCGTCACCAGCACGTTGCGCACGCCGGCCGCGCGCAGCGCGGCAGCGGCCCTGGCGGCGTCCTCGGGGGTGTCGACCGGCAAATTGGTCAGCGCCGCCGCTTCCAGTTCGTTCGGAATCAGATAGTCGATCAGCGGCAGCCAGTCAGCGGGCAACGGCCCGGTGGCCGGCGCGGGATTCAGGATCACCGTCTTGCCGAGCCGCCGCGCGGCGGCCAGCGTCGCGCGCACCGTGTCGGGCGGCGTTTCGAGCTGGCAGATCACGACCTCGGCGTCGGCCAGCACGGCCTCGTGACGGGCGATGGTCGCGGGCGTCACCTCGCCGTTGCTGCCCGCGACAATCACGATCGCGTTCTGGCTCGCATCGTCGACGATGATCAACGCGACCCCGGTCGCCGCCTTGCCGGTTTCGAGCGCCGCGCAATCGATACCTTCCGCTTCGAGCCCTGCGCGCAACTGCACGCCATTGCCGTCCGCGCCGACGCAGCCGAGCATCGACACCTGCGCGCCGAGCCGCGCGGCCGCGACCGCCTGGTTGCCGCCCTTGCCGCCCGCGACCTGCGCGAAGGTGTGGCCGGCGAGCGTCTCGCCGGGATGCGGCAGGCGCGGCGCACGCGCGACGAGATCCATGTTCAGGCTGCCGACCACCGCCACGCGTGAGCGCGTTTCGTTACTTGCCACTGCTGCCTCCTCGATTGCTCAATGCGGGTCAGTCAGCGCCGCTGACTCACGCCGCCAGATCACCTTGCGCCGCACCCGCCCAGGTCGCCGTGGACTCACGCACGATCAGCCGCGGCGACACCACGCGCCGACGCCCGGGTCCAGGCGCGCGTACATTTCCCGCCGATGTTCCGGCGATCCGCTCGATCAGCGTCTGCGCGGCCATGTCGCCGAGCGCGCGCACCGACTGTCCGACCGTCGAGAGCGCCGGATAGGTCAGGCGCCCCAATTCGATGTCGTCGAAACCGATGATCGAGCAGTCGCGCGGCACGCTGATGCCGCGTTCCGCTGCGGCGCGCAGCGCGCCGATGCCCATCATGTCGTTGCCGGCAAAAATCGCCGACGGCTTGACCGTATCGAACAGTTGTGAGGCGCCGCGATGGCCGCCCGTGCCCGAAAAGTCGCTTTCGACGATCGCCCCCGGTGGAATCTCGATACCGCGCTCGGTCATCGCGCGGATAAAGCCGTGCACGCGCATCGCGCTGACCGCCGTCTGAACCGGTCCGGTGATGCAGCCGATCCGCACGTGCCCGAGTTCGAGCAGGTGACGCGTCGCGAGATAAGCGCCCTTCTCGTGGTCGATCTGCACGAGGTCCGCGTTCAGCCCTTCGATATTGCGGTCCACGATCACGAGCGGTTCGTGCGCGTCGGCGAGCGTCTGCGCGAGCACCGCGTCATCGCCGGCGGACGCGACGATCAGCCCGTCGATGCGCTTTTCCTGCAGCACGCGCAGATAGTTGCGCTGCTTGGCCGGGTCGTCGTCGGAGTTGCAGAAGAACACGCAGTAGCCGTTGCGCGCGCAGCCGTCCTCGATGCCGCGCGCCAGCTCCGCGAAATACGGGTTGGTGGCGTTCGGCACCACCAGCCCGATCGTGGCTGTCGCGCGCGCCTTCAACGAACGCGCCACCGCCGACGGCACATAGTGCAATTGACGGATCGCGTGTTCGACCTTCGCGCGCACGTCGGCCGAAACCGGCCGCGAGTTGTTCACCACGTGCGATACCGTCGTGAACGACACGCCCGCCACGGCCGCCACATCCTTGATCGTCGCCATAACCTGTTGCTCCCTGCCTGTTTTTTCGCCGGCCGCGCCACCTGGCGACCCGCCGGACGTCTTCCTCGAAGACAGATTCAACCCATGAATACCGATGCTTTACCGCTAGTCACGCTGTCGCTGCCGTTTCGTTTATTCCCCACCCCCGCCTCCGGCTCAGGCGCGCTTGCGCCGGCTCCGGTAGGTGTCCAGCACCACCGCCACCACGATCACCGCGCCGGTGATCATCCGTTTGGTCGGCTCGTTCGCGCCGATCTGCGCGAGCCCGGCCGCCAGCACCGAAATGATCAACACGCCGAAAAACGTGCTGATCACCGAGCCGCGCCCGCCCATCAGACTCGTGCCGCCGATCACCACCGCCGCGATCACCTGCAGCTCCACGCCGACGCCCGCGTTCGGGTCGGCCGCTTCCAGACGCGAAATCTGGAACAGCGCCGCGAGCCCGGCGAGCGCGCCCATCAGCGCGAACACAATCACTTTGTACGGCTTCGGATTGACGCCCGCGAGCCGCACCGCTTCCTCGTTGGTGCCGATGCCGACCAGATAGCGGCCGAATACCGTGCGCGTGAGCACCAGCTGCGCGATCACCATCACCGCGACCGCGATCAGGAACGCCGGCGAAATGCCGAGCGCGATCGGGTTCGACAGGAAGTCGAACGCGTCGCCGATATAAGCGGTGCGGGAGTTGGTCATCTGGTAGGCCATGCCGCGCGCGGCTTCGAGCACGCCGAGCGATACGATGAACGACGGAATCCGCCAGCCCACCGTCACCGCGCCGGTGATCGTGCCGGTCAGCGCCGCCGCCGCGACCCCGAGCAGCGCCGACGGCAACGGCCCCCAGCCCCACTTCAGCGCGGCCACGCTCACCACCGACGCCCCCAGCGCGAGCACCGAACCAACCGACAGATCGATCCCGGCGATGATCAGCACGAAAGTCATCCCCACCGACATCACCACCAGATCCGGAATCTGGTTGGCGATCGTGCTGAACGTGTCGTAGGTCAGAAAATGCGAACTCAGCAGCGAGAACAGCACGATCATCCCCAGCAGCGCACCGGCCAGCCCCAGGTAGTTCGAAAAGCCCAGCCGCGTGCCGGCCGGTTTGCCGCTCGCGAGCCGCGCCGACGGATCGGCCGGCGGCACGGCGTTCGCGCTCGCATTGGCCCTGGCCGCGTCCGCTTTGCCGCCCGCCGCGTCACGCAACGATCGATCGGTCATGACAGACTCCCTGCTTCGTTGATGTCGGGCGCGTGCAGCAATGCTTCGCGGCTGCGGTAACCGGCGAACGCGGCGGCCAGCAACGCATCCTGCGACCAGCTATCGCGCTCGAACACACCCGTCATGCTGCCCGCGGACATGACGCCGATCCGGTCGCAGATCAGCATCAGCTCACGCAGGTCGCTCGACACCACGACGAGCGCGCGCCCTTCACGAGCGAGCGCGCCCATCAGGCCATAAATATCGAACTTCGCGCCGACGTCGATGCCGCGCGTAGGTTCGTCGAATAACAGCGCGCGGCAATCGCGCGCGAGCCAGCGGCCGATCACGACCTTCTGCTGATTGCCGCCCGACAACTCGCCGACGATCTGCGCCGGCCCCGAGCTGCGAATGCGCATCGCATCGATCTGCTTCTTCGCGAGCGCGTTCTCGCGCTTCGCATCGACGATGC
>NZ_NPIH01000190.1 GCF_012275575.1 Paraburkholderia sp. SG-MS1 | reverse complement strand
GCCGCGAACTGGGCGGCGCAGGCCAAAGTCGGCCAGTACCTCGGCATCGGCGGCCCGCGCGGCTCGCTCGTGATTCCCACCGCGTTCGACTGGCATGTGCTGGTCGGCGACGATACCGCGCTGCCCGCAATCGCCCGCCGCCTCGAAGAACTGCCGGCCGGCGCGCGCGCCGCCGCGGTGATCGAAGTGGCCGATCCGTCGGCGCAAATCGAGTTCACGACACAAGCCGAGCTGCATCTGGTCTGGTGTCATCGCAGTGAAGCGCGCGAACGCGGCTCGGCGCTGTTGCAGGCGGTCCGCGAAATCTATCTGCCGGAACACGGCGAAGGCTACGTCTGGGCCGCCGGCGAATCCGCGACAATGCGTGCGGTGCGTCAGCATCTGTGCGCGGAACGCGGTGTCGACAAGTCGCGCATTCGCGCGGCCAGTTACTGGAAGCAGGGCGCGCAAGCAGTTCACGAATCGCTCGACGATTGAACGTGCACGCTCACCGGACAGCGCGTTTCGCGCGGGCACCCGCGAGCGCGATGAGCAAGCCGAGGGGCTCCCGCAGACGCCGCGCGTCGAACAACAATAGTGGTCGGCGAAAGCCAACGCGGCTCGGATGAGCGCAACACGCGGCGCGCTCTGCTGAGGCGCCGCGTGTTGCGGATGCGGCAATGGCGTTGAGCTTTCGCCCTCAGTCGGTTTTCCCGGTCAATGCGCGCCTCGCGGTTTCGCCCTCCGCGTGCGACGTCGCGTAAAAAACCCTCGCCCTGCCGATGATGATCTTCAACATCGCGATCACGGGTACGGCCAAAAAAATGCCCGCGACGCCGCCGAGCTGATCTCCCGCGAGCAGCCCGACGATGACGAGAAACGGACTGACCTCCACGCCTTCGCTCATCAGATAAGGATTGAGCACGTAGTCCTGAAACAGCCGGTACAGGCCGATAAAAACCACCAGCCACAGCAGATGCGGATAGCCGCTGAAAACCGCGACCGCCAGCGTGATCGCGACGGCAGCCAGCGGTCCGGCAAATGGCACGAACTCCAGCAAGCCCGCGCTCACCGCGAGCAGAAACGCGTAAGGCACGCCGAGTAGCGAAAACGCGACGCCATAGCAGATCAACGTGGCCAGCGATAAAAACAGCAGCGCGCGCACATACTTCGACAACAGCACATTCAGGTCCGTGACGATCTCCGCCCACAGCGTGCGATGCCGCGCCGTCAGCAGTTCGAGACACGCATCGCGCATCTGCGGACCTTCCTTGATCAGCAGAAAGCTCAAGATCGGAATCAGCACGAGGTAGATCAGGTTGCTGGCCGCGTGCACGACACCCAGGCCCACGCTGCGCGCCACCGGCACGGCCTTGTCGGAACCGGTCTCGATCTGGCCGCGCACGAAATCGACGATCCGTTCGCGCAACGGTTCGAGAAAGTGCGGCAACGGAAAACGACTGGGCACATCCGACCTCAGCAAGGTGGGCAGTTGCGCGAACAGATGCGTCGCCTGGTCCTGCAATTGCACGCCGAAGATCGAACCGACCACCGCGATGACCGCGACGACGACCACGAACACCAGCGCAATCGATGCGACCCGCGGCATGCGGCGCGGCCTGACGCGCTCGACGAGCTCGACCATCGGGTAGATCAGATAGCTGAAAAACACCGCGAACACCACCACCAGCACCGTGGTCGACGCGATATAGACGACGAAAAACAGCAGCGCGATCAAGCACGCGGTCCAGACTTTTCTGGCCGTGCAGACATCGAATCCGAGCATGAACCTTCCTCGAGTGAGCGATGAGATCCGGCGCCGCGAGCGCGCCGGGGAACATCGCACAATATCAGGCAGCCGCGGGATTGTGAACGCGTGCCGGGCCCGCTCTCGTCGCCGATGACAGCCGCCACGCGGCGCGGCGCCGGGATTTGCGCGGGATCGACTACACCAGCTTGCCTGGCAGAAAGCCGACGCACGCCGCAAGCAACAACGCGCCACGCGGAGTATTGCGCCTCGCTTCGGCGATCTGCTCGACGCTTTCGCCGTGTTTCGCCCGCGCCTGCATGGCTAGCTGGCGGATCGTGCCCTCGGCCTGCAAGTCGGATCGCCCGTCAAACCGCCGACGGCGCGTCCGTTGACGTTAGAGAGCGGTGGCACGTTTGCGCCTGATGGGCATGCGCCGCTCTACATGCTTGAACCGCTTGAGCGGCAGCGCTGCGGCGCATGCCGTTGATCGCTCTACCTTTTCGCGCGATCGCGCAGCGCGTCGACCGCTTCGCCGAGCTTTGCCTGCATCCGGCCGGCCAGCTTTTCAGCCGCGCCCTCGGCTTGTGTCATGCGATTGCCTGTGACCTTGCCGATCGCTTCTCTCACCGAGCCCTTGAGTTGCATCGCTTCACCTTCGACACGATTCTTGTCCATGACGTTTTCCTCAAACGATTAAGTTGCACACGGGTGATGCCGCAGGGATGTCTGAATTGCCAGGTTGGAGTGCAATGTTGCGCGTGCTATGTGTCAGCGCGTTCGTCGCGAGCACGACTAGCGCATTCGTCGTACCGCTTCGGTGCGCGTCGCCCGATGCCGTGCATGGATTGCATTGCACACGCTTCGATCTGCCCATCACCAGCATCGTTTCGTGGACCGCTTCGCTTTGCGCGATCCGCTTCGGAGCAACAACGTTGGGACACGAGCACACTTTGTGCCCGAGGGGCGGAGCAAAGACGCGCCAGTAGAAAAGGCCGCAGATGCGGCCTTCGTGATCGTACGCGCGAGCCAGTCAGCGCAAGGCTGTGGTCGCACACGTGCTAACGATTGTCAGATGACGACTCGCCCTCCAAGCCCGCGAGCGGATGCTCCGCGCCCTTCCACGGCGAAGCCAGAAAATGCTGGACCCGTTCGGGCCGCACTTGCGCCAGCGTCGCGGGCGCCCAGCGCGCGTTGCGGTCCTTGTCGATCAACTGCGCCCGCACCCCTTCGCAGAAATCGCCCTCCTCGATCACCCGTTTGACAATGCCCAGTTCCATCCGGAAACACTCGGCGAGCGTCATCTGCCGGCCGCGCAACAGTGCTTCGCGTGTAACGCAGAGCATCGTCGGCGAGTGGCCGGTCAGTGCGTCGTAAGTCGACTGCAGCCACTGTTTCACCTCGCGCGGCGGCCCACGCTCCAGATCGTGGCGCAACGTCGCGACGATCCGCTCGACGCTCGCGCGCCGGTCGAAGTGCCGCGCGATCGGTTGCGTCAACGGCGCCAACGCCGCATGCGGGACGACGTTACACGGCGGCTCGAACACACCGCGCAACGCGGTCATCAAATCACCCTCGTGCGACATGCGCTGCAGACGTTCCTCGAAGCTGGCGAGCCATTCCGCCGGCACGCACAGGTCGGCCAGCCGCAGACGCAATGCATCGGCGCCGGACAAGGACACGCCGGTCAGCCCGACATAAAGCGCGTGTTCCACCGGCAGCACGCTTAGAAAACGCGTTGCGCCGACGTCCGGCAAAAAGCCGATACGCGTCTCAGGCATCGCGATTTTGCTGCGCTCGGTGACGATGCGCAGCCGCGCCGCCTGACCGAGCCCCATCCCGCCACCCATTGCAATGCCGTCGAGCAGCGCGACCACTGGTTTCGCCAAGGTGTGCAGCGCGAAGTCGAGCCGGTATTCGTCGACGAAAAACGCAAGCCAGCGATGATCGCCATTCTTCGCCAGCCGATGCACTTCGCGCACATCGCCGCCGGCGCAAAAGGCTTTCGCGCCCGCACCCTTGAGCACGAGCGCGACAATGCCGCTGTCACGGCGGCAATGTTCGACCAGCACGGCAAGCTCACGCACCATTGCATGCGAGAGCGCATTGAGCGTGGCCGGACGGTTCAGCGTAATGATCGCCACGCGGTTGACGACGCGAAACAGAATCTCGCGCTGCGCCTGCGCGCTCACATCGGATGCGACGCTTTGCAAGGCGCTCATCCGTGAATCTCCGTCTGTGCGTGGGTGGCCTGTCCTGACTGCGTGCGCGAGTCCGCCTGCCAGCGCGGCGTGCGTTTTTCGAGGAACGCGTTGACCCCTTCACGCTGATCCGCGCCGTCGAACAGATCGACGAAGCGCTCGCGTTCCAGCGCCAGCGCCGCCGCACGCGGCACGCCGTTGCGCGCGTGATGGATCAGCGTCTTGCTGAAGCCGACCGCCTGCGGGCTCAGACCGGCAACGCGCGCGGCCATCGTCAGCGCGGCGCCGAGCGCAGCGCCTCTTTCGACGACTTCCTCGACGAGACCGATGCGCAATGCGGTCGCCGCATCGACACGTTCGCCGGTCAGTATCATCCGTTTGGCCCAGCCTTCGCCGACCAGCCATGGCAGCGTCTGCGTGCCGCAACCGCACGGCAGCAGGCCAACCGCGGTCTCCGGCAACGCCAGCAGCGCATGCTGTTCGGCGATGCGGATGTCGCAGGCGAGCGCGCATTCGAGTCCGCCGCCCATCGCATAGCCGTTGATCGCCGCGATCACGACGGCCCGCGCGTTCTGCAAGGTCTCGAAGGCCGCGCCGAAGCGCGCCGCCGCCGTACGCGCGACTTCGCGATTGCCGTCGGCAAACGTGTTCAGGTCGGCGCCCGCGCTGAAAAACTTCGGGCCGTCACCGGTGATCACGATCGCACGCACGCGTGCCTCGTGGTTCAGCCTTTCGACGGTGTGCTGCAATTGCAGCAAGCCATCGGCGGTGAACGCGTTCGCGGGCGGCCGCTTGAGCGTCACTTGCGCGACGGCGCCGTCGTGCGCATAGTCGAGTTCGATCATCACGCGCCTCCTTGTTTGCCGTCGTCGGCCGCGTGACGATAAAGCTTGATGACCGCCGAAAAGTCGAGACGTCCCGCGCCTTTCGTGCTCATCGTTTGATAAAGCTGCTGCGCGAGCGCGCCGAGATAGACCGGCTGACGCGCGCTGCGGGCGGCGTCGGTGGCAAGCCCCAAATCCTTGAGCATCAGATCGGTGCCGAAGCCGCCGGTGTAGCCGCGCGTCGACGGCGCGGTATCGATCACGCCGGGCATCGGGTTATACGTGTCCGAACTCCAGCAGCGTCCCGTCGACGTATTGATGATGCCGCCCAGCACCTTCGCGTCGATGCCGAGCGCCTCGCCCAGCGACATCGCCTCGGCCACGCCCGCCATCGTGATGCCGAGCACGAGGTTGTTGCAGATCTTCGCGACCTGCCCGGTGCCGGTGTCGCCGCAATGCACGATGTTCTTGCCCATCGCGCAGAGCACTGGCTTGACCTGTTCGTACGCGCTGGCGCTGCCGCCGACCATGAAAGTCAGCGTGCCCGCCGCCGCGCCGCCCGTGCCGCCCGACACCGGCGCATCGACGAAGGTGTTGCCATGCTGCGCCGCGAGTTCGGCGAACGCCTTTACGCTGGCCGGATCGATCGTGCTCGAATCGATGATCGGCACGCCTTTCGCGATGCCCTGGAACACGCCGTCGTCCGCGCTCAGTACGCTGCGCACGTGCGCGGCGGCGGGCAGCATCGTGATCACGCATTCCACGTCGCTCACGGCCGCTTTGGGTGAGCCGGCCGCCTTCGCACCGGCATCGACGAGCGCCTGCACGGCTTGCGCGTTCAGGTCGAATACGTTGAGCGCGTGGCCCGCCTTCAGCAGGTTGTGCGCCATCGGCGCGCCCATATTGCCGAGTCCGATAAAGCCTATCTTCATGATGTCGTCTCCGTTTTCGCGCGCCGCTCAGCGCAGGCTGATCGTCGTGTTGACGCCGTCGTTGACCGTGTCGTCGTCGAACCAGCGGGCCGTCACGGTCTTGGTCTGCGTATAGAACTGCACGACCTGTTTGCCGTACGGGCCAAGGTCGCCGAGCTTCGAGCCGCGCGAGCCGGTGAAGCTGAAGAACGGCACCGGTACCGGAATCGGAATGTTGATGCCGACCTGCCCGATGTCGATCTCGCTCTGGAATTTGCGCGCCGCCGCGCCGCTCTGCGTGAAGAGGCCGACACCGTTGCCGAACGGATTGCGATTGACGAGCGCGATCGCGTCGTCGAGCGTGGCGACGTTCAGCACCTGCAGCACAGGGCCGAAAATCTCGGTGCGGTAGATTTCCATTTCCGTGGTGACGTCGGTGAAAATCGTCGGGCCGATGAAGTTGCCTTGCTCGTAGCCGGGCACCTTCACGTCGCGGCCATCGAGTGCGAGCGTCGCGCCTTCTTTCACACCCGCATCGATCAGACCGAGAATGCGTTGCTTCGCCGCGCGCGAGACCACCGGGCCGATGTCGGTGTTCGGCTCGTTGCCCGCGTTGACCCTGAGCGTCTTCGCCTTCGCGACGAGCTCCGGCAACCACTGCTGCGCGGCGCCCACCAGCACCACGACCGAGGTCGCCATGCAGCGCTGTCCGGCCGCGCCGAAGCCCGCGCCGGCGAGCGCGTTCAAAGTCTGCTCGCGGTTCGCGTCGGGCAACACCACCGCGTGATTCTTCGCGCCCATCATCGACTGCACGCGCTTGCCGTGCTCGCTGCCGAGGTGGTACACGTGCGTGCCGACCGCCGTCGAACCGACGAACGAAACCGCCTTGATCAGCGCGTGCGTGCAGAGCGCATCGACCACTTCCTTGCCACCGTGCACGACGTTCAGCACGCCTTTCGGCACGCCCGCTTCGAGCGCGAGTTCGACCAGTTGCATCGTCGACAGCGGGTCCTGCTCCGACGGTTTAAGCACAAAGGTATTGCCGCAGACGATTGCCATCGGAAACATCCACAGCGGGATCATCGCGGGGAAGTTGAACGGCGTGATGCCGGCACACACGCCGAGCGGCTGGCGCAGCGTGTAGGTATCGACGCCGCCCGCCACGTTCTCCGCGAATTCGCCCTGCTGCAGCGTACCGATCGAGCACGCATGCTCGACCACTTCGAGTCCGCGGAAGATGTCGCCTTCGGCGTCGGGAATCGTCTTGCCCTGCTCGGCGCTCAGCGTCTTCGCGATGCGCGGCATGTGCTCGCGAATCAGCGCCTGGTACTTCAGCATGATGCGCATGCGCGCGCCGATCGGCGTGTCCTTCCAGGTCTTGAACGCGGCGTGCGCGCTGCGCACCGCTTCGTTGACTTCGTCGACGGTGGCAAACGGCACGCGCGCCAGCACTTCCTGCGTGGCGGGATTGACGATGTCGCGCCATTCGCGGGTTGTCGATTCGACGAACTCGCCGTTGATCAGCAGTTTGACGGTGGCGACGGCCTGGTTCGAAGCAATTGCGCTCATGCTGGAACTCCTGTGCGTGGGCCGCGCGGCGGCCTCAGAGTGACGGTGATAACGGGAATGACGGGGAAATGGCGGAATGAAAAGGATCAACGCAGCTCCGGGAAATCCTCTTCCCAGTACTCGCCGGGCAAACGCGCGGGTTCTGCCGCGCGCTCCATTTCGCGGCGCCGCAATTCGACGCGGCGGATCTTGCCGGAGATGGTCTTCGGCAATTCGCTGAATTGCAGACGCCGAATCCGCTTATACGGTGCGAGCTTTTCGCGCGAGAACGCGAATACGGCGCGCGCGAGCTCGGGCCCCGCTTCGTAGCCGTGACGCACGGTGACGAACGCTTTGGGGACTGCCAGGCGCAGCGCATCGGCGCTCGGCACCACGGCGGCTTCGCCAATGGCCTCATGCTCGATCAGCACGCTTTCCAGTTCGAACGGACTCAGGCGATAGTCGGACGATTTGAACACGTCATCGGATCGGCCGACGTAGACGTAGTAGCCGTCGTCGCGGCGCAGCGCGACATCGGAGGTGCGGTAGAAGCCGTTACGCATTGCCTGCGCGGTGGCGTTCGCGTTGTTCGCGTAGCCGGTCATCAAACCGAGCGGACGCTCGTTCAAAGGCAGCGAAATTTCGCCTTCGGTCACAGGCTGATCGTCCGCGTCGAGCAGTTCGATCCGGTAGCCCGGCAGCGGCCGCCCCATGGACCCGGCGACCACCGGCTGCCCCGGCGGGTTGCCGATCTGGCAAGTGGTCTCGGTCTGGCCGAAACCGTCGCGAATGGTGATGCCCCACGCGTGCTTCACGCGCTCGATGATCTCCGGATTCAACGGTTCCCCCGCCCCGACGATCTCGCGCAGCGTGACCGGATAATCGGTGAGCCGCTCCTGCACCAGCATGCGCCACACGGTCGGCGGCGCGCACAGCGTGGTGACGTTAAAGCGCACCAGCGCATTCAGCGTGTCTTTCGGCACGAAGCGCGCGAAGTTGTACACGAACACGCAGGCCTGCGCGTTCCATGGCGCGAAGAAGCAGCTCCAGGCGTGCTTGGCCCAGCCCGGCGAGCTGATGTTCCAATGGACGTCGTTCGGTTGCAGCCCGATCCAGTACATCGTCGACAGATGGCCGAC
Organism: Paraburkholderia sp. SG-MS1; assembly: GCF_012275575.1. Lineage (GTDB taxonomy): Bacteria > Pseudomonadota > Gammaproteobacteria > Burkholderiales > Burkholderiaceae > Paraburkholderia. The sequence goes on along the minus strand of NZ_NPIH01000190.1, from coordinate 6,972 downwards.
CGGATAGCTCTGATGCGTGTGTTCGACGAGCTTCGGTTTCGACGTCGTGCCCGACGTGAAGTACAGCAGCAGCGTGTCGGTGGCTTGCGTGACGCCGTCGGGCGTGAATTGCGGCGACGCGTCGCAGGCTACGGCCAGATCGATCCAGCCGTCGCGCGGTGCGCCCGCCGAGAAGCGCGTGAGCGGCACGTCGAGCGTATCGAACTTGGCCAGCTCGGCGCTATCGACCACCACGAACTTCGCGCCGCCGATCTGCACGCGCTCACGCACGTCGTCGGCGGAAAGCTGAGTGGTGGCGGGCAGCACGATCGCGCCGAGCTTCATCGCCGCGAGCATCACGTCCCACAGTTCGACGCGGTTGGGCAGCATCAGCAGTACGCGGTCGCCACGGCCGACGCCCGACGCGCGCAGGAAGTTCGCCATACGCGCCGAGCGCTCGGACATCTGCGCGTAGGACAGGCGCAGGCCGTCAGTGGCGGGGTCATCGACGATCCATAGCGCGGGGTTGTGATTGTTGCGTGCGATGACGTCGAAGTAATCGAGCGCCCAGTTGAATTCGCCCAATGCCGGCCAGGTGAATTCGCGGTAGGCGCGGTCGTAGTCGGTTCGGTGGCGCAATAACAGATCGCGCGCGTCGAAAAAGGCCTTCGCTGCAGTCATCGTCGTCTCCTGTCGACCGGAGTTGGCGCTTTAGCTGTCGGCCGGCGTGAGTGCTTTAGCACTTGCTCCGACCCATGCGCGGCACTGACTCCCGTCTTATGCAACATGGTTGCTAGTGGATGGCGCGGTATGCGCTCTGCTTGTGTCCCGCTGATACTTCGTCTTGCCCTGCTGCCTTGCTGGCGCTCATGCTTCACCTACGCCCACCGGGCCAAGCTATTTTGCGCTCAAACGCCGTGCCGCTGCCGTCTAAACATGGCGCGCAATCACCATCCGCTGTACCTCGCTGGTTCCTTCGTAAATCTGCGTGATGCGGGCATCGCGGTAATGGCGCTCCACCGCGTAATCTTCCAGATAGCCATAACCGCCGTGAATCTGGATCGCGTTCGAGCAGATCTGCTCGGCCAGTTCCGACGCGAACAGCTTCGCCTGCGATGCTTCCGACAAACACGGCTCACCCGCCGAGCGCAGCCGCGCCGCGTGATGCACGAGCAGGCGCGCGGCGTTCAGGCGCGTGGCCATGTCGGCGAGCATGTTGGCGATAGTCTGATGATCCTTGAGCGCCTTGCCGAACTGCACGCGTTCGCTCGCATAGCGGCGCGCGGCGTCGAATGCGGCCCGCGCGATGCCGACCGCCTGCGCGGCGATGCCGATCCGCCCGCCTTCGAGATTCGACAGCGCAATGCGCAAGCCCTCGCCCGGTTCGCCGAGCAGATTGGCTTCGGGCACCGCGCAGTCGTCGAGCGAAATCGGGCAGGTGTCCGAAGCGCGAATGCCGAGCTTGTGCTCGGGCTTGCCCACGTTGAAACCCGGCGTGCCGGTCGGCACGATGAACGCGGACAGGCCGCGCTTGCCGCGCGCCGGATCGGTGACGGCAAAGACGATCGCGAGGTCCGCGCGCGCGCCGTTGGTCACGAACTGCTTGCTGCCGTTGAGAATCCACTGGCCTTCGCGCAGTACCGCGCGCGAGCGCAGATTGTTCGCCTCGGAACCGGCCTGCGGCTCGGTCAGGCAAAACGCGCCGATCCGTCGGCCGGTCGCCAGATCGTGCAGATAGCGATCTTTTTGCACGTCGCTGCCGAAGTTGAGAATCGGCCCGCAGCCGACCGAGTTATGCACGCTCATCACCGTGGCACAGGCGGCGCAGCCGGCGGCGATCTCTTCGAGCGCGAGCGCGTAGGCGACGTAGTCGGTGTACGACCCGCCCCACTGCGGCGGCACGATCATGCCGAGGAAGCCGAGATCGCCCATCTGCGTGACGACGTCGGCGGGCAGTTGCGCGTCGCGGTCCCATTGCGCTGCGTGCGGCGCGAGGCGCTCGCTGGCGAAATCGCGCGCGGCGTCGCGGATCATCCGTTGTTCGTCGGTGTAGAAGCTCTCCATGGGCCGGTCCTTTATCGTGCTGTGCAGCCGGTCGCGGCGCTCGATATCAAGCGCGAGCGCCTCCGGTTGACGCAAAGTGTAGGCAAGCCGCCGGATTGCTTCGATGCTCAGCCCGATCATTCTCATTGAGCGCATTTGCCATACTGCTACCATACAAACCTTCTTCGGTCCGCTATTTCAAGCACTTGGCGAGACCGCCATCAGGACAACACTGAGCGCGTTTGCCAGCCAGACCTCTGCGTCATGAAAAACGACAAGGGCACGATTTCCGTCAGTCTGGTCGAGGAGACCCTCGCCCTCGCCCGGGCCCGCGGCCTCGATGCGCTGCCGCTCGCCGAAGCCGCCGGCATCGCCGCACCGATGCTGGCTTCGCCGAAGAGCCGGGTGTCGTCGGCGCAATACGGCGCGCTGTGGGCCGCGATTGCGCGCGCGCTCGACGACGAGTTCTTCGGCCAGGATTCGCACCGCATGAAAAGCGGCAGCTTCATCGCGATGACGCAGGCCGCGCTGACCGCGCGCAACGGCGCGCAGGCGTTGGCGCGCGCAGTCGGCTTCATGCGCCTCGTGCTCGACGACCTCGGCGCGCAGATCGACACCAGCGCGAGGCGCGTGCGCCTCAGATTCGTCGAGCGCGAAGGCGCGCCCGCGCCGGCCATGTTCGCCTACGCGACCTGGTTCATCCTCGTGTACGGGTTGCTGTGCTGGCTGGTCGGACGGCGCATTCCGTTGCTCGAAGCGCGCTTTCGCTGCGCCACGCCACCCGCCGCGCACGAATACCGGCTGATGTTCTGTGATCAGATGAGCTTCGAGCAGCCCGAGTCCTACGTCGATCTCGCGCCGCTCTTCGTCGAGCTGCCGGTGATCCAGACGACCAGGTCGGTCAAGCCGTTCCTGCGCGATGCGCCCGGCAGCTTCATCGTCAAGTATCGCAACGCCGGTTCGCTCGCGGCGCGCGTGCGCAAAACACTGCGTGCACTACCGATGGCCGGCTGGCCGGGCGCCGATCAGATGGCCGCGCGCCTGCACGTCGCCGAGGCGACGATGCGGCGGCGTTTGAAACAGGAAGGCCATACCTACCAGTCGATCAAGGACGACTTGCGGCGCGACATCGCGATCGGCGAATTGCAAAGCGGCGAGCGCACGATCGCCGACATCGCCAGCATGGTGGGCTTTGCGGAACCGAGCGCGTTTCATCGCGCGTTTCGCAAGTGGACCGGCATGCGACCGGGCGACTACCGGCCGGCGCGTGCGGATTTCACGCGGCGCGCGGAATCGGACTAAGCTGTAATCGGCAGGCCAGCCTTCTTCTGGGGTATCGGCCCGCGCCGGCCAATACCTGTTGGCCGGGCGCGGCAGCCGTCAGCGATGAGCACGTATCCGCGTCTCCCGTTCCGGCAGTCTGGTCCGCGCCGGCCGCATATCCGTAGCGGCGTCGTGGGCCGGTTGATGCGCGGCATGACCGCGCTTGGCGCACTGTTGGCGTTTGGATTCGCATCGTGCGAATTCATGGCGCCGCCGCTCTATGCCGCGCTCATGCGCAACAGCGTCGTGGTGATTCCGGTGAATGGCGCGATCGGTCCGGCCAGCGCGGACTTCATCGTGCGCAGCCTGCAGCGCGCCGCCGACGAGCACGCACAACTCGCGGTGCTGCAACTCGATACGCCAGGCGGGCTCGATACGTCCATGCGGCAGATCATCAAGGCGATTCTCGGCTCGCCTGTGCCGGTCGCGACGTTCATCGCGCCGGGCGGCGCGCGGGCGGCGAGCGCCGGAACGTATATCGTCTACGCGAGCCATATCGCGGCAATGGCGCCGGGCACCAATCTCGGCGCGGCGACGCCGGTGCAGATAGGGATTGGCGGCGGCGAGCCGCCTGCGGGTGGTGGAGCGCCGGGGTTGCCGGGACGAGGCGTGCCCGGGCTGCCTGGTGCCGGTTCCAGCGCTGGTTCCGGCTCTGGTGCTAGCGACTCGTCCGCATCGACGCCCGCACCAACCACGTCGGCCAGTGAAGGCGCCGCCCTGCCCCTCGACACCCAATCGACCGAACTGCGCAAGCAGGTCCACGACGCCGCCGCCTACATCCGCGGCCTCGCGCAGATGCGGGGGCGCAATACCGACTGGGCCGAGCGCGCGGTCCGCGAAGCCGTGAGCCTGTCGGCGGAAGACGCGCTCGCGCAGCACGTCGTCGATCTGGTCGCGCGCGACGTGCCCGACCTGCTGCGCCAGGTGGACGGCCGCACGATCGCGACGAGCGGCGGCGACGTCACGCTGCGCACCGCCCACGCGCCGCTCGCGACATTCGAAGCCGACTGGCGCAGCCATTTCCTCGCCGTCATCACCGATCCGAGCGTCGCGCTGGTCCTGTTGATGATCGGCATGTACGGCCTCTTCTTCGAATTCGCCAATCCGGGCTTCGTTCTGCCCGGCGTGGTCGGTGCGATCAGTCTGCTGATCGGCCTGTTCGCGATGCAGATGCTGCCCATCAACTACGTCGGCCTCGGGCTGATCTTTCTCGGCATCGCGTTTTTGATCGGCGAGGCGTTTCTGCCGACCTTCGGCTCGCTCGGCTTCGGCGGGGTGGTCGCCTTCGTGATCGGCGCGCTGATGCTGATCGACACCGACGTGCCCGGCTACGGCATCCCGCTGCCGCTGATTGCCGCCGTGGTCGTGTTCAGCGTGCTGTTCGTGCTCGGCGTCTCGCGGCTTGCGCTGCACGCGCGGCGCCGGCCCGTGGTGACCGGCTCGGAAGGGTTGATCGGCAGCGTCGGCGTGGTGCTCGACGGCGGTCTCTCGACTGAGCACGCGACGGCGAGCGGCGCGCCCGAAGGCTGGGCGCGCGTGCACGGCGAACGCTGGCGGGTGTCCAGCGCGGCCCCGGTCGAGGCGGGCCAGCCGGTGCGCGTCACGGCACGGCACGGATTGATGCTGACCGTCGTGCCGGTCGCGTCGGGCGAAGCCCTACAAGGAGAACGCTCATGATCGGTTTCACATTCGGTTTCAGCAGCATTCTGATTTTGCTGGTGGCCGCGCTGATTGCGTCGTCGGTGCGGATTTTCCGGGAGTACGAACGAGGCGTCGTTTTCATGCTCGGGCGCTTCTGGAAGGTCAAGGGCCCTGGCCTCGTGCTGATCATTCCCGTCGTGCAGCAGGCGGTGCGGATGGATCTGCGCACCGTCGTGTTCGACGTGCCGCCGCAGGACGTCATCACACGCGACAACGTCTCGGTGAAGGTCAACGCGGTAGTCTATTTCCGCGTGGTCGATCCGGAGAAAGCGGTGATTCAGGTGGCCCGCTACTTCGAGGCGACCAGCCAGCTTTCGCAGACGACGCTGCGCGCGGTGCTCGGCAAGCACGAACTCGACGAACTGCTCGCCGAGCGCGAGCAACTGAACGCGGACATCCAGAAAGTGCTCGACGCGCAGACCGACGCGTGGGGCATCAAAGTGTCGATCGTCGAGATCAAGCACGTCGACATCAACGAAACGATGATCCGCGCGATTGCCCGCCAGGCCGAAGCCGAGCGCGAACGGCGCGCCAAGGTGATTCACGCGGAAGGCGAATTGCAGGCTTCGCAGCATCTGCTTGAAGCGGCGCAGACGCTCGCGCGGCAACCCCAGGCGATGCAGTTGCGCTATCTGCAAACCCTCACGACGATCGCCGCCGACAAGAATTCGACGATCGTGTTTCCGCTGCCGATCGATCTGCTGAGCGCGCTGCTCGACCGCTTCGGCAAGCCAACGGCGCCATGACGCAGGGAGAGTTTTTGTGAATGCCCGCGAACCGGCACAGGTTCGACGCGTTGCCGCGCGCCTCACGTGTTTCAGCCGGCACGCGAAACGATGCATTGCTTTCTATCGTCTTACTCGGCAGGCCACCGGAAATTAGAATGCCGGGCTTGTCTGGTTAACCGCTCCCCAAGGAGCTCATCATGAAAATGGTTTCTCAAGTTGGATTCGGCGCGCTGTTGGCCGCCATGACTATCGGCACCGCATTCGCGCAGATGCACGCGCAGCCCAATGATCCGTCGGCGCCGAAAACGCGGGCGCAGGTCCGGGCCGATCTGATCGAATGGCGTGCCGCCGGCTACGACCCGCTCGACTGGATCGACTACCCGGAAAATGCGCAGCGCGCGGGGCGCATCGTGGCGGCCCGGCGCGCGCAGCAGGCGGGCGGGACGGTGACGCAATAACGCGCCGCGGGCTGACGGGTTGGACGCGACGAGTGCAATGGTCGTCGACGAACACAGCCCTCGCACGCTGCTTTGACGGCTGGTGGTCTGCGTCTTGCCGGCAGGCCAAGGGGTGACCTTTGCTTGTAGTGCGCCTGCGTGGGCGGGTGAACTGGCTGCACATTCAATCGTCGACTCTCCCTGTCGTAGTCCGAACCTTCAGAATGCCGCGTGGCGCGCACTCTTGCGCCGCCAGGCGGCGGCCTTCGCCATCACCCGCGCTCCGCTCACGGCTCCTTGCTCCGCGCGCCCCGCGCAGGCAAGGTATCATCTCGCCCCTTCGATAAACCCCGCTGCCGGAATCCGAGCGATGCCAATCTGGGTTGATGCCGACGCCTGCCCGGTCGTGATCAAGGACATGCTGTTTCGCGCCGCGCGCCGCACCGGCATGCCGCTGACGCTGGTCGCCAACGCGTTTCTGCGCGTGCCGCCGTCGCCGCTGATCCGCGCGATCCAGGTGCCCGCCGGCTTCGACGCCGCCGACGACCTGATCGCCGGGCGCGTCGTCGCGGGCGACCTCGTGGTCACCGCCGACATCCCGCTCGCCGCCGCCGTGCTCGCCAAAAACGCCGAGGTGCTCGATCCGCGCGGCAACTGGTACACGCCCGGAACCATCGAAGAGCGGCTGCGCACGCGCTCGATGCTCGACCAGCTGCGCGCGAGCGGCGTCGACACGGGCGGCCCGGCCGCTTTCAGTGCGC
>NZ_NPIH01000019.1 GCF_012275575.1 Paraburkholderia sp. SG-MS1 | reverse complement strand
TCCTTGTCCGGTTCGAGGTGAAGGGAGAGTGGCCGCGGTTGGGTGAGGAATTTTTTCGAGGCTGTTGTTGTTCTGTGTCTCCTCACCTCGCGTTGCTGCTAGGGATTAGGCAGCAGGGTGGAGAATGGGCGCTATTGAAATGGTATGAAAAGGCAGGGCTGCACGTAGTTTATGCGCACAAACTCTTTCGCCGACAGTGACATACCCAGCCGAAGCGGCCCAGAAGTCAGTCCATGGCCAAAAATCTCCCGCCGGTTCACATTCGGCCTAATCCCAGGAGCGCTTTATTCCGCGGCTTCTAACACGCGCGCGATTTTCAGGTATGACGAGATGAACTGACCGCCCCTCCGTCAATTCATACCGGTCAGCAAGCCCAAAACCATTCAGAGACTCACGTACATTGCCGGCATCGCATGCGCGCCTTTCATCTCCCTCATCACGCACATGCAGGGACGCTCCTGCGATCGAAAAGCGCCTGAAGCCCCTCTCTCTCACAATCGCTGTCGCGACGCCTCTCGCCGGTCCATCCAGCCCTATCGCGCGAGTAGACTTTATGCGCATAAAGTCCTGTCACCTCATCCATTGAACAGGGCCCCGCGCGCCAGACCACCTTCGCTGAGCGCTTACTCTTCCATGGGGGCTTCGGGAAGGCCCACTCCACCCCCAGGCGCAGCGAAATACCTGATCAGTTGCCCCTCCACTCGGACGCCGTTATCAAACAGCGTTTCACACCTCTTTCGTTCAAGCATTCCTGATCCCTCGTCCGTCTGCAAGCGACCCGCCGCACCCGCAGCCTTCCCCCGCCTCACGCTCTTTATGCGCATAAACCTCCACCGAATGGCCAATTTCTATCTTGAATTCATAAAAACGATTGAAATGGAAATCTATCCAGGTAGAATCCATTTGGGCCTAAAAAGAGGAGGTGAAATTTGGCAGCAGAAATCATCGCGGTAACACAGCAAAAGGGCGGAGTCGGGAAGAGCACAATCGCGATGCATCTCGGCGCCGCGTTTCACGAGAAAGGCAAACGCGTCCTCGTCGTAGACGCAGATGGTCAGAACACACTCATTCACTGGGCCAGTGCATCATCAGACGGCGACACAGGCATCCCTTTCCCGGTCGTCAACCTCTCGGAAGCAGGCAGCCAGATCCATCGTGAGATCAAGAAGTTCGTGGCTGACTATGACATCATCGTCGTCGACTGCCCGCCGTCCATTACCGAAAAGGTTTCCGGCGTCGTCCTGCTTGCAGCGAGCGTCGCAGTCATTCCCACATCGTCATCGCCCGCCGACTACTGGTCGAGCATCGGATTGGTCAAGCTTGTCCAGCAAGCTCAAGTAATGAACGAGGACCTGCGCGCAGTCTTTCTACTCAACAAGACTGAGGAGAAACGGATGCTGACGCGCGAACTGAAGCGTGCGTTGGAAGAACTCGGCTTTCCTCTGCTCAAGACCCAGATTCCCACGCGTGAAGCGTACAAGCAGGCCATGGCGTTAGGGCAGACGGTACTTCAGATGAACGACCGGGGCGCCAAGCTTGCCACCCTTGAAATACGGGCGTGCGCGAACGAGATCGCCGCCTTGCTCCCGTGAAATTTATGCGCATAAAGGACCCTCAATGAAACCCTCCCAATTCGCCAAAGGCTTTCAAGCACGTCCTGATACGACCAGCAGCGAAAAGCGAACCGCGCTCGACCGTCTGAATGCGATCGACGGCCTCGTCAAGAATAGTCCGGGAAACAGTGAAACTGCTGCGCGCCCAGTATCCACGATGGTGGCTCCGAACGTTCCCGAATCCGATACCGTCGATACTGCCAATGAATCGGCGGCCTATCGGGCGTGGAGAATCGAACACGGCTACAAACCCCATCAGGTCATCGAGCTTGCGCTGAAAAGCATCAAGCCTAGCCCGTTCAATCCACGGCACTTTTACCTCAAGTCGTCGATTGCGGATCTTGCTGTCAATCTCGCCAAGCAGGGCCAGCAGCAGGCGATTCACGTCATTCCCGATTACGACAGCCCTGGCACCTACTTTGTCAGCGATGGCGGTCGACGTGTGCGCGCACTGAAAGAGGCGAACAAGGAATCCGTGAAGGCGATCGTCATCGATCTGCCAATCGGGATTCAGAGCTACAAGCTGGGCTACGACCTCAACGTCCAACGCGACTCCCAGACGGTCTTCGACAATGCAGTGGTCTGGAAGCGCTTTCTTGACGATCGCCATTTCCAGAGCCAGAAGGAGCTTGCAGAACATCTCGGCCTGGACGAATCGACTGTCGCGGTCGCATTGTCCATCGCCAAGTTGCCTGAGCCCGTCATGCATGAAATGGTCGCGCGTCCGGACCGCTTCGGCTCCAACATGGCGTATCAGGTGGGTCGATACCACACCGCCCGGGGTGCCGACGCAACACTGCGGCTGATCAACAAGATCCTCTCCGACGACCTGAGCACGCGGCAAGTCGCGGATATCGTGAAGGGTAGGGTGAGCGCGCAGGAAAGCGTCAAACCGGCAGGTCGACAACGCTACGCGCAGCGTCTGGAAATCAAACTCGAAGGCGTGTCGGTGGGCGATCTCAAATCATATGGCGATGATCGAATCGAACTGCGCCTCAAGGGGCTCACGCGCGAGAAGCGTGATGACATCCTGCGGCAAATTGAAAAGATGCTGAAGTAAGAGAGTTGGGCGGTGCGCAATCGTCGCCGCCTGGCTCCTCAAAAAATCAGGCTGCGCGCGATTGGCTCAGCGTGAAGGCGAGCAAGTCGCCGTCGGTCGGTTCACCCCAGGTCTTGCGTGCAAGCCAATCGAAAAAGGCCGTTTCGACAATTTTCGAATCCAACCCGCGACGACGCCAGTCGTCGCGCATGTGCGTCCCGAGCCCCGGCAATTCATCTTCCTCAAACGACTGCCGGGCGATCTCCCGCTCCGCCTCGCCTTGCTCGTTGTACAACTCGTACGCTTCTTTGCGGCGATGTGCCGAATATTCACCCAGCAATCGCGCTTTGAGATCATCCGCCGGCGCGGCGACCGCGGCCTTCCCGCCACTGCCTGACGGCAATGCTTCGACGGGCGGCGCATAACCCTTCTTCAACGCGTCCTTGAACAGGGCGGGCGCGCTGCGCACAGGCGGCAACGATGTGCTGCGCATGCGCTGCTCCGTCATCTGCAACGCGGCACGAATACGGTTTTCTTCGCTGTCGGCATACAGTGTTTGCGCTTCTTTCAGCGGGATGCCGATCTTCACCATCCGGTCGACCAGCGTGCTGTCGAACACATTCGGATGCTCGTCGAGTGCGAGCATTGGCTGCTTGCGCTCCGTCACGCGAAACTGGATTTCGGCCACACGCCGCCCTTCGCGATGCTCGATCAACTCGACGAAGATATTCGTGACGGCGTTGACTTCAGCAATCGCCGGCCGCAAGTAATCGCGCTTGAAGTACTTGTATTCGCGTTTCGCTTCGTCGCCGGCTTCCGTGTCCGGCGTGCCAGACAGAATAGGACGCCACCATTCCCACGTCTCACGCATCGTCAGATGGCTCGGGTTGGTCAGATAGCGCACGCAAATCTCGTAAAGCGCAAGACCCGCGCTGCTGCGCAGTTGGCTCTGGAATTGCAGACTCAAACGCGCATACTGAACCGGGTCGAGCAGCTTCTTCTTGATCTTCGGCGCGAAAGAGAATTCCACCCAGACACGGCGGGTGGTGGGGTCCTCGAGAATTTCCGCGTCGGCGATCAACGTGGAAATGCCCCATTTGCGACCGGGTTTCTGGCTGGACGTGCCCGTGCTCCATTCGACCTGTACGGACACCATGCGCCGCAGGTGCTCCTTGACCAGTGCCGTGTCGTTCGAATCGAATGCGGAATTGGCGACGATGTCGGACAGCAAGGCCCGGTACGTGTCGCCTGATTCGTCGGCTTGCTGAGCCACGGCGAGGAGCACGTTGAACAGCTTGCGGGTAAGCAGCGTAATTTTGCCGCTCTTCGGCTGAATAGCGATCGCCTCGACGGCTTTGCGCAATTCCGCGGAGCTCGGGCTGACTACGTCGGTCTTCTTCGCGCGCTTCGTGGCCATGCGTCGGGTCGAGGAGGGATTTGGCGAGAGCATACCGGCTGTGGTGATACGCGTCTATAGCGTGAGTCTCACCGTTCCCGGTGAAGTGAGCTTACGAGTCATGACTCACCTCCAGCAACTCCCGAAAAGCCTCACCTCAACCATTTGACACCAGGTTCGGGCTGTCCTTACGGGTCGCGGCGTTCGCAAATTCTCACTTTTTCGCCGCGTGCGCGAACGGGGAGCGTTCGATCCCGAATCTCCTCACCATAAAAAAATTTCGTAAATTCGGGCGACATTGGCTCCAGGTTCAAACGGGACTTGTGTTGAACCAGGCTCCGGGGTGCTTCGCAATGTTCTGCGAGCGAGGAGGGTAAGCAGCGGAAGATCTCAGTGGGGGGCGAGCACAAGTGGCGACGCGGCCTGAAGCGCTTCCCGGGACACGACCGTGTAAATCCTGCGCGCAGACTGCCTGCCGCCGAGGAAGCCGACCTGGACGACGTAACAGGCTTTCCGCGCGGCACCGACGGCACTCACCAAGCACGAGAGGTGCCATACCGTCATTCTTATCTTCCCATGAGTACGCGGCAACCCGATAACGCCTGCGGCGTTGGATCAATCAAGACGCCCAAGCTTCTCGGCCATGCCGACAGCACCGAAATCGCATAAACGTCGGTGGGCGAAATCAACGGAAAAGACGGCCTGTTGTCAGGGCGTGACGTGTTGCTCACGCTGTGCCCCCGAAAAAGCTCACCTTTGCACACTCTGAACGCTCGAAACGATGCGGGCCCCCGAGGCCTCGAGCCCAAAAATCATTCCAAGTTAATCCCGTAAAGCCTCACCTTTGAGCTTTCCGGGCCGCTTTGCACAGCCGTAGGAGATCTTCCCGAAAAGCCTCACCTTTAAAAAGGTCCAGCCGATATCCCAACAATTTCAATGACTTAGGGTCAACATAATAGCGAGACGACTAATGGACGCTCCCGCATTTCCTCACCTCTAATCATTTTTTGTCCAAAAAGAGTGCCTTTCAAGCACCTCCTTTAAGGTCCCGAAAAACCTCACCAATGAAATTCGACCAGCACAAAGCAGCAGTGCCGAAAGCGGCCTCCCTAGGGCTTTTTCAGGCACGGGGTGCCCTTTTGATCCCGTATTCCCTCACCTCAGCCGTAAAAACCTGGGCAGGATCCTCCCGAAAAGTCTCACCTTTAACGAAAACCAGGCACTTCAGTCGGCAGCAACTCCCAGCCGCACCCTACCTCCCGAATTTCCTCACCTTTCCAATTCCAACACCGCCAGCGCGCGGCCCCAGCTGACAAATGTCGTCCCTCAGCGCCTGCCAACTCCCGCAAAGGCTCACCTCACGCCCCGGAATGCACAAACCTATGGCTAAAATGCCCTTTGGCCCTGTAAAGTCTCACCTTCGGTTCTCGTTTTCTCCTGACTTCGCTCACCAATGCGGTTTGGGGCCTCCAAATGAGACCCTAAACCACGATCGCCGAAGCTCCCGAAAGCGCTCACCTTTAAGTCGACGCCTCTCGGAAAAGACTTTCAGGCGCCGCGGGGCTGCCAACGACAATCAGGTCCTGCAAAACCTCACCTTTAATAAGCCGAATGTTGATGGGGTCTCCCGAACCCGCTCACGTTCTGTCCCGGACCCGCTCACCCAGCCCCCCGAACCTCATCACTCAACTTTCCCGCAAACCCTCACCACGTCTCCCGCAAAGCTTCACCCTACCGGGCTGGAACCCTTACTGGATAAGGCTTTGCCATGGCGTTAACGTTTTTAACATGGGTTCAAAGGTGTTTACTTTTACTACTCTCTAGCATTTCCCCCGCGAGTCCTCCGATCAAGCCTCACCCACTCTCCTTCATCACCAGTTCGTGAAACAGTGCGCGATCGGTGGCAGGCAAGCAAAACGGCTTTCTATACAAAGACTTATCGTTTATTCTTCGTTTTGTTTCACGGAAAAGTAGAGCCAACGCGAGCCAGTGCGTCTCTGTACTGCTTAAAAGCGCATCCATTCAACAAAAACCCCACGTCCCGAGTAAATAGGTAGCAAACGTTACGTAAATTGTTATGATCCATCCAATTCGAGCGACATCGAGGTTGACATGAATCTGGACCAAGAACGACAAGCTATCCGCGGCGAGCTTGAAACGATGCGTGCTCAAGGCGTCCGACGGCAAGACTTGTCGCTACATGCATGTAAGCGCCTTTTTTTCGATCTTGGCGTCCGCCCATCCATGGCGGCGGTTCGCGATCTGACGCAGACCGGCAGCGCAAGCGACATCCCGAAGGACATCGACCACTTCTGGGAACGCATCCGGAGCGTGTCGCGAGTGAAAGTCGGCCCTGGGGCCATCCCTAAAGCATTGGAAGATCGCGCTGGGGAGCTGTTGGGGGCATTGTTCGAAGAGGCGGTTGCTCATGCGCAGAGAACGCTCGTCAGCGAACGCGAGGAAATTCATGCGGAAATCGCGGCCGCCGAGCAACGTGCACGGGACGCCGAAATTCGCCGGGATGCAGCTGACGAGGCTATCAAGCGCAGCGAACTGCGCGCCGAAGCGGCGTGGGAGCGGGTTCGCGCGCTCGAAACCGAGCTATCCAGTGCAACCACGCACGGAAATTTTCACCAGGAAGGCTTGCAGTCGACGGTGCATCGGCTCGATCGGGAAAACGAAGCGCTCCGTCAGCGTCTCGATAATGAACTGGCGACCAACGCCACGTTGCGTGACCGGATCGACGCACTGCATGTCGAGTTGCGCCAAAGTACTGAACACTATGCGCAACAGATCAAGGACGCGGTTGCCGAAGCGGAGCGGCGCGTCAAGCCGATGCTGGTCGAACTCGATTCGCTCCGCAGCATGGCGGCGACGTATCAATCGGGCGTTCGCGACGCCAGTCGCAAAGAGTTCGAGTTCATTCAGCAAATCGCGGCGGCCAAGGCGCGCGGCGATCGGCTCGACGCTCAGTTGCGCGAGCAATCGGACGAGGTGGATAACTTGACGAAAGAGGTCACCGTCTTGCGCGGCCGACAAGGCATCGACCCGGCAATCGGTGGCTTGATCTGTTCGCTGGTCGAAGCGGGCCGGCTCACGAGCGACGAGCTGCGTGTGATCGGCACTGCGGCGGACGGCCATGTCATGCTGCCGCAACGCTGCCCGAAATGTGATGAAGGTGAACCGGAGTTGTCGCAACTGGATCACCGCTTCGAGCTGCTTTGCCCGGAATGTGAGCACTCGTCGGGACCCGGCGAATCGAGGCTTGCGGCGGTCAGCCGCTTTTTGTCGAGCGACCCGGCTGCCGCGCCGGAACGTCAATTCGACGCGGTGCGATAGCGGATAAAACGCCAAAGGTGAGGAAATTCGGGACCGGACAGGTGAGGACTTTCAGGGCTCGCCGGCTCCCTTTTTCCGCGTAAAACGTCCGTCTCGTCTAGGCGCGGGTAAAGGCGGCGCGGCCGGATCAGGTATCTCGGCGGCAGGCAAATCCTGCTGGTCAACCCACGTTTGCCACGCGCGATACAGCCGGTTGGCCGACACCGCCTGCACGAATCCCAGCCATTGGCCGACCAGTTCGGCCTCAACCCCACTTTCGAACAGATCGGCCGCAAAAGTGTTGCGCAAGGTTTGCGGGCTGGCGCGCGACTGCCGCGACGCGGCGATCCCGGCGCCGTCGATCAATGCGTCGACCGCACGCAGCATGGTGGCCTTGTGCATCGGCCGTCCGGAAGGGGTTGCCGGGAAAACCAGGTTGCCGGCCAATTCCGTATGACGGCGTTCGGCGAGCCACGCATCGAGGATCGCGGTCGCGAAAGGCGCGAGCCGGGTGCGGCGTGTGAGCATCGGATTGGCCGCCTCGATGGTCAGCCAGGGCGAACCAATATTCACGCAACTAACCGTAAGCACTGCAGCTTCGCCCGTCTTCAAGCCGCCACCGAGAAACACGGCGATCAACGCGCGGTCGCGGCGCGCTCGCCAGCGCTGCGCGGTCGACAAATCTGGCAGCGGTGCAAACAATTGCGCGATCAGCGCGGCGCGTTCGGAATGGGTGAGAAAGCCGGTCGGCTCGTTATCGCGCGCATTTCGCCACGCTGCTTCGCCATCCTGAGCAATGAAGCGCGCCGGGTTCGTCGACGCGGATTCGATTTCGCGCACATGATCCAGCACTCGCTCGATCAGCCGCAAATACCGGATTCGTTGCGGTTTCCGGACATCGAGTCCGGCGACGAATTCGGCAATCATCGGCGTGTCGACCGTCACGAGACTTTTCTGTCGCGCGCTCAGCCAGTCAAGAAAAAGCCCCCACTGCGCCTGGTAGACACTTGCGGAGGACCGTCTGAAATGCTGCCTGGCAAGCCAGGCGTCGAAGGCGATTTGAGGGTCGCGACGCCAGTCTTCCCGTTGCTGATCGAACAGATCAGTCGACGGCGCAGGATGTTGGACGGGGTCAGACAGATGAGGGGGTGACATGGTCTATTTTCCCGTTAGTTGCGCATATTGTAGGCGGCAACCGACGAAAACACAGCCTTCACCCGCCCCAAGGCCGCGAGCGTTTCTGTGTGGACCCGTCCGACGCCGGCTTCGCTGCGTGGCGAGCGGCTTCTTCATAAGCGCTGACCGCGAACGCGAACACCGCGGGTAGCGCGGTGGACGTGCCGAAATCCACGGCCTCATCGGTTTCCGGATAAGGCAGGTCGGACGGACGTTGGAACAGGCCTAACATGAGCGCGTCGTGCCGGCTGGCAAACCCGAGGTCGGCTAGCGCCTCGGCTTCGATCGCATGCAGCAAACGCCACGTGAGCGGCACCTGCTGGACGATGTAACGCGCCGCGATATTGCGCACGATATGGTCGAGATCGCGCGCCGCGGTTTGGTAGCGCAGCGCGGCCAGAGCTTGATCAGTAGGGTCGGCTCTCAAATTGTTCATTATCGGCTCCAGTCGATACCCTGTACTGTACAAATATACAGTATCGGATGCAACCTCAGCCGATTGACCAAATCCGCCAACTGCTAGCCGCAAGACGCCCGGGCCGTCAGCCTGAAATCAGCCGTGGATCACTACCAGCAACGCTTTCGCTTCGCCCTTGCCGGCATTGCGGATTGCATGCGGTTCGTCGGCGACATAGCGCGCAGTGTCCGCAACCTTGAGCCGTTTCGTCGCGCCGGCCGCCTCGACTTCGATCGAGCCGTGCAGCACGGTTAGATGCTCGCGCGTACCGGGTTCATGTGCGTTCGACACCAGCGCCCCGCCAGGTTGCAGCGTCAATTCGTACCATTCGAACTTGCCGGCCAGTTCGATCGGCCCCCACACCCGCAACTGATACTTCGCCTCGTGCCCGCTCAACGTGGGAATCTCGTGCGGACCGGAGACCGCGATCGCTTCCGGCGCTTTGGGCGGCGCGAACAGCGAATCGAGACTGACGCCGAGCGCATTGGTCAGCCGCCAGGCGACCGCGATCGTCGGATTGGCCTTGTCGCGCTCGATCTCCGAGAGCATCGATTTAGATACGCCGGCCGCGCGCGACAAATCGTCTAGCGTCATGCGCCGTTCGGCGCGCAGACGCTGAATCTGGTCGCCGACGCGCGGCGGCGCGGCACTCGCCGGCACCGATGCCACGCCTGACGTAGGCGCCGCGCCGGCCGCGGTGCGGCGGATACCCGAACTTGCCATTTCCTGACCCATCGTTTAGAGTTGTTCGATATACCGGATTCTAGTTCGAAAAAACGAAAAAATCCGATAATAGTGACGGCCGACTATAGCAGGCCGTCTCGGCGCCGTCGCCCATGCCGCTCCCATGGCGGATGGGCGAGTGCGGGCCGGCGCTACCATCCCATTCAGGAGAAGGGTTCATGCGTGACCAATATCTCGCCCACTTGCGCGGCACCCTCGAGCAGATCCGCGCCGACGGCTTTTACAAGAACGAGCGCGTGATCGCCAGCCCGCAGTCGGCCGATGTGCGTCTTGCCGACGGTGCGGAGGTGCTGAATTTCTGCGCGAACAACTACCTCGGCCTCGCCGACGACGCCCGGCTGATCGACGCCGCCAAACAAGGTTTGGACAACGACGGTTTTGGCATGGCATCGGTGCGCTTCATCTGCGGCACGCAAACCGTGCACAAGGAACTGGAACATGCGCTCGCCGCGTTCCTGCAAACCGACGACTGCATTCTCTATTCGAGCTGTTTCGACGCGAATGGCGGCCTGTTTGAAACCCTGCTCGACGAGAACGATGCGATCATCAGCGACGAACTGAACCACGCGAGCATCATCGACGGCGTGCGGCTCTCGAAGGCGAAGCGTTTCCGCTACAAGAACAACGACCTCGCCGATCTCGAAGCCCGGCTCAAAGAGGCGGACGCCGCCGGCGCGCGCTTCAAGCTGATCGCCACCGACGGTGTGTTCTCGATGGACGGCATCATCGCCAACCTCGCCGGCATCTGCGATCTGGCCGACCGCTACGGTGCGCTCGTCATGGTCGACGATTCGCACGCGGTCGGTTTCGTCGGCGAACATGGGCGCGGCACGCCGGAACATGGCGGCGTGCTGTCGCGCGTCGACATCATTACCGGCACGCTCGGCAAAGCATTGGGCGGCGCATCGGGCGGCTATGTCGCCGCGCGCAAGGAAATCGTGGAGTTGCTGCGGCAGCGCTCGCGTCCCTATCTGTTTTCGAACACGCTGACGCCGAGCATCGCCGCCGCGTCGCTGAAAGTGCTCGAACTGTTGGCGAGCGACGAAGGCGCGCAATTGCGCGCACGTGTGCGCGAAAACGGCGCGCACTTCCGCAGCAAGATGAGCGCGCTCGGCTTCACGCTCGTGCCGGGCGAACATCCGATCATTCCCGTGATGCTCGGCGACGCGCAACTCGCTTCGAAAATGGCCGACGCGCTGTTGAAGGAAGGCGTCTACGTGATCGGCTTCTCGTTCCCGGTGGTGCCCAAAGGGCGCGCGCGCATCCGCACGCAGATGAGCGCCGCGCACACGCCCGAGCAGATCGACCGGGCCGTCGATGCCTTCGCGCGCGTCGGCCGTGAACTGGGTGTGATCTGAAACGGAGCCGCATATGAAAGCATTGGCAAAACTCGAACGCGCGCCGGGCCTCACGCTCACCGACGTCAAGAAACCCGAAGTCGGCCACAACGACGTGATGATCCGCATCACGCGCACCGCGATTTGCGGCACCGATATCCACATCTGGAAGTGGGATGACTGGGCGCAAAAGACCATTCCGGTGCCGATGCACGTCGGTCACGAATATGTCGGCGAAATTGTCGAGATGGGACAGGAAGTGCGCGGCTTTGCGATCGGCGATCGCGTGTCGGGCGAAGGACATGTCACGTGCGGTTTCTGCCGCAACTGCCGCGCGGGGCGCCGGCATTTGTGTCGCAATACGGTGGGCGTCGGCGTGAATCGTGAAGGCGCGTTCGCCGAATACCTCGTCATCCCGGCATTCAACGCGTTCAAGATTCCGCCCGAAATTTCCGACGATCTCGCAGCGATTTTCGATCCGTTCGGCAACGCGACGCACACCGCGCTGTCGTTCAATCTGGTCGGCGAAGACGTGCTGATTACCGGGGCGGGTCCGATCGGCATCATGGCGGTGGCGATCGCGAAACACGTGGGCGCGCGCAATGTCGTGATCACCGACATCAACGACTATCGCCTCGAACTCGCCCGCAAGATGGGCGCGACGCGCGCGGTGAACGTGTCGCGCGAATCGTTGCGCGACGTGATGGCTGATCTGCACATGACCGAAGGTTTCGACGTCGGCCTGGAAATGTCCGGCGTGCCGAGCGCGTTCACCAGCATGCTCGAAGCGATGAATCACGGCGGCAAGATCGCGTTGCTCGGCATTCCGCCCGCGCAGACCGCGATCGACTGGACTCAGGTGATCTTCAAAGGCCTTGAAATCAAGGGCATTTACGGGCGTGAGATGTTCGAGACCTGGTACAAGATGGTCGCGATGCTGCAAAGCGGCCTGGATCTGTCGCCGATCCTCACGCACCATTTCAAGGTCGACGACTATCAGCAGGCTTTTGCCACGATGCTTTCCGGCGAGAGCGGCAAGGTGATTCTCGACTGGACGGCTGCGTGAACCAATACGTCAGTCACATCGCCACGAGCGAATAAACGGGCACCGACCAACAGCCCAGGTAACGCCCGCATCGCGCTCACCCGCCTGCGGGCGTTTTCACGAACTCTGCCTGAATGCGTACGTGGATGTCGTCGCCGACGGCCGGATACCACGTCGACAAACCGAACTTCGCGCGGCTGAAACGGCCTTCAGCCGAGAAGCCAAGCGTGTCTTTCTTCGTCAGCGGATCGGGCGCGAAACCGTTGAACGTGACATCGAGCGTGACCGGTTGCGTGACGCCGCGAATCGTCAGATCGCCGCTCAGTGTGCCGCGCGATTCGCCGGTGCGCTCGAAGCGCGTGCTCGCAAAGCGAATCGCCGGATTGCGCGCGACGTCGAGCATGTCGGAGCCCTTCACCATCTTGTCGAGCAGCGGCACGTTCGTATCAATGCTTGCCGCGTCGATCGTGACCGACGCCGTGCTCCGCTCGAGGCCGCCCTCGTTCCAGTCGAGCTGCCCCTGTTTGCGATCGAAGCGAATCGTAAAGCGCGAGTATTTGAAATGGTCGATATCGAACGTGATGCTGGTGTGGTCCGGATCGATCTCGTACCGGCCGGGCGGCACGCGCGCCTCGTTCTGGCTGACCGAGTGCGTGAGGACCTGCACCGGCGTGCAGGCGACTGCCGTCAACAGCGTGGCGGCCAGCAGCGCACGCGCCAGCACGGCGCGGACAGGCGATGGATTCATGAAGTTCGTTCCGGTTGACCGATCGTCATCACGATAGCAGCTAGCGTACCTATCTGCCGGAACCGGCAAAAACTTGACGAGGGAGAATGATCGTTCTACCCTTCGTCCATGCCTACTGAAACTCTCACTGAAGCAGCGGCGCCCGGCAGCGCGCGCGAGCGTTTGCTGGATGCCGCTGAAGCGTTGATCTACGCAGGCGGCATCCACGCAACCGGCGTGGACGCGATCGTGAGGCAGTCTGGCACGGCGCGCAAAAGCTTCTACACGCACTTCGACTCGAAAGACGCGCTCGTCGCGGCCGCGCTCGAACGGCGCGACGAACGCTGGATGAACTGGTTTATCGCCGGTACGCAGCGGCGCGGCAAAAGTGCGCGCAAGCGTCTGCTCGGAATGTTCGAGGTGCTGCGCGAATGGTTTGCGTCGGACGAGTTTCATGGCTGTGCGTTTCTGAATGCGGCCGGTGAGATTGCGTCGGCGGACGATCCGATCCGGATCGTCACGCGCAAACACAAGGAACGTCTGCTCGATTTCGTGCGGACCCAATGTGATGAATTCGCCGCAGAGTCAGACATGAACGCGCGGCGCGCCGCGCGATTGTCGCGTCAGTGGCTGCTTCTGCTCGATGGCGCAATCGCCGTGGCGCTGGTGAGCGGCGAGGCCGACGCCGCGCTCGACGCGCGCAGCGCAGCTCAGACCTTGCTCGACGCCGAGGCCACCCCATCCGCCCGTGGGCGCGCCGCGTCCACTGGCACCGTGACAGGCGCTTCGCGAGGCAAATCCACGAGCCCTTCCGCAAACCGGCGAGCGCCATCCCGGCGCGCCGCAACCTGACCGAGGAAACATCATGGCCGACTCCATCGAAACCCGCCCGCCGCTGCCACCGTTCACGCGCGAAACCGCGATTCAGAAAGTGCGCGCGGCGGAGGACGGCTGGAATACGCGCGATCCCGAGCGCGTATCGCTCGCGTACACGCCGGACAGCATCTGGCGCAATCGCGCCGAGTTCACGCATGGCCGCGCGGAGATCGTCGGCCTGTTGCGCCGCAAATGGGCGAGGGAGCTCGACTACCGGCTGGTCAAGGAACTGTGGGCATTCACCGATAACCGTATCGCGGTGCGCTTTGCCTACGAATGGCACGACGATTCGAACAACTGGTTCCGCTCGTACGGCAACGAGAATTGGGAGTTCGACGAGCATGGACTGATGGCGCGCCGTCATGCCAGCATCAACGACCTGCCGATTCGCGAAGCCGACCGTCTGTATCGCTGGCCGCTTGGGCGCCGTCCCGACGATCATCCGGGCCTGTCGGATCTCGGACTCTAGACCCGCCATCCAGAATGGCGGTGGATGCGGGCACGCATTCACCGCTTTGCCATCGGTTCTCCGTTATCGTTGCGGTTCGAGGCTGCGGGCACGTCTTGTGCCTGCACGTCCGGGCGCCGCCTCAACATCGCGTGTGCGGGTTGAGGTACAGTGCGCGACGGGCGGCAAACTCATAGCCAGAACATAGATGACACCGGCGCTCGACCGGTGGCGGAGAGGACATGCATTTTCGGCAGATCAAGAAGAACATCCGACGTACTGCAGTGGCGCTCATCGCGAGCCTGGCGGCGGCGTCCGCCGCGCAGGCCGGCAACTGGTGCGAGGGCGGCATATGGGTCGACGCCATGCTCGGCTCGTATCACATCAACCCCGATCCGAATACCGATTTCGAACAGTTCAATCCCGGCCTCGGTGTCGAATGCTGGCTCAACAATCAATGGGCGCTGACTGCCGGCGGCTTTCGTAACTCGCTGCGGCGGCCCTCGTACTATGGTGGCGGCGTCTGGGCGCCGGAGTTCGCGCACTGGGGCATTGTGCGGCTCGCGGCGATGGCCGGCATCATCTCCGGCTATAACTACGGCAATTGGGGCTTGGGCCGCAATCACACGATCGGACCGGTGGTCGCACCGATCGTGATGGTCGAATACAAACGGGTCGGCGCGAACTTCATCGTGATTCCGCCGATCCCTTCGGACGATCTGCCGTTTACGATCGGGTTTCAGGTGAAGCTGAAGTTTTGAGCGAACGGCCGCTCACGCGCACCAAGGTGAGCTGTTCCAGGATGGTGAGGATTTCCAGGGGATGGCGACCGTCAGGCGAATGGTGAGAAATTCCAGGAGAAGCGGTCACCGCCCTCAAAGGTGAGGAATTCCAGGAGATCCTCTCCGCGAGGCGATAAGGTGAGGATTTCCAGGAGACCGCTCTCCATTCGCCCGGAAGTGAGCCGCTCGCGGAAGCGAACAGCACGCTGGAAGCCTCGAAATATGCTCCAAAGGTGAGGAGTTCCAGGAGATCACCGTCAAAAGGTGAGCGATTCCAGGAGGTGATCCGTGGCCGCTCAGAATCCGCACCGATGCGAAGGTGAGGATTTCCAGGGAGTCGTGGCCTAGCCGCTCACGGTGACGTGTCGCAGGTCTAACAACTCACCTATCAAGGCAACGGCGCGAAACGAAGCCGCCAATTCCCTTACATCCTCTTCCATATGCAAACAAAAGGTGAGCGCGCCCGCTTGCCGCGCCACACTTCTCGAACTCCGCGTAATCGACGCTAGAAGGCGACGTCCACCACAGCGAGGCCGCCTTGTCGCGGTCGTTGTCCGTGGAGCTTGTAACGGCCTCGTAAAACATGATCTTTCGCCGCTTGATAAGTTGCGGATGACGCATCGCAGCGTCACTCGAAACCCGAGCGACGCTGCCGCGTCACCGCAGATAGATCGAAGGAGAAAGCATGAAGAAGCTGTTGGCAATCGCGGCGCTCGCCGCACTGAGCGCAACCTTGAGCGGATGCTGGTGGGGACCGCCGCCGGGTTGGGGCGGCGGTGGTCCGGGTGGCGGCGGACCCGGTGGCGGCCACGGTGGAGGCGACGGGCCGCATGG
>NZ_NPIH01000189.1 GCF_012275575.1 Paraburkholderia sp. SG-MS1 | reverse complement strand
CTCCCGCCTCCGCCGACACCCCAAAAAAGCGCCGTGGCCGCGACATCCTCGCCGCCCCGGCGTCGCCCGAACTGCTTGCGCTTGCTGCCGAACTGCCGCCGCAGATCCATCTCGGCACCTCGACATGGTCGTTTCCCGGCTGGAACGGCATCGTCTACGGCGAGGAGTACAGCAACAGTAAGCTCTCGCGCGACGGACTCGCCGCCTATGGCAAGCATCCGCTGCTGAAGACGGTCAGCATCGACCGGTCGTTTTATCAGACGCTGCCGGTCACCGATTACTTGCGCTACGCGCAGCAGGTCCCCGAGCATTTCCGCTTCATCGTCAAAGCGCCGATGACGATCACCGACGCCACCGTGCGCGCCGAACGCGGCGAACCGGTATCGCTAAACCCGTGCTTCCTGAACGCGCAGATGGCGATCGACGAATTCGTCACGCCCTGTCTTGAAGGACTCGGCGCGAAAGCCGGCGCGCTGGTGTTCCAGCTTTCGCCGCTGCCAGACCAGATGCTGGCGCAGCCGACGGTGTTCATCGAACGGCTTGCCGAGTTTCTGGTGGCGTTGCCGAAGCTGCCCGACGGCACGTGCTACGCGATCGAAATCCGCGACGCGAGTCTGCTCACGCCGCGCTTCATTCGCGCGCTGAAAACGGCAGGCGTGCGGTATTGCGTGGGGATTCATGCGCGGATGCCGGACCCGCTGCGCCAGGCGGCTGCGCTTGCGCTGCTGGACGGCGAGCCGGCCGGACCACTGATCGTGCGCTGGAGTCTGCACGGCGGCTTCAAATACGAGCAGGCGAAAGCCAGGTACGAGCCGTTCAACCAGCTCGTCGATCATGACCCGGCCACCCGCGCGTCGCTCGCCGAACTGGCCGCACGCTACGCGCTCGCCGGCCAGCCGGTGGTGATCGCGATCAATAACAAGGCGGAGGGATCGGCGCCGCTAAGCTGCGTGGAACTGGCGCGGGCGATTATCGACGCCTATGCGCACCGGGCTCACGAACGTAAGCACGAGCACGATGATGAACGGCCGCAGCCGGATGAACATCGGCCGCAGGAAGACAGCGGCGAACCCGGCAGCGAGCCGGGTTGAACGGGCCGTCTTATCCCGCCTTGATCCGATGCGCGAACTTCTGACGAAACTTCGCGACCTTCGGCGCCACTACGAACGAGCAGTACCCCTGATTCGGATGCTGTGCAAAATAGTTCTGGTGATACGCCTCGGCCGGCCAGTAATTGCCGTCGAGCGGCAGCACCTGGGTGACAATCTGCCCGTCGTAAATCCGCTGTTCGCCGATCTCGCGGATCGCCTGCAGCGCCGTCTCACGCTGCGCATCGGAATGCGTGAAGATCACCGACCGGTACTGCGTGCCGACGTCGTTGCCCTGCCGGTTCAACTGCGTCGGATCGTGGATCGCGAAGAAAATATCGAGAATCTCGCGATAGCTGATCTTCGCCGGATCGAAATCGACCTTCACCACTTCGGCGTGACCGGTCTCGCCGTCACACACCTGCTCATAGGACGGCGCGCGCGTCTGACCGCCCGCATAGCCCGACTCGACCGCATTCACACCGTCGACCCCCAGATACACCGCTTCGAGACACCAGAAACACCCGCCACCGAGGGTGGCGACTTCGCCTGTCTGACTCATGCTGCTCGCTCCTTGATACTGATAGTCGGCCGATGCCGGTCCTGCTTTGCCGCAACGCTCGTGCCACGAGCTGGACTTTCCAGCTTAGCGGGTTTTCCAATGACCGGCTGTGCTCGCGGCCCGTATGCCACGATTGCAGTTAAAATTGGGCCAAATCGACGATTTTCACTATGACTTTCGAATCAATTGTTTCCGACCGCGCGCGCGACGGGTTCCGCCCGGCACCGCCCCGGTCGTTGTCGCGGATCTGCGCCCGATGAAGCGCGCCAGCCCGCCCAATTTCGACCAGCCCGCCTTCAAACAGGCGCTCAGCCAGTTTGCCACCGGCGTCACCGTGATTACGACGCGCGCCGAGTCCGGCCAGTTGATCGGCATCACGGCGAGCTCGTTCAACTCGGTGTCGCTCAATCCGCCGCTGGTGCTGTGGAGTCTCGCCACACGCTCGGCCTCGATGCCGGTGTTCCGCGCCAACAGTCACTACGTGGTCAATGTGCTGGCCGCTTCGCAGCTCGATCTGTGCAAACGCTTCGCGACCGTGAAGGGCGACCGCTTCGAAGGCGTGTCGCACGCGCAGGGCGACACCGGCATGCCGGTGCTCGACGGCGCGCTCGCGTGGTTCGAGTGCCATAACCGCAGCCGTTATGAAGAAGGCGACCACGTGATTTTCGTCGGCGAAGTGGAGCGCTGCGGCGTGCATGAGAAAGCGGCGGAAATCTCGCCGCTGGTGTTTCAGAACGGGCTGTTCCACGGCCTCAAGCCGCTCTGAACGTGGTGCCGCGTCCCGGCTGGACGCGCAGCACGAATGCTGGCGGAGCAGGCGTATCGGCCACGCCAGACGCGGCACCAGGATACCTCGCCTCGCCCGCACCTGCTGCAGCGGCGGCTACAGCACACCGCTAGCCGTCTGACGCCGCACCGCGCGGTGCCCTTCAACGGTCGTTATGCGACGCGCCGTGCCCGGCGCTCTTCTTCACCAGCGACACAGGCACGCCCGAATCTTCCTTGAGCGTCTGCAGCACGATGTTCGAGCGAATATCCATCACGCCCGGCGCTTTGTAGAGCCGCTGCAGCACGAAATCCGAATAGTGTTTGAGGTTGTGCGCGAGAACCCGCAGCAGATAGTGCGTCTCGCCGGTCACGACGAACGCGCCGACCACTTCCGGCCAGTCGCGCACCGCCTCCGCGAAGCGCTCGTGCCAATTCTCCTGATCGTTGCGCATGGACACCTGCACGAACGCTTCCAGTTCGAAACCGAGCACCTCGCGGTTCAGACACGCGCGGTAATGTTCGATGACGCCCTGCTCCTCCAGCAGGCGCAGGCGCCGTAGACAGGCCGACGGCGAGAGCGAGATCCGCTCCGCGAGGTCGAGATTGCTGATCCGTCCTTCTTGCTGAAGCACCGTCAAGATACGGCAATCGGTGGCGTCGAGCGAGATCGCGTTCATATTCGGTCTCCCTTTCCCGTTTGACTCAAATTATGTTCCAAGACACGGCTCAGAAGGAGATTTTTTCGCAATCACATTGTGCGGCGATCCACCTATCATTCCCTCATACACACCATTCGACGCTGGAGACATGCCAACACTTTGGGACATCACCCCCGCCGTCGATAGCGCGACGCCCGTCTGGCCCGGCGACACGCCGGTCGGCATCGAACGCGTATGGCGCATGGAGGCGGGCTCGCCGGTCAACGTCGCGCGTCTGACGCTCTCGCCGCATACCGGCGCGCACACCGACGCCCCGTTGCACTACGACGAGAACGGCGCAGCGATCGGCGAAGTGCCGCTCGATGCCTATCTCGGTTTATGCAGGGTGATTCACTGCATCGGCGCCTCACCTGTTGTGACGCCACAACACCTGGCCGGTTCGCTCGACGAGCTGCCGCCTCGAGTCTTACTGCGCACTTACAAAAACGCCCCGACGACGACCTGGGACAGCGCGTTCTGCGCGGTCGCGCCGGACACGATCGATCAGCTGGCCGCGCGCGGCGTGAAACTGATCGGCATCGACACGCCCTCGCTCGATCCGCAGGAATCGAAGACGATGGACGCTCATCAGCGGATTCGCGCGCATCGCATGGCGATCCTCGAGGGGATCGTGCTCGATGACGTTGCCCCCGGCGATTACGAACTGATCGCGCTGCCGCTCAAGCTGACCACGCTCGACGCGAGCCCGGTGCGCGCGGTGTTGCGCGCGCTGCCCGGCGTGCGCTGACCGTGGCACAACGCATCGACCTCACCGACTTTCACTGATCTGACCGACGGACCCACCATGAACCACCGTGACGAAGCCCTGGCGCTCGATAACGCCGACCCGCTCGCGACGCTGCGCGACCAGTTCGCGCTGTCGCCGACCACCATCTATCTGGACGGCAACTCGCTCGGCGTGCCGCCGGCCGCCGCCGCGCAACGCGCGCAGACCGTGATAGCCGCCGAATGGGGCGAAGGCCTGATCCGCAGCTGGAATGGCGCAGGCTGGTTCGCGCTGCCGCGCCGTCTCGGCAACAAACTCGCGCCGCTGATCGGCGCCACCGACGACGAAGTGGTCGTCACCGATACGATTTCGATCAACCTGTTCAAGCTGCTGTCCGCCGCCGTGCGGGTCGCGAATGCGCGCGATCCGAAGCGTCGCGTGATCGTGTCCGAACGCTCGAATTTCCCGAGCGATCTATACATCGCGCAAGGCCTGATCGAGCAGCTCGACCGCGGCTATGAACTGCGCCTCGTCGACGATCCGTCCGAGCTGCCCGCCGCGATCGGCGACGACACCGCCATCGCGATGCTCACGCACGTGAACTACCGTACCGGCTACATGCACGACATGGCCGCGCTGACGAAGCTGATCCACGACAAGGGCGCGCTTGCGCTGTGGGACCTCGCGCACTCGGCGGGCGCGGTGCCGGTCGATCTGAACGGCGTCGGCGCGGACTACGCTGTCGGCTGCACGTACAAGTATCTGAACGGCGGTCCGGGTTCGCCCGCGTTCGTGTGGGTGCCCAAGCGCCACCAGAATGACTTCGCGCAGCCGCTGTCCGGCTGGTGGGGTCATCGCGCGCCATTCGAGATGAACCCGACGTACCGGCCGGATGACGGCATCGGCCGCTTCCTGTGCGGCACGCAGCCGATGGTGTCGATGGCGCTGGTCGAATGCGGACTCGACGTGTTCCTGCAAACCGACATGCAGGCGGTCCGCAAGAAGTCGCTCGCGCTGACCGATCTGTTCATCGAACTGGTCGAAGCGCGTTGCGGCGAGTTTCCGCTCACGCTCGTGACGCCACGCGAACATGCGCAACGCGGCTCGCATGCGAGCTTCGAACATCCGCATGGCTACGAGGTGATGCAGGCGTTGATCGCGCGCGGCGTGATCGGCGATTACCGTGAGCCGCATGTGTTGCGCTTCGGCTTTACGCCGCTCTACACGCGCTTCGTCGATGTGTGGGACGCGGTGGAAACCTTGCGTGACGTGCTCACGCAGGAGACCTGGCGCGCACCCGAATTCGCCGCTCGCGGTGCCGTTACCTGAGGAGCGCGCGATGACCGATCACATGCAAACGCCGGGTTTGCCGGAAGAGACCATGACGCAGAGATGTCCGTTCGGGCATGGGCGCGAGGCTTCCGCTGCGCCCGACTCCGGCTGGCACGACGCGCAGCTCGACTTCTCCGACTCGATGAGCTACGGCGATTATCTGTCGCTCGGGACGGTGCTCGATGCGCAGCACCCGTTGTCCCCGGATCACAACGAGATGCTGTTCATCATCCAGCATCAGACGAGCGAACTGTGGATGAAGCTCGCGCTCTACGAGTTGCGCGCCGCGCTGCAGGCGGTGCGTCGCGACGAGTTGCCGCCAGCGTTCAAGATGCTCGCGCGCGTGTCGCGGATCATGGAGCAACTGGTACAGGCGTGGAGCGTGCTCGCGACCATGACCCCGTCCGAGTACACCGCGATGCGGCCGTATCTCGGCAGTTCGTCCGGCTTTCAGTCGTACCAGTATCGGCAGATCGAGTTCCTGCTCGGCAACAAGAACGAGCAGATGCTCAAGCCGCATGCGCATCGCGCCGACGTGTTCGCCGAGGTGAAGGCGTCACTCGAAGCGCCCTCTTTCTATGACGAGGTGGTGCGTCTGCTGGCGCGCCGCGGCTTTGCGATTTCAGCGTCGAGGCTGGAGCGCGACTGGACGCAGCCGACCACGCACGACGCCTCGGTCGAAGCAGCCTGGCTGGAGGTGTACCGCAATCCCTCGCAGCATTGGGAGCTGTATGAGATGGCCGAAGAACTGGTCGATCTCGAAGACGCGTTCCGCCAATGGCGGTTCAGGCATGTGACCACGGTCGAGCGCATCATCGGCTTCAAGCAGGGCACCGGCGGCACGAGCGGCGCGCCGTATTTGCGCAAGATGCTGGACGTGGTGCTGTTTCCCGAGCTTTGGCATGTGAGGACGATGCTCTAGCCGGTTGCCGTTGCCGCACCCGCTCGCGCGGCGCGGTTCACCTCGCCGTATATCCGCCGTCGATGGGCAAGCAGATGCCGCTGACCATCGACGCCGCGTCGCTCAACAGAAACATGATCGGCGCGGCCACTTCTGCGGATTGCGCAAAGCGCCGCAAGGGTATCGCCTGCAACGCAGGATCACGTTTCGCGGGATCGCTCCACGCCTGCACCGCCATCGGCGTCAATGTGACCGTGGGGTTCACGCTGTTCACGCGAATCCCGAACGGCCCCAACTCGATGCACAGCGCTCGCGTCACCGCATCGAGCGCCGCCTTCGACGCCGAGTAACTCAGATGATCGTCGAGCGCCACGAGCGCGGCCTGACTCGACACGTTGACGATACTGCCGGCGCGTTTCGCCCCGATCATCCCACGCGCCACGTGCTTCGCCACCAGCACGGCGCCGCGCGTATTCACCGCCATCACGCGATCGAAACTCGCCGCAGTGGTGTCCACCGCGCGCTCGAGCAACGCGATGCCCGCACAATTCACGAGCCCGTCGAACACATCGAGCGAGGCCAACGCATCATCGATCGCGGCTTCGTCGCTCACGTCGAGCGTCAACGGCTCGCAGCCGGTTTCCTCGGCCAGCCGCGCCAGCTCGTTCACGTTGCGCGCGGCGGCCACCACCGCCGCGCCCGCTGCGCACAACGCTTCGACGGTTGCGCGGCCAATCCCGCTGGAAGCGCCCGTGACAAGAATCGAGCGGCCGGAAAAATCGAAAGTAGTATTCATGACGATTGCAACCGATGCATGACCGGCTTCAAGGCCGGATACAAATCCTTATAAACGCCGAAGCGCTGTTCGTACAACACCATGCGCGCCGCGTCGGGCTGCGCGCGTTCGATCAGCGTGACCCAGCCGCCCTGGGCCGCCTCGCGGGAAATGAGCCCGACGCCCACCGCCGCGAGCAACGCCGCGCCCATCGCCGCCTCCACGTCCTGTTCGATCGTGTAGACCGGATAACCGGTGATGTCCGCGATGATCTGCATCCACAGGTCCGAATGCGCGGCGCCGCCGACCACGATCAACTTGTCGTCGAGCGATTGCGCGCCCTGGCGTCCCGCCTCGATGTTGTGCTTCAGCGCGAACGAGACGCCCTCCAGCACCGCGCGATACAGATGCGCGCGCGTGTGAAACAGGCTCAGCCCGACGAACGCCCCACTGGCCTTCGCGTCCCACACCGGGCTGCGCTCGCCCATCAGATACGGCAGGAACATCACGCCGTCCGAGCCGGCCGGCAGTTTGGCGGCGCTCTCCTCGAGCAGACGATGCGGATCGCCATGCGGCGTCGCGCGCGCAGCTTCGATTTCGGCCTGGCAGAACTGCTCACGAAACCACGTGACAGATGCGCCCGCCGTAATCGCGCCGCCGAACACATAGATATCGTGCAGCCCGTTGAATACGTGAGGCATGCTGACCAATCCGTGTCGTGCGTCCACGCTCTGGTTGATGTAGCCCCAGCACATGCTCGTGCCGATCATCGCGACATGCTGGCCGGCGCGTGTCACGCTGGCGGCGAACGTCGCCATCGCGGCATCCACGCCGCCCGCGACGATCGCCGTGCCTGCATCCAGCCCAAGCTGTTCGGTCCACTGCGACAGTAGCCCGCCGACCACGTCGGTCGATTCGACCAGCCGCTCCGGCATCATCGTTGCGGGAATGCCTAGCATGTCGAGTGCTTCGTCCGACCAGTCGCGCTTCGCGATATCGTAGACGCCGCCGATATTGCCGGCCGAACTGTGATCGACGGCCACTTCGCCGGTCAGCATGTAGATCACGTACGCGTTCGGCGGCAGGAAAAAGCGCGTTCGTGCCCAGACGTCCGGCTCGTGGTCGCGCAGCCACAGGATCTTCGTGAAGCCGTAGTAGCTGTCCACGCCGTTGCCGGTGATCGCATATAGCCGTTCGAGATCGACATTGCCGCGCACCCACTCGACCTGCGCGGTCGCGCGGCGATCCATCCAGATCAGACAGGGCGCGAGCGGCCGCATGTCGCTATCGACGGGGATGCCCGAGCCGCCGTACAGGCTACTCACGCAGAGCGCCTTGATCGAACTCGCGGCGATGCCGGCCTGTTTCGCCGCGCCGACGCATGCGGCGACGCACTCCACCACCGCCTTCAACCACACCGCGGGCCATTGTTCGGCCCACAGCGGTTTGGGCGTATCCGGCTGATAGCTCGACGCATGCTGCGCGACGATCGCGCCATGCTGATCGAGCAGCAACGCCTTGGTGCTCTGCGTGCCGATATCGACGCCGATGACGTAGTTCATACAGTCTCCGTTTTATTTGCGGCCTGTCATGCGCCGACAGCCGCGCCGCGTTGGCCTGCGTGCCCGCGTTGCGCGCTCAGGCGCCCGGCTTCATCAGCACCTTGATCGAATCGAGCGAGTTCGCGACCTCGATCGCTTCGTCCCACTCTTCCAGCGAAAAGCCATGCGTGACGATACCCTTTGACGTCACGAGTCCGCGCGCGAGCAGATCGATCGCAATCGGATAGCAGTAGGGTCCGAGATGCGCGCCGCGCACGTCGAGCTCCTTGCGGTCTCCGATCACCGACCAGTCGAGCGTCGTATCCGCGCCGAACACCGAGAACTCGACGAAGCGCCCGAGCTTGCGAATCAGGTCCATCCCCTGGTTCACGCCGATCGGCGCGCCGGTGGTTTCAATGTACACGTCGCAGCCGTAGCCGTCAGTGAGCGAGTGGATGATTGCGAGCGCGTCGTCTTTCTGCGGGTTGATCGTCACGTCCGCGCCGTATTCGCGCGCGAGCGCGAGGCGCTCTTCCACGAGGTCGATCACGACCAGCTTCCTGGGCGTCTTCAGATGCGCGACCTGCGTCATCATCAGACCGAGCGGACCGGCTCCCGCGATCACCACCACGTCGTCGAGTTGCACCTCGCCGCGATTGACCGTATGAATCGCGCACGCGAGCGGCTCGATGATCGCGGCGTCTTCGAGCGAGATGCCGTCGGGAATCTTGTGGACGATCGCCGTCGGCGGAATGCGCATGTACTCGGCCATTCCGCCGTCCGCGACTTCGCGCTGAAAGCCGAAGATGTTGTGTACTTCGCACATCCAGTATTGGCCGGATTTGCAATACCGGCATTTGCCGCACGGCACGATCTGCTCGGCGATCACGCGCTCGCCCTTCTTTACGCCGAAGTGTTCGGCTGCCCCTTCGCCGATCTCCTCGACGTAGCCGAAGAATTCGTGTCCCGGGATCACCGGTGCTTTCACCCACGGACTCGGGCCGCCCCAGAACATCTTGGCGCCCGAATGGCATTTGCAGTCGCTCGCGCAGATGCCGCATGCGGCGATGCGAATCACGAGTTCATGCGCGCGGGCCTGCGGCTTCGACACCTGTTCGACGCGATAGTCTTTCGGTGCATGACAGACGATGGCGGTCATGTTCTGCTTGTCGGATTGAGTCGTCATTGCGTGGTCCTGCGAAAAGGAAAAAAGGGAAGGTCAGTGGGGAGCGTTACTTTCTACGGTCGCGGCTGATGTAGATCGCGAGCAGAATGATTCCGCCCTTGATCACGTTCTGCACATACGGATTCACGCCGACCATGTTCAGACCGTTGTTCAGTACACCGAGCAACAGCGCGCCGATCAACGTGCCGATGATCGAGCCGCGTCCGCCCGAAATCGACGTGCCACCCATCACGACGGCGGCGATCGCGTCGAGTTCGAAGCCGACGCCCGCGTTCGGCTGACCGCTCATCAACCGTGCGGTCAGCACGATGGCGGCGAATGCGGACGTCAGACCTGCAATCGTGTAGACGATCAGCTTCACGCGCGCGACGCGCACGCCGGACAGACGCGTCGCCTGTTCGTTGCCGCCGATCGCGTAGACGTAGCGCCCAAACGGCATGCGCTCGAGCAGCACCCACGCGATCACATAGATCACCGCCATGATCACGACCGGCGCCTGGACGCCGAGAATCTTGCCGCTGCCGAAGAAGCTGACCCAGTCGGGCAAACCGTCGATCGGATAACCGCCCGTGTAGATCAGCGCGAGACCGCGCGCGATGCCCATCGTCGCAAGCGTGACGATGATCGGCGGCATACCGGCATAGGCGACGAAAAAACCGTTGGCCGCGCCGAAGCCGAGCCCGAGCGCGACGCCGATCGCGAGCGCGGCCACCGCGTTCATTCCTGCGACCATCAGACCGGCGGCGAGCGTGCCCGCGAGCGCCATCACCGAGCCGACAGAGAGATCGATGCCGCCCGTCAGAATCACGCACGTCATCCCCACCGCAATGATCGCGTTGATCGACACCTGGCGCAGCACGTTCTCGATGTTCGCGCCGGAAAGAAAGCTGTCGCTCGCGAACACCATCACGATGCAGACCACCAGCAGGCCGATGAACGGATAAAACAACGTCGAGCGTTTCAGCGCGGCCCAGGTGAAGCGCACCGGCGCGCCTGGGGTATCGCTGCTCACAGTGGACGTCTTGGGCGACGAAGAAGGATTAGGCGTGTTCATGAGTTGCTCCAAGCGAGCCCGCGGTCGCATAGGTCATCACGGCGTTCGAGTTGATCGCGTCGCCTTCGAGCATCGCCTCGATGCGGCCCTGCCGGAATACGGCGACGCGGTCGCACATGCCGACGATTTCCGGCAGTTCGGACGAGATCATGATGATCGAGTAGCCGCGCGCGGTGAGTTCGCGCATCAGCAGATAGATTTCGGCCTTCGCGCCGACGTCGATGCCGCGCGTCGGTTCGTCGAAGATCAGGATGTTGGTGTGGTGGTTCAGCCAGCGCGCGATCACCACCTTCTGTTGATTACCGCCCGAGAGCGTCGCGACTTCGGTGTGCATGGTGGGCGCCTTCACGCCCACGCGTTTCATGATGTCGGCGGTGGCGCGTGCTTCGCTGCGCTGGTCGATGAAAAAGCGTAGTGAGCGATACTTGCCGAGGTTGTTGATCGAGATGTTCTGCTTGATCGAAAAATCCGTGATCAGGCCTTCGGTTTTGCGGCTCTCCGGCAGGATGCCCACACCGGCGCGCAATGCGTCGGCGGGATCGGCCAGCTTCGCAGCCGCGCCTCTGATGCGAATCTCCTTCGCATAGGCCGGGTCCGCGCCGATCACCGCGAGCGCGGTTTCCGTGCGCCCCGAGCCGACCAGCCCGGCGAAACCGAGAATCTCGCCTTCGCGCAACGTGAATTTGAGCACCGGGCCGTCCTTGAGCAATTGCAGCCTGTCGACGTTCAGCACGATCTTCGCGTCGGCGCGCAAGGCCGGCTTCGGCGGAAAGCTGCTTTCGATGCGTCGCCCGACCATCATCTCAACGAGACGTCCCACGTCGGATTGCGCGACCTCGGTCATGCCGACGTGCTGGCCGTCGCGCAGCACCGTGATGCGATCGCACACTTCGAAAATTTCTTCGAGGTGGTGTGAGATGAAGATCATCGCGACGCCCTGCTGCTTCAGATCGCGCATGATCGCGAACAGATGCTCGGCCTCGGCGGGCGTGAGCGTCGCGGTCGGCTCATCCAGGATCAGGATGCGCGCCTCCAGCGACAACGCCTTGCCGATTTCGACGAACTGCTGCTGCGCCACCGAGAGCTCGCGAATCGGTACCGACAGATCGATCGCCACGCCGAGCCGCTCGAAGATCGCGGCCGCCGCGCGCCGCATCTTGCCGCGTTCGAGCAGGCCCAGACCGTTCTTCAATTCGCGGCCGAGGAACATGTTCTCCACCGCGTTCAGATACGGAATCAGGCTGAATTCCTGAAACACGATACCGACCCCCGCAGCCACCGCATCGTGATAGTTCGTGAAGTGGCGCGCTTGCCCATCGATCGTAATCGTGCCTTCATCCGGCTGATAGATGCCGCACAGGATTTTCATCAGCGTCGATTTGCCGGCGCCGTTCTCACCCAGCAGCGCGTGAATCTCGCCGCGCGCGATCTGCAAGTGAATGCCTTGCAGCGCCTTCACGCCGGGAAAGCTTTTGGTGATGTTGTCGAGCTTGAGAATGGTGTCCATCGGGTGCTCCTGTGCCGCCCGTGGCCGCGCTTCAATGCGCGCGACAACGGGCGTTCGCGTTACCAGCTGAAGCCCTTCGCATTGCTCTTGTCGATCATCTTCACGTCGACCGGAATTGCTTTCGGCACATTGGCTCCCCACTTCTTTGCGAGCGCGATGCCGAGCGCGATACGCACCTGGTCGGCGGGGAACTGAGCGGACGTTTCGACGAACTTCGAGTTCGGCTTCTGGATCGCGGCAATCGCTTCTGGCGCACCGTCGACGCTGGTCAGCTTGATGTCCTTGCCCGACGCTTCGATCGCCGACAGCGCGCCCATCGAGCCGCCGTCGTTGACGCTGAACACGCCCTTCAGATTCGGATGCGCCTGAATCATGTTCTCGGTGACGGACAGCGCGGTCGCGCGTTCCTGCTTGCCGTTCTGCGTGTCCACCAGCTTGACGCCCGGCGCCTTCGCGAGCGCCGCCTTGCAGCCGCGCACGCGTTCGAGAATCGGCACGACCGGAATGCCGTCGAGAATCGCCACTTCGCCGCTGCCGCCGATCGACTTCGCGAGGTACTCGCAGGCCATCACGCCCGCGTCATAGTTCTTCGAACCGACGAACGAATCGACCGGACCATTTGCATTCGCATCCACCGCGACGACCACCACACCCGCCTTCTTTGCCGACGTCACCGCCGATTGAATCCCGGTCGAATCGGTCGGATTCACGAGCAGGATGTCGATCTTCTTTTGCAGCATGTCCTCGACGTCGCTGACCTGTTTGCTCACGTCGTGATGTGCGTCGGTGACGACCACCGTTGCGCCGATCGACGCGGCGGCGTCGTTCAACGCCTTCTGCATCGTCACGAAGTACGGGTTGTTCAGTTCCTGAAACGTCATGCCGATTTTCAGCGGCGCGGCTTGCGCAGCCGGCACCGCAATCAGCGACAGGCCGAATGCGAGCGTCGCCAACGCCGCTGAGCGGCGCGCCAGGGTCTGCAACGAGGTCTGCTTCGACAGGGATTGCGTCATGGTTGTCTCCGTTATTAAAAGTGAGCACGTCCCTCACGCTGTGCTCGCACAGCGCGATACGTGTTGAAACGCGGTTGAAGTAAAACGCTCCGGCTGAACGCCCGGCGACGGGCTGGCTGCTGGCTAGGTGAACGGATAGGCGGCGCAAACGTTGCGCGGCAGCCCCGGTGCGAGCACGATGGCCGGCGCGTCATCGATGCCCGCGCCGCGCGCCGCGGCTTGCTCGGACGCGTCGCGGCTCGCGTCGTTCAGTTGTTGATAGCGGCGGAATTTCGACGGCGCCATGCCCTTCACCGCGAGGAACTGCCGGTTGAAATTCGACAGGTTGTTGAAGCCCGCCTTGAAGCAGATATCGGTTACGCTCAGTTCCCCGTCGGTGAGCAACTGGCACGCGAGGTTGATGCGCATCCGGTTCACGTACTGCACGAACGGCAAGCCGGTATGGCGGCGGAAATAGCGCGAGAACGCGCTGACGCTCTGCCCGGCGAGCTGCGCCAGATCCGATTCGCGCAACTCGTTCGCAAGGTTTTTGCCGATATACGACAGCACGTGATTGATGCGGGTCGACGCGAAGCCGGTCGGGTCGGCCTGATAGGCGGGGCTCGCAAGCGTTTCGCGGTCCTCGGCATTCATCAGGATCTCTAACATCGACATGAACAGCACGAGACGGCGCAGCCCGCGCGCTGTCAGCAGCTCCATGAACAGCGGCTGGATCGCCGCGCTGGTGCGCTCGCCGAACGACACGCCACGGCGCGAATCGGCCAGCAGCGCTTCGACCTGGCGCCATTCGGGAAAGCTGTCGAGACAGCCTGACACGAACTCCTGACCGAACTGCACGACCAGGTTGCGCTGCGCGATGGTCTCGCCGTCGGGCACGTCGCTGACCCAGTTGTGCGGCAGGTTCGGGCCCATCAATACCAGATTGCCGGGCGCGAAACTGCTGATGTGATCGCCGACGAACATCTTGCCGGTCGTCGCGACGATCAGATGAATTTCGTATTCCGGATGAAAATGCCAGCGCACCGTGCGGTACGGATAGCCATGCGACCACACCTTGAACGATTCGTCGCGGCGCACGGCCACGATTTCCAGATCGGGTTGCACTGTCTTGCCTCCATGAAGCGGGCCGCCGGGGCGCCGCTGCTCTTCGTCTTGTATAGCGAAAAGTAGCCTGCAACCGCGCCGGCCACCACTAAAAATGAGACCGCGGACCAATACTTTTTTGCATTGGGGTTAGTCCCGACGTTCGCAGGGTCAAATTTGATGCAATGCAAAACGCACGGCGAGGCACGGCGGCTCGCCCAACCAGGCCTGGCCAGTCACGCGCAAAGCCCACCCACGCCGCGCTGCGCCACGAAAAGCCGCTGACGCTGCCTTGACTTTCGTTTCGCCGGGTACGATCATTCGCTCACACACAGAGCAAATGCTCCGTCACGAGAAAACGCACGCTTCGAGCCGTGCGATAACAGCAACCATCATGGGACCGGAGTAGGCGCTAAAGCGCCAACAGCAACCATCATGGGACCGGAGTAGGCGCTGAAGCGCCAACAGCAACCATCATGGGACCGGAGTAGGCGCTGAAGCGCCAACTCCGGTCGACATAGGAGACGCACATGGACACCGGGCAAGGCAGCGGCGCGGCCGCACACGTGATCCTGCACATCGGTGCGGGATCGTTTCATCGCGCCCATCAGGCGTGGTATCTGCATCGGCTGAACGAAGCGAAGCTGGAGGGCGAGCACTGGTCGCTGACGGTCGGCAATATCCGCAGCGACATGAACGCGGTGCTCGAAGCGCTCGCCGCGCAGGACGGCGTCTATACGCTCGAAACCGTCACGCCCCAAGGCGAGCGCGCCTACGAGACGATCCGCTCGATCGAACGCGTCGTGCCCTGGACCGAAAGCCTCGACGCGCTGATCGAAGCCGGCGCTGATCCCGCCTGCAAGATCATCGCGTTCACGGTCACTGAAGGCGGCTATTACCTCGACGAACACGACCGGCTCGACATCACGAACGCCGATCTCGCCACCGACCTGAAAGGCGGCCACACCACCATCTACGGCGCGCTGGCGGCGATTCTCGACGCGCGCATGCAACGCGGCGCGGGCCCCGTCACGCTGCAGACTTGCGACAACCTGCGCAGCAACGGCGAGCGCTTTCACGCGGGCATGAGCGAGTTTCTCGAACGACGTGGCGCGGACCGGCTCGCGCAATGGTTCGACGACAACACCGCCTGCCCGAGCTCGATGGTCGACCGCATCACGCCGCGTCCGACACCGGACGTGCGCGAGCGCGTCAAGGCCGCGACCGGCTTCGACGACGCGTGCCCGGTGATGGGCGAAGCGTTCATCCAGTGGGTGATCGAAGACCGCTTCATCGCCGGCCGCCCCGCCTGGGAAAAAGTCGGCGCGGAACTGGTCGATTCGGTGCTGCCGTACGAGGAAGCGAAGATCCGCATTCTCAACGCGCCGCATAGCTGCATCGCGTGGGCGGGCACCCTGGTCGGGCTGAACTACATTCACGAAGGCACACTCGACGCCGACATTCGCCAGTTCGCCTTCGACTACGTGACCGAAGACGTCATCCCGTGCCTCTCGCCGAGCCCGCTCGATCTCCCCCGCTATCGCGACGTGGTGCTCGAACGCTTCAGCAATCCGTATATCCAGGACACCAATCAACGCGTCGCGGCCGACGGCTTTTCGAAACTGCCCGGCTTCATCGCGCCGACGCTGTCCGAGTGTTTCGAACGGGGCGTCACGCCTGCCGCGACGGCGATGCTGCCCGCGCTGTTCTTCCGCTTTCTCGAACGCTGGCATGCGGGCAAGCTGCCGTATGCGTATCAGGACGGCGTGATGGACGAGCGCGTCGCGCACGGCTTCTTCGCGGCGCCCGACCCGTTGCAGGCGTTTGCTGCCGACCGGCTGCTGTGGGGCAGCATGGCGCAGACGCAGGAACTGGAATCGGCGCTCGCGGGAGCGCTTGCGCGCGTCGATGTCTGGCTCGCCCAACGCGGCGCGGTTTAAGCACGCCGGTGCGACCCGTTTCGAACCAGTCACGCCCGGTGCCAGGCTTAATGCGCATGGCAGCGCGCCTCATGTGCGGCTAAAGTAGCGCATCCCTAACGACGAAGGTTTCGCGCCCATGTATCTCGGCATCGACCTCGGCACGTCCGAAGTGAAAGTTCTGCTGCTCGCCTCCGATGGACGCGTGATCGGCACGGCAGGCTCCCCCTTTACCGTTTCGCGTCCGCATCAGCGCTGGGCCGAGCAGAATCCCGAGGACTGGTGGGCGGGCACGCGCGCGGCGCTCGCCGCGTTGCGCGAGCGCCATCCCGACGAATTCGCGCAGATTCGCGGCATCGGCCTGTCGGGGCAGATGCACGGTGCGGTGCTGCTGGATGCCGAGGACCGCGTGCTGCGTCCCGCGATTCTGTGGAACGACATGCGCAGCGACAAGGAGTGCGCGGAGCTGACCGAGCGCGCGCCGGATCTGCACAGCGTCGCCGGCAATCTGGCGATGCCGGGGTTCACCGCGCCGAAGCTGCTGTGGGTCGCGCGCCATGAGCCGGAGATTTTCGCGCGGACCGCGTGCGTGCTGTTGCCGAAAGACTATCTGCGGCTGCAACTGACGGGCGGCAAGGTGTCCGATCCGTCGGATGCGGCGGGCACGTTGTGGCTCGACGTCGCCAAACGCGACTGGTCCGACTCGCTGCTCGCCGCGTGCAACATGACGCGCGCGCAGATGCCGGGCCTCGCCGAAGGCAGCGCGCCGTCGGGCACGCTGCTGCCGTCGGTCGCGCGTGAATTCGGCCTGAGCGACGGCGTGATCGTTGCGGCCGGCGGCGGCGATAACGCCACCAGCGCAATCGGCATCGGCGCGACGCAACCGGGCGACGGCTTCGTGTCGCTCGGCACGTCGGGCGTGCTGTGCGTGGTCGGCGACAGCTTCCGGCCGAATCCGGCGTCCGCCGTGCACGCGTTCTGTCATGCGATTCCGGATCGCTGGCATCAGATGAGCGTGGTGTTGTCCGCGGCGAGTTGTCTGCGCTGGGTCTGCAAGCTCACCTCGACCGACGAGCCCACGCTGCTCGCCGAAATCGAGGCGCTGCCCGCCGACGCACTGAGCAACGCGCCGCTGTTCCTGCCGTATCTATCGGGCGAACGCACGCCGCATAACGACCCGTATGCGCAAGGCGTGTTCTTCGGCATGAATCACGCGACCGATCGCGCGCTGCTCGGCTATGCGGTGCTCGAAGGTGTGACGCTCGCGCTCACTGACGGTCTCGACGCGTTGCGCGCGGCCGGCACCGAGGCGAAAGCGCTGTCGCTGCTCGGCGGCGGCGCGCGCAGTGACTACTGGGCGCAGTTGCTGGCCGATGCACTCGACACCGCGACGCGCAAGCACGGCGGTGGCGAAACCGGTGCGGCGCTCGGCGCCGCCCGACTCGGCTGGCTGGCCGCCGGCGGAGATCCGGCCACGGTGCTGACCAAGCCGCCGATCGAAAAGGAGTTCACGCCGAATCCGCGCCGCCATGCCGAACTGCGCACGCGGCTCGAAGCCTATCGCGCGCTATACCGTCACGTGCGACCGCTGTTCGACCCGGCGCGCGCGCCGCTCGCCTGAGCTAGCGGCAGCCACGGCCGGTCGGCGTTGAGCGGCGCCGGCCGGCTGCTATCATCGGCGCACTTCAAGCGAGCCGTTACCGTGCCCAAGTCTTCAGAAAAACTAGATCTTGCTACCCGCGCCGCGTGGCTCTACTACGTCGCAGGCAATACCCAGAACGAAATCGCCGAGAAGCTGCAGGTCTCACGTCCGGTCGCGCAACGGCTCGTCGCCTTCGCGGTGGAAAAGAACCTGATTCGCGTGCGCGTCGATCACAAACTCGCCGACTGTCTGTCGCTCGCCGATCAACTGTCGAAGCGCTACGGCCTGAGCATGTGCGAAGTGGTGCCGATCGACGGCGACACGACCGACGAAGTCGACCGCAAGCTGGCGGTGGCCGGCGCGCAGGTGATGGAGCGCTATCTCGGCGCCGAAAAACCGATGGTGGTCGCGGTGAGCAGCGGCCGCACGCTGAAGGCCGCGGTCGATCAGATCGCCCAGCTGGACCGTCCGCAGCATCGGCTGGTGTCGATGGTCGGGGCGATCGCGCAGGACGGCTCGTCGAACCGCTACGACGTCGCGCTGCACATTTCCGAAAAGACGGGCGGCAAGCATTTTCTGCTGCCCGCGCCGCTGCTCGCCGATAGCGAGGCCGAGCGCGCGCAGTGGTGCAATCACCGGCTGTACCGGATCGTCGAGTCGCTCTCGGCGCAGGCCGATGTCGCGTTCGTCGGGATCGGCAATATCGGCCCGAAGTGTCCGCTGCATGAAGACGGCTTCATCACGTCGGCGGAAGTGAAGGAATTAATGCACAACGGCGCCGTGGCCGAAATGCTCGGACTGCCAATCGATGCGGCCGGCGCGCACGTCGAATCGCCCACCGGCCGGCGCGTGACGAGCATCGCGCTCGATACGCCGCCGCATCGTCCGACGATTGGTTTCGCCGGCGGCCAGCGCAAGCGTGAAGCGCTGATCGCGGTGCTCAAGGGCGGCTGGTTGTCGGGACTGGTGACCGACGAGTTGTGCGCGCGCGCGGCGTTGGAAGCATGACGCAGGCGGCACACGCACCGAGGCGCTATATCTGTGGCAAACCTTCGGTGACGATGATCCGGTAATCGCCACCTTGCAGCCGCGTTTCGCTGACCGCTTGATACGCGGGACTGCGATACCACGCGAGCGCTTCGTCATAGCCGGTGAATTCGAGAATGAGGATGTCTTCGAGTGCGGGCCCCTCCAGTACTTCCCTGCGCCCATGGCTCGCCAGCATCACGACCGGCCGCTGATCGAAGGTGGCCGGCGCCACCTGTTTGTATTCTTCCAGCTTCGCAGGGTCGAGCGTTTTCTCGCGCGTGATGACGACGTAGGCGGACATGAGCGTTCCCCGCAGCATGGTGGAAAGGAAAGCGGCGCGCCCGCCGCTTTCCATCACGTCACGCGGCCAGCACTTCAACGATCTTACGCTGGAATGCTTTCCCTTCGCTGTCGAAAAGATGGCAGTGCTCGGGCGTGGCGCCGAGCTTTTGCACTTCGCCTTTTGCGTGCCGTTCGAGCGGCGGAATCCGCGCGATCAGTCCGTCCGGCGCGACGCTCGATTCCGCATACAGATACGCCGCGTCGCCGAGCGATTCGACGGCCATCGTGCGGGCCGAGATGCCGTCGTCGGTCATGCCCACGTGCAGATGTTCGGGGCGGATGCCGACCGTCACCTTGTCGCCCTGCTTGACTGAGCCCGGCTCCACCGCGACGCGTTGCGTCTCGCCAGTTTCGTAGTGCACCGTGACCCCGTCGTGCGTGACCGACTGCACGACGCCTTCCATGAAGTTCATCTTCGGCGAGCCGATGAAGCCCGCGACGAAGCGGTTGGCGGGCGCGTGATACAGCATGGTCGGGCTGCCGACCTGTTCGAGGTTGCCTGCCGACAGCACGACGATCTTGTCGGCCAGCGTCATCGCTTCGACCTGATCGTGCGTCACGTAGATCATCGTGGTCTTCAGCTCGTCGTGAAGACGCGCGAATTCGAGGCGCATTTTCACGCGCAACGCGGCGTCGAGGTTCGACAGCGGTTCGTCGAACAGGAACACCTTCGGCTTGCGCGTGATCGCACGGCCGATCGCCACGCGCTGACGCTGGCCGCCGGACAACTGCTTCGGCTTGCGATCGAGCAGATGATCGATGTGCAGGATCTTCGCGGCGTTGCGCACGGCCGCGTCGATCTCGGGCTTCCTGGTGCCGGCGAGCTTCAGCCCGAACGCCATGTTGTCGTAGAGCGTCATGTGCGGATACAGCGCGTACGACTGGAACACCATCGCGATGCCGCGCTTGGCGGGCTGAACGTCGTTCACGCGCATGCCGTCGATGGTCAGGTCGCCGCCGCTGATGTCTTCGAGACCGGCGATCATCCGCATCAAGGTCGATTTACCGCAGCCGCTCGGGCCCACGAACACGACGAACTCGCCGTCGGCGATGTCGAGGTTGATGTCGCGCATCACTTCGTTGTCGTCGTAGGCCTTTCTGATGTTGCGCAGAGTTACGCTTGCCATGATGTGTCTCCGTGTAATGCTGTGTGTCGCTATGTGTTGCAGTGTGCGTTCAATGCCTGCGCGGTGACCGTTGACCGTTGACCTTTGGCCGCCGTGATCCGGGCTTTCGCTCAGGGCGCCGCCGCGGTCGCGCTCAGCGTCCATTGCGCGACGATGTCCGGCAACTGCCGCATGTCGTCGAATACGTGGCGCGCGCCGGCCGCATGCAGCTTGTCGATCTGCGCGTCGCTCGCATGACCTCCGCCGATGAAACCGAGTACCGTCATGCCCGCCGCACTCGCCGCCGTCACGCCGGTCACGCTGTCCTCCACCACGAGGCACGCGGAAGGCGCGAGCCCAAGTCCGCGCGCCGCCGCGAGATAGACGTCGGGCGCGGGCTTCGGATTCGGCACCGCGTCGGCGCAGAACAGCCTCTCGCCGAAGAAGCGCACGAGACCCGTGCGCGTCAGCACGGTTTCCACGTAAGGCCGGAAGCTGTTGCTCGCGCAGCCCTTGACGAGCGGCACCTGGGCGAGCGCAGCCTCGATGCCTTCGACCGCCGGCGCTTCGATCGCGGCGGCTTCTACCGCGCGGCGGATTGCGTCGATCTCGGCAACGTCAAGGCTTTTGCCGAGTTGCGCCGCCGTGCTCTGCAACACCTTCTCGATTCGCAGTCCGAGCAGCGGCAGCACCACCGGTTCGACGTCGGTATCGGGCCAGCGCGCTTCGAGTTCGTGCACCAGCATGCGCGCCGCCACGGCTTCGCTGTCGATCAGCACGCCGTCGCAATCGCAGATCAACGCGTAGTTGCTTGCCAACGCGCCCCCGCTTGCTGCCGCCGTCATTTGACCGCCCCGAACGTGAGGCCGCGCACCAGTTGCTTCTGCGACAGCCAGCCAACGATCAGGATCGGCGCGACCGCCAGCAGCGAAGCCGCCGACAGCTTGGCCCAGAACAGGCCTTCAGGACTCGAATACGACGCGATGAACACCGTGAGCGGCGCGGCGTTCGAACTCGACAGATTGATGCTCCAGAACGCTTCGTTCCACGAAAGGATCACGAGCAGCAGCGCGGTGGATGCGAGACCGGGCAACGACATCGGCATCAGCAGATAGACGATTTCCTGCCAGGTCGCGGCGCCGTCGATGCGCCCTGCTTCGAGAATGTCGCGCGGAATTTCGGCGAAGTACGTGAACGACATCCACACCGCGATCGGCAGATTGATCAGCGTGTAGACGATCACCAGACCCGACACCGTATCGAGCAGCCCGCTGTTTTTCCACAGCAGGTAAATCGGCACGAGCACGCCGACCGACGGCATCATCTTGGTCGACAGCATCCACAGTAGTACTTTCTGCGTGCGGCGCGTCGGGAAGAACGCCATCGCATACGCGGCGGGCACCGCGAGAATCAAACACAGCACGGTGACGCCCACCGAGATCAGCACCGAATTCCACGCGAACGAAAAGTAATTGCTGCGCGCGAACACTTCGCGAAAGCTCTCGAGCGTCGGCACGAAAAAGAGCGACGACGAATAGGCCTGCTGCTCGGTCTTGAATGCGGTGATCGTCATCCAGAAGATCGGGAAAAACAGCAGCAGCGCGACAAGCCAGGCGATCACGCCGGGGATGCCGCGACGGATTGCTTCGAACGGCGACTTGGTCGGCACGGTCATTGGCGTCGTCGACGACGCCGGCGTAGAGGCAACGTGGCTCATTTTTCGTACTCCCCTTTCAGGTTCTTCGCGAGCATCCGCACGAGGAAGAACGACACGATGTTGGCCAGCACGACAGCGAGAATGCCGCCCGCGGACGCGAGACCGACGTCGAACTGTTGCAGGCCCAGCGAAAAGATCAGGTACGACAGATTGGTGG
Organism: Paraburkholderia sp. SG-MS1; assembly: GCF_012275575.1. Taxonomy (GTDB): domain Bacteria; phylum Pseudomonadota; class Gammaproteobacteria; order Burkholderiales; family Burkholderiaceae; genus Paraburkholderia. The sequence continues at coordinate 13,232 of NZ_NPIH01000189.1, read as the reverse complement.
TCGCGGTGCCCGGACCGCCGCCCGTGGTCGTATAGATTTCGGCGAAGATCGACAGCAGGAAAATCGTCTCCATCATCACCACCACCGCGATCGCCCGCCTGAGGTGTGGCAGCGTGATGTAGAAGAACATCGAAAACGGACCCGCGCCGTCGATGCGAGCCGCTTCTTTCTGCTCCTGATCGAGCGACTGGATCGCTGTGAACAGAATCAGGAACGCGAACGGCAGCCACTGCCACGCGACGATCATGATCACCGCCGTGAGCGGATAGACGGCGAACCAGTCGATCGGCTGCAGACCGATCGCGCGCATGCCCTGCGCGACGAGGCCGTACACCGGATGCAGGATCATGTTCTTCCAGATCAGCGCGCTCACGGTCGGCATCACGAAGAACGGCGCAATGGCGAGCAGCCGCGCGACACCCTGACCGTAAAACTTGCGGTCGAACAGGATCGCCATCAGCACGCCGCCGACCACCGTGATTACCAGCACGGAGACGATCAGTTCGAGCGTGTTGGCGATCGACGGCCAGAACGACGGGTCGCTCGCGAGGTAGCGGTAGTTGTCGAGGCCGGCGAAGCCACGCAGATCCGGATTCAGCAGGTTGTAGCGCGAGAACGAAAACCAGATCGTCATCGCGAGTGGAATCGCCATCCACAGCACCAGCACGGCGACCGATGGCGACACCAGCCAGCGGGCGGAATTGGCTTTACGGATTTCGCGTTCTTTTTCGGTCTGGGGCTGGGCATGCATGAGAGGTAGGCGCAAAGGACGCATGATTGACCACCTGTTCGGTAATGCGCGGGGGCGTCCGCTTGAGCCGCATGGACCGCTGCGGCATCTTGCGACGCCACGACGCTCGCTCGCGGCCGGACGGCCCCGCTGTGCTGCGTGAGCCGGCTGACGGGCGTCAGCCGGCGCGTGCCACATCACTGAAGTGGCTGAGTTGCTACGTTACTTCTGATAGCCGGCCTGTTTCACCGCGCGATCCGCGGTGGCGTTGCCCGCCGCCAGCGCCTGATCGACCGTCATCTGACCGGCGATCGCACCGGAGATGCTCTGACCGACCACGGTGCCGAACGACTGGAACTCAGGAATCCCGACGAACTGCACGCCCGTGTACGGCACGGGTTTCAGTGTCGGATGATCCGGGTCCGCCGTTTCGATCGCCTTCAGCACGAACGCGCCGAACGGTGCGGCCTTCTGGTACTCGGGGCGCGCATAGGTCGACTGACGCGTTCCCGGCGGCACCGAGGCCCAACCTTCATCCTTCGCGACCAGTTCGATGTATTCCTTCGACGTCGCCCACGTGATGAACTTCTTCGCCGAGTCGGCCTGCTTCGACGACTTCGGAATCGCGAGCGCCCACGCCCACAACCAGTGCGAGCCCTTGGGCGTGACCGCGATCGGCGCCGCGGCAAAACCGACCTTGTCCGCGATCTGCGACTGGCTCTTGTTGTACAGCATGCCGGCCGCCACCGTCGCGTCAATCCACATCGCGCATTTGCCCGACGACATCAGCGTGAGGTTTTCGTTGAAGCCGTTCGAGCTGGCTCCCGGAGGGCCGTTCTTCTTCAGCAGATCGACGTAGAACGTGATCGCCTTCTTCCATTCCGGCGACGTGAGCTGCGCGTTCCATTTCTCGTCGAACCAGCGGCCGCCGAAGGTGTTCACCACCGTCGTGCCGTACGCCATGTTTTCGCCCCAGCCCGCCTTGCCGCGCAGGCAGATGCCGTACTGGCCGTTGGCTTTGTCGGTGAGCTTGTCGGCGAATTGCGCGATCTGGTCGTAGGTCGGCTGATCCGGCATCTTCAGGCCGGCCTTGTCGAACAGATCCTTGCGGTAATACGTCATCGAGCTTTCGACGTAGAACGGCAGCGCATACAACTGGCCGCCACTCGAGAGGCCGTCGCGCGCCGTCTTCACGACGTCGTTCAGATCGTAGCTGGCGGGCAGGTTGGTGAGCGGCGTGAGCCAGCCGCGCTTGCCCCATTGCGGGGTTTCGTAGGCGCCGATCGTCATCACGTCGAACTGGCCGCTGCCGGTGGTGATGTCGGTCGTGGCGCGCTGGCGCAGCACGTTTTCTTCGAGAATCACCCAGTTCAGCTTGATGTCCGGGTTCGCTTTTTCGAACGCGGGCGAGAGCTTCTTCAGCTCGATCATGTCCGGGTTGTTCAAGGTCGCGATCGTTACCGTGGCCGCCGATGCGCTCAACGCAAAGCATGCTGCCGCGCCGGCACTGACCGCCTTCAGCGTGGATTTGAAAGCTGGTTTCATGTGTTGTCTCCTTTCTCGTACGTTATGTGGTGCTGCGTTTGTTTTACGGAAATGGCGATGGCGCGCGCGGGTTTCGAGTGCCTGCGCCCGGCGCATTCGCTTAGCTCATCCAGTTGCCGCCGTCGACGTTCAGGGTTTGCGCGGTGATGTAGTCGGCGTCCGCGGAGGCGAGAAACAGCGCGGCGCCGGTGAGATCGTCCGGTACGCCCATGCGCCCGAGCGGCACCGCTTCGCCGACGAGCCGCTTCTTCTCGCCGAGCGGCCGGTTTTCGTAGCGGGCAAAGAGCGCGTCGACTTCCTTCCACATCGGCGTGTCGACGACACCCGGTGCGATGCCGTTCACGTTGACCTTGTGCGGCGCGAGCGCGAGGGCCGCGGATTGCGTGTAACTCAGCACCGCCGCCTTGGTCGCGCAGTAGTGCGACACCAGCGCCTCGCCGCGCCGCCCGGCTTGCGACGACATGTTGATGATCTTGCCGCCACGGCCCTGCTCGACCATCTGGCGCGCGACGGTTTGCATCAGGAAAAACATGCCCTTCACGTTGACCGCGAAGAGGCGGTCGAACACGTCCCAGGATTCATCGAGGATCGGGCGCATGTCGAAGAGCGCCGCGTTGTTGAACAGAATGTCGATCTGGCCGAAGCGCGCGAGCGTGCTCGCGAGAATCCGCTCGATGTCGTCGCGGCGCGTGACGTCGGCGCTCACGCTCAGCACACGCTCGCCGTAGGCGACGCGCAGCGCGTCGCCGAAACTGTCAGCCGGCTTCACGTCGACCAGCACGCAGTGCGCGCCCTCGTCCAGATAGCGCCGGGCCACCGCTTCACCGATGCCGCTGGCCGCGCCCGTCAAAATGGCCACCTTGTCTTGCAATCGTGCCGCCACCGCATGTCTCCGGTTCGTTCTGCTTTTTGAGGCGCAGTGAGCGAACGCTCATTGCGCGAACAATTGCTCTGTTAGTGATCGAATGATCGGATACGGACCGGGTCATGTCAAGGCGCTCGACCAGATTTCGATGGTGCAGCGCGACAGGACCCCCGCGCGCGCCGCGCCGTCCCTAAGCCACGCCGTGACGGCGTGCGGTGACCGACCAACGACATTTCTGTGCAAGGCGCTGACAAAAATCCGAGATACGTTATATCATTTCGACCTCGCTTCGTCTCGAAGCCTTTGCCGCCAGGAGGTCCGCCGATGACCACGTCGATTGCAGAACACCATGCCGTGCGGCTTGCGCATGCGCAAGCGCACGCCGCGTTGCACGGACTTGCGCTGACGCCGCTGCGGCGTCAGGTGTATGCGGCGATCGTCGCCAGCGAGCGGCCGGTCGGGGCGTACGAACTGCTCGATGCGCTCGCGCCGCAGCGCGGGCGGATGCCGCCCACGACCGTCTACCGCGCGCTCGATTTTCTGCTCGCGCACGGCTTCGTCCACCGGATCGAATCGAAGAACGCATACGTCGCCTGCTGTGAAATCGGCGTACCGCACCGCAGCCAGTTTCTGATGTGCGACGGCTGCGGCGCGACCGTCGAGATTCCCGGCGACGATCTTGCCGATCAGTTGTCGCATAGCGCGCCGGCGCATGGTTTCGAGGTGCATCGGCAGGTGATCGAGCTGAGCGGCCTGTGCGCCATGTGCGCCCGCGCCGCGCGGCCTGCCGGGGCTTCGGCATGAAGCTTCGGCATGAGGCTTCCGTATGAGGCACGTATGAGGCGGTGCATGACGCTGACACGAACGCCTGCGCGAAGCCACGCATGATGGCCGCCACGCAGGTCGCCGTGATGGCTGAAACGGCGCATCGAACCGCACAGGGCCCGGTGGGCGAACTCACCGCCGTCGCCAGCGGCCACAACCCATCCCAGCATTGGTGACCCACTCAACTCTCACGCAGCAGGAAACAAAGATGAAAAGAATCGGCTCGATGTTGGTCGGGGCGCGCCGTGCGCTGAAGCTGTCGAAGTACCTGAGCGCAGGCGCGGCCGCGTTTGCATTCGGCCACGGCGCGCTGGCCGCCGACGCGAAAATCCCGGTCGTCGCCGCGGAAAATTTTTACGGCGACGTGGTCCAGCAACTGGGCGGCGATCGCGTCGACGTGACGAGCATCCTCAACAACCCGGACCAGGATCCGCATCTGTTCGAAGCGAGCCCGAAGACCGCGCGCGCGTTGCAGCATGCGAGCCTTGTGATCTACAACGGCGCCGACTACGATCCGTGGATGGCGAAACTGCTGGCTGCCTCCCAGGGCGCAAAGCGCACCACGATCGTCGCCGCGGGCCTCACCGGCAGGAAGAGCGGCGATAATCCGCACCTCTGGTACGACCCGGCGACCATGCCGAAAGTGGCGCGCGCGGTGAGCGACGCGCTCGTCGCGGCTGACCCGGCGCACAAGTCGGCGTACGATGCGAACCTCGCGAAGTTTCTCGCTTCGCTCAAGCCGATCGACGCAAAGGTCGCCGAACTGCATGGCCGTTATGCGGGCGTGCCGGTCACGGCGACCGAGCCGGTGTTCGGCTACATGTCGGACGCGGTGGGGCTGACGATGCGCAATCAGCGCTTCCAGCTCGCGGCCATGAACGACACCGAAGCCAGCGCAGCCGATATCGCCGCGTTCGAACGCGATCTGCGCGAGAAGCGCGTCCGCGTTCTGATCTATAACAGCCAGGCAACCGAGGCCCTGACCCAACGCATGTTGAAGCTCGCGCAGCAATCGCAGGTGCCGACCATGAGCGTCACCGAAACCCAGCCGGCCGGTAAAACCTATCAGACGTGGATGCTCACGCAGCTCGACGCGCTCAGCGCGGCGCTGGCCGCGGGCGACACGAACGGCGCGAGCGGCGCGAAGGCTGCGAAATCGGCAAGCTCCGGCACCAAAGGAAAAAACCAATGACCTCGACTGGCCGCAACGCGCCAGCCAGCGCTTCAGGCAGCCCACCGGGCAGCCTGGCGGCAAGCGCGGCCGCAAGCGCTGCCGCAAGCGCCCCGCGCACCGCGCCCGTGCTCGAACTCGACCACGTGAGCCTCGAACTCGGCGGCCGCACGATCTTGCGCGACACCGGCTTCGTGGTGAACCAGGGCGAATTCATCGGTGTGCTCGGGCCGAACGGCGCGGGCAAAACCACGCTGATGCGCGCCGTGCTCGGCCTCGTGCCCGCGGCGCAAGGCGCGATCCGCGTGCTGGGGCAGCCGGTCGAGCGCGGCAATGCGTCGATCGGCTATATGCCGCAGACACGCAGCGCGCTCGCCGGCCGGCGCGTGCGCGGCCGCGATTTCGTCGCGATGGCCGCCGACGGCCATCGCTGGGGCTTGCCGCATGCGGATGCGAAAACTCGCGCCGACGTCGAGCGCGTGCTCGATCTGGTCGGCGGCCGCACGTTGGCCGAGCGGCCGTTGTCGGAACTGTCGGGCGGCGAGCGTCAGCGGCTGCTGCTCGCGCAATGCCTGCTCGGCAACCCGAAACTGCTGCTGCTCGACGAACCGCTGATCAGTCTCGATCCGCATCATCAGAAGAGCGTGGTCGAACTGGTGCGCAGCGTGCAGCGCGAACTCGGCATCGCCGTGCTGTTTTCCGCGCATGAGCTGAATCCGCTGCTGAACTCGCTCGACCGCGTGCTGTATCTCGGCAGCGGCGTCGCGGCGCTCGGCACCGTCGACGAAGTGATCACGCGGCCGGTGCTGTCGCGCCTGTATGGATCGCCGATCGACGTGATGCGCGTGAATGGCCGCATCTTCGTGATGTCGGGCGACGTCGAAGTCGAGAAACACGATCACGAGCACGAACACGACGAAGACGGCGGCCACGGCCACTCGCACGGCCACTCCCACCAGCACGACTCACGCGACGGACATACGCACGATGTTTGAATACGATTTCATGGTGAACGCATTCGCGGCGTCGGGGATCGTCGCGGTGCTGGCCGGCGTGGTGGGCTATTTTCTGGTGATGCGCGGACAGACCTTCGCCGGCCATGCGCTGTCGCACGTCGGCTTCACCGGCGCGACCGGCGCGGTGCTGATCGGCATCTCGCCGATCTGGGGGATGATCGGCTTCACGCTCGCGGCGGGCGTCGGCATGGGCGCGCTTGGGGAGCGGCTTGCCGGACGCGACGTCGCGATCGGCTTGATCCTGTCGCTATCGCTCGGCTTCGGCCTGTTGTTCCTGCACTTCTTCACCGCGTATGCGACGCAGGTCACCGCGCTACTGTTCGGCAACGTGCTCGGCGTGAATACGTCGACGCTCGCCGTGCTCACGGCGTTGGGCGTCGTCAGCCTGGCGGCGCTCGCGGCGATCATGCGACCGCTTCTGTTCGCGTCGTTGCAGCCGGAACTGGCCGAGGCCAAGGGCGTATCGCTGCGTCTGGTGTCGGTATTGTTTCTCGCGATCGCCGCGCTGGCCGTGGCCGCGTGCACGCAGATCGTTGGCGTGCTGCTGGTGTTCACGCTGATGGTCGGCCCGGCCGCCGCGGCGCAGAACATGACGACGCGGCTGTCGGCCGGGCTCGTGCTGGCCGCCGTGTTCGCGTTGCTGCAGGCGTGGCTGGGGCTCACACTGGCGTTCTATACCGATTGGCCGACGAGCTTCTGGATTACCGTGCTATCGGCGCTGGCGTATGGCGGGAGTTTGTTGAAGCGGCGTTGAGTCAGTGAGCGGCTCATCGCCCGCGTGCGCGCCACGCATGGCGATGGCGACAGCACATCTGCATGCCGCCGCCATCGCCCTACCGACCTACGGCGACATCACCCGAGCAACACCTTGGCGTGATGCGCGAGATGATCCTCGATGAACGTCGAGATGAAGTAATAGCCGTGGTCATAGCCCGCATGACGGCGCAGCGTCAACGGTTGCCCTGCCGCCTGGCAAGCGGCCTCGAACACATCCGGATTCAACTGCTCGGCGAGAAACTGATCCGCGAGCCCCTGATCCACCAGAATCCCCTCTGCGAACTTGCGCGACGCGTGCGCCACCAGCTCGCTCGCGTCGTACTGCTTCCACGCTTCGCGGTCCTCGCCCAGATAGCCGCTGAACGCCTTCTCGCCCCACGGGCAGCGCGCCGGCGCGGCGATCGGCGCGAACGCCGACACCGACCGATAGATCTCCGGATTGCGCAGCGCCAGCATCAACGCACCGTGACCGCCCATCGAGTGCCCGAACACGCCGAGGCGCGCGCCATTCACCGGCAGCTTCGCGAGCACCGTGTCGCGCAGCTCGTCGCGCACGTACGAGTACATCCGGTAGTGCTTCGCCCACGGCTCCCGCGTCGCGTCGACGTAAAAGCCCGCGCCCACGCCGAAGTCCCACGCCGCGCTTTCGCCCGGCACGCCCGCGCCGCGCGGACTCGTGTCCGGCGAGATCAGCGCGATGCCGTGCTGGGCGGCGAAGCGCTGCGCGCCGGTCTTGATCGGAAACGTTTCTTCCGTGCAGGTCAGACCCGCAAGATAGAACAGCGCGGGCACCTTCGCGTCGACCTTCAGAGCCTGCGGCGGCAGATAGACCGAGAAGCGCATCGGCAAACCGATGGTCTGCGAGTCGTGCCGGTAAAAACGCTGCTCGCCCCCATGGCACGCATGCGACGACAATAGTTCAAGCATCGCGACGCTCCTCGTTTAGTACAGCACCACCGAGCGGATCGACTCGCCCTTCTTCATCAGATCGAAGCCCTCGTTGATGCGTTCGAGCGGCAGACGGTGCGTAATGAGGTCGTCGATATTGATCTTGCCTTCCATGTACCAGTCGACGATCTTCGGCACGTCGGTGCGCCCGCGCGCGCCGCCGAAAGCGGAGCCCTTCCATTCGCGGCCCGTCACCAGCTGGAACGGACGCGTGCTGATCTCCTCGCCCGCCGCCGCCACGCCGATGATGAACGACTGGCCCCAGCCCTTGTGCGTGCACTCCAGCGCCTGGCGCATCACCTTCGTGTTACCGATGCATTCGAACGAATAGTCCGCGCCGCCATCGGTGAGCTGCACGATGTGGTCGACCACGTTCTCGACTTCGTTCGGGTTGATGAAGTGGGTCATGCCGAACTTCTTCGCCAGCTCGACACGCCCCGGGTTGATATCGACGCCGATGATCTTGTCCGCGCCGACCATCTTCGCGCCTTGAATCACGTTCAGGCCGATGCCGCCGAGACCGAACACGACCACGTTCGCGCCCGTTTCGACCTTCGCCGAATACACGACCGCGCCGACGCCGGTCGTCACGCCGCAGCCGATGTAGCAGATCTTGTCGAACGGCGCGTCCTCGCGCACCTTCGCGACCGCGATTTCCGGCACGACGATGTAGTTCGAGAACGTGGACGTGCCCATGTAGTGAAAGAGCGGCTTGCCGTCGAGCGAGAAACGCGACGTGGCGTCCGGCATCAAGCCCTTGCCTTGCGTCGAACGGATCGCCTGACACAGGTTGGTCTTGCGCGAGAGGCAGAATTTGCACTGACGGCATTCCGGCGTGTACAGCGGAATCACGTGGTCGCCTTTCTTCAGCGTGCCGACGCCAGGCCCCGTATCGACGATCACGCCCGCGCCTTCGTGGCCGAGAATCGCCGGAAAGATGCCTTCCGGATCGGCGCCCGACAGCGTGTAGTAGTCGGTGTGGCAGATGCCCGTCGCCTTCACCTCGATCAGGACTTCACCGGCGCGCGGTCCTTCCAGATCGACTTCCTCGATCGTCAACGGGGCGCCGGCTTTCCATGCGATTGCTGCTTTGGTCTTCATCGTCAATGCTCCTGTGAGTCTGTGAATGCGACGCGCGTCGCGGTTCGTTACGTCGCGGCGCGCGGGTGATCCGCGGGTGTTGCGTTGCGCTTGCCACACGTGATTCGTGCGCGACGCCGGTGGCCCGCGCCGAAGCGGTCACGGCCAGCCGTGCAGATCGGCTTGCAGCTTAGCGCGCGAAAAGCGTAATGGTATTGCAAAGCGCGTCACGACATTGTCGCGACCGGACATTGCGACGGCTAGCGCGGCGTCGTATCGCCACCGCCGAACCATGTCTCGACACGGCCATACAGATCGAGAAAGCGCGCATAGCGCGCTTCGAGCGCGGCATCGCCTTGCGGACCCGCGACGCGCGTCGTGCCCGGCGCGAGCGCGGCCAGATCGTCCGCGCGCCAATGGCCGCTGGCGAGGCCGCCGAGCATGGCTGCGCCACGCGGTGCGGCATTCGGGCAATCGACCGCATGCAGTTCGACGTTCAGCGCGTCGGCGAGCAACTGGCGCCAACGCGCGTCGACGGAACCGCCGCCGGCGAGCTTCAAGGCCACTACTGTGGCGCCGCTCGCGCGAATTGCGTCGAGCCCGGCGCGCAGCGAGAACGCGACGCCTTCGAACGCGGCTCGCATCATCGCGCCGCGTGTGTGATCGAGCGCGAGACCGAGCCAGCCGCCGCGCGCCTGCGGGTTGAGCCATGGGGTGCGCTCGCCTGTGAGATAGGGCAGGAAGGTCAGGTTGGCGTGGTCGTTGGCAACCCTGCCCGCTTCGTCGCCGAATGCATCACCGAATGCGTCACCGAATGCGTCACGATAAGCATCGGCCCATTCATACGACAGCCAGCCGCGCGCCCGCTCCAGTGCGATGCCGACGTTTTGCATCGCCGCCATCCGGTACCAGTGATCGCTCGCCGCCCGATAGCGATGCAAGCCCTTCTCCGCCGCGGGCTCATGCTCGGCAAGCACGACGATCTGTCCGCCGGTGCCGGTGGTGAGCAACGCGTCGCCGTCGTGCACGAGTCCGCTGCCGAGCGCCGCGCAGGGCGTATCCGCGGCGCCGGTCGCGAGCACGATGCCGGCGCGCAGGCCAAGCGCGCGCGCCGCGCTCTCCGACAATACGCCCCCCGCCGCGTACGACGGCGCCAGCGGTGCGAACCATTCGCGCGGAATGTGCAGGCGTTCGAGCAAGGCCCCGTCCCACACGCCGGCGGGATCGGCGAGCGCGGTCGCGCACGCATCCGACGGGTCGGTCGCCACCGCGCCGCCGAGTGCGACGCGCAGCCAGTCCTTCGGCTGCAGCGCCCAACGCGTGCGGCGCGCGACCTCCGGTTCGTGCAGCACGATCCAGCGCAGCAACGGACCGGCCATGCCGGGTGCGACCGGATTCGGCTGCGGCTCGGGCCACGCATCGAGCAGGTCCAACGCGCGCGTGTCGGGCCAGAGCATCGCGGGGCGCACGGCTTCGCCTGCCGCGTCGATCAGCACGACGCCGTGCATCTGCCCGGAAAAGCCGATCGCCTGCACCTCGTGGCGCAAGCCTTCGGGCAAGCGCGCCATCGCTTCGCAGAGCGCGCGCCACCACGTCTGCACCGGCGTTTCAGCCCAACCCGCGTGCGGTGTGTCGAGCGCATAACCGACGCTGGCCACCGCCTGCTCCCGACCGTGTTCGTCGACGATTGCCGCTTTGAGGGAACCGGTGCCGAGGTCGATGCCGAGAAAGCTCATAGGCGGTGGGTCGTCAAATGGGTGGGAGATCGGTACGCATCGAGTGCATGGAGAGGCGATATCAAGCATGCGCGAAACGCGCCAGCGTTCACGCTGAAAAGCGCCCCGATGCGCACACGAGCACTCGCACCGGACCGCACGCTGAAAATCACCAATCGCGGGTTAACCCCTCACGCCGCGAGCCGCATGAAAACAGGACTATGCGGCAGCCGCGATACGCCTCATTGATTCTCACATATATACCGGCGCGCCGGGCACGCGCGACGAACGGCCTCGCAGCGCCACTGCCAAGGGCTCACCGCCGATCGGCCATGCGCACACCTTTAATTCAGCTTTCAAACGACGTGCCCGCATATCGTCACCGGGAATGCCGGAATAGGTCCCAGTGGTCTTGTTGCACCTTTTCGTCCCCGATACCTTGGAGCCATCCCAAAACAGATGGTGGAGAGAGACGATATGCAACCGAACACGGTTCACCCGTGCGACGAGCGACTGCCCGCAGGCCAGTTGCTCACCCTCGGCATTCAGCACGTTCTGGTGATGTACGCAGGCGCCGTCGCGGTGCCCTTGATCATCGGCGCGGCGCTCAAGCTGCCGAAGGACCAGATCGCCTTCCTCATCAGCGCCGATCTGTTTTCGTGCGGCATCGCCACGCTGATCCAGACGCTCGGGCTGTGGATCTTCGGCATCCGTCTGCCGGTCATCATGGGCTGCACGTTCGCGGCCGTCGGCCCGATGGTCGCGATCGGCACCAACCCGTCGCTCGGCATTCTCGACATCTTCGGCTCGACGATCGCCGCCGGCGTGGTCGGCATCCTGCTCGCGCCCGCGGTCGGCAAGCTGCTGCGCTTTTTCCCGCCGGTGGTGATCGGCGTGGTGATTTCAGTGATTGGCCTGTCGCTGATGGAAGTCGGCATCAACTGGGCAGCCGGCGGCGTGGGCAATCCCGACTACGGCAACCCGGTCTACCTCGGGCTGTCGCTGGTCGTGCTGATGCTGATCCTGCTGATCAACAAATTTGCGCGCGGCTTCCTCGCGAACATCTCGGTGCTGCTCGGCATCGTCGCGGGCTTCGTGATCGCGCTGGCGCTCGGCCGCGTCAACATGGAAGGCGTCACGCTCGCGCCGTGGGTCGGCTTCGTGATGCCGTTCCACTTCGGCCTGCCGCACTTCGATCCACTGTCGATCGCAACGATGGTCACCGTGATGTTCGTGACCTTCATCGAATCGACCGGCATGTTCCTCGCAGTCGGCGACATGGTCGATCGTCCGGTCGATCAGAAGACGCTGGTACGCGGCCTGCGCGTCGACGGCCTAGGCACGCTGATCGGCGGTATCTTCAATTCGTTTCCGCATACATCGTTTTCGCAGAACGTCGGGCTGATCGGCGTGACCGGCGTGAAGAGCCGCTTCGTCTGCGCGATGGGCGGCGTGATCCTGGTGCTGCTCGGCCTGTTCCCGAAGATGGCGCAGGTGGTCGCCTCGGTGCCGGCGTTCGTGCTCGGCGGCGCGGGCATCGTGATGTTCGGCATGGTCGCGGCGAACGGCATCAAGGTGCTGTCGAAAGTCGACTTCGTGAGGAACCCGCACAACCTGTTCATCGTCGCGGTAAGTATCGGCCTGGGTCTGGTGCCGGTGGTATCGCCGCACTTCTTCTCGAAGCTGCCGCCGGCGCTGTCGCCGCTCCTGCATAGCGGGATTCTGCTGGCGTCGGTGTCGGCAGTGGTGCTGAACCTGATCTTCAACGGCGTGAAGAGCGAGAAGAAGGCGCAGTGCGAGATTCGCCGCGCGGGTCGTGACTTCGATGGACGCGGCGGTGCGGAACCGCAAGGCGACGAGATGCTGCGCACGGTGGATTTGCACTAAGCGTCCAAGCCGCTGCCTCGCGCGGTGTGAACTGCGGCGAGCGATAAAAAAACGCCACGGCATGCCGTGGCGTTTTCGTTTGTCCGGCCACGCGGACCGGCTTCCCGGAATCAGAAGCCGCCCCACACAAGCGCCGGCATCAAGCTCGGTTCAGTCAGCCAGCGCTCGGTGCCGAAGCCGCCACCGGTGCACTGGCCGCGCCATAGTCGACCGGCGCATCCGCCGGACGCGGCTGCTCGCCGGTATGCTCGATCCAGCCGCCGCCGAGCGCCTGATACAGCGTGACCAGGTTCTGCAGGCGTTCCATGCGCGCGGTCACGAGCGACTGCTGCGACGTGTACAGCGCGGTCTGCGCCGTCAGCACCGCCAGATAGTTGTCGACACCGTTCGAATATCGCAGGTTCGACAGATCCAGCCGGCGTTGTTCGGCCGACGTATCGCGTTCAAGTGCTTCGATCTGCTGGTCGTAGGTGCCGCGCGCCGCCAGTCCGTCCGCCACTTCGCGGAAGGCCGTCTGGATCGCCTTTTCATACGTGGCGATCTGGACGTTCTTCTGGATGTTGGCGACATCGAGGCTGGCCTTGAGCTCGCCGCCCTGGAAGATCGGCACCGTAATTGACGGCGCAAAACTCCACGCCGCCGAACCCGCCTTGAACAGGCCGCCCAGCGTCGG
>NZ_NPIH01000188.1 GCF_012275575.1 Paraburkholderia sp. SG-MS1 | reverse complement strand
TTCGAACCCACGACCCCTTGGTTCGTAGCCAAGTACTCTATCCAACTGAGCTACAGCCGCACACAGAAACGAGATTATAGCCAAACGTTTTGGAAAATGGAAGCGTGTAACTGCGATTTGTCTCATGGACCTGATCGTGTACCCTTGATAGGCAGTCGATTGCTGCAGTTAACGGACCATCATGAACAAGGCCTTTGTCAAAGAGTCGAGTGAAGAGAATGACGACGATCTCGACGTCGCCCAGCCGGAAGTTCCCGCGGGCACCAAAAATTACATCACGCCAGCCGGTTACCGGCGTATGCGCGATGAACTGCTGAATCTGATCGATGTCGAGCGGCCGGAAGTGGTCAGGCTCGTGTCGTGGGCGGCGTCGAACGGCGATCGCTCGGAGAATGGCGACTACATCTACGGCAAGCGCCGCTTGCGCGAGATCGACCGGCGAATCCGCTTTCTCACTAAGCGTCTGGACCTCGCTGAAGTCGTGGATAGCAGCAAACAGGAGAACGTCGATCAGGTGTTCTTCGGCGCGACTGTCGAATACGCAACGGAAGACGGCGATGCGCATGCCGTGACAATTGTGGGGATCGACGAGGTCGATCTGGATATCGGGCACGTGAGCTGGATTTCGCCGATTGCCCGTGCGCTGCTCAAGGCGAAGATCGGCGATACGGTCACATTGTTCACGCCGGCCGGTCCGCAGCCGATCGAGATTCTCGACGTCAAGTACCCGCCGGCGGATACGGGCGGTTAAGCGTGCCCATGGCGTGCTTGATATCGTTGAGGGCAGAGCGGGATCAGACGGTCTCGTTGATACCCTCCTCGCTGCTGCTCAGCGTGGGGCAACAGGTGGCGTTTGTCTGCGTATGGGCAAGCAGTGTAGGCACCCGATCCACCATGCCGCTACGCTTGCAGTTCAGATACTTCGCATAGCAGATTTGTTGCGGCGGAATGTGCGCGAGAACGTACATCCAGCGCTCGCCGTCATGCTCGACCCACAGAATGGCTTCGGGCACAGCCGCGAGTTGTGGCGGCCGTGCGTCCGGTGGTCTTCGCATGGCTGCTGTCGGAAACAGCATATTGAATGCGTTCGCACTCGGCGTTCGCCACTCGGTCTAGCGCGTCTTCTCCTCAAGAGCATCGTAGGGCGCATAGAGACGAGGCGAAAAAAAGGCGCCGCGAACGGCGCCTTCGATACTGCGAGTACTCCGCAGCTTTTTAAGCTTAGAAGCGGTGACGCAGACCTGCGGTCACAGCGATTTGCTTGTTGCTGCTCGACGCTGCGCCCAGACCATTGATGCTGGCGTCGACGATGGCGCCCTCGTTGGTTTGCTGATACACGCCTTGCAGGTACACGTCGGTACGCTTGGACAACGAGTATGCGGTTTGCAGGTTGAACTGGTTCCAGTGCATATGCGAGCTCGACAGGTTCGCGCGAGTGTACGTGTATGCACCGGCGATGCTCAAGGCCGGCGTCAAAGCGTAACGGGCATTGGCTTCGAAGTTCTGGAAGTGAGCGCTGTTGGTCGGGAAGCCAACGCCACCCGCCACGCCCGACGAGCTCTGGCTGATGCCGGCGAGGCCCGACAGGTTCGTTTGCGAATACACGAGACCGACGGTTGCCGGGCCGAACGCGTAGTTAGCGCCTGCGCCCCACGTTTGCTGACGTTCAGCAAAGAACGTGTTGTCGCCCGAAACCGCACCACCCGAGTTGAACGCAGCGGCTGCCGTGTTCGCGCCGTTGCTGTTCAGTTGCATGTAAGCAGCAGCGACGTTCAGGCCGCCCCAGTTGTACGACGCGCCCGCGCTATAAGCGCGGTTATTGGCGAAGCCGGCTGCCTGGTTCGAGAAGCCGTACAACGCGCCGAACTTGAAGCCGCCGTAGTTTGCGCTCTGGTACTTGACCGAGTTATTGATGCGGAACGAGTTGTTCAGGTTGTCGTTGTCGAACGGGTGCGCGAACTGGGTGCCGCCGTATTGCGTGCCCGTCAGCGTCAGCGGGCCGACGTAATCGACCATGCTGTCATATTGACGACCGAGGGTCACGGCGCCGAACTGGTCGCTCGCCAGACCGACGAAAGCCTGACGGCCGAACAGACGGCTGTTCTGCTTGAGCGTGCCGTCATTGATGCCGAAGCCGTTTTCCAACGTGAAGATGGCCTTCAGACCGCCGCCCAGATCCTCAGCGCCACGCAAGCCGAAACGGCTGCCGTTCACCGAGCCGCTCGTCATCTGCCAGTTGCTGTGGCCGTGCTGGTTGTTCGTATAGGTGATGCCGGCGTCGATCAAGCCGTACAACGTTACGCTGCTTTGCGCATGCGCGGCGGTTGCAAAAACGCCCGTGAGGGCCGCGACCATGAGTGTCTTCTTCATTGTGTAACTCCGAGAGCGAGAGATGTACTTGGGACCCTGGCTTGGGAGACCTTCACACGAGCGCATGTGCTGCGAGAGGCAGATTCGTGTGAGAAGCGCGCCGACCAAATCGCGCTGGTTTCCGGTTAGGCAGAGTTTAGAGAGACACTCCGCAATGTGGGCGTTCCGATTTTCGCAATAAAGTATTACGCGATTGGAAACGATGTGCGAATGTCGCTTGAGCCTTATGGATAAAGGCTTGCGGCGTTATTGCGAGAGTGGAGTGATGGGTGCGCGTTGAATGGCGTTGCTCATTTGCGACAGTAGCCGACGCAAAAAAACAACGCACCGATTTCAAAAATCGGATTGTTGTTGTCTGTGCAATAGCAGATTGTTAATTGTGTGAATAATAGACATGAGTTGTGCGTCTATACTGCACTTTCTGCTTTTCGAAGCAGACTTTTTCGTTGACGAAAAAGATCTCCAAACCTTTGTCGGCGCGACTTCCCAGTCGCGCTTTTTTTTTGCGTGCGCATTCGAATCCGCAGCTCATTACTCAGTGTGCAGGCGCTGCGTCCTCCAGGTCGCTCCAGTCGGATGTTGGTGACGCGCTCCAGTCTTCCATCACGTAGCGGCGGGCGTCCATGGGGGACGACAGCAGGTTTTGCCAATGATCCCCGTGCCACATGGGATCGAATTCGAACGGCGTATCTGTGGCCAGCACGGCGTAAAGGGGAGTGGCTTTTGCGTGCGAGGGGGTGAGCCAGACCCAGAGGCGGTGGAGTTGATTGAGCAGCATGGCAGTCTCCTGATATGCGTTTACTACAACAACTGGTTCGATCATCCCGCCGTGAATGTGGCGCAGCAAGTCGGACAAACACTTACTGAATACAGTTTTTGTCACATTTTACATTTCTAAATCAGAAAAATTTCCCGTTGCTAGGATGCTTTTAAACTGTTCTGGCAATATTACCTCGAGGGTAACTCAGTAGTTAATGAATATGCATTGCGCCTTCGACAAGGTCGGTCGTTATCTCCATATGTGCTAACTGCATATGGAAAATTTTCTTGACGATAATCGTTCGTTCCCCGTATAACAGCAAGTCTGAATGTCAATCGTCAGTTCCGGCTGTGAGAAGCTGCCTAATATCAGCATGGCCGGCGAAGTGATGGTGTTATTCGGACATAAGGGCAATGCCCGATCTTTGTAAATCGTCGAAGGGAAACTGAAAATGGAAACTGGTATCGTCAAATGGTTCAACGATGCTAAGGGTTTTGGCTTCATTACGTCGGATTCAGGTGGAGAAGATTTGTTCGCACATTTTTCCGAAATACGCGCGGACGGCTTTAAGTCGCTGAAGGAAAACCAGCGTGTTTCCTTCGACGTCAAAGCCGGCCCGAAGGGCAAGCAGGCAGCGAACATCCAGCCGCTGTAAGCCGCGCGGGGCACGCCGCCGATTGCCAGAGAGCCCTCGCTGCGTGCGAGGGTTTTTTTATGGCTTATACAGTTTGCTCCGTCAGATCCTGGGAGTTCTGGTTAAAGCCGCGTGCGGTTTGGAATAGCGAAGCGTTGATTTTGGGCGTGGTAGTTATTGATTAGATCAAATCGCATAGTGCTTCCCGCTTCGCCAGCGTTCAGCGGCATCTGGCGGCTTAGATAAAAAGGACGTCCCCCTTTGGGCAACGCACGGCGTCGATGCGATTTGGGTGCGGGCCGGTCAACTAGGGCATACTTGCCGCAAAGCCACGCATCTAAAGTATCTCTTTCCATGTCTGAACAGTCTTTGCCGGAACCGGCCCTCGATGTACCCATTGTCTTTGTCGACCTCGAAACCACCGGCGGCTCGACCAGTGAGCATCGCATTACCGAAGTCGGCGTCGTCGAAGTAGGGCCGGCCGGCGTGTCGCGCTGGAGCACTCTGGTCGACCCACAGCAGTCGATCCCCTCGTTCATCCAGCAACTCACCGGCATCACGAATGCCATGGTCCGCGGCGCGCCGACCTTCGACGAAATCGCGCCGGCGCTGTTCGAACGCCTGAACGGCAAGCTCTTCATCGCGCATAACGCCAGTTTCGACCGCGGTTTTCTGCGCGGCGAGTTTCGGCGAGCCGGCCTCGCGTTCGATCCTGATGTGTTGTGCACCGTGCGTCTGTCGCGCGCATTGTTTCCGGCGGAAAAGCGTCATGGTCTGGACGCGCTGGTCGAGCGTCATGGGCTGGTGCCGTCAGACCGCCACCGCGCGCTCGCCGACGCCGATCTGATCTGGCAGTTCTGGCAACGTCTGCACGGCCTCGTGCCGCTGGACGTGCTGCGCGGGCAGATCGAGCGCACCACGCGGCGCTACCGGCTTGCCGGAGACATCACGGAGGATCTGCTCGACACGGCGCCCGCCGGTTGCGGCGTCTACGCTTTTTATGGCGAAGGAGACTTCCCGCTCTATGTAGGGCGAAGTGTGCGCGTACGTCAGCGGTTGCGCTCGCATCTGACAGGTGAGCGGCGTTCGTCGAAGGATATTCGGCTGGCCCAGCAGGTACGGCGTGTCGAGTGGCGTGCGACCGGCGGCGAGTTGGGGGCGATGCTCGCAGAGGCCCAGTGGATTGCGACGCTGCGTCCTGGCCATAACCGGCTGCCGCGCGTGACAAAAAGCGATCCGGCGGATGCGCCTTGGCCATTCCAGGGGCCGGTCGTTTTTGAGGAGCGCGAGGAAGCGTCGCAGGCGCGGGCTTTCCATGTCGTCGACCGCTGGCGCTATGTCGGGCATGCGCCGTCGCTCGCGCAGGCGGCTGAGTTGTATGCGTCGAGCTTTGCGGGGTCATTCGAGCTGTCGACGTATCGCATCCTGCAGAGTCATCTTGCACGCGGGCTGCGCGTGATGCCATTGAGCGTTTCGAGCGACGCACCGGCTTCGAGCCTCGCTTGACGCGCGACTTCGCCGCTCAAAGCAAAGCACGTTCAGTCAATCAGGTGCGCGGAGTTCGGTCGTGCGCGGCAGGTAGAGCGCCCTCGGCCGCATGCTCGTCCCGGGTCCGGATCAGCCGGTCGCGCCCACGCCGCCTGTTTCGCATACGTGACCTAGCGCGCGCGTCAATGCGCTCGCGTGAGCAGAGTCGTAGCGGGTCAGCGATTTCCAGTTAGCAAGCGATTGCGCGACGCGCGACGGGCAGTCGTCCGCCGTCCGCAGTGGCTGCACACGCGCAAGACTGGTTACGAGCGATTGCGTCAGCCGGTCCAACTGCGGCCTCGTGCTGGTCGCGAGGTCGGGCGCGGGCCCTTCTGGCGGCTGCGTGCTGCGCCAAGTGGCAAACAGCGCGTTCTGCACGTCCTTGCTTGCGTCGATCTGATCCTGGAAGAACGCACGGGCGAACGCCGGGTCGATGTTCGCCGCCGCGGCGCGCTTTTCCACATCGGCAAGCAGCGCGTTCTCGCGCGGCGTATCCGTAATCGCCTGATGGTTGGCCCACTTCCAGCGCGCGACCGGTTCCGCGAGCGCGAGGCGCTGCGAAGCCAGCGCAATCAGATTGGTGAGCGCCGTGTCGTCGCCATCGGCGACGGCGGGGACGGGCGCGAGAGCGACGCAAGCGGTCAATGCGAGTGCGCATGACGCGCCAAATCGAGACGAGCGATTCATGGGAAATGGACGTGGCCGAATGGCCGCTGAGGAAAACCAGAAGAATAAATGATGCGACGCTCGCGGAGCGAGTTATTCGGCCGGCCGACTGTCACTGTCCGATTGTGGGATGCGTGAATCGAAGCGCGCGTCAGACGCCGCTGCGACCAGGACGTGGCGTGCTTCACGCATGCCGAATCAGCGTCACGCGGCGCGCGCAAGACGCTTAGTGGGGCGCATGTTGACGCCGCGCGTCGCTACGCGCGGACACCGATGCTGCATCGCACCGCTGTCCGATTACTTGGAGTCGCACGACTTACGTTGTTCGTCGAAAAATGCGCGCACGTGCTGAGGCAACTCGGCACCCAGAAACTCGACGCCAGCGGGTTCCGGATCCGGGCAAAAGACTTTATCCGGGGTCGGAATCTTCGTTGGTTTGGCATCCATGATCTTTCTCCTTTACAAACCGATTATCTGCCTCGGCCCGTGTCTTGCACCAGTATGAGATGCTGATGAGATGCTCTCTGTTGCTTTAACGGCACAAGCCGACACTTCAACAGAGCGTTTGAATAGAATTTATCGTCTATCGATTGCGGTGCCGATTTTTTCTCCGCGCGAATCAGCTCCGTGCGGCCTGCCGCGTTGTTTCCTTCCGCACCTGGTCTTGTGCGCTTTGCACAGGGTTCTTGGCGTTTGCGCGACACACTCTCCATATGAATTGCGTGTGACTAAAATCAGCGTATTTTGTGCGGTGCGGCATCGGAAGGATTTTCTCGATAAGTGACTGAACGTTCGTTGATTACCGATGCACTCATATCTCGATAGCCGTCATCCCCTAATGTTTCGTAAACGATTGATTTTGAGTTTTGGTTGACGAAACTTAACTTTTATTAAAGTTTTTCTTCAAAGACTCGCAGATCCATGGGCGGCGTCAGTTCTAACTCGAGTCGTGACAACTGGGCGTGGTGAGTGACACAGCTGATGGAAACGCCGGACCAGTTGTGGATTGCGGCTAAAGGGCGGCCACGCCTATGCTGGAAGAGCGTGCGCCATCGCGTTGGCGATGCGCATTGGCGTGCATTCATCTTCTGACTCAAGTCGGCGCGAATAGGGCGCGACGGCGAAGGGCCCCCGTCTTGCTGCACCCGATGCCACCTCCCGCTTTCGTGCCAAAACCTTCTCGCCCGGCGACACGCAGCCGCCGCCTATGCTTGAAGGAGCTATCTGCCACACGACGTGCGGTGGCTAACGGACGCGTCCGTCCCCGACGCGGACGATGTCAGTCTTCGCGCTTCGGAGAAGTCCCATGGAAAACGCGGTCTACTGGAAAGGACGTCAGGTCGGAATCGAATGTGCCGGCAGAATCTTATGGTTTGCGTCGGCGCCAGAGGCAGCGATCGCCGCGTACGGCAAGACACGAGAAGAGCTGGCGGTTGCCGAGGATTCTGTCGTGGCCCGCAACCTCGTCATGACGCAGTCATATGACCGCTCGCGCTTTCGCGCGTGACCAGCGCGGCCTCTTCATTCAACTGGCTCTGAAGGAGTCAATGAAGCCGGACTTGCTTCTGCGAGAGCCAATCGAACACTAGCCATTCGCGCCGCGGAATTCTCTTGTCGCGCGACGAAGCGCTTGTCGCACGTGAACGTCGTGGTATCAGCTTTACCGCCGCAGCCGGAAAAAAGCAGGTGTCACAAGGGCTCGAGTCAGCGAGTGCTGAATGATGGCTGCGGGACGCACTGCATTCAAACGAACTCGTAGGATACGAGCGACTGCTCGCCGGCACCTGCAGTCGATCTGCGTCGCGTCGATCAGCGCGAACGTTTCCACCCTCTCGACATGTTCGGCGCTGGGTCGATATTTTGAGATGCGCGGATCAACGTGGTGAGCGATGCGGATCGCACGCGCGCCCGTCTGGTCGATGGCGATCCAGAAAGCAAAAAGCCCAGTCGCAAGGACCGGGCTTTTTGCTTGAATCTTGATGGTGCCGGAAAGAGGAATCGAACCCCCGACCTTCGCATTACGAATGCGCTGCTCTACCGTCTGAGCTATTCCGGCATCAGGAGAAACGAGATTATAGGGACTTCTTCAGTAGCTTGGCAAGCCCCTAACTCATTTTTTTGCTTCGAGATGGTAGCGGGTGACGCGATCCACTTCGTTCTTCGAGCCGAGGAACACCGCTACACGCTCGTGCAGACTTTTCGGCTGGATGTCCAGAATGCGTTTTTCGCCGTTGGTCGCCGCGCCGCCCGCCTGCTCGACGATGAACGCCATCGGGTTCGCTTCGTACATCAGGCGGAGCTTGCCCGGCTTGTCCGGCGTGCGCTTGTCGGCGGGGTACATGAAGATGCCGCCACGATTCAGGATACGGTGCACGTCCGCGACCATCGACGCGATCCAGCGCATGTTGAAATCGCTCTGGCGTGAACCATCCTTGCCGGCCTTCAATTCGCCGATGTATTGCTCGACCGGCGGATACCAGTGGCGCTCGTTCGACGCGTTGATCGCATACTCGCGCGTTTCGACCGGAATGCGCATGTCGCTTTGTGTGAGCACCCACGAGCCAAGCTCGCGGTCGAGCGTGAAGCAATTCACGCCGTTGCCCGTGGTCAGCACGAGCACGGTTTGGGGACCATACACCGCATAACCCGCGGCCACCTGTTGCGTGCCCGGTTGCAGGAAGGACTGCTCGGTGGGCTGCTGGCCGTCCGGGCAACGCAGCACCGAGAAGATCGTGCCGATCGACACATTGACGTCGATGTTCGACGAGCCGTCGAGCGGATCGAACACCAGCAGGTATTCGCCCTTCGGATAGTTGGCCGGGATCGGGAAAAACTGTTCCATTTCCTCGGACGCCATGCCGGCCAGGTTGCCGCCCCATTCATTCGCTTCGAGCAGGATTTCGTTCGACAGAATGTCGAGCTTCTTCTGCACCTCGCCCTGCACATTCTCGCTGCCCGCGGTGCCGAGCGCATCGCCGAGCGCGCCTTTGCTGACGTGGTAGCTGATCGCCTTGCATGCACGCGCGACGACTTCGATCAAAAGGCGCAGGTCGGCCGGCAGGTTATTGGTCTCGCGCTGCTGCTCGATCAGGTACTTCGTGAGAGTGGTACGACGTTGCAAAGCCATTGCTGTACTCCGGGAAGGCTAGAGGAATATCCCGATTTTAACCGCTCGGTGTGTCTGCTCTGTGCTTTTAAGCGCGAAGAGCGCGCGGCGATGCGGCCGGCGCTGTGCGGCGCGCGCCGCGTCCGGCTTTGCGGCGTGCTTTGCCGGCGGTGTGGCTGCCGCTCACGCTGACCGCGAGCGCGGCTGCCCGGGCATGCGCGGCCGGCACTTTCGGCATTTTCGGGCGATCCGCCCGGGGCATCGGTTCGATTCCCGTTCGAACTGCTCGCCGGCCGCGGCAGTAGCGATGCGCAGGTCGCAGGCGATCTGCAGGTCGAGCCAGAATGGCGCGCTTGCGCCGAAATAGCGCTCGACTCGCAGCGCGTGTCGGCCGAAATGGTGCGCTTGCCGCGTACGACGTCGTTGATGCGCGGCGCGGGCACGCGCAGCGCAAGCGCGAGCGCGTCGAAGGACATGCCGAGCGGTTCGAGGAACTCGCTACGCACGATCTCGCCCGGATGGATGTCGGGGATGGTGTCGCCGGTATCGATGGCCGAGAGATCGATGCTCTCCAGCGCGGAGCGTTTGATGACCATGCGGTCTCCCGATAATCAGTGATGCTGAAATGCGCCACTGCCCACTGCCCTGGCCTTGTAAGGCCTCCAGCCGGTTACCCGGCGGCGCGTGCAGACTCATGATGGAGTCGGCCGCGTCGATCATCAGCAGCTTGCGGGGCACGAGCGTCTGGATGTGAAGCGGCAGTGGGTACACGAACTTGCCTTGAAAGATTCTCGCGGTAGCCTTGTCGCCGAATGTCGTGATCATAGGGGTGGCGTAACGCATTGCGTTAAACGCAAACCGCTAACTGAATGTGTTGACTCTCGCCCCGCCGGCATCAGATGGACAGTCGTTCAGATGGCTCACGCGTACGTCGACAAGTACGCACGCCGGGCCGGACTCAGAACGAAAAAAAGCCGGCAACGCGTGCCGGCTTGACGAAGCGAGTGCCGCTATCAGGCGGCGATCAGGCCAAGGCTTTTTCCACGATCTCGCGCACGTCGCGCGACTTCACCTGTGACGCCACTTTCTCCAACGCCGTGCGCATGCCTCCGCGTAGCGCCGGTGTGAAGCGGCGCCACAATTCGAGCGAGCGGGCGAGGCGGGCGGCCACTTGCGGATTGATCGCGTCGAGCGCGATCACCTGATCGGCCCAGAACGCGTAGCCCGAGCCGTCTTCGGCGTGGAATTGCGCGGGGTTCGCCGCGCAGAAGCTGAAGATCAGCGAACGCGCGCGGTTCGGATTTTTAAGATTGAAAGCCGGATGCGTCATCAGCTTGCGCACGATGTCGATCACCGGACGTTGCGCGCTGCCGCGCTGTGTGGCCTGCAAGGCGAACCATTTGTCGATGACGAGCGGCTCCTTTTCGAAGCGCCGGTAAAAGTCGTCGAGCGCCTGCTGCGCCTGAACGCTGCCGCCGTTGGCGGCCGCCGCGTTGAGCAGCGCGGAGAGCGCCGCCGCGCGGTCGGTCATGTTGTTCGCCGCGTCGTATTGTGCGGACGCGAGGCGCACCGCCTCGGCCGGATCGTCCAGCTCCGCGAGATACGACAGCGCGAGATTCTTCAGTGCGCGATGGCCGCCCGCCTCGGGCGTCGCCTCGTAGGCACCCGGCGTGCGATGCCGCTCGTACACCTTGAGCCAGTCGTTTTTTAGCGCATTGGCGAGACGCTTGCGCACGAACTGCCGGGCGGCATGTACGGCCGCCGGATTCGACTCGGCCATCTGCTCGGCCAGGTACGCTTCGGACGGCAGCATCAACGCGAGTTCGCGGAACGCCGGCGACAGTGTTTCGTCGGTGAGCACGCGCGCAAACGCGGCGACCACCGAGTCGTCGAGTTGCAGCGGCACGCCCGAGGCCGCGCGGCCGGCGAGCGCCATCAACTCGCGGGTAGCGAGCCGTTGGCCGGCTTCCCAACGGTTGAACGGATCGCTGTCGTGCGCGAGCAGGAATGCGAGCTGGTCCGCCGAGTAGTCGTATTCGACGATCACCGGCGCGGAGAAATTGCGCAGCAGCGACGGCAGCGGCTCCTGCGCGACGTCGACGAACGTGAAGGTCTGTTCGGTTTGCGTGAATTCGAGCACGCGCGTGGTGGCGGCCGACGCCTTCGCTTCGCCTTCCAGCTTGAGCGGCAAATCCGTGCCGTCCTTGCCGATCAGGCCGATTGCAAACGGAATCAGCAGCGGTCCTTTTTGCGTTTCGCGGGCGGCCGCCGGAGCGTCGCCGTAACCTTGGCGCAGCGTCACGCTGTAGCGCCGCCGCGCGGCGTCGTACTGGGTGCGCACGGATACGCGGGGGGTGCCGGCCTGGCTGTACCAGCGCTCGAACTGCGCGAGGTCGCGGCCGTTCGCGTCGGCGAGCGCGTGGCGGAAGTCGTCGCAGGTCACGGCCTGGCCGTCATGGCGTTTGAAGTACAGGTCCATGCCCTTGCGGAAGCCGTCACGGCCGAACAGCGTCTGATACATCCGCACGACTTCCGAGCCTTTCTCGTAGACGGTCATCGTGTAGAAGTTGTTGATCTCGACGTAGCTTTCCGGACGCACCGGATGCGCCATCGGACCCGCGTCCTCGGCAAACTGCATCTGGCGTAGCACGCGGACGTCCTCGATGCGCTTGGTCGCGCGCGCGGCTTCGTCTGTCGCGCCGCCGGCCATGTCGGCCGAGAATTCCTGATCGCGGAACACCGTCAGGCCTTCCTTCAGGCTCAGCTGGAACCAGTCGCGGCAGGTCACGCGGTTGCCGGTCCAGTTGTGGAAGTACTCGTGGCCGACCACCGCCTCGATGTTTGCGAAGTCGGTGTCGGTTGCCGTTTCGGGGTTCGCCAGCACGTACTTCGTGTTGAAAATGTTGAGCCCCTTGTTCTCCATCGCGCCCATGTTGAAGTCGCTCACTGCGACGATCATGAAGCGGTCCAGATCGAGTTCGAGCCCGAAGCGTTCTTCGTCCCAGCGGATCGAATGGATCAGCGAATCCATTGCGTGACGCGTCTTGTCCAGATCGTGCGGTTCGACCCACACCTGCAGCAGCTTGTCCTTGCCCGAGCCGCTCTTCACGCGTTCTTCGAGTGCGACCAGCTTGCCCGCGACCAGCGCGAACAGATAGCTAGGTTTCCTGAACGGATCTTCCCAGCGCGCGAAATGGCGACCGTCCGGCAACTCGCCTTCTTCGAGCAGATTGCCGTTCGACAGCAGCACCGGATAGTCGGCCTGGCTCGCGCGCAGCGTGACGGTGAAGGTCGCCATCACATCCGGGCGGTCGAGGAAATAAGTGATGCGGCGAAAGCCTTCGGCCTCGCACTGCGTGAAGAAGTTGCCACCCGATACGTAGAGGCCCGACAGCGTGGTGTTCGCGGCCGGATTGCAGATGCTGGTGAGCGTCAGTTCGAAGCTGTCGGGCACGTTGTCGAGCAGCAGTCCGTGCTCGTGCGCATGCGCGTTGGCGAACGGCTGGCCGTCGATTTCCGCGCCGACGAACTCCAGTTGCTCGCCCATCAGTTCGAGATGCGCGGCGCGGGACGCGTCCGGGTTGCGGCGCACGCGCATCGTATTCCTGACGATCGTGCGTTCGGGGACCAGATCGAACTCCAGCGCGACGGTGTCGATCAGGAAGGCGGGCGGCGCGTAATCGGCGCGGCGGATCACATTGGGCGTTGCGGTATCGGCCATGGCGTTCTGTAGGGTTGGTACTCGAGCGGTCAGGCGCGCGAAGGGCACGCAAGCCGGGCTGGTCGGGCCATTGTACAAAGCCTCGCGCAATCGTGCGGAGCGAACTTTTTACCGGCTCGCGGGGTCAGCGTATTATCGGCGCCCGCGCGTGAAAAAGCCGCGTGCGCGTTCGCCGGAGCCGCTCATCACTGGCGATAATGGGCAATTCAAGGGCCTCACGAGGTAGACCATGACTATCGATCGATGGACCCGCCGCGCCACGCTGCTGTTGGCCGCGCTGGCGGTGCTTCTGTCCGGCTGCACGACTTACGTGACCACTCAGGTCACGGCGTTTTCCGATTGGAGCGGCACCGATGCCACGCGCACCTTCGCGTTCACGCGGGCGCCCGATCAGCAGAACAATCTCGAACTCGCCACCTACGAGCGCATGGTCGCCAGCGAACTCTCGGCGCATGCGTTCCGCGAAGTCGACGGCGCACAGGCGCGCTATCTGGTCGGACTCTCGTACGGCATCCGTTCGGACATGGTGACGGTTGCGGAACCGGTGTACTACAACCCGTGGCCGTCACCGTATTGGGGCCGGCCGTTCGATCCGTGGGGACCGTGGGGTCCGTATCCGGCTACCTACGTGAACCAGACCTATCCGATTTTCACCCATCTGCTGGGCATACGGATCACCGAGCGCGCGACCGGCAAGGAGGTCTATAACGTGACGGCCCGCAATTCGGGCGGCGAGTCGTCGCTGGTGAGGGCGATGCCGTATCTGGCGCGCAGCGCGCTGGCCGATTTCCCGCTCGGCAATGGCGCTGTGCATACGGTGAAAATTCCGCGCGGCGAGGGCGGCGGCCCGGCGAACGACGTGGTCGCGACCGGCGGCGCGCCGGCCGCGGCGCCGGTTCCGGCGTCGGGTGCCAAGGCGGCGGAGTAGGGTGACGGATAACGTGGCGCAGGTTCAAGCGCAATAAGAACGGCCCGGTGGGTTATCCCTGCCGGGCCGTTCTGTTTGTGCAGTTGTGAGAAGCGAAGCGCAGTGCCGCCTGAAGACCGCAAAGACGTCGCCCGGGCGCCGCTTACATGCCGACCCCAAACAGCGCCATCGCCCCCAGCACCACGAACAGCACCGCCGCGATGCCGTGCACGAGCCCCGTCGGCAGGCGGTGGGCGAAGCGATCGCCGAGCAGGATCGCCGGCACGTTGGCGATCATCATGCCGAGCGTGGTGCCTGCCACCACGCCGAAGAAATCGTGAAAGCGCGCGGCGAGGGCGACCGTCGCAATCTGCGTCTTGTCGCCCATTTCCGCGATGAAAAACGCCACCACGGTCGCGCCGAAAACGCCGAAGTGCGTGCGGTTCGTGTTGGCTTCGTCGTCGTCGAGCTTGTCTGGCACGAGGATCCACAGGGCCATCGCGATGAACGAGGCGGCCAGCGCCCAGCGCATGATGGTCGGCGTCAGCAGCGAGCCGAGCCACGCGCCGAGCGCACCCGCACCCGCGTGATTGATGAGGGTGGCGGTCAGCACGCCGAGAATGATCGGTGCGGGTTTGCGGTAGCGGGCCGCGAGCACGAGCGAGAGCAGTTGTGTCTTGTCGCCGATTTCGGCGAGCGCGACCGCTCCGGTCGAAATGAGAAAAGCGTGATTCACGATTGTGGGGATTCCTCGGGCCGAGATGTGTACGAGCGACGACCCGCGACACGCCGGGCCCTGTTGCGGCGCGTGTGGATCATCGGTCTCGCCAGGCCAGAGGCTGCGGCTGCCATGGCCATGCAGGCCAAGTCTGTTGACAGGCGCCCCCGCGAACCGCACGTTCGACGCACCCGGGTACGGCGGTGCGGACATGCCGCGGGGCGGCTACTCCCCAATGAGCGACGGAGTATAGCAGGCAGGGATGTGTCTGATGACGGCTGGCCGTCGGCCGCGGCGTTGCTGAGGCGGATCGGCAATGAGCGGCTGCGCCCGAAGAATGCTTCTCGCATACGAGGGCCGCCGGAACGCCTCGCCTGTATGCAAATGTTCCGGTCTGAAACACCTGTCAAGAAAGTCGAATGAAAGTATTCGCCTGGGTCGCGCGTTTTCGACCGGGCGGCCGGCTCGGTCGGAAACATATCGGAAGGGGCTTTCAGCCGGATCAAGGCGCGTGGCGCAAATGTCAATGGGACGGCCCGGCGCGCGCCAGCCATTCGTCGCACTGGCGATACGGATACAGATGGATACGTCTTTTGTGGCTGATTTAATCCAGAATATTCAGTATGATTCCGCCGACTAGGAGCGCCTCGGACGATTCATCTGATTAAATGTCACAGGCCTCTAAACAATTAGGGCCGGGCGCCGTTAATGCGCTGACCCTACAAGAAAATTGCCCACCGGCTGGAGATCGCCGATCCGCGCGGCGTGTGCAGGCCGTGACGGTTTGTGTTCCGTCTGGCGTCTGAGCCTCTCCCGCGTTTCAACGCGCAAGCACCGATATGCCCGATCTGCACTGGACCATTCCGGTCGGTCGCTGGTCTAGCTGGCCGGCTACCGCATCCGCCGCCCCCGAGATTGGCTTTATCGAGCCGATCGTGCGGCGTCGTCTGAGCACGCTGTCGAAAGTCGCGCTGAAGGTTGCGCACGACTGCGTCGCGCAGGACGCGGTCCGGGTTGTGTTCGCGTCGCGGCATGGCGAATTGCGCCGCACCACCGACATCCTGCGCAGCATCAGCGCTGGCGAGCCGGTTTCGCCGACCGCCTTCAGCCTGTCGGTGCTGAACGCGATGACCGGCGTGTTCGGTATCGCGCGCGGCGACCGCTCGCCGGCCAGCGCGATTTCGGCGGGCGCCCAAACCCTCGGTTACGCACTGCTGGAAGCGCATGCGCAATATGCGACGCAGCCCGACTCGCCGGTCTTGCTGGTGTATGCCGACGAACCGGCCGACGCCGCCTACGGCACGATCGAGGACGAAGTGCAGGGCGGCGCGCTCGCCATTCTGCTCGACAGCGAGGCGGCCACTGGGCACATGGTGTGCTCCCTGTCGCGCGCCGCCGGTGATCAGACGTCCGGGCCCTTGGGCGACGTACGCGAAGCCGGCGCAACCCGACCCGGCGAAACCGGCACCGCGCCAACCCGCGCGCCCGCGTCGTTCGCGACCCAAAGCCAGGCGTTGCTGCACTGCCTGGAAACCGGCCAGCCTGCATGCTGGCAGCGCGCCGGCATGATCTGGCTCTGGAGTTGGCATGACCGCGCGGCTTGATTATCTATGGCGTTTTTGCGCGACCGGCATGGCCTTCGTGATATTCGGCGTGTGCGGCGTGCTGTTTTCCGCGCTGGTGTTTCCGCTCGCGTGGCTGTGGCCGCATCGCGCGTCGCGGCAGCGGGCGGTGACCGGCGTGATCCACTGGTTTTTCCGCGCGCTGGTCGCCGTGTTGCAGCGCATTGGCGTGATGGAACTCGACGTGTCGGGATCGGACGCGCTGCGCGCCGGCGGCCCGGCGATCGTGGTCGCGAATCACCCGACCTACCTCGACGTGATGGTGCTGCTGTCGCTCACGCCGCGCGCCTGCTGCGTCGTGAAGAACGCGCACTGGCGCAACCCGTGTTTCTGGGGGATCGTGCGCGCGGCGCAATACGTCAGCAACGCGGACCCCACCGAATTGATCGAAGCGGGCGCACGGCAACTCGCGGCCGGCTACACGATGATTGTTTTTCCCGAAGGCACGCGTAGTCCCGCGCCGAACCGGCTGCACGCTTTTTCGCGCGGCTTCGCGCACATGGCGCTGAAGGCCGGCGCGCCGATCGTGCCAGTGTTGATGGATTGCGATCCGCCCGCGTTCACCCGGCAGATGCGCTGGTACGACGTGCCGGCGCGCGCCTTCCGGATGCGCGTGAACGTGCTCGATGCGCTCGGCGTCGAGCATCTCGCGGCCCATGACACGACACCGGCTCTGGCGGCGCGCAGCGTGACGAGCGCCGTCGAAGCCCACATTACCCGGCACCTGTTCGATTATGGATTCTTTAAAACTGGAAATTAAACAGCTTCTGATCGAAGCCCTCGATCTGGAAGACCTGAGCCCGGCCGATATCGACGACGATGCCCCGCTGTTCGACACCGACGGCATCGGTCTCGATTCGATCGACGCGCTCGAAATCGGCATCGTGCTGCGCAAACAATACCAACTGACCATCGCGGCCAACGACGAAAGCACGCGCGAACATTTTCGCTCGATCAGCACGCTAGCCGCGCTGGTCGAGAGTCAGCGCGAAGCGGCGCACGCTGCGAACGAAACCGCAAAGAAGGGGGATTAAACCGTGTCCGACGCAGAGATTCTTGAACGCATCCGTGAGATCTTCAAAGACAACTTCGCCATCGAGCCTGAACGGGTGACGCCCGAGGCGCATCTGTTCGAAGACCTCGATCTCGACAGCATCGACGCCGTCGACCTCGCGATCAAACTGCAGGAAATGACCGGCCGGCGCATCAAGCCGGAAGAATTCAAATCGGTGCGCACCGTCGGCGACGTGATCGGGGCGGTCGAATCCCTGCTGGCGGCCCAGGGCTGATGCCGGCCGCGCGCTCGCGAGTGCCAGTGGCGGCGCCGGACGCTGTCGTCGGGACGCCCGCCACTGAGCGCCACTGGGGCAAGGCCGTCATGCAGGCGCTGTTGAAGCTCGCGTATCCCGCGCTGATTCTGTGCGCGTGGCGCTGGGACGAGCCGCGCTTCGTCGGCGGCATGCTGTTTGCGATTCTGTGGCTGCAGCGCTGGGCAGGCAGCGGCCCGGTCGCCACTTCGCTGCGGCGTCTGTCGGCGATCGACTGGAGCGTGGTCGGCTTGCTGAGTGTCGCGTCCGCGGCGATCGTCGTCACCGATAGCGAACTGCTGTTGCGCCTCTACCCGGCGCTCGTCAATCTTGGTTTGCTGATCGCATTCGGTGCGACGCTCGTGCGCGGCCCATCGATGATCGAGAAGTTCGCGCGCCTCGGCAATCCTCATCTGCCGCCCGCGGCGGTCCATCACACGCGGCGCGTAACGCAGGTGTGGTGTGCGTTCTTCGTGCTGAACGGCGCGTTCTCCGCGTACACGGCGCTGTACTGGAGCCGCGCGAGCTGGTCGCTGTATAACGGCGCGATTGCCTATGGGCTGATCGGCGTGCTGCTCGTGGCCGAACTCATCTGGCGGTATCTGGTCGTGTTGCCGCGAGCCGCCCGTTCGGAGGCGGCATGATCGCGTTGCATGACCTGCTTTTGGTTCGCGCAGAAGCTTCGTCGAACACTCCGGTGTGCCGGGACCGCGGCGAGGTGCTCGATCGCGCGGCGTTTCGTGCCCGCGTCGCGGCATGGATCGCACAGGTGCGCACGCAGGCCGCGCATCGCTACGCGTTGTGTATCGACGATCCGTTCGACTTCGCCTGTGCATTGTTCGCGCTGTTCGCGTGCGGCAAGGAACCGATAATTCCGGCCAACGCGACGCCCGGCTATCTCGCTGATCTCGCCGACGCCTACGATGCGCTGCTGACCGATGCGGATCTGCCGCCGTTCGCGCGGCAAGCGGGCGCAGACGCCAGCGCAACCTTCGGCACGGGACACCGCATCGACCCACACGCTCCACTGACGCTCTACACGTCCGGCAGCAGCGGCAGCCCCAAACCGATCCGCAAGACGCTCGCCCAGTTCGACGCCGAAGTGCACACGCTCGAACTGCAGTGGGGCGCTGTGGTCGGCGACGCGACGATGCTCGCGAGCGTGCCGCATCACCACATCTACGGTTTGCTGTTTCGCGTACTCTGGCCGCTGGCGGCCGGCCGCGCGTTCGACCGTGCGACCAGCATCGAGCCGCTGCATTTGCAGAGCCGCATCGAGCAATGCGGCGCAACCGTGGTCGTCTCGACGCCCGCGCAATTGTCGCGTTGGCCCGCGTTGCCCGGCTTCGCGTCGCTGGCGCCGGCCCCGCGCGCCTTCTTTTCGTCGGGCGGCCCGCTCGCGCCCGATGCCGCGCAGCACTACGCCACGGCTTACGGCTCTGCGCCGCTCGAAATCTACGGCAGCACGGAGACGGGCGGCATCGCGTGGCGGCGTCAGGATCGGACCGATGCGTGGCAACCGGTGAGCCGCATCGAAATTCGCCGCGATGAAGACGGTGCGTTGAACGTGCGCTCACCGCATCTCGGTCACGCGGGATGGCACCGCACCGACGACCAGATCGCTTGCGACGAGCACGGCCGCTTCCGTCTGCAAGGGCGGCTCGACCGTGTGCTGAAGCTGGACGGCAAACGCGTGTCGCTGCCCGAGCTGGAAGCGCGTCTCGCGCTGCATCCGTATGTCGCGCAAGCAGCGCTCGTGCCGCTGGCCGGCGCGTCGCGCGAACGTGTGGGCGCGCTGGTCGCACTGACCGAAGCGGGCAGCGCGGCCTTGCGCGACGAAGGCCGCGTGCTGCTCGCGCGAACCTTGCGCCGGCATCTCGCCGGTTATTTCGACGTGGTGGTGCTGCCGCGTCATTGGCGTTTCCGGCTGAACTTGCCGTTCGACGCGCGCGGCAAGCTGCCGGTCAGCGCGGTGGCGGCTGCTTTCGGCGCGACCGCCGAAGGTATCGAAGTGCTGGCCGAAGCGCTGACCCAGGCACCCAGCGGCGACACGCTGCACTACGAACTGCGCGTGCCGCCCGCGCTCGTGCATTTCGCCGGCCATTTCCCGGGGCTGCCGATTCTGCCCGGCGTGGTTCAGGTCGACTGGGCGGTCCGTCTTGCCGGCGATCATCTGCCGGCCGTGCGCGCGGTGGCGTCGATCGATCGGCTCAAGTTCATGGCGCCGGTTTCACCGGGCGCGGTGCTCAAGCTCACGCTGGCCCACGACGCCGCACGCCGGCGTGTGCAGTTCGCGTACCGGCTGGACGGCCGTGAATGCGCATCGGGCGTGATCGTCTATCGGGAGCCCGCATGATGAAGTTCGCTCCTTGCATCGTCATTCCGATCTACAACCACAAGGACGCGATCGGCGCGACTGTCGCGCATCTCGCGGTGCATCGCCTGCCGATCTTCGTCGTCGACGACGGCAGCGACGACGCGACCCAGCAGGTGCTCGCCGCGCTCGCGCAGCAGTACACGGGGCAACTCACGCTGCTGCGGCTGCCCGTCAACGGCGGCAAAGGCGCGGCGGTGATGGCGGGGCTGCGCGCCGCGCGCGACGCGGGCTACACGCACGCAGTGCAGATCGACGCCGACGGCCAGCACGACGCGTCCGACGTGCCGCGTTTCATCGACGCCGCGCGCGCCGAGCCGGGCGCGGTGATTCTCGGCCGCCCGGTCTACGACGAGAGCGTGCCGAAAGCGCGTCTCTACGGCCGCTATCTGACGCATGTGTGGGTGTGGATCGAAACGCTGTCGCTGACGATCCGCGATTCGATGTGCGGCTTCCGTCTTTATCCGCTGGCGCTTGCATGCGAGCTGATCGACAGCGTGCCGTTGCCCACGCGCATGGACTTCGACATCGAGATCCTCGTGCGCCTGCATTGGCGGCGCGCGGCGTTCCGCTCGATTCCGACGCGCGTCACCTATGCCGCCGACGGCGTCTCGCATTTCGACGTGCTGTGGGACAACGTGCGCATCAGCCGCAGCCACACGCGGCTCGTGTTCGGCATGCTGTGGCGTCTGCCGATGCTGCTCGCGCACAAGCTGATGCCACGCCGCGCCGCGCCCCTGGATGCACCGAACGAAGCACAACAACGCGATGAACCGGACGACGAGGCCTGGTGGCGGATCGCCGAACGCGGCAGCCACCTCGGCATGGCCTTGCTCGCGCTCAGTTGCAAGCTGTTCGGCCGCCGTTTCACCCGGCTCTGGCTGCATCCGGTCGTCGCGTACTTCCTGCTGACGGGGCGCGCCGCGCGCGAGGCGTCGGGCACTTACTTCAGGCATCTCGGCGCGGCCGCGCCGCAAGACGAAACGCCGCGCCCGGGCTGGTTGTCCGCGTATCGCCACATGCTGGCGTTCGCGCAGTCGGGTTTCGACAAACTCGCCGCATGGTCCGGCCGCGTCGGCGATTCGGACGTGACGTTCGAAGATCGTTCGGCATTCGAAGCATGGGTGGCGAGCGGCAAAGGTGCGCTCGTCATCGGCGCGCATCTCGGCAACCTGGAGATGACGCGCGCGCTCGCCGCACACGGTGCTCACGCGAAGGTCACCGCCGTGGTCTACACGGAGCACGCGCGCCGCTTCAACCGTGTGCTGGCGTCGGCCAATAGCGAGTTCTCGCGGCATCTGCTCGAAGTCCGCGACTTCGGACCCGAGACCGCGATGCTGATGCAGCAGCGCGTCGATGCCGGCGAGCTGCTGGTGATCGTCGGCGACCGCGTGCCCGCGCACGAAGCCGGCCGCACCACCGACGCGCAGTTTCTCGGCGCGAGCGCGCCGTTCGCGCAAGGTCCGTATGTGCTCGCGCATGCGCTCGGCTGCCCGGTCTACCTGTTCTTCTGCCTGAAAGAGCACGACGGTTATCGTCTGTATTTCGAGCCGTTCGCCGAACGCATCGAACTGCCGCGCCGCGAACGCGCGCAGCATCTCGCCACGTGGGCGCAGCGTTACGCGGCACGTCTCGAACACTATTGCCGCAAGGCTCCCTATCAATGGTTCAACTTCTTCGATTTCTGGGCCAGCCCCAAGCGAGGCGCGAATGGCCGAACATGATCTGAGCGAGGCCGGCACGAATACGCAAGCCGGCGTGAATGGACACGCAGCGGCGGTCGTGATCGGCGCGCGCAAACTGACGATCGAAGAGGTCGTCGCGATTGCGTGGCGGCGCGCACCGGTCGCGCTGAGCGCGGACCCGGCATGGCGCGCGCGCATCCAGCGCGGCGCGGATTTTCTGCGCCGTCAACTGGCCGCGGGCGCGACCGTCTACGGCGTGAACACCGGTTACGGCGACGCCTGCGTGGTCGACGTGCCGATGGAACTGGTCGAAGCGTTGCCGCTGCAGCTGACGCGTTATCACGGCTGCGGCATGGGCCAGTATCTCGACGACGCACAAACGCTCGCGGTGATCGCCGCTCGCCTGAACTCGCTCGCCTATGGTTTTTCCGGTGTGCGTCCGGTGTTGCTCGAACGCCTTGCCGATCTGATCAATCACCGCGTGTTGCCGCGCATCCCGGCCGAAGGCTCGGTTGGCGCGAGCGGCGATCTGACGCCGCTGTCGTATGTGGCGGCGGCACTTGCCGGCGAACGCGACGTGCAGTTCGACGGCGCGCTGCGCGATGTGCGTGACGTATGGACCGAACTCGGCCGCGCGCCGCTCACGCTCGCACCGAAAGAAGGCCTCGCGCTGATGAACGGCACGGCGGTGATGACAGGCCTCGCCTGTCTCGCGTTTGCCCGCGCGGATCACCTCACGCGGCTAGTCGCGCGTCTGACGGCGCTCTCGAGCGTCGCGCTCGACGGCCGTGCCGCGCATTTCGACGCGACGCTGTTCGAGGTGAAACCGCACGCAGGCCAGGCCGAAGCAGCGGCATGGATTCGCGACGATCTGACGGGCCGCGAGGATACGCCGGGGCATCGTCTGCAGGACCGGTATTCGATTCGTTGCGCGCCGCACGTGATTGGCGTCGCGCGTGATGCGCTGACGTGGGTGCGCCGCGACGTCGAGAACGAATTGAACAGCGCCAACGACAATCCGCTGATCGATCCCGACAACGAGCGCGTGCTGCATGGCGGCAACTTCTACGGCGGGCACATCGCGTTCGCGATGGATGCGCTGAAGGGTGCGCTCGCCAATCTCGCCGATCTGATGGACCGGCAACTCGCGCTGCTGGTCGACGTGAATTTCAACAACGGCTTGCCGCGCAACCTGTCGGGCGCCGAGGCCGCGCGCGCCGCGATCAATCACGGCTTCAAGGCCGTGCAGATTTCGTCGTCGGCATGGACTGCGGAAGCGTTGAAGAACACGATGCCCGCGAGCGTCTTTTCGCGCTCGACCGAGTCGCACAATCAGGACAAGGTCAGCATGGGCACGATCGCCGCACGCGACTGTTTGCGCGTGCTGGAGTTGACCGAACAGGTGGCCGCCGCGCATACGCTCGCGACGGTGCAGGCCGCCCGGCTGCGGTTGCGGATCGACGGCGCGACGCCGGTGCCGGCGCCGCTGCAACGGTTTATCGACGACGTGGGCGCGGTTTCGCCGTTCGTCGCCGAGGACCGGGCGCTGGAGAGCGAGCTGCGCGCATTGACCGCGCGCATCGCCGCGTGCGATCTGCTCGACGACTATCGTCAGGGAGCGAACGCATGAGCGGAACGCCCAAAGTGCTGAGCGCGAGCGCGACGGTCGAAGTGGCGTTTCACGACGTCGACGCGATGAACGTGTGTTGGCACGGCAACTATCTGAAGTACTTCGAGATCGGCCGTGCAGCGCTGCTGCGCGCGTTCGACTACGACTACCGCGAGATGCAGGCGTCGGGCTATCTATGGCCGATCGTCGAGGCGCATCTGAAGTACGTGCGCCCGGCCGTCTACGGCCAGAAGCTCGATGTGCGCACGCAACTGCTCGAACACGAAAACCGCCTGAAAATAGGCTATGAAATTGTCGATTGCGAATCCGGCACGCGACTGACGAAGGGCTATACGATCCAGGTCGCGGTCGATGCCGCGACCCAGGAGTTGCAGTTCGTCTCGCCACCGGTCGTGTTCGACAAGCTGGAGCGAGTATGGGGACGATGACATTGCGTGCGCTGATGGTGAGCGCGTTGAGCATGTTGAGCCTGACCGGCGTGGTCGGCGTGGCGGCATGGCCGGCACCGGCCGTGAGCGCTACAGCGGCAACAAACGCACCCGCCGGCAATCCCGCACTCGTTTCGCAGATCGCCGCGCACCTCGCCCAGGCCAAGGGCGTGCGCGCGCAATTCACGCAGACGCAGACGCTGGCCGCGATGAAACAGCCGCTCGTGAGCGACGGCACGCTGCTGTTCCTGCACGAGCGCGGCGTGCTGTGGCAGATCGATACGCCGTACAAAGCCACCTACGTGATCACCGATGCGGGCGTCGTGCAGGTCGACGCTACCGGTCGGCGCGTGAATGCTCACAGCGCGCAAGGCACGCGCGGCGTCGCGCAGGTTTCGAAGATGATGCGCGCGATGCTCGGCGGCGATCTGTCGGCGCTGTACTCGCAATTCGACGTGCAGGCCGAAGGCAGCGCCGCGCAATGGCGCATGCAGCTGACGCCGAATCAGCCGCAGATCGCGCAATCGATCAAGCGTCTGGAGATGGCGGGCGGCGACTATCTGCAAAGCTTGCGCATCACGCTCGCGAACGGCGACGTGACGAAGCTCGAGTTCACGAAGAGCACGGCGGTGAGCGAACCGACGGCGGCTGAAAGCAGCCTGCTCGGAGCGCCGTAATGAATAGGCGGGACGTGCGGCACATGCCGCGACAGCGGTCGGCGACACAGACGTGGGGCGTGCGCGCCGTGTGGCTCCTGCTCGCGCTGATCGCGGTGCTGTATTGCGCGTGGCGCTTCGCGGGGCCGTCGCCGTTGCAGACCAATCTGCTCGCGCTCCTGCCCGCCACCGAGGCGGACCCCGTCGCCGAAAAAGCGCTCGACACGCTGGCGAGCGCGCTCGGCGACCGCACGGTGCTCCTCGTCACCAGCAACGACGACGCGCACGCGAAAGCGGCGGCGAGACAGCTTGGCGCGTCGTTGCAAAAGAGCGGGGCGTTCGCCTCGGTGACGGCGGAATTGCCGCCGTTCGATCTCGCGCAGATTGCGACTTTGTACATGCCGTATCGCTTTGACTTGTTGACACCGGCCGATCGCGCGGCCTTGGCGGGAGCGGCGGCCTCGGAAAATGCAGCACCCGCAGCAAACTCGACCCTGCGCGACACCCTCGCACAACGCATCTACAGCCCATTACGAGGCGGCCTGACCACGTCGCTCGCCGACGATCCGTTCGGCTGGCTCGAACGCTGGCTCGGCAGCCTGCCGCTTGCGACGTCGAACCTCGACATCGAAGACAACCTGCTGCTGGCGCATCGCGGGGCCGCGACCAGCGTGCTGATCGTCGCGACGTTGCCGGGCTCCGCGTACGAAACCCGAACACAGCGCGCGGTGCACGCGGCGCTCGCTCAAGGCGAAAGCGCGTTGCGGCAGACGTTCCCCGATGTGTCGGTGGCGCGCACCGGCGCGGTGTTCTACGCGGAGTCGGCGCGCAGCGCGTCCGAGCGCGAAGTGCATCTGATCGGCGTCGCGTCGCTGTGCGGGATTGCGCTGCTGATGATGTGGGTGTTCCGCTCGCCGCGTCTGTTGCTGCTCGGTTTCGTGTCGACGGCGCTCGGCATCGTCTGCGCGCTCGCGGCTACGCTGCTGGTGTTCGGCCAGCTGCATCTGCTGACGCTGGTATTCGGCGCGAGCCTGATCGGCGAGGCCGTCGATTATTCGATCCAGTACTTCGTCGTGTATCTCGGCGCGCAGCGCGACTGGGACGCACGGCGCGGCGCGCGCGCGGTGCGACCCGCCCTGACGGTCGCGTTGCTGACGAGCCTTCTCGGCTACGCGATCCTGCTGTGGGTGCCGTTCCCCGCGCTCAAGCAGATCGCGTGCTTCGCGATGGTCGGTATCGCGACCGCGTTCGCGTCCGTGCTGTCGCTGTTGCCCACGCTGCTGACCTGCGCGCCGAAGCGCAGCCCGCAACGCGTGTTCGCGGGTGCCGCACGTTTGCTGACGTTCTGGCATCGCGCGATTGGCGGACGGCGCGCGTGGGGCGTGGCGGCATTGTTGGTGATCGTCGCGATTCCCGGCTGGCTGCGCCTGACCAGCGACGATGATATCCATCTGCTGATCCAGCGCGACCCGTCGCTCGTCGCGCAGGAGAACAAGGTGCGCGACGCGGTGGGCGTCGATAACAGCGCGCAGTTTTTCGTCGTGCGCGGCGCGACGCCGGAGGTCGTGCTGCAACGCGCCGAAGCGCTGGGCGCGAAACTGGACGGCTTGAACGGTACGCCGAACCAGATCGGCGGTTATCAGTCGGTGGCGCAATTCGTGCCGTCGGCACAGCGGCAGAAGGACGACCGCGCACTGCTCGCGCAGCATGTGTTCAAGGATCCCGCTGCATTGCGCGCGACGCTGCTGCAAGCGGGCTTCAAAGATGAAGTCGCCGATGCGTGGCTCGCCGCTTACGCGAAGCCACAAGCGCCGCTCACCGTCGAGCGCTGGCTGGCCGCGCCGTGGTCGCAGCCGTACCGGCATGTGTGGCTCGGCGAAGTCGGCCCGGCCGCGAAAACCTATGCGGCCGTCGTGATCCCGCAAGGCGTGACGCCGCACAACGCGCCCGCACTGAACGTGCTCGCGCAAGGCGTGCCGGGCGTCGCGTTCGTCGACAAGGCCGCCAGCGTGTCGAAACTGTTCGGCGCGTATCGTGTCGACAGCGGCTGGTGGCTCGGGGGGGCGCTTGCGCTCGTGCTCGTATTGCTGATCGTGCGATACGCGCCGAAGAAAGCCTCATTCGGTAGCGCTTCGAATGAAGTCGCCTTGGGGCACACTCCGCAAAAAACCTTGTTGCAAAACGCCGCGGAGCGCGACCTTTTATGGGCCGCGCAACCCGACGCCCGGCTCGCGCCCACGCAACGTGAAGCGTCTTCGGTGGACGCCCGGAACAAGGTCTCTGCGTCCGACGCTCCGCTAAAGATCTCCCTGGCAACCGGCCTGCGCGGCGGCATCGCCACCACGTTGCCGGTGGCGCTCGCCGTCGGCGTGACGCTCGCGGTGTTCGGCTACGCGGGTGTACCGCTCAACCTGTTCAACTGGCTCGCGTTGATGCTGGTGCTCGGCGTCGGCGCAAACTATGCGGTGTTCCTGCGCGAAGGCTGCCTGCGCGCGGATGCGGATCTCGGCGCGGTATGGACCGGCGTGCTGCTGTCGGCGGCCACCACGCTGTTGTCGTTCGGCATGCTCGGCATGAGCGAGATGCCCGCGCTGAAGAGCTTCGGCGCGACGCTCGCGCTCGGCATCGCGGTCTCGGTGCTGCTCGCGCCGATCGGCATGCCATCGGAATCGAGGAGGGTGGCATGAAGACGCCATCGGTTTATCTGCACGCGCTCGGCATGATCAACGCGTTGGGCGGCAACATCGACGAAATCGTGCCTGCGCTCGCCGCGACGTGCGCGCCTGGCATGGCGAACGTGCATACAGGCATCGGCGACGCGTTTGCCGGCAGCGTGCTCGCGCCGCTGGATCTGGCGCCGCCCGCCGCTCTCGTGCGTTACGACTGTCGCAACAACCGTTTGCTGCTGGCCGCGCTCGCGCAGATCGCGCCCGCCATCGACGCCGCGCGCGAGCGTTACGGCGCTCACCGGATCGGCGTGGTGCTCGGCACCAGCACGTCGGGCATCGAGGCGGCCGAAGCCGCGTTCGTCTATCACGCGCAGGCGGGCCAGCTGCCCGAGAACTTCAACTACCGGCAGATGGAGATCGGCACCGCCGCGCCGTTCGCGGCCGCCGCGCTCGGCGTGCAAGGGCCGGCCTTCACGATCTCGACCGCGTGCACCTCGAGCGCGAAAGCCTTCGCGTCGGCGCGGCGTTTGCTGCAATTGCAGCTGTGCGATGCGGTCGTGGTGGGCGGCGTCGATTCGCTTTGCGAATTGACCGTGCAGGGCTTCGCCTCGCTCGAATCGACCAGCGGCGTGCGCACCAATCCGATGAGCGTGAACCGTTGCGGGATCAACGTCGGCGAAGGCGCGGCCGTGTTTTTGATGAGCCGCGACGAAGCGGCCGTGCGGCTCGCGGGCCTCGGCGAATCGAGCGACGCGCATCACATTTCGTCGCCGGACCCGCAGGGTGCGGGTGCCGAACTGGCGTTGCGCGAAGCGCTCGCCGATGCGGGCATTGGACCGTCCGCGCTCGACTATGTGAATCTGCACGCCACCGCCACACGCAAGAACGATGAGATGGAAGCGAAGCTGATGGCGCGCGTGTTTCCGCAAGGCGTCGCGACGAGCGGCACCAAGCCCTTGACCGGCCACCAGCTGGGCGCGGCGGGCGCCACCGAACTCGGCTTCGCGTGGCTCACGCTCGCGCGCGACGACGTGCCGCTGCCGCGTCACGTGTGGGACGGCGAGCTTGACCCGGCATTGCCGCCGCTGGACCTGGTGGAGAACGAACGCTTCGTCGCGCGCGGTGCGAACGCGCAATACGTGATGAGCAATTCGTTTGCATTCGGCGGCAGCAACGTCAGCCTGATCCTCGCACGATGACGCGCATGACGACCACGACGCCCACCTTCGCGCACCTCGCGCAGCAACCGATCGAAGCGATCATTCCGCATCGCGGCAGCATGCTGCTGATCGATGCCGTCGACATGTTCGCCGAAGAAACGCTGAGCGCGCGCGCCAGCGTGGACGCTCAAGCATGGTATGCCGACGCCGATGGCGCGATGCCCGCGTGGATCGGCATCGAACTGATGGCGCAGGCGATCGCGGCGCACGTCGCGTTGCTGGCGCTGCTCGGCGGCGGCCGCGCGCGGCCAGGCGTGCTGCTCGGCTCGCGCAGCTACAAGGCGTTGCAGCCGACCTTGGCGGCCGGCGCGTGTCTCACGATCCGCGTTCTCGAACTGCTGCGCAGCGAGGAAGGCCACGGCGCATACGAATGCACGATCCATCACGGCGACGTGTGTTGCGCCGAGGCCGTCATCAAGGTTTTTCAACCGCCCGATTTCCAGTCATTCATCGAAGGGAGTTTCAGTTCATGAGCCGGCGTGTTCTCGTTACCGGCGCAAGCCGCGGCATTGGCCGCGCGATTGCGTACCAGTTGGCCGCCGACGGCTTCGCGCTCTCCGTGCATTGCCGCACGGGACGCAGCGAAGCCGACGCGGTTGCGACGGGCATCGCCGCGCAAGGCGGCACGGCGCGCGTGCTGCAGTTCGACGTGCGCGAGCGCGCCGCGTGCCGCGAGGTGCTCGAAGCGGACGTCGCCGCACACGGGCCGTACTACGGCATCGTATGCAGCGCGGGCGTGACGCGCGACGCCGCGTTTCCCGCGCTCACCGAGGAAGACTGGGACATCGTGATCGAGACCGGTCTCGACGCGTTCTACAATGTCGTCCATCCGCTCACCATGCCGATGGTGCGTGCGCGCAAGGGCGGGCGCATTGTCACGATCGCGTCGGTGTCCGGCGTGATGGGCAATCGCGGCCAGGTCAATTACAGCGCGGCGAAGGCCGGGCTGATCGGCGCGACCAAGGCGCTCGCGGTCGAACTGGCGACGCGCAACATCACCGTCAATTGCGTCGCGCCGGGTCTGATCGAAACGGGCATGCTCGAGCAGATGCCGCTCGAACAGGCCTTGAAGACGGTGCCGATGAACCGCGTCGGCCAGCCTGCCGAGGTCGCCTCGGTGGTCAGCTTCCTGATGTCGGATGCGGCTTCCTATGTGACGCGCCAGGTGATCGGCGTCAATGGCGGGATGGTGTGATGAAGCGCGTCGTCATTACCGGCATGGGCGGCGTCACCGCATTCGGCGATAGCTGGGACGTCATCGAAGCGCGCCTGAGAAGCGGCGAGAATGCGGTGCGGCGCATGCCCGAATGGGATTACTTCGAAGCGCTGCATACGCGGCTCGCGTGTCCGCTGCCGCATTTCAACGCGCCGGCCCACTATCCGCGCAAGAAAACGCGCTCGATGGGCCCGGTGTCGATGTACTCGGTGCGCGCGAGCGAACTCGCGCTCGCCGATGCGGGACTCGCGGACGACCCGAGCATCGCCGACGGCCGCATGGGTGTCGCGTATGGCTCGTCGTCGGGCTCGGTGCAGCCGATCCGCGCGTTCGGCGCGATGCTCGAAACCGGCTCGATGGGCAGCGTCACGTCGAACAGCTACGTGCAGATGATGCCGCACACCACGGCGGTCAACGTCAGCCTGTTCTGGGATCTGAAAGGGCGGATCATTCCGACTTCGTGCGCGTGCGCGTCGGGCAGCCAGGCGATCGGCTACGCGTTCGAAGCGATCCAGAGCGGCAAGCAGACGCTGATGCTCGCGGGCGGCGCGGAAGAACTGTCCGGCCCGGCAGTCGCGGTGTTCGACACGCTGTACGCGACCAGCACGCGCAACGACGAGCCGCATCTGACGCCGCGTCCTTTCGATGCCGCGCGCGACGGCCTCGTGGTCGGCGAAGGCGCGGCCACGCTGGTGCTCGAAGAATACGAACACGCGGTGGCGCGCGGCGCGCGGATTCACGCGGAGATCGTCGGCTTCGGCTGCAATTCGGACGGCGCGCACATGACACAGCCGACCGCCGGCACGATGGCGCTCGCCATGCAGCTCGCGCTGCGCGACGCGCAACTGCCGCCGGAAGCGATCGCCTACGTGAACGCGCACGGCACCTCGACCGATCGCGGTGACATCGCGGAGAGCCATGCGACCGCGCAGACCTTCGGCGAGCGCATGCCGATCAGTTCGCTCAAGAGCTACGTCGGGCACACGCTCGGTGCGTGCGGCGCGCTCGAAGCGTGGTGGACCATCGAGATGATGAAGCGCAACTGGTATGCGCCGACCTTGAACCTCGACCACGTCGATCCGGCCTGCGCGCCGCTCGACTACATCGTCGGCACGGCGCGCGAGATCGATGCCGAACATGTGATGAGCAATAACTTTGCATTCGGCGGCATCAACACGTCGCTGATTTTCAGGCGCGTTCGATGAGCGTCGCGCTGCAACGCGTGGTCGTTACCGGCATGGGGATCGTGTCGTGCCTCGGCAATACGCTCGACGGCGTGTCCGCCGCGTTGCGCGCGGGGCGCTCGCGCATCGAACGGATCGACGCGTGGCGCGAGCGCGGGTTCGGCTCGCAGGTGGCGGGCGTCGCGTCGGTCGCGCACGAGCCGCCGTTCGGGCGCAAGCTCGAACGCTTCATGGGCGACACCGCGCGCTTCGCCTGTCACGCGGCGCGTCACGCGATCGACGACGCCGGGCTCGCGCCCGCCGCGTTGCGCTCGCCGCGCGCCGGGGCGGTGATCGGCTCGGGCGTCGGCACCCTGGCGAGCTACGACGCCGGGCTCGCGATCGCGCAGGCGCGCGGCGTCGAAAAGGTGCCGCCGTACATCGTGCCGCATGCGATGAGCAGCACCGCGTCGGCGAACGTCGCGCAGGTGTTCGGGCTCGAAGGGGTGAGCTATTCGCCGTCGTCGGCGTGCACGACCTCGGCGCTCGCGATTGGCCAGGCGATGCAACTGATCCAGACCGGCCGCCAGCAGATCGTGCTGAGCGGCGGCAGCGAAGCGCTGCACGACAACACGACATTGCTGTTCGACGCGATGGGCGCGCTGTCGCGGCGCTTCAACGACACGCCGCAGCACGCGTCGCGTCCGTACGACACGCAGCGCGACGGTTTCGTGATCGCGTCGGGCGGCGGCGTGCTGGTGCTCGAAGCGCTCGATCACGCGTTGGCGCGCGGCGCGCGCATTTACGCGGAGCTGACCGGTTTCGGCGATTGCACCGACAGCGCGGCGATGGTCGCCCCGCGCGCGGGCGGCATCGCGCGGGCGATGCGCGACGCGCTCGACGCGGCGGCCAGGCGGCCCGATTACATCAACACGCACGCACCGTCGACGCCGCTCGGCGACATCGAGGAGCTGCGCGCGTTGAGTGACG
Organism: Paraburkholderia sp. SG-MS1; assembly: GCF_012275575.1. Classification (GTDB taxonomy): domain Bacteria; phylum Pseudomonadota; class Gammaproteobacteria; order Burkholderiales; family Burkholderiaceae; genus Paraburkholderia. Next base: position 13,934 of record NZ_NPIH01000188.1, on the reverse strand, counting down.
TATTCGGCGCCGCGTCCGGGCAGTGCATGCCGGCGTTTTCGTCGACAAAAGGGATGACGGGGCATTCGATCGGCGCGTGCGGCGCGCACGAGGCGATCTACACCCTCCTGATGATGCGCGATGGGTTCATCGCGGGCACGGCGGATGTCGGCACGCCCGAGCCGGAAGTGATCGGCATGCCGCTCGTGCGGAGCGCGCGCGCTGCGCGTATCGACACGGCGATGTCGGTGTCGTTCGGGTTCGGCGGCAGTTGCGCGAGCCTGATGTTCGAAGCATGGCAGGGCGGTTGAATGGGCCCACAACGAGGCCGGGAAAAACGGCCCCGACTTTAAAAATAACGAAGGTGACGACAATGAAAAAATGGACTGTGCTGGGTGCGCTTGTCGTGGTGGCGTTGACGCAGGCGGGTTGCGCGACGCAGGTGAAGTCGCTGCCATTCGCGGCGGCCGGTGGCGAGTCGCGTGGCGAGGTGCCGGTGTTCTTCGGTCAGCAGGACCATCCGGCGGTACAGAGCCAGGTGGGCGAGGTCGCGTATTCGGTGCGCATCGCGCGCAAAGTTTCGAGCCCCGACGACGCATGCCACGAAGCGCTCGCCGAAGCCGTGCGCAAGCTGCGCGACGCGGCGCGCGCGCGTCATGCGAATGCGGTGATCGACGTGTCGACGCGTTTTCATAGCACCGAAACCAGTTCGTCGAGCGACTTCACGTGCGGCGTGAGTCCGAGCGCCGCGGCGCTTGCGGTGCGCGGGCAACTCGTGGTGCTCGAAGCGCATTGAGTCGAAACGAGGCGGCAAGGCGCCTTTGCTACGCGGTTCTCGAAGAAGGCGCGCTGTAACCGGCTTTAATCAGCCTTGACCGCCGCAACATTGACGAGCGTCTCACGACGCTTACCCGGTTGCGGGCGATGCAGACCGAGCCGTTCGAGCAGACCGAAGTCCTTCGCGCGGCTCCACCAGAGATAAGGCAGCGAGACGTTGCGCTGGCCAAAGTTGAAGCCGCCGCGGCGAATCATGTCGAGGTAGCCGTCGGCGCTCTTTTGCACCTGCATCGGATGACGGAACAGCAGCCGGATCACCCAGGACCTGATGTACGCATCGGTCGATTCGGCGAACAGCAGGATGCCGCCCGGCTTGAGCACGCGGCGGAACTCGGCGAGCGCACGCTCCTGCTCGACGAGATGATGGAAGGTTTGATGGCAGAACACGATATCGGCGCTGGCGTCGGGCAGCGGCAGCTTCGCGCAGTCGCCATGCAGCAGTTCGATGTCGGTCAGCGCGGGACGGCACGCCCGGGCCGCATCGGCGGCAAGCGCGAGCGACGGCGCATGGAAATCGATGCCGACAATACGGCGCGGATTGAACGCGTCGGCGAGCAGGCGAAACGAAATGCCTTGCCCGCAGCCGACGTCGACGATGACCGGTGCGTCAGACAGGGGAGCGTCGATCAAACGTTTGAGATCGTTGATCGCGACGCGCAGCACATGATGCTCCCACGTGCGAGTGCGCAGGAACCAGATGCCGAAAGCCGTCTCCGGTACGAACGGCACACTGGATATTTCGGTTGGCGACACGCTGCACTCCCGGCGAAATGTTGTTCTTGCAGTCAGAGGCGTGATTGTAACGAGAAGTAAGGGCGCTGCATGGTGGCGCCCCGCATGCAAACCATTGGGGCAATTGTGAGCACACATTTATCAAAGCGCGTGAGCGTCGATGTGGCGATTATCGGAGCCGGACCGGCCGGTGCGGTAGCGGCCGCGTTATTGCGTCAGGCGGGCCGTTCCGTGCTGGTGCTGGAGCGTCAGCCTTTCCCGCGTTTCTCGATCGGTGAGAGTCTGCTGCCGCAAAGCATGGCCTACCTCGAAGAAGCGGGGATGTTGCAGGCCGTGGTCGAAGCGGGCTTTCAGCAAAAGAACGGCGCGCATTTCGTGTATCGCGACCAGTCGTCGTCGTTCGATTTCCGTGACAAGCATTCGGCCGGTTGGGGCACCACCTATCAGGTCGAGCGCGCGGTGTTCGACGACATCCTGATTCGCTGCGCCGCCGGGCAGGGCGCCGACGTGCGCTTCGGCCATACGGTGCGCGCGGTGCATACCGGTGCCACGCCGCTCGTCGACGTGATCGACGAGGCGGATCACGCGTATCAGGTCGAGGCGCGTTTCGTGCTCGATGCGAGCGGCTTCGGACGCGTGCTGCCGCGTCTGCTGAATCTCGAATCACCGACGCGGATGCCGACGCGCGCCGCGATTTTCACGCACGTGCGCGACGGTATTCCGGTCGGTGCGAGCGACCGCAACAAGATCTGCATCGCGACGCATCCCGGGCGCCGCGACGTGTGGTTCTGGATGATTCCGCTGGCGGGCGGGCGCTCGTCGGTGGGGTGCGTGGCCGAGGCGAGTTTTCTCGACGTACCGGAAGCGGAGCGCGACGCGACGTTGCGCGCGCTGATCCAGCAGGAGCCGACGCTGAACCGGCTGATCGGTCACGCGCCGTTTCTGATGCCGGTGCGGCATATCGGCGGTTACGCGGCGAACGTCGAGCGCCTGCATGGCCCCGGTTACGCGCTGCTCGGCAATGCCGGCGAATTTCTCGATCCGGTGTTCTCGTCCGGGGTGACGATCGCGCTGCGTTCGGCGCATCTCGCGGCGCACACGTTGAACCGGCAACTCGACGGCGAGACGGTCGACTGGTCGGCGGACTACGACGTGCCGCTGCGCAAAGGCATCGACACGTTCCGCGCGTTCGTCGAGCGTTGGTACAGCGGCGAGTTGCAGGACATCATCTATTACCCGGACCAGGTGCCGTCGATTCGCCGCATGATCAGCGCGGTGCTGGCGGGGTATGCGTGGGACGAGTCGAATCCGTATGTCGCCGATCCGGTGCGGCGGCTCACTGCGCTGCATGAGGTGTGTATGCAGCGGTGAGCGGCGGCATCGTTTGATCCGTATGTTCAAGAGGTCAAATGAAAACGGCGCTTCCTGATCGAAGCGCCGTTTTTCATTCCGCGGCCCGACCGAGGCCGCCTCGTCATGTCGCGATCAGCGCGTACTCAAGCCACCATCCACGCCGCCCGCGCCGCATGCTGCCGCACATCGTCGCGACGATGCACACGCTTGCCGGCCGCATACGTTTCGTAGACCGCCCGATCGTCGCCGAGCAGCGCGAACGCGAACAGCAACTCTTCCAGCGATTCGGTGCGCGCCGTGCGGCGCGCCAACAACGGCGTCGCCTGCGGATCGAGCACGACGAAGTCCGCTTCCGAATTCGGCTTCAGCGTACCGACCTTGTCCGCGAGATCGAGCGCTTCAGCCGCACCCGCGGTCGCCAGATAGAACATGCGCGTCGCGCTCAGATGATGGCCACCGAGCCGCGCGACCTTGTGCGCTTCGTTCATCGTTTGCAGCATCGAGAACGAGGTGCCGCCGCCGACGTCGGTCGCCAGCGCGATCGGCATGCCTGCCGCATCGGCCTTGTCGAAGTCGAACAGGCCGCTGCCGAGAAACAGGTTCGAGGTCGGGCAATGCGAGGCGACCGCGCCGGTTTGCGCCATGCGCCGGCGATCCTCCTCGTCGAGGTGGATGCAATGGCCGTACACCGCGCGGCGGCGCAGCAGGCCGTAGTGATCGTAGATGTCGAGATAGCTGCGGTGGCCGGGGAACAGACCTGCGACCCATTTCACCTCGTCGACGTTTTCCGCGACATGGCTCTGAATGAACACGTCCGGATGCTGGCGCGCCAGCACGCCGCACGCTTCGAGTTGCGCTTCGGTCGAAGTCGGCGCGAACCGGGGCGTGAGCGCGTACATCTGGCGCCCGCGATTGTGCCAGCGGCCGATCAGTTCGGCGCTGTCGTCGTAACCCGATTGCGCGGTGTCGCGCAGGAACTCGGGGCAGTTGCGGTCCATCAGTACTTTGCCCGCTACCATCCGCAGATTGCGCGCTTCGCTCTTGGAGAAGAGCGCGTCGGCGGATTCCTTGTGAACCGTGCAGTACACGAGCGCGGTGGTCGTGCCGCACGCGAGCAGTTCGTCGACGAAAAAGCTCGCGGTGTCGCGCGCATACGCCGGATCGGTGAAGCGGCGCTCGGTCGGAAACGTGTAGGTGTCGAGCCACGGCAACAAACCCGGCGCCGGCGACGCAATCATGTCCGTTTGCGGAAAGTGAATGTGCGTATCGATGAATCCCGGCACGATCAGCTTGTCGCGCATGTCCTGCACCTCGGTGCCCGGCGCGAGCCGCGACGCGAGCGCCGCATACGCGCCCGCCGCGGCCACGTGGCCGTCCTCGACGATCAATAGGCCGTCCTCATGGAACACCGCCGCAGCGGGCGACTGCGCGGGGTCGCCGGTGAAGCTCAGCAGTTGCGCGCGAAATGCCGACGGCGCTGCTTTGGCCGGGTGGGCCGGGTTAGTCGCTTGAGTCATGGAAAAACCGTCTCCGAATGTGAAAAACCGGGCGGCGCGCACGGACAAACCGTGCCGCCCTTGGCCACTTCATGTCGGCACCGTCAGTGCGGGCCGCTTGGATGCCAGTGCGCGTCGAGCTTCGCGATCAGCGCGCCACGCTCCTCAGGTGTCACGAACGACGCTTCGAAGCTGTTGCGGATGATCGTGTACACCTCGGCGTCGTTGAGCTTCAACGCGTCGATGGTGGCGAGATAGTTGGCGTTCACGTAGCCGCCGAAGTAGGCCGGGTCGTCGGAATTCACCGTCACCGCGACGCCGCGATCGAGCAGGTCCTTCAACGTGTGCCTGGTGAGGTCGTCGAACACGCAGAGCTTCAGGTTCGACAGCGGGCACACGGTCAACGCGACGCGCGAGTCGGCCAGACGCGTGACGAGCGCCGGGTCCTCGATGCTCCGCACGCCATGATCGACGCGGTCCACTTTCAGGAGATCGAGCGCTTCGTAGATGTACGAGGGCGGCCCTTCCTCGCCCGCGTGCGCGACGAGTTTCAGGCCGAGCGCGCGCGCCTTCGCGAACACGCGTTCGAACTTCGACGGCGGATGGCCGCGCTCCGACGAGTCGAGGCCGACACCGATCAACCGGTGCTTGTACTGCTCGAACAGAGGCAGTGCTTCGTCGAAGGTGGCGAGCGCATCCTCTTCGGACAGATGGCGCAGGAAGCACAGAATCAGCTTGCTCGTCATGCCGCGTTTTTCCGCGTCGGCGAGTGCGCGTTCGATGCCGGCTACGACGGTGGCGATCGGCACGCCGCGTTCGGTGTGCGTCTGCGGGTCGAAGAAGATTTCGCTGTGAATCACGTTGTCGGCGAGACACCGTTCGACATACGCCATCGTCATGTCGTAGAAGTCCTGCTCGTGCAGCAGCACGCTCGCGCCCGCGTAGTAGATGTCGAGGAACGATTGCAGATCGGTGAACGCGTAGGCGGCGCGCAGCGCGTCGATCGAGTCGTACGCGAGCTTCACGCCGTTGCGCCCGGCGAGCGCGAAAATCAGTTCGGGTTCGAGCGAGCCTTCGATATGAATGTGCAGCTCGGCCTTCGGCGCCCGCGCGGTTTTATCGGCGAGCGAGGGGGAGATCGTGGTGGCGGTCGTTGTAGTCATGGTGGTTTGAAGTGTGTTGGAGCCGGTGCGCGCCGTGAGTCGTGCGTCGCCGTGTCAGACCGCTTGCGGCGCGTGATGCGTGCCCGCGTTCGCCTCGACGGCCTGCAGCACCTGCGCGGCCGCCGAGATCGCGATGATCTCCGGCGACTTGTCGACGATGCCGTCGACGCCGAGCGGACACTTCATCCGCGCGATCTGCGACGGGTCGATGCCGCGCGCCGCGAGCCGGTGTTCGAACTGCTTGCGCTTGCTATGCGAGCCGATCATGCCGAAGAACGCGAAGTCGCCGCGCCGCAGAATGCGCTCGGCCAGTTCGAGATCGAGCGCATGATTGTGCGTCATCACGATGAAGTATGTGTTCGGCGCGGCCTGATCGATCGCTTCGTCGGGCGCGTCGTTCGGATCGAGCTTGACGTTCGGCGCGTGCAGCGATTCGAGCGGCGGGAATTGCGCGTCGCGTTCGTCGACCCAGCGCACGGTGCAGGGCAGCGTGGCCAGCACGCGCACGAGCGCGGCGCCCACATGGCCCGCGCCGAACAGCACGACGGCAAAGTCGCCCGGCGCGATGGTTTCGGTGAGCAGCGCACTGCTGTCGTCGAAACCGGCGCCGTCCCACAGCAGGCAGTCGGCGGCATCGACGCCCGGCTCGGGCTCGGACAGCATCACCGCGTCCGGCGCGGGGCCGAATGATACGCTACGCACCGTCGATTGACCCGCGGCCACGCGTTTCGCGAGCGACGTGATCCAGCCGAGGTCGCCGATGTCGAGCCGCTCGAACGCGAGTATCACCGCGCCGCCGCAGCATTGGCCGAGGCTCGGGCCGAGCGCGAAACGCTCCAGCCGGCGCATATGCGGCGAGCGCATGCCGTCGCGCAGCACCTGGCGCGCGGTCTCGATCGCCTTCCATTCGAGATGGCCGCCGCCGATCGTATGCTTCGCCGATTCGCGGGTGACGATCATCTTGGTGCCGGCTTCGCGCGGCGCCGACCCTTCGACGCGCGCGACCGTCACCAGCACGGCGGCGTCGCCATGCGCGAGCAGTTGTTGTAGCTCAGGTAGCCAGGCTTGCATCCGGCAGTTCTCCATGCAGGGCCGCGCAGGGTGTCCACGCGGCCGGTTGCGCTTTTGCGTGCGCTTGTGGGTGCGCCCTGACGCGTTCGTGTCGCGTCAGGCCGTGGGGTTGATTCATTCCGGTCATTCTATTGCGCTTGTATTCAGGCCGTCGCGCCGGTGCTCGTCTGCGTGGCGGATTGTTCGGTTGCATAGGCGGACTGCAACGCGTCCAGCGCATCGAGTATCGCTTCGGGCGTGGCCGGCGCGCGTAACGGTGGAGCAGGTTGCGCGCCTGGCACGGCCGCCGCGATCGCGTCGCGAATCGCAAGGAACACCGAGAACGGCAGCAGAAGCGGCGGCTCGCCGACAGCTTTCGAGCGGAACACGGTCGGCTCCGCGTTCTGGTTCTGATAGAGCTGCACATAGAACGCGGCGGGCGTGTCGCTGACGGCGGGAATCTTGTACGTGGACGGCGCGTGCGTCATCAGCCGGCCATCGCGGTTCCACCAGAGTTCCTCGGTGGTGAGCCAGCCCATGCCCTGAATGAAGCCGCCTTCCACCTGGCCGATGTCGATCGCCGGATTGATCGACTGGCCGGCGTCGTGCAGCACGTCCGCGCGCAGCAGTTTCCATTCGCCGGTCAGCGTGTCGATCACGACTTCGGATACCGCTGCGCCGTAGGCAAAGTAATAGAACGGATGGCCGGTCAGCGTCTTCGCATCCCAGTGCACTTTCGGCGTCGTGTAGAAACCGTCCGACCACAACTGCACGCGCGCGAGATACGCCGCGCCGACCAGTTGTTCGAAGGGCATGGCGCCGCCGTTCACCGACACCGTGCTATTGGCGAACTGCGCGTCTTGCGCATTGCCGCCGAGCTGTTTGACCGCGAGTTCCGCGAGCCGCGCGCGAATCGTGCGCGCCGCCGCTTCGGCCGCTTTGCCGTTCAGATCGCTGCCGGTCGACGCCGCGGTCGCCGACGTATTCGCGACCTTGGAGGTATCCGTCGCCGTCACCCGCACGCGCGAGAGCGGCAAACCGAACTGATTCGCGACCACCTGCGCGACCTTCGTGTTGAGCCCCTGGCCCATCTCGGTGCCGCCGTGATTGACGAGCACCGAGCCGTCCTTATACACGTGCACCAGCGCGCCGGCCTGGTTGAGAAACGGCACGTTGAACGAGATGCCGAACTTGACCGGCGAAAATGCGATGCCGCGCTTGAGCACCGGACTGCTCGCGTTGAAGGCGGCGAGCGCCGCGCGCCGTGCGCGGTAGTCGCTGCTATCGAGCAGCGCGTCGGTCAGCGGCGCGATGATGTTGTCTGTGACGCGCTGCCCATACGGCGTCGTATCGCGTTCGCCGACGCCGTAGTAGTTGGCCAGACGCACGTCGAGCGGGTCGCGGTTCAACTGACGCGCGATGCCGTCGAGCATCACTTCCATTACGAGCGCGCCTTGTGGTCCGCCGAAGCCGCGGAACGCGGTGTTCGATTGCGTGTTGGTCTTGCAGCACAGCGCGACGATATCGACATCGCAGAGGTAGTACGCGTTGTCGAAGTGGCACACGGCGCGCGTCGCTACCGCGCCCGACAGGTCAGCCGAATAGCCCGCGCGCAAAGCGATTTCGACGCGCGCGCCGAGAATGCGGCCGGTGTCGTCGAAGCCCGCTTCGTACTCGTAGACCGCGTCGTGGCGCTTGCCGGTGATCATGAAATCGTCGTCGCGATCGGCGCGCAGTTTGACCGGACGACGCAGCAGCTTCGCGGCCAACGCCGCCACGCACGCGAACAGGGCCGACTGCGATTCCTTGCCGCCGAAGCCGCCGCCCATGCGCCGGCATTCGCACACGACGTTGTGCGCGGGCCAGTCGAGCATATGCGCGACCACCTGCTGCATTTCGCTCGGATGCTGCGTCGAACTGTAGACAAGCATGCCGTCCATTTCCTTCGGCACTGCGTAGGCGACCTGGCCTTCCAGATAAAACTGCTCCTGGCCGCCCACCTCGAACGTGCCGCTGATGCTATGCGGCGCGGCGGCGATCTTCGCCTCGGGCTCGCCGCGTTTCAGATGCAGCGGCGGCAGCACGAACTGCTTCGCGGCCTTCGCTTGGGCGGGCGTGAGGATGGCTTCGAGCGGTTCATAGCGGATCACGTCGTCGCTTTTTGCGAGCGCTGCCGCCCGGCGCGCCAGTTCGTGGCTCTCGGCAATGACCGCAAACACCGGCTGGCCGAGATACAGCACTTCGTCGACGGCGAGGATCGGGTCGTCGTGCAGCACCGGGCCGCAATTGTTTTCGCCGGGGATGTCCGCGGCGCTCAGCACCGCGATCACGCCGGGCGCTTTTCTCACCGCGTCCAGATCCATCGACACGATCCGCGCGTGCGCATGGCGCGACAGTCCGAGCGCCGCGTGCAGCGTGCCGTGCAGTTCGGCGATGTCGTCCGTGTAGGTGGCTTCGCCGCTCACATGCAGTGCAGCCGATTCATGCGGCAGCGATACGCCGATCGCGGCGTCGTTGTCATGTTCATGCGCGGCGGCGTGCTGGGCGGCAAGCGCTCCGCCCGCGTGTTCGACGAAAGCATCGGTGCGGTTCATCACGATGGCTCCTTCGCTGCGGCCGCATCGGGCATCGCCGGTACGCCTGACAGCGCGGCCGCGAAGCCGAACGCATTCACTTCGAGCAGCGCGAGCGGCCCGTCCCGGCGCGTTTCGAGATGAAAACGCCAGAGCAGGTTGCGCGCCACCTTCAGCCGGTAGGCACTCGACGCGCGCATGTCGGTGAGCGGCTGGTAATCGGCGACGAGCGCGTTCATCGCCTGCCGCGCGGTGCTTTCGTTCCAGGTTGCGCCGTTCAGCACGGCTTCGGTTTGCGCGGCGCGCTTCGGCGTGGCCGCCATGCCGCCGAAAGCGATGCGCGCGGTCTGAATCGCGCCGTCGTCATCGAGGTGGAGTGCGAACGCCGCGCATACCGCCGAGATGTCCTGATCGTAGCGCTTCGACACCTTGTAAGTGCGAAAGCGCAGGTTGCCCGCCGGGCGTGGCACGCGCAGCGCCGCAACGAATTCGCCGGAGTCGAGCGCGGTTTTCTGATAGCCGAGGTAGAACGCGTCGAGCGGCAGCGTGCGGCGGGTCGGGCCGTGGCGCAGCACGACTTCCGCGCCGAGCGCGAGCAGCGCGGGCATCGAATCGCCGATCGGCGAGCCGTTCGCGACATTGCCGCCGAGCGTGCCGGCGTTGCGGATCGGCAGCGACGCGAAGCGCGTCCACAGTTCGGCGAGTTCGGGATAATCGACGGCGAGCGCCGCGTACGCGTCTTCGAGCGTGACGGCCGCGCCGATCGTCAGCGTCTGCGCATCGCGTTCGATGGTTTTCAGTTCGGCGACGTTGCCGATGTACAAAATGTCGCCGAGATCGCGGAACTGCTTGGTGACCCACAGGCCGACGTCGGTGCTGCCGGCGAGTACCCGTGCCTGAGGATGGGCGGCACGCAGCGTGGCGAACGCATCGAGCGTGACCGGCGCGCGGAAGGTGGGCAAGCCGAACGCCGCGCCGCGTGCATCGGGCGCGCCGTATTCGAAGGTGGCGCGGCGTTGCAGGTCGCGCAACGTGTCCGCGATGGCGGGGCGGTCCAGCGTCACGCGCGGGTAGTGCGGATAGTCGAACATCTTCTGCGACGCCTCGACGATCGGCCGGTAGCCGGTGCAGCGGCACAAATTGCCGGACAGCGCGGCGTTGATTTCGTCGCGGGTGGGCAGGCCGGCGTCGGCGGGCTGGTTTTCGTACAGCGCCCACATCGACATCACGAAACCGGGCGTGCAGAAGCCGCATTGCGAACCGTGGCAATCGACCATGGCCTGCTGCACGGGGTGCAGCGAGCCGTCGGCGGCGCGCAGGTCTTCGACGGTGAAGAGCGCTTTGCCGTCCAACGTGGGCAGGAACTGGATGCAAGCGTTGACCGCTTTGAGCGCGAGCGCGCCGCGCGCGTCCAGTTCACCGACGACCACCGTGCAGGCGCCGCAGTCGCCTTCCGCGCAGCCTTCCTTGGTGCCGGTGCACAACGCGTCCTCGCGCAGGTGCTGGAGCACGGTGCGCGTCGCCGGGACGCCCGCGACCTCGCGGACGGACCCCTGGTGATAGAAGCGGATGGTTTGCGTTGTCATGGCGAATCCGAAAGACAGTGCGGACCGGGCGCGCGTTACGCATGGGGTCGCCAAAGCCGGCCTCGCGCACGTAGATCGCCATCCGGTTCCCAAGATAGCATTACCGCGACCCGAAAATATTTCCCATGTCGCATGAAGCTTATTCGGCGATGGTCATGAGCAGTCCGTCGCTTCAGTACGATTCGCGCGGCGACGGGAAGTTGCGTGGGCGGGCGGGATTGGGCAAAAGCCGCACGGGGGGCGGGCGCCAGGCGGATGCTTGCCGGTTATTGCCGCGTGGATGCCGCGGTTCTTGCCGATTCATTGCCCGGCATTGCAAAGGCGCTCGCACAAGCCAAGCCGACGAAAAAACGCCGGCCTTCGGCCGCCGCGACCGGCGACGCGAAGTCCGGCGTGGTGTCGGGACAGGAAGCTGGGAAGCGCGTTCAGGCGATCCGGCGGCGATTGCGGATCAGGCTCATCACCAGCGGAATGAACGCGAGCACGAATGCGACCAGCGACCACATCGGCAGCGTCAGGCCGAGAATCGGCGGATAGGCCGTTTCGCACAGGCCGGCCACCTTGAACACGCCCGGCAGCCAATGGGCGGGCGGCAGACCGTCGACCACCGGCTGCAGCGCGTCGAAGCCGCAGCTAAAGCCCGGATTGGCCTGCACATACACGTGCCGCGCGGCCGTCACGATGCCCGCGAGCGCCGACAACGCCGCCAGCAATTCCAGCAGACGCACGCCGCGCCAGTGGTTGAAGCGGGCGCCGAGGAACGCGAAGATCGCAATCAGCAGGAAGAAATAGCGCTGGATGATGCACAACGGGCACGGGTCTTCGTGCAGAAAGTACTGCAGGTACAACGCACCGCCCACCAGGGCGACACAGATCAGGCCAAGCAGAACCAGCAGGGAGCGCTCGCGGCGCAGCATTGCAGTGTCGTTGTTCATGGATCGTAGGGCGGTCTGAAGACAAAAGGGCAGGTGCCCGCGATTCTAGCGCGAACCCCTGCCCCGACGCTTATCGCACTATTGCGTCCGCTGGACTGCTGGATCACTGGACCTCCCAAGCCGCCCGGCGCCTCACTCGCCGCCCCCTCCCGCTCAACGAATCGCGTTGAGCACCGCCTCCGCGCCGCGCCCGATCGCCAGCAGCGCATCGTCGGCGTGCGGCGCGCCCGCCAGCATCAGTCCGACGGGCGCGTCACCGCGCAGATGGCAGGGCAGCGACAGCGCACAGGTATCGAGGAAGTTGAACGCGCTCGGGTTGCGCAGGATCAGCGCATTGGTGCGGCCAAAGGCGTCGTCGTCGTGGATCAGGTCGGCCACGCGCGGCGGCAGCACCGGCACGGTCGGCGCGACCACCGCGTCGAAGCGCTGCCACAGGGTGCGCGCGGCTTCCGCAAGCATGGCCTCGCGTGCGGCAAGCAGGTCCAGATAGTCGACGGCGCTGGCGGGCTGACCTTTGAGGATGCGCGTGAGCACGCGCGGGTCGTATTGCTCGCGATGCGTCTCGAGCAGCGGCCGATGCCACGCATACGCTTCGATCGGCGAGAAGCCGAAGCGGTTGATGTCGGGCAAGCGGTCGAGCGGCGCGAAACGCACTTCGCTGACGATCGCGCCGGCCGCTTCGAGGTGCTTGAGCGCGGTGTCGATCGCGGCGGCGACCGCCGGCTCGACGCCGTCGGTGACGAAGTTCGTCAGCACGCCGAGGCGCACGCCTTCGAGCGGACGCGCGGCCGGAATGCGCGGCTCCAACCCGCCCAGCATCCGGTCGACGAGCGCGCAGCACGCGACCGACACGCCGATCGGCCCAAACGAATCGAGCGTCGTCGAGAGCGGCACGCCGCCCTGTTTCGGGATGCGCGAGGCGGTCGGCTTGAAGCCGGTCAGGCCGCACAGGGCGGCCGGGATGCGGATCGAGCCGCCGGTGTCGGTGCCGAGCGCGACGGCCGCCATGCCGTCGGCCACCGAGGCCGCCGCGCCCGAGGACGAGCCGCCTGAAATCCGCTCGTCGCCTTTCACGTTGCGCCGGTACGGCGAGAGCGGATTGCCGTAGTGCGGATTCAGGCCGAGCCCGGAAAACGCGAACTCGCTCATGTTGGTGCGTCCGACGATCACCGCGCCGGCCCGCTTCAAACGCGCGACCGCGACGGCGTCGGTTTTCGCGGGCGGGGCGTCGGCGAGCACGACGGAGCCCGCCCGGGTCGGCTGGCCTTCGATGTCGAACAGGTCCTTGACCGACACCGGAATGCCGGCGAGCGGCGAGAGCACGGTGCCGGCTGCGCGCAGGCGGTCATGCGCGTCGGCGGCGGCGCGGGCGCTGCCGGCGTCGACGTGCATGAAGGCGGTCGCGCCCTGGCCGGCCGGATCTTCGATCCGTTCGAGCGCGGTTTCGACGAGCGCGCGGCTCGTGGTGCGTCCGGCGGCGAGGTCGGCGGCAAGCTGGGCTAGCGGCGGGAAGGGCGTGAATTCAGTGGCCATGATGTCGGTGAGAATCCGGTTGAACCGGGCGAAGCCGGTTGATCAGGGGATGCGGCAGGTGAGGGTGGCTAATGAAGATGGCAAACCTGTGTGCGCTCAAAAACCGTCGCCGTGACGCACCGTGACGCGTGCGATCCGGATGCTTCAGATGCGGTTGAAGAGCGTCGCGCGGAACGCCTCGATATGCTTCTGCACTGATTGACGCGCGCCTTCGGCATCGCGTTCGCGCAGCAGCCGGAATAGTTCGAGATGTTCTTCATGGACGTCTTCGAGATGATGCGGCTCGGACAGCGAAATGAACCAGAAGCGCAGCGAACGCTCATGCAACCCGCGCAGGATGTCGGCAAGCACCGGATTGCGCGAGGCGGCCGAGACGGCCAGATGAAACTCGCGATCGATGTCCATCATCCCTTCGACGTCGTGTGCGGCGACGCACACCGACGAGCGGTCCAGCAGCGCCTGCATCGCGTCGTAGTCGTGCTGCTGCGCGTGGCGCGCGGCGAGCTCGACGCAGTAGCTTTCGTTGACGAGACGCACGTCGATGATCGCCAGCACGTCGTCGAGCGAAACCGGCCGGACCATGATGCCCTTTCGCGGCATGATGGTCAGCATGCCTTCGTGCACGAGGCGGTGCAGCGCCTGGTGCACCGGCGTTCTGCCTATCCCGGTCAGCGCCATCAGTTCGGCCTCGTTGAGC